>JAZRLY010000001.1:0-228898 GCA_045647065.1 Acutalibacteraceae bacterium
AGGTTGATAGGTTGCATGTGTAAGCGTGGTGACACGTTCAGCTTGGCAATACTAATAGGTCGAGGGCTTGACCAATGTTTTTTCTAGTTTTCCTTTACTTCGTTTTCTTCCATCTTTGTTCAGTTTTCAGGGTGTATTGAATATCTGATAATTAACCGCCTCAATAGAGGTGGTTTTTTTATTGCATTTTTGCTTTTTTAATTTACAATTTTGCGAATTCGATAAAATGCTTGACAAATTATTCTTATGTGTTACAATGTAGAAAATTACTGTAAGTTAGGCGGGCAAAACGAAAATGACGATTGATATAATGAATCAGAGAGCTGTTTTGTCCGTTTATGATTGATTTTATTTATATCATTTAATGAATTGCAAGGCATTTCCGTTTTGGAGATGCTTTTATTTTTGGGAGAAAAACATGAAAAAAGCTATAGTAATCGGTTGCCCTGGAAGCGGAAAGACTACTTTCTCCATAAAGCTAAATAATTGTACGGGTTTGCCGTTATATCATCTGGATGCAATATGGCATAAGCCCGATAAAACTCATATTCCGAGGGAAGAATTTGATAAAAGAGTTGCCGAAATCTTCGAAACTCCTGAATGGATAATTGACGGCAATTATAATAGAACAATTGAAACAAGGCTTCAGCAATGCGACACAGTTTTTCTGTTTGATCTACCGACAGAAGTCTGCATTCAGGGGGCAACGGAAAGAATAGGCAAAGGACATTATGATTTGCCTTGGCTTGAAACAGAAATTAATCCGGAGTTTATGCAATTTATTAAAGAATTTTCGCACAATGTCCTGCCGGGAATATATAAATTGCTTGAGAAATACAAATCGGAGAAACAAATAATAATTTTCAAAAGCAGAAAAGGAGCGGTCGATTATTTAGAAATAATCAAAAAGAATTAATTATGAAAATTGCAGTTTTAGGATATGCCGGTAGCGGTAAAACTTATCTGTCTGATTACATATTTGAAAAAGAAAAAAATACCAGTTCTTCACCTTGATTCAATTAAGTGGGACAAGGAATGGAAATCCATTGATGATTCACTCGTGTTGCCGCAAGTTTCAGAGTTTATGGCAAAGGATGATTGGATAATTGACGGTTATTATAATTATCTTCTTTATAATGAACGTCTTGAACAGGCAGACTTAATTGTTTTGCTCCTTCTTCCCCGATTGACTTGCTTTTATCGTGCGTTAAAAAGAACAAAATCACGCAGAAAAGACGGATATAAAAATGACCTTAATTGGTGGTTTGTAAAGTTCACATTATTCGGTTGCAGGAATAAAGAAAGACAACAGACCTATGCAGAGATTTCAGAGAAATATAAAGATAAAACCGTTGTGCTGAAAACTAAACGACAGGTTGATGAATTTATGAAAAATATTACGGATAAACATATTACAATTGAACGCCTTAATCCCAACGACTACGAAAAATGCGCTAACATCTGGAATATGAAATCTCAACCTCTTGCCGACAGATGGCTTGATGAGATTAAGTCGGGCAACCGTCTTGTTTTTATTTATAAAATCAATGGCGAATTCATCGGTGAGGGCGCCTTGGTTCTGGATACAGGCGACCCTGATTACACTATTCTGAATCGCAGAGTATACGTTTCAAGAATGATTGTCAAAAAAGAGTATCGCAATCGCGGTATTGGCACTGAAATCCTTGCTTTCCTCATAGAAAAAGCAAAAGAAATTGGATATGAAGAAATGACAATCGGTGTAGATAAAGATAATGTCAACGCATTGAAGCTGTACAGAAAATTTGGTTTTGATGAAGTGTTGTTCGATGGCGCAGATGAAGACGGCGAATATTTTAAACTGATGAAAAGGATATAAAAATGCGCTTATTAAATTTATCATTTGGGTATGTAAACAAATCTGAGTTTTCTGCTGTTGCAGACGATATTTTCAACATCCTTGCTGATAATATGTCGGTTATCGCACCCACAGGCAATACCAGAGAAGATGATTATACCTGTTGGTATGGATGTGTAACCGACGGTCTGAAACGTGACGAAAGACAGATTATCCTTATAAAAGACAATGGTAATATTATCGGATTCTTTCAGTATTACATTAATAAAGATACTTTTATGATGGAAGAAATTCAGTTCAAGTCTGAATATCAAGGCGAAGGTGTTTTCAGAGCATTATACGGCTTTGTTATTCCGCGTATAAGAGATGATATTAAATTTGTTGAAGCTTATGCAAGTATCAGTAACAGCAAATCAATCGGGATTCTTGAGAAATTCGGGTTGATAAACATCGGTCTTAACAAAAATGGAAGAAGCTATCATTTCAAAGGCAGTTACAGTGATTTAATGAAATGGTTTAATAATCAGTAAAAGGAGAAAAGATATGCCTATATTTACAATATCATTATGTTCAATTATCGTTTTAATTTATATTCTTGATAATTTCATTGTAATCCCCAAAACAGAAACAGTAACACTAAAAGAAAAACTGTGGTCGGGTCACAACAAAGGCTACATAAATCACGCTTTGCATCTGTCTGAAAAGAAAATCAAAAAAGGACAAGTATGGCGTCTTGTTTCGTCATCACTTCTCCACATCGGAACTTGGCACATCATTTCAAATGTAACAGCTACCATTATTGTCGGATATGCCGTTGAATCTCAACTCGGCACAGGAAAAACCGCACTCTGCTTTATCAGCTCTGTTTTTATATCGGGCTTGTATATGGCTTTTGTCTATAAACTCCATGAGGGCGAAGGTGCATCAACAGGAATCTACGGTTTGATTGCTGTATTTGTTATGCTTGCTATTAAAAACGGTACTGTTATGTTTTCAGGTTTACCCATTCTTGGTCTTATAATTCTTGCCGTTTATACAGTCGGCGGAATGCTTGTGGGCAAAGCAACCGCTTTGGAACATATCTCCGGCTTCGCAGGCGGATTGCTGATAGGATTTGTTTTGATTTAACGGAGATTACATATGAACAAATACTTGAAAAATCTCAATCGCATAGAGTTTGTTGTTACTATGGCTTGTACGGGTAAGTGTAAACATTGTTCCCAAGGCGAGCATAAAAGCTCGGAAAACATTGATAAAGTTTTAGCGGCAAACGCAGTCCGTAAAATTGCCGAAGAATATGCTATTAAATCCGTTATGACCTTTGGCGGTGAGCCGTTGCTATGCTATGAAACTGTTTGTGAAATTCATAAAGTCTCAAGGGAAATGAACATCCCTAAAAGACAGCTTATAACAAACGGATATTTCAGCAGGGATATTGATAAAATAAAGCTTATTGCCAAAGATATTATCGAAAACGGAGTCAACGAAATTCTGCTTTCTGTCGATGCTTTTCACCAAGAAACCATTCCTATTGAATATGTAGTTGAGTTTGCAAAAGCAGTTAAAACGGCAGATATCAGCTTTAAGGTGCAGCCTGCGTGGCTTGTGAGTCCCGGAACAGATAATCCGTATAATATCAAAACGAGAGAGATTCTCGATATATTCAACAGAATGGGAATTGAAACGAATGAAGGAAATGTTATTTTTCCAAGCGGAAATGCACTCAAATTTCTTGGCGAATATTTTGATTTGAGTAAAGAAATCAAAAATCCCTATGATGAAGATCCTACGGATATCCGTGCAATTTGTTTTAGTGCAAACGGTGATATCCTCGGCAGTAATATTTATAAAAAGGATATAATTGAAATATTATCTTCATATAGCCCCGAATAAAAAGAAGCCATACAAGCTGAATTCAACTTGTATGGCTTTATTATTTTACTAATGATTATGCATTTGCTGTTTCTTCGGAAACGCCTCTTGCCTTTCTTACATATGAATAAACAGGCTCAAGATTTTTCTTGTTAAGAGGATAGCCGAACTGCATAAGGATGAATACGAGAGTATAAACGATTGCGGGAATTATTGTGCAGACAAAGAGGATTCCTTCGCCGACCTCAGGGATGTAACCCTTGTCGCCCATTGTTGCGCCGTCATAGCCTGCAACCTTGTTGAGAAGCATAAGTCCGCCGGTGTCTGCGGCAGTCTGTCCGAGCTTGCGGCAGAAGGTATAAACCGCGTAAATTGCGCTTTCGCTTCTGATACCGGTCTTGTATTCCTGGTAATCAATAACATCAGCAACAACAGCCCAGTTTGTGATGCTGACGAATGAGTAACCGAATCCGATGATGAAGAGGAATATCATAAATACAACGGGTGCGGTTGTGAGCCTGTCGCACTTGGGAACGATGAAATACATAAGGATTGATGCGGCTGCAGCAAAGAATGTGCCGATTCCGCAAAGTTCTTTCTTGCCGTATTTCTTAACAAGCTTGGGCATAAGGAGAATCATAATTACCATCGGCAGGTAGTTTGCTATAGTACCGATAACGGAAAGACTTGTATTTTCGAAATAGTTTTTGTAGAGATATTGGTTGAGTGATGCAAACTGAAGCTGACCGCTGATGAGGACACCTGCAAGAGCACAGGTGACGAAGGGTCTGCTCTTGAGCATACCGAGATATGTTTTCTTCATATCAACCTTGGGATCTGCCTCTGAAGGAATGCGTTCCTTGGTTGTTTTGAAGCAAGCGAAGTAGAAGAGGATTGAAAGCACGCCCATAATGACGCCAAAAATCATCATACCGTTTGCATCAGCAGCTTCAACGGGTTTGCCTTCGCTGTTGACGCCGACTGTTTTATAGATGATGAACGGCGCGATAAGAAGGGGAGCTGCACCGCCGATACCGCCGCCTATTGAGCGGAAGGTTGAAAGAAGGGTTCTTCCGTCGGGGTCATCGGTAATAACCGAAGCGAGCGAACCGAACGGAATATTCATACCGGTATAAAGCATACCGAATGCAATATAGGTTATGTATGCGAAAACGAGAACCATTGCATCGCTGCTTGAGAAAGTTCTGAAATCAATGAAGCAGAGCATTGCTGAAATGCCGAGGGGGATTGCGAGCCATTTGAGATAGGGTCTGAATTTGCCGTCTTTGTTAGGCTTTTTCTTTGCGACAATTGCACCCCACATCGGATCATTGATTGCATCCCAGAGTCTTGTGACGAGGAAAAGGGTAGCAACCTTGCTTTCTGCAATCTTCAAAACATCTGTGTAAAATACTTTAAGGAATGATGAAACATAGGTGAGCACGAACAGATTTCCTGCATCGCCGAGCATATAGCCTATGCCTTCCTTGATGCCGATTTTATTGGGATGCTGAAATTCGGCGGCTTCAAGTGAGCGTTCTTTAGCCATTGTTTTTACCTCCTGTTAAAATGCAAAATATTTTTCTCTTTGCTTCTGGATTCTTCCGCTGATGAATTCAAGGGTTTCTTTTGCGCCTTCAACACCGCAAGCATAATCCTTCATCGCTCTGCCTTCTTCATAGCAGAGGTCATCGTGAAGCGGGAAGTATTCCTGAAGAAGGAATGTTGCATAGCGAGCAAGTCTGAAATCGCCGACAAGTCTGAATTCCTTGCTGATTCCGTCGATTGCAATTGAATAATAATCCTTGATTGAATCTATAATGGCAACTCTTTCGTTCTTGGGTGAGAATACCATTGTCGAAGCAACATATGCATTTACGTTGTTGATTGAGCTGTGGCTGTCGGTACTTCCGACGATGGGGAAATCATATCCCTGAGCCTTTATTTCATAGTACTTATGAGTCTGGAAACCGTTGTGTTCATAGTAGTTTTCACCGCCAAGAACTTCAAATGCATCAAACGGATGAGTCTTGAGCATATAGTCTGTGAGGTTTTCGGGAACCTGATGAACATTTGAGAGCCAGTAGGGATGGCAGAATATTCCTAGACCTTCAGCCTTTTTAATGTGGTTGAATACCCATACACAGCTTGCATAAGTGAAGGGTTCGATTCCTTCGGGAATATCGAGAGTTGCGGCGAGAGCGTCAACCTCTGCTCTGTATCCGTCTTCGTCAAGCTGCTCGGGAGCGGGGAACCCCTCGAAACGGCGCTTGTCAATATCATTTCCGAATTCTTCGGTATGCTCGTCCTTGAGGATTGCATTTACAGAGTATTTTCCGCCGAAGTTGACGATATGAACGTCATTGATGTGATCGGGCGGAAGGTCGGGAAGATGAACCTCTTCGCCTGGAATAATATTGAATTCGATGGGAACGTCCTTGTATGTTTCAATTGCTTCAAGAGAGGGATAGTAGCGATTGTGGTCGGTGATTGCAAAAAAATCGTAGCCGTGTTTTCGGTAGTTTGCGCTGACTATCGCGGGAGCCTGCTTGCCGTCCGAACGACAGGTGTGCATATGAAGGTCGCCAATGAGGGGATATCTGCCGCAAAGGTCCTCGTCAAGTGCATACACGCTCAGTTGAAGAAGTCTTTTATCGGTTTCTTTGTCAAAAATACGGATGTAATACTGCTGCTCACGGGGGAATGTATATCTGAATTTAATACATCCGTCAAAATCAAAATCAACGGGCTGACCGTTTTTTCTGTGGGGATAATCTCTGGGATTGCCGTCATCAAGTCCGAAAACTTTGAGAACGATGCTTTCGGGATTTTCGAATTCAGCGTGAGCGCCGAGAGGCTTTATTGTAACGGTAACTTCTTTTCCCGCAGGAAAAACCTTGGGAAATATATCATAATAATGAAGTTCGGTTTTCATTTGTTTTTTACTCCTTTATTTCAACGGCAGTTCCGTTTTCGTATGATATGTAAGAGTTTTCAAGAAGAACGGCAAGCTCGATTGCGTCGTTCACACCGAGACCCTCAGGTGAACCCGTTCCGTTGATGCATGCATCAACAAATCTGACAATCGGTTTTTCATCTTCTTTAGGAAGATTGTCGGGAGAAATAAATCCTTTGTTGAGCTTTGCGGTTTCCATAGTCTTATATTTTATTTCGCCGCCCTGCCAGAGAAGAATGCCTTCCGTGCCGTGAACTTCAATGGTATATGGTGATGAAAATGCAAGGAACGAAGTTTCCGAAACGCCGATTGCACCGCTTTCGAATTCAATGATTGAAATCGCGTTTTCGTCAACGGGTGTGCCGAAAATTGCGTTTGCAATGCCGGTTATCTTTTTAGGTTTACCGCAAAGATATGAAAGAAGATACATCGGATGGCAACCGAGATCCATCATTGCGCCGCCTGCGCAGTCATCCTTGACAAACCAGTATTCGGGCAGCCATTTTCCGCTTACGCCGTTGTGAGCGTTGCGAATTCTGACATTTGTAACATTGCCGAAATCACCGTTTTCGATGTGCTCTTTTGCGAATTTAACAACGGGCCATGCCTTGTGAGGGAATGAGATGGTAAAGGTAACATTATTATCTTCGATAGCCTTTGCGATTTCTTTGCATTCTGCGACGGTGCAAGCGAGGGTTTTTTCCGTGAATATATGTTTACCTGCTTTAGCAGCACGAATCAGCACATCAGTGTGCATTGTTGTGGGTGTGCAGCAGCAGACTGCATCAATATCATCTCTTGCAAGAAGAGTATCAAGATCTGATTCAAAATCACAGCCAAGCTCGTTTGCCCATTCTGCTCCTCTGTCAGGGTTTTCGTCCCAGACAGCGGTGATTTCCGCTTTGCCGGTTGCAAGGAATTCTCTTGCGTACCCCGCTGCATGAACGTGCCATTTTGAAAGCATAGCAACTCTGAGCATAGTTATTTCCTCCCATAAAAAGGATTTTGTATAATTATAAATATGATAACATATAAAAATAAAAAAGTCGAGAAAAAAGTTAATTTTTCCCGACTTTTTTGAACGGTTGAAATAAGATGTGCGCTGTGGTATAATTTTATTCGGAACGTTTTCTTTTAAGAAAATATTCAAGCCCTAACGACCCTGCGCAGACTGCAACCGTAACAGGTCTTGATGTGGCAAGAAGTTTTTCGCTGATGTCGGTGGCAATGTAATAATCAAACAACCGTCCTGCACCTATGTAGAGGACTGTTGATGCAATGATAATTAAAATAACCGTTATGGTGCCCATAATAAGAAAACGTTTTGCTCCGGGGTGTATTTTTGATAAGTGTTTCATAGACATTCTCCTTCTATAAAAATTATACATATAAATTCACTCCGATTCAAATCTAAAATAATACCATCTGAGGAATAAAATTATGTCTTACGGAATATCAACATCTTGTCTTTATCCAGTGAATACCGAAGAGGCGCTTGAAACGCTCGGTAAAAAAGGAGTAAAAACCTGCGAAGTTTTTCTCAACTCAATCAGCGAAACAACGGTTGACTTTGCAAGTCTGCTCAATTCAATAAAAGAAGAATACGGTATGAAGATAACAGCCGTGCATCCGTTTTCATCTTTTTCGGAAACATTCATGCTTTTCGGCGAATATGAAAGACGCTATCTTGATGTTGTTGATTTCTATAAGAGGTGTTTTGAAGTCACTTCGATGCTCGGTGCCGATATATCAATAATCCACGGCATGCGTAATATCGGAAAGCTTCCGCACGAAAAATACTTTGAACGGTTTTCGGGTCTTGTTGAGGCAGGCAAGGAATTCGGAGTCAGGGTTGCCCAGGAAAATGTCAACGGCCATTTTAGTGCGCGTCCCGAATTTCTTGAAAATATGAAAAGTTATTTAAAAGATGACTTCAAACTTGTTTTCGATGTCAAGCAGGCAGTAAGGTCGGGATATGACCCGATTGATTTTGCTGAAAAATTTAAAAAAGACATAGTAAGAATCCATATCAGCGACCATAATGAGCAGAGCGACTGCATTCCTCCGGGGAAAGGTGATTTTGATTTTAAAAAGCTGTTTTCGGTAATGAATTCCACTGATTACTGCGGCGATTATATTATTGAGCTTTACAGAGAAGGTTTCGGAAACATTGATGAGCTTACGAAATCTTTTGATTATTTGTGTGGTTTATAATTTTGACTTGAAAAATACCGAATTTGTGTTATACTTATAATATTAAACACATTATATAGTGTTAAAAAGGAGATTAAAGCTATGAAATGTCCGTTTTGCGGTTGCGAAGAAAGTAAGGTTATCGACTCAAGACCTACTGATGAGGGCGAGCGTATACGCCGCCGCAGAGAATGCATAAGTTGCCAGAAACGTTTCACAACATACGAAATAATTGAAAGTGTTCCCGTTATTGTTGTTAAAAAAGATAAGTCAAGAGAAGTTTTTGATCGCAGCAAGCTTTTTAACGGTATGCTCAGAGCTTGTGAGAAGCGTCCTGTTTCTCTTGAGAAAATCGAAACAGCAGTTAACGAAATCGAAACAACTCTTCAGAATTCTTTTGACAGAGAGGTTACTTCCGTTTATATCGGTGAACTTGCAATGGACAAGCTCAAAGATCTTGATGAGGTTGCTTATGTTCGTTTTGCGTCGGTTTACCGTCAGTTCAAGGATATCAACACTTTTATGAATGAGCTTGCAAAGCTTCTGAGTGAAAAATAAGATGAAAAGAATTATTGCACTTGCGGTTGCGATTGTTTTAATTTTATGCTCTTGCTCTTCCGGCTCAGAAGTGCCTGAAATGAAAACTGCCGATATGCTTGACATAACCAACACGGATCGGGATTTTCAAGGCTGCAAAAGCAGATTCGAATCGGTTATTTCTGCGATGAAATCCAAGGTTGTTATTCTTGAAAATGCTCATAACGATATGGTTAAGTCAAATGCAGAAAGCGAGTATTTTCTTGAAAAAGACTTTGTTTTAACCGGTTTCGACCCGTTTATGCTGTCGGATTTCGATATTACGCGTTTGTTTGATTCCGAATTCACGCAGGAAGCCGCAAGAAAAGCTTTTCCTGATATTTCAAGCGGAACGGAAATCGTGTATTCATCGGACGGAGAATCCGTCTTTACTTTGCAGATGGTGTCCGAACCTGAGATTAAGGAATACCGCGTTGAGTACAACAAAAAGCAAGACAGTTTCCGATATGTTTATTCCGTTGAGGATTCGTTCGGAGAAAAAACCGAAGAATTTCTTGAGTTCTTAAAGGATAAACATAGCAACTATATTATTCAGAGTAATACATGCAGATGCGTAATCAGTTTTGATGACGAAGACAGAATTGTCAGTTTTTGCTATGGCGAACTTAACGGTGGAGAATTCACGCTGGATGAAAGTCTTTTTGAGCAGAAGAAGATTGAAGTGTCGGATAACTGGGTTATAGAAAAAGCTAAGTCAAACTATATTTCCATCCACACCTTTGAAGACCGTGTTCTCACTCACGAAGATTGCAGCAGCGGACCGTGGAAATCAATCAGGATAAGCGAAGATGACTTCGGCTCTGCTTTTTATTCCGTAAGATAGATCTTCATTGACAAAATAAGCAAAAAAATGCATAATAAAAACAAATAATTTTAAGGAGTAATCATTATGAAAAAGTTTATTTCGGTACTGCTTGTTTTTGCGGCAGTTGCATCACTTATGTCAGTCTGCGGCTTTGCAACCGATGCAGGCCTTGCAAATTCCGTTAACGGCTTCCTTGCAGAAATCGCAGAAGCTTATGCTGATTTTGCAGCTCCCATTGTTGACGAGTATAACAGCGCAGCAAATGACTTGATTTACGACACCGGACTTAACGGTTTCCTTGCAGACATTGATGCATTCTTCGAGAGCATCTGCGTAGGCATTGTTGAACTCGTTGCAACAGTTGAAAATCTTTTCAAATAAGAACCTGATTCTGAAGGATGCCTTGAAAAAGGCATCCTTTTTTCACGAAAGGGAAAATCTGACCAATGAAAAACAACATTGAAAAAGTCTGTGAATTCTTAAAGAATGCAGAAATTGAATTTGAAATAATTCGTCACGAACCCGCATTCACAATCGAAGAGTGTATGAAAATCGAAGAGATTATAAACGGTAAAATATGCAAAAACCTTATGCTGACCACAACAACGGGAAGCGTTTATTATCTTCTGATGATGTCAGGCGAAAAGAAATTTGTGACCAAAGAAGTCTCAAAAAAGCTCGGCACATCGCGTCTGTCGTTTGCATCTGCAGAAAAAATGAGCGAGCTTCTGAATACAGCGCCGGGCTCATTAAGTATCACAAGCCTGATTTTTGATAAGAACAAAACGGTCAGACTTGCCGTTGACAGAAGTGTTTTTGAAGAAGAATATGTCTGCTGTCATCCGAGCGATAATACCGCAACCCTCAAGATAAAAACACAGGACCTGACCGAAAAGTTTTTGCTTTCTCTCGGTGCAGATCCTGTGATAATTGATGTTTAATTGTTTTTCGCTTTTTTGCGGAGTTCTTCAATGCTCATTTCGGTGAGCGTTCCTTTTTTTGCGTGAAAACAACGCTTGCCAAGCTCAAAAATATGAATATCGTTTTTTATTGAATCCGAATAAACATTGATGAATTCAGCATCAGGTAACGCCTCTGCAAGTCGCAGGGGCTTTTGTTTATCCTTGCAGTTGAATCCGTCGATTTCACCCGTTTTCGGATTCATCCTTGTTGCAATCATAACATCAACCTTATATTTTTCACAAATGGGTTTAAGGAAAAACTCGGGTGATGCAGAGCAAACAACAATTGGTCTTTCACGATTTTCGGGATTGAAAATCGGATAAATATTTTTCTGCTGATTTTCCCAGAACTTTTCAGCCATCTTTTCTCCGTCGATAAAACGGAGAAAAGAGAAGCATCTGCCTTTGTATTTATCACCGAATCCGAGGAAGAACAGAATCAGATTCAGCAAAAGCCACGGAGTGATGACTATAAGATATGGTCTGTGAAGAATGCAGTAAAACAGAAAAACGGTTTCGCTGTCCTGAGGATAAACCGTTTTATCAAAATCGTAAAGGTCGTATTTGTTATCAGGCATTGAATGTTACCTTCTTGCCGTCAAGCTCGATTTCTTTTTCGTTGCCGTCAACAATAACGATGTATTTGCCGTTGCCTTCAAGGCTGTAGCTGAGGAGTTTGCCGTCTTTCCACTCGATGTCAACAACAACGCCGCCCTTTGCCCAAATACCGCTTATCTTTCCGTTTTTCCACTTTGAGGGGAGAGCAGGAAGAATATAAATTCTGTTTTCACGGCTCTGCATAAGCATTTCGGTGATGCCGCTTACGAATCCGAAGTTACCGTCAATCTGGAACGGAGGATGAGCGTCGAAAAGGTTCTCGTATGTGCCGCCACCTTTGGTATAGTTGATGCCTACGCTCTTTACGGGTCGGAGCTGCATTTCGATAAGCTTAAGAGCATGGTCGCCGTCAAAGAGTCGTGCCCAGAAGTTGATTTTCCAGCCGAGGCTCCAGCCTGTGCCGTTATCTCCTCTGCGTTCAAGAGTTCTGCGGCAGGCTTTTGCAAGCTCGGGTGTGCCGTCAACTGTGATAAGATGTGCAGGATGGAGAGCATAGAGGTGCGAAACATGTCTGTGGTGAATTTCGGTTTCGGGATAGTCGTCGTCGAACTCAAGAAGCTGACCGTCGCTGCCAAGCTTGAAGTCCACCATATTGTCAACTGTGTTTTTGAGAGTTGCGGCAAAATCGGAGTCGATGCCGAGAATGTCACAGCATTTTATGCAATTTTCAAAAAGCTCTCTTGCAATTGACATTGACATTGTGCTGTATCTTGCAACGCTGCATTTTTTGTCTTCGTACCAGAATGAGTTTTCGGGAGATGTACCCGGAGCAAGCACGAGCTTGCCTTCGTGCTCAACCATAATGTCAAGGTAGAACTCAGCAGCTTTTTTCATAATGGGGTATGCGGTGTTTGCAAGATAATCCTTGTCGTTTGTATATTCATAATGCTCAAAGAGATGCTCGCATAACCAGCCTGATGAGCCGTGCCATGATGCCCACTGTGCGTTGCCTGTAACGGGTGTTGCAAGTCTCCAGAGGTCAACATTGTGATGCGAGGTCCAACCTTTTGCGCCGTACTGACCCTTTGCAGACTTTTCACCGCTGATGCTGAGTTCTTCAACCATCTTGATAAGAGGAAGATTAACTTCGGGCATACGGCACATAAGAACGGGCCAGTAGTTCATTTCGGTGTTGATGTTTACTGTGTAGTTTGAATGCCAGGGCGGAATGATTCTGTCGTTCCAGATTCCCTGAAGATTTGAAGGCTGTGAGCCTTCTCTTGAAGAAGAGATTGCAAGGTATCTGCCGAAGTTATAAACAAGAGTGATAAGCGCAAGGTCTTCCTTGTTTCTCTTAAAGACATTAAGACGCTTGTCTGTAGGAATGTCTGCTCTGCCTTCACCGAGGTCAAGATTAACTCTGCCGTAAATGTTTGTGTAATCGTCAAGATGAGCTTTTTTGACTGCTTCGTAATCATTGAGGGCTGCAATTCTGTTCATGCAAGGCTCAACAAATTCTTTACCTTCAACATACGGCTGCTTGTCAAATCCGTTGAAGCTTGTTTCAGCAGTGAAGAAAAGAACAGCCTCTGTTGCGTCGGAAATATTCAGGCGGTTTTCTGTGAGCTTCATTGAACCGTCTGAGATAACTTTGACTGCTGCTCTGAAATGGATCCCCTTCTTTTCAGGCTCATCATAATAAACCTGATTGCAGGAATCATTGTCTTTATTGTTTTCACCGGGGCATTCGCCTTCAAGGATAACAGTGTCACCGCAAACAAAGCTGTTGCTGCGGAGTTTTGATGTGAGACCGATTGAAAAGCTCATTTTTCCGCCTTCTGAAGTGAGCTTTGCGGCAATTGCCTTTGCGGGGAATGATGCAAGATATTCTCTCTTATATTTCACACCGGAGCAAGTGAATTCAACCGTTGAAAGTGCATTTTCGAGGTCGAGTGTTCTTTTGTAATCCTTTGCTCTGCCTTTGAGTGCAAATTCCATTTCGATGTTGCCAAGAGGCATATATGCCTGGCTCCATACACTCTGAAAATTCTCTTCAAGTTCTGTCTGTGCTTCGTTGAGTCTGCCGTTGAGCGCAAGGTCACGAGCCTTTTTGAAAGCTTCGGGTGCGCCGTCTCTGACAGTGTTTTTGGGCATACCTGTCCACAGCTCATCGTGATTGAGGCAGAGGGTTTCTTTTGATGTGCCTCCATAAATCATTGCACCGAGAGTTCCGTTACCGATGGGGAGACTCTGGGTCCAGGCTTTTGCGGGGGCATTATACCATAACATGGTTGATGCTGACATATAAAATTCTCCTTTATAAGAAGTTTTTTATAATTATACACTAATGTTTCATAACAGTCAATGAATAAAAATGAAAGAAATCTTGCAAGATTTTAAAATTCACTTGCATTTTTGACCTTCTTGGTGTAAAATATTTTCCGTATGAAACGAGGTATTGATATGGCTGAAAATTTCAATCGAAAAATTGAAGATGTTTATAAAAGTCTTTCAAAAGGACATAAAAAAATTGCGGATTACATCACAAATAACTACGAAAAAGCTTCGTTTATGACCGCTGCAAGTCTCGGAAAAGCGGTAGGCGTAAGTGAATCGACAGTTGTTCGTTTTGCATCAAACATAGGCTTTGAAGGGTATCCCGAGCTTCAGAAATATCTGCAGGAAATGGTAAAGAGCCATCTGACGAGCGTTCAGCGTATGGATGTTGCCGCAAGCCGTTTTGAAGGCGATGATATGCTCGATAATGCCTTTGCCGCGGATATCGAAATGATAAAGGCAACGAGAGACGGTATTTCGCGTGATGCGTTTGAGAAAAGCGCGGATGCAATCAATAATGCAAAAAAAATATACATTCTCGGAGTCAGAAGCTCAGCGGCTCTTGCAAGTTTCGCGGCGTTTTATTTCAGATTCCTTTATGAAAATGTTGTTCTTGTTGACACTTCTGCAACAAGCGAAATTTTTGAGCAGATGTTTCATATTGGTTCCGATGATGTCTGCATTGCAATCAGTTTCCCGAGATATTCAACCCAAACGGTGAAAGCTCTCAGCTTCGCAAAGGACAGGGGAGCAACGATAATTTCGATCACCGACGGTGAGATGTCACCGATTGCTCAGCTTGCCACGCATCTTCTTGTCGCAAAGAGCAGTATGGTTTCGTTTGTCGATTCGCTTGTTGCACCGCTCAGTCTTATAAATGCACTTGTTGCTGCGGCGGCAAGAAAGAAACAGGACGATGTTTATAACGATTTTCGTGAGCTCGAAAAAATATGGGATGAATACCATGTTTACCGTACGGGCGGGGAGGGTAACTGATGAAAACCACTCTTCTTGTAATCGGCGGAGGGGCCGCAGGTCTTATGGCGGCGGGTACAGCTGCCCACGAAGGTGTTGAAACCATTGTTCTCGAAAGAAACGAGCGCCCTGCAAGAAAGCTGATGATAACAGGCAAGGGCAGATGCAATGTCACAAACAATTGTGCATCTCTTCAGGAGCTTATTTCAAATGTGCCGAGAAACGGAAGATTCCTTTACGGCGCATTTTCAAGATATATGCCTTCGGATGTTATTGACTTCTTTGAAGGCAATGGTGTTGAACTCAAAACCGAAAGGGGCAACAGAGTTTTTCCCGTTTCGGACAATGCCGTTGATATAGTGGATTCTCTGACCGCATATGCAAAGCGCAGAGCGCGATTTATGCACGGCAGAGCAGTTGAGCTTCTGCATGATGGTGAAAAGGTCAGCGGAGTCAGAACCGAAGACGGTGAAGAAATTTATGTTGATAAAATAATTATTGCAACCGGCGGACTTTCATATCCCGGCACGGGTTCAACCGGCGACGGATATGAGCTTGCAAAGCAGGCGGGTCATAAGATAACAGACCTTGTTCCGTCACTTGTTCCGCTTGAAATTCACGAGGGTTTCTGCAGTGAACTCATGGGGCTGTCGCTCCGCAATAGTGAAATAAAGGTTGTTGATACCGAAAGCGGTAAAACGGTGTATACGGATTTCGGTGAAATGCTTTTCACTCATTTCGGCGTATCGGGTCCGATGATACTCAGTGCGTCGGCTCATATGCGAAATATGAAAAGCGGAAAATACAAAATATATATCGATCTGAAGCCTGCGCTCACGCCAGAACAGCTTGATGCAAGAATTTTGCGTGATTTTTCGGAAAACACAAACAAGAATTTTATCAACGCACTCAATTCTCTGCTTCCCAAAAAGCTTGTTCCCGTAATTGTGAAGCTCAGCAAAATTCCTCTTTCAACAAAGGTTAATCAGATAACCAAGGAGCAGCGTGCCGCACTTGTGCAGCTTCTCAAGGGTATGTGCGTTACTGTTACGGGATTCCGTCCCGTAGCCGAGGCAATTATCACTTCGGGAGGCGTTGATGTTTCGCAGATAAACCCCAAAACAATGGAATCCAAGCTTATTGGCGGATTGTATTTTGCGGGAGAAGTTATCGATGTTGATGCTTATACGGGCGGTTTCAATCTTCAGATTGCATTCTCAACCGGCAGACTCGCAGGATTGAGCGTTGCCGAAGAAATAAAAAATGAACGTGGTGTTGATTATGAATAATAACATTATTAATGTTGCCATCGACGGACCTGCAGGTGCGGGTAAAAGCACAATTTCAAGAGCCGCCGCCAAGGCAGTCGGATTCATTTATGTTGATACCGGCGCGCTTTACAGAACGGTGGGCGTAAATGCGCTCCGAAAGGGTATCAACACAAGGGATAAGGCTGCGGTTGCCGCAACTCTCGGTGATATCAGTGTTGACCTTGTTTTTGAAAACGGCGAGCAGAAGGTTCTTCTCAACGGTGAAAATGTTTCGGAAGAAATCAGAACACCGCCTGCTTCAATGGCGGCATCCGATGTTTCGGCTGTCCCCGAGGTCAGAGCGTTCCTCTTTGATTTGCAGAGGGATATCGCCAAGAGAAACAATTGCATTATGGATGGAAGAGATATTGGTACGGTTGTTTTGCCTGATGCAAAGGTAAAAATCTTCCTCACAGCATCTCCTGAATCAAGAGCAATGAGAAGATATAAAGAGCTTATCGAAAAAGGAACTCAGATTGAATATAAAGATGTGCTTGAAGATTTGATTGAAAGGGATTATAATGATTCCCACAGAGAGATTGCACCTCTTAAACCTGCCGAGGACGGCGTTATTGTTGACACAACCAATCTTAATCTCGAAGAATCAATAAATGAAATAATAAGAATCATCAGGGAGGCTATATAGTATGAAAGGCTTTGATTATTCAAAAGTTACAGAGGGCGGTCTTTATGATGCGATGAGACCTGTCGGCAAAATTCTTGAAAAAATGCTTTATAAGATTGAATATGTGGGAACAGAAAACATTCCCGAAAACGGCGGCTTCATTCTCGCATCCAATCATGTGAATGCGCTTGATCCCGTTTTTATCGCACTCGGAATGGAAAAAAGACAGCTTCATTTTATGGGTAAAAAAGAGCTTTTTGAGAATCCCGTTATAAAATTCTTCCTTTCAAGGCTTAACGGTTTCCCCATTGTCAGAGGCGGTGCGGATTCCGAAGCGCTTAACTATGCAATCAGAATTGTCAAGGAAGGATATGTTCTCGGAATATTCCCCGAAGGTACCCGTTCAAAAGACTACAAACCCGCAAGAGCAAAGTCGGGCGTTGCTGTTATCGCAAATGAAGCAAAGGCTGATATTCTTCCTGTTGCTATCTATACTTCCGATGATATGAAAAAAGGCACGAAGCTGACAATCCGTTACGGTGAGGTTATTCCCTACGAAACTCTCGGAATCAACGACGAAAGCTCCAGATCGGAAATCAAGAACTGTGCTCAGAATATCATGGATGAAATTACCAAACTCTGGGAGATGGGACATTGCGAATAACACTTGCAAAAACGGCGGGATTCTGTTTTGGTGTTGACAGGGCGGTGAATATGGCGTACGAGGTTGCTCGTAATAATTTTTCTGCAGCAACGCTCGGTCAGCTTATTCATAACACGAGGGTTACATCTGAGCTTGAAGCAATGGGTGTGCGTACTATTGATTCACCCGATATGGCAAAGAATGGCGAAACCGTTATTGTCAGAGCACACGGTGTTGCAAAATCTGTTTATGATGAGCTTAACGGAATCGGAGCTGTGATATGCGATGCAACCTGTCCGTTTGTGAAAAAGATTCATAATATCGTTGCGGAGAATTCCACGGATGATATTCCCGTTATGATAGCGGGAGACCCCAATCATCCTGAGGTTATGGGAATAATGGGTCACTGTAACGGTGATGTTTTTGTTTTCAACAACCCGGAAGAGCTTGATAAAATTCTGTTTGAAAACAAAGAATTGTGCCAAAAAAGAATAATAATTGTTTCTCAAACAACATTTTCACAAAATGTATGGAAAATTTGTAAAGAAAAAATAAAAATATACTGTACAAATGCAAAAATTTTTGATACAATATGCTTTGCGACCCGTAAGAGGCAGGATGAAGCTCAGGAGCTTTCTGAAAGAAGCGACCTGATGATTATTATCGGTGCCCGCCACAGTTCAAATACGGTCAAGCTTAAGACTGTATGCGAGAAAAACTGTGAAACATACTTGGTGGAAAGAGCTGACGAGCTCAGGACCATAAATTTTTCCAATCACGCCGAAATCGGCGTCACGGCAGGGGCTTCAACCCCTTCCGCATTAATTAAGGAGGTACTTTTAGAAATGTCCGAAATCGTAAAGGAAACCACAAATATGCAGGTAGAGGAGGTGCCTTCTGAAGCAGCGATCACAGATGAGATGAATTTCTCCGAAGCACTTGAAGCTTCCCTTAGCGCTATGAGCACAGATCAGAAAGTTAAGGGCGTTGTTATGGGTATTACACCCACAGAGATTCAGGTTGATATCGGCAGAAAGCATGCAGGCTTTGTCCCCATGGACGAGTACAGCGCTGATCCTACTGCAAATGCAGCAAAGGAGCTTAAAATCGGCGATGAAATCGACCTTATCATAATGAAGACAAACGATGCTGAAGGAACTGTAATGCTCTCAAAGAAACGCTTCGATGCTCAGAAGTCATGGGTTGACATCATTGATGCAGCCGAAGACGGCAGAATCCTCGAAGGTACAGTTGCTGAAGTTATCAAGGGCGGTATCCGCGTTGTTACAAATGGTGCACGTGTGTTTATCCCCGCATCACTTGCAACAGAGCGTCGCGACGAAGCTCTTGAAGATCTTCTCAAGAAGACAGTTCAGTTCCGTGTTATCGAAGTTGATAAGAACCGCAGAAGAGCAGTCGGCTCAATCCGTGCTATCCTCAAGGAGCAGAAGAAGGCTGCAACAGAAGCTTTCTGGGCACAGGCAGCTGAAGGCCAGAAGTACAGCGGTGTTGTTAAGTCAATGACAAATTACGGCGCATTCGTAGATATCGGCGGTGTTGACGGTATGGTTCACATTTCCGAAATGTCATGGAAGCGCATCAAGAATCCTTCAGAAGTTTTCGAAATCGGTCAGGAAGTTGATGTTTATATCAAGTCACTCGATGCAGAAAACAAGAAGATTTCACTTGGCTACAGAAAAGACGAAGACAATCCCTGGGAAATCCTCAGAAAGAACTATCCCGAAGGAACTGTTGTTGAAGCAGAAATCGTTGGCATGACAACATTCGGTGCTTTCGCAAGAGTTATTCCCGGTATCGATGGTCTTATTCACATTTCACAGATTGCTGACCGTCATATCAGCAAGCCTCAGGATGTTCTCAAGGTTGGTGAAACAGTAACTGCAAAGATTACTGCTATCGACTATGACAAGAAGCGCGTAAGCCTTTCAATCAGAGCTCTCATCGAGCCCGCTGAGGAAGTTGCTGAAGAAGCTGCAGAAGAAGTTGCGGCAGAAGATGCAGCAGAATAATTAAGATTTTTGCCGCCCGCAGGATTTCTGTGGGCGGTTTTTCTAAATCAGATTTTGGAGTGATATCATATCAAAAAGGAAAAATTCCTGGGACCGTTTTACTGCATACTTGCAGCTGTCGTATGGGGACTTTCTTTCGTTGCCCAGAGTGAAGGCGCAAGTATCGGTACATTTACATTTAACGGCATAAGAACTCTTATCGGAGGAATCGTGCTTATTCCTCTTGTTGCTTTCGGAAGAATAAAAGAAAATAAAAATCTCGCACCGTCGGAAAAGAAAAAGTTTCCGATTAAGGATGTATTGATTGGCGGTGTTTGCTGCGGACTTGCTCTTTTTGCGGGCGGTAACCTTCAGCAGCACGCTTTCTATCTCGATCTCGGTCCCGGAAAGGTCGGCTTTATAACTGCACTTTATATGGTGCTTGTTCCCGTAGCGGGAATTTTTATGAGAAGAAAATTAAAGTTTAACATATGGCTTGGAGTTGCATTCGGCGTTGTCGGACTGTATCTTTTGAGTGTACCTGCAGGCAAATTCACAATCGGCAAAGGCGAGATAATTGCGATTTGCGGTGCTTTTGCTTTTGCGGCTCATATACTTGTCATAGATTATTTTTGCCGTAAGGTTGATAACATAGCGCTCTCCTGCGCACAGTTTTTTGTTGCGGGAACGCTGTCGGTTATCTGCATGTTTATCTTTGAAGAACCCAATATCAACGATATTATGAATGCTGCAGTTCCCATTCTCTATGCAGGTGTTATGAGCTGTGGTGTTGCGTTTACGGCGCAGATATTCGGCCAGAAGTATTCAGACCCGACAGTTGCGTCGATTCTTCTTTGTCTCGAATCTGTTTTTGCCGTTATTTTCGGCCTTGTTTTTCTTAATGATAGGCTTAATGTACGCGAAACAATCGGATGCGTTATTATGTTTACGGCAATTTTGTTTACGCAGATACCTTCAGAAAAATTTTCATTGAAAAGAAAAGGGAAGTGAGTGAATGCTCAACAGAATTATCGCATTGGTAATGTCATATGTTATTTCGATTACAGGTTTTATGTACAGTTCGGTTAACGGACTTATTGATTCGGTGAGTGAGCTTGTTTTCGGTCTTCCTTACTCTGCAGAGGCAATTAAATCTGACTTTTTCGGAAGTATAACCGAAAAAGATATTGAAAACCTTGATTCGGAAAACGGATTTGTCAACAATAAAATAGCTGTGTTTGTCAATCCGAAGACATCATTCAAGGATAAGCTTACTTTTTTCAACACTTCGGGCGGAAAGCTTGTCGGCTGGAGCACACCGACCGACCTGTATGTAATAGAATACGGTAAAATGTCGTATGATGCCGTTACAGCCAGGTGTGAGAGACTTATGCTTAACGACGCTGTTGAGCTTGCAATTCCTGTGACAGCATCAAGATTCACGCCTGACGGAACGCCTGCGGATGATTTCGATTACAGCGATATTTACTCGGAATGGAATGAACTTAATCCCGATGGACGCAATTGGTGGCTTGAAGCGATAGATGCAAGGCAGGCATGGGATTATTCCGATTATTTCAGCAGAATCAATATTGGTCTTGTGGATGCCGGTTTTGACCTTGACCATCCCGACCTTGAAGGCAAAATCAGCTTTCCTTCCGATAAGTTTGCAAACAGAAACCGTCAGGATTCTCACGGATGTCATGTTGCAGGCATAATCGGCGCAAAGCATAACGGAAGCGGAATTGCGGGAATATGCGACAATTCAAATCTTATCTGTGTTGACTGGACTCCTGATTTGCTTCAGTTCTGGATTACGGATATTGCGGTATATTTCGGGTTCTCAAGTGTGGTTGAAGCAGGTGCAAAGGTTGTTAATTTTTCACTCGGTTCATCTTCTTCAAAAGCAGAAAACGATTCGTCACTGATTGAAAAGATAATTACTCCCGCGGCGTATTCTTATATGATGGGTTCACTTCTTGCCAAAGGTTATGATTTTATTGTTGTTCAGTCTGCGGGTAATGGTGACATGGACGGCAATCCCATAAACGCAGAGAATAACGGCAGTTTTTCAACAATAAACAGAAAAAATGTTTTCACCGGTTCAAACAATATTCCTGCCGATGAGATACTTGACAGAATTATTCTTGTCGCTTCTGCAGGTAACAAAGGCAATGGTAAATATGTTCAGAGTGATTTTTCAAATGTCGGCAGTTCGGTAGAGATTTCGGCTCCCGGTGAGAATGTTTACAGCTGTTCAATTGAAGGCGGATATGAATATCTGTCCGGAACATCAATGTCAGCTCCGATTGTGACTGCGGTTGCATCTCTTGTGTGGTCCGTTAATCCGGGATTCTCGGGTGCTGATGTCAAAGAAATTGTTTGCACAGCAACTGATTCCGTTGCTGTTATTAACACAAGCGTGCCTTATATTTATGATGACCTTGAGCTTATGGATTATCCTGTGGTTAATGCAAAACTCGCTGTTGAAGAAGCGATAAGAAGAACGGATTCTTCAATCGGTACAGTTAACGGAAAAATCAACGCTGATGCTGCTGAAATCGTTTTTGACGGAGTTTCGCATACGGTTTTCTCCGACGGAACTTATTCATTTGTTGCTCAGTCGGGCAGCGGAAATGCAGATGTTTTTGATTCGGACGGAATCAAAATCGGAAGCTTTATGATGACGGTTGAGGCAGGTAAAACGGTTGAGGCAGGGGAGTATACACCCGGTCAGGGAATTCCCGCAACACCGTCGGATGTGTTTTAAAAGAAAGGAACAACAGATATGGCAGATATAAAGAAACATTGGTATAAAGAAATGGCGGTATATCAGGTCTGGCCGAGAAGCTTCAAGGACGGCAACGGCGACGGCATCGGTGATATCAAGGGTGTTATGGAAAAGCTTGACTACATCAAGAGTATCGGCGTTGATGCAATCTGGTTTTCTCCTCTTTATAAATCGCCTCAGCACGACTACGGCTATGACATTGCAGATTATAAGTCAATCGCTCCTGAGTACGGCACTGTTGAGGAGTTTAAAGAACTTCTTGATGCGGCACACGAAAAAGGTCTCAAGATAATTATGGACCTTGTTATTAATCATACATCGGATGAGCACGAGTGGTTCAAGGAAAGTCAGAAAGGTCACGATAACCCATATCACGATTATTATTTCTGGCGTAAGGGTAAGAAAGATGGCGGTAAGAAGCCACCCAACAACTGGCTTTCAACCTTTGCAGGCCCAGGTTGGCACTATAACGAAAACCTTGACGAGTGGTATCTTACCCTTTTTGCAAAAGAACAGCCCGACCTTAATATGGATAATCCAAAAGTCCGTGAGGAAATAAAGGACATTATCCGATTCTGGCTCGATATGGGCGTTGACGGATTCAGAGAAGATGTTATCACTTTCATTTCCAAGAAGGAAGGTCTTCCCAACGGATTCCCCATCCCCGTTGCCTGCGGCATGGAGCATTATAAATGCGGTCCTCACCTTGACGAATATCTTCGTGAATTCAGAAAAGTTACCGATAATTATGACTGTATGACTGTTGGCGAAGCACCGATGATGACTCCGAAGCTTGCTCTTCGTTTCATCAGAGAGGGTGCAGGTCAGACTCTCAATATGATGTTTAACTTCCAGCATATGGAAGCGGATTCATTTATGGTAAGCTGGATACCTATGCCTTTCAGTCTCAAAAAGCTCAAGAATGCCTATAACAGATGGCAGAACAAGCTTTACGGAATCGCATGGAATGCCAACTATATCGAGAATCACGACCAGCCCAGAATCATCAGCCGTTACGGCAGTGAAAAGTACAGGGTTGAAAGCGGAAAGATGCTTGCAACAATGTATATTTGCCAGAGCGGTACGCCGTTTATCTATCAGGGTCAGGAAATCGGTATGCTCAACATAAAGATGGACAGCGTTGACGATTATACCGACACTCAGGTCAAGAGCACATATCAGCTTTTCAAAAAGCTTGGTTTTACCGATAAAATGTTCCTTAAGGTTGCAAACCGTGCATCGCGTGATAATTCAAGAACCCCCGTTCAGTGGTCTGCGGAGAAAAATGCAGGATTCACAACTGCAGACGAGGCGTGGTTTAAGGTCAATCCCAATTACACCAAAATCAATGTTGAAGCGGCTGAAAAGGACGAGAATTCAATTCTCAATTATTACCGTAAGCTTCTCAAATTTCGCAAAGAAAATGAGGTTTGTATTTACGGTGATTTCAAGCTTCATTATAAGAACAGCAGGAAGCTCTTTGTTTACGAACGCAACTACGAGGGAAAGAGAATGCTTGTTATCAATTCATTCACGGAAGAACCCGTTAATTTTTCCGCACCCGCAGGATTCAATCTCAGTAAGGGTAAGCTTGTTCTTTCAAATTATGATGTTGTTGACAATACTCTCAATACATTTATGACAAAGCCTTTTGAAACAAGAGTTTATTTGTTTGATTGATAGACATAAAAAATAGCCCTCCGAAACAAATCTGTTTCGGAGGGCTTATCGTTATTGGTTTTTAATTATGCACCGTAAGCTGCTGAATAAGCATTGCTCTTCTTGATATTAGCGCAGAAATCGTCAGCTGCGTGAGCAGTCCAAGTGTCGTTTGCTGTAATCTTGTAGTCGCCTTCGTCTGAAAGGAGAGTTTCCTGATATTCTTTGAAAGCTTCTGAACCCTTTGTTCCCTTAATTGTGTTTTTCCAATCAAGGTCATCGGTGTTATCCTTTACAAAATACATAATGTGATAGCCGTGTTCTGTTTCGATGATACCGCTGTCGCCGACTTTTCTTGCATTGTCAAAGCTCCAGTCTTCGAAAGGTGCAACATAGTCGTCGCTGATTCTGATGCCTTCATAAAGACCGCCGGTTGCTGCCGATGCTTCATCATCAGTGTTATCAGTAACCATCTTCTTGAATGATTCTTCTTTCTTGTCGCCTGCAAGCCAAGCATCGTAAAGAGCCTTTGCTTCGTTGTAAGCAGCCATCTTTTCTTCTTCTGTTACGTTCTTTTCGTCTTTTGCGTCAAACTTAACAAGGCAGTGACGAACGTCAACGCTGTTCATTGCGTAAAGAGGTCTGAGAGTAACGATAATATATACAGCCTTTTCGCCTGTGATCATTGTCTTGTCGCCGGCTTTACGCGCTGTATCAAATGCCCACTTTGCAGCATCTTCTGAAATAGCTGTAACAACCGAGTCGTACTGAGCGTTCTTTGAAAGAGTTGTATAGTCTGTATCTGAAGGCTTTTCAGCATCTTTATTCTTGAATTCCTTAACTGCTGCGATAAGTGATGCTTCGTCGTTTACCTTGTCAAATACTGCCTTTGCCTCTGCTGCAACCTTATCGTTTTCAGCCTTCTGTCTTTCCTTAAGCTGAGATTCTGTTTCACCGTCTTTTGCAGTGAGGGTTGTGAAAGCAAATGAATAGTAACGGATGTCAGCGTAGTCGTAGTTCTTTCTGTTTGCTTCGTATTCAGCCTTGATTGCATCTTCTGTAATTCCGTCAACAAGCTCACTCTGCTTGTCGCTGTAATAGTTTTCAGCAAGATATTCTTTGGTTATCTGCTCGGTGAAAGCTTTCTCATTGAATCCGGGGCCGAATGTCTGTCTGAGGAATGCGTTGAGTGAATAATTGCTGCTTGCAGCCTGAGTTCTGTAGTTTTCGATGAGTTCATCGATTTCAGCCTTAGTCTCATCGTCAAGTTTGTAATCGTTCTTGATAGCTTCATTGTAGTAAGCTGTAACGAACTGAGCATAATCAACAGCATTCTTCTTGATGATTTCATTCCATGTTGTCTTGTTGCCGTCTGCATCGGTTGTTGTCTGCTCGTCGGGAGCGAGAGAGGTATCGAAGCCGATGTCATAGCCGTAAGTCTGTGAATAGTAGTTAGCCTGTGAAACCATCTGGTTGTACTGAGTTGAGTAATAATAATTAAACTGAGCTGCCGAAATTTTTTCGTTGCCGACGGTTACTGCTGTTGCAAATCTTTCAATAACGCCGAGAGAATCAATTGTTTTCCAACCGATTGCAGCAACGATTGCAACTGCAAGAACGATTGCAACTGCCTTTTTTACCATTTTAACGGCTGTGTTTCTTTTTTCAATGCTCTTGGCATTCTTTTTTGCCGCCTTGGCAATTCTTGCTTTTCGCTCCTCGCGATATACTTCAGCCTTGCTCTTTGAGCTTTCATTTTTTGCCATTACTGTTCATTCCTTTTCTGTTATGTTTTAATGCTGAGCGAACAAAATCAGCATAATGCATATATTATACTATTTTAAAAGATTTTACAAGCTTTTTTGTGAAAAATTATTTTTATATTCACATTTTGCTGGCCGATGTGAGGCTGCCGTTCAGAAATTCATCGCGGAACCAGACATCTCTGACCTCGAAACTTCTGCCGTTCAGATATTCAAGACTGCCCGCATCGCTTTCAAATGTGAACTTGAGTCTGTATGAATATAAAAACTGTTTTTTGTATCCGAGACTCTTATTAAGTGCGTTTGTGCCGTATTTACCGTCGCCGAGAAGCGGATGACCGATGCTTGCAAAATGTGCCCTTATCTGATGTGTTCTTCCGGTCAGCAGTTCAACTTCAACAAGGCTCAACCCATCCTTTTCGTCAATCACTTCATATTTGGTGCGGATTTCCTTGGTTCCTGGTTTTTCAGATTTGTAAACATCCACTCTGTTTTTCTTTTCGTCTTTTGTAAGCCAGCCGATGAGAGTGCCGCTTTTCTTTTTCAGGATGCCATGTACAACACAGAGATAATATTTTTCCATTTCTCTGTCCTTGAGCTTTTGATTGAGAATTCTCAATGACTCGGCATTCTTTGCTGCGATAACGATTCCGCCTGTGTTTCGGTCAATTCTGTTGACTAATGCGGGCGCGAATGAATTTTCGTCCTTTGGATTATAGTCGCCTTTTTCATAAAGGTATCGCTTCACTCTTGTTATAAGTGTATCATTGTATTCTGTTTCGTCAGGGTGTGAAAGAAGTCCCACTTTTTTGTTAAGAAGAATGATGTTTTCATCTTCATAAACAATATCAATGCTCTTTGATGCCGAAAGGAAATCGTATCTTTCATCTGACGGTGCAAAAAACTCATCGTTGATATACATATCAACAATATCGTTTTCGCAAAGCTTTGTCGAAATTTCACTTCGTTTGGAGTTGACCTTTATTCTTTTGGTTCTTATGTATTTATACATAAGTGATTTGGGCAGGGCGGGAACGGCTTTTGAAATGAATTTATCCAGCCTTTGCCCGGCGTCGTTTTTAGAAATAGTGAATGTTTTCAATTTTTACCTCTTAACAGTTATTTGAAAGATTTTTAAAAAAGACTTTTCAAAATGTCGAAATGAGTATATAATCAAAAAAGATTATTTTTAAGGATGGTGTGTTTGTGGCAGATAAAAAATTAAAAGTCCATAACCCTCATCAGAATCACAGAGCGAGAATCCGTGAAACCTTCAGAAAAGCAGGCGTCGACGGTATGCCCGACCACAATCTTCTGGAGCTTTTGCTGTTTTACTCGATTCCTCGAAAGGATACGAACGAAATCGCGCACAGATTGATTGAAACCTTCGGTTCGCTCAACGGCGTTTTTGATGCGCCGTATGAAAGACTGATCGAGGTTGAGGGAATGGGGGAAAGTTCTGCTCTTCTTCTCTCGCTTGTACCCGGAATATGCAGACGCTATATTGAGGGGATGACCGATCAAAAGAAGGTTAATCTTAGCACCCCCGAGTCTGTAAGCGATTTCATTGTCAAGAAATACTACGGCTGCAAAACAGAGGTGTTTTATATGCTCTGTCTTGATGCCGTAGGTAATCTTATTAATTGCTGTAAGCTCAGCGAGGGCAATTCGGGAACGGTTGTTGTTGATAAGAGGATTATGCTTGAAACTGCGCTGAGAAACGGTGCGGATAAAGTTGTTTTTGCCCACAACCATCCCAATGGTGTTGCTGCTCCTTCAAGGGATGACCTTGAATTGACTTATGATTTTTCATCTGTTCTTTCAACTGTAGGCATAAGACTTGCCGATCATTTCATAGTAGCGGGAAATGAATGTCTTTCTCTTGCTTCGGTTGAAAAGTTCAGGAACCTGTTTGTTTAAAAAGTAATTTTCACTGTGTGTTTACCGGGTGCTGCTGTGATTTTTAGCATAGCGGCACCATTTTTATTTTTAGGTTCAACAGTATATTCTCCGTCGCATTCAATGCTCTTGTATGCTTTGTGAACAAAGATTTCGGTGGGAACGGTGTATTCCTTATCTTGATTGTATGTAAGTGTGAAAATATCATTTTCTCTGTCGTACGAATATTTTTCGATTGAACCGCAGACGGCAACGGGAGAAGTTCTGATAAGGCATGACATAATGGGATTCTCAAGAAGTCCTTCGTAATATGCCCAATAGGTCTGACCCCAGTGATAACCGTCAAATTTATCGAGAAGATAGTCGATGTGATAAAGCCAGTCTGTGCCTTCTGACTGACCGCCCCACTCACCTACAAGCAGGGGGACTCCGAGTCTTTCCTGCGAACGTCTGTGTTCGTCAAAAATAGAGCCGACACGGTTGTTGCTGGCGTATTTGTAAGCAGGTGTGTCAACCATAAGGTCGTATGCGTGGGGAGCAAAGCATACCTTTTCTTCACGTTTGCCGTCATAATTTACGATGGGTGTTGAATAGGGAATTCCGAGATTGGAATAATAGCTGTTTTCCATTATAATGATACCGTTATCGGTAACTTCGCGGATTGCCTTGGCAGTCTTGTTGAGGAACTTTGAATATGCTCCTGTATCGAACTTGTGAATAAGCTTATCACCCGCACTTGTGACCTTTCTGAAAAGAGCAGGGTCGTCAAACGGGTCAAGGCATTTGATAACATTTCCGCTGAAAAGATTTTTGAGCATTTCAAGCTTCTTGCATCTCTTGTCGGTCAGGACGGTTTTTGCAACGTTCAAAATAAGAGCTCTGAAAATCTTTCCGCCGTCACTGCCGGGGAAGGGTTCATTGAGAAGGTCGAAGCCGAAGAGGGCAGGGTGGTCCTTGAAGCGCTTTGCAACATGCTTCCACATGTTGCAGAAATAAGTCTGAAGAGGCACGCCGTTATATTCCTTATCTGCCCAGAAATTATCGAAACAGTTGTGGATTGCCTTGCCCCAGAAATAGCCTTCTGCCCATACAAATCTTGTGGGCTGGAATTTTGCACCGTCTGTAAGGCATGCCCAACCGGGCGCGCCGTCAGCGGGAGTGTCAACAGTGCCGCCGTAAAGGTCCTGATGCATATCAAGATAAAAATAAATGCCGTATTTTGCGCAGAGGTCTGCAACCTTCTGAATCTTATCAAGATATTCTTCATCATACTTATTAGGCTGAGGCTCTACTGCATCCCATGTGAGTCCGAGACGGATGATGTTGAATCCGTTTTCGCTCAATGTTGAAATGAGTTTTTCATCAAACGGTACATCATAAGTTTTTCTTTCGTTGCCGGGAACGTGATATCCTTTGTCGCATAAATTCATACCGTTGAATATTCTTTCTCTGCCTTCGGAATCGATGAATTTTGTTTCAAATGTCGAAATTTTCAGCATTATAACTCTTTCCTTTCAAATTATTCCATTCTAATTATATCATTCGTAAATGATTTATGCAATACAGTATTTATACAATATTATAAAATTGCTGTTCGAAAGTATTGCGTAATCAAAACAATTATGGTATATTTTACTTGTAAAATTATTTAAAGAATAGAGGTAATTATTTTGGCAGCATCAACACTTTTCAAAATGTATTGCAGAACTTATCAGGGAATTTTCAGAGTTGCGGTTAACTTTCTTAACTGGAAAGAACCTGAACTCGTAAAGGGCGCAGGAAGTGTCAAAAAGCTTCCCGAAGTTGTTAAGGCAAACGGCCACAACAGCGTTCTTGTTGTAACCGATAAGGGCCTTATGGGTCTTCATCTTCTTGACGGTCTTTTTGAAGGACTTGAGAAAGCAAATGTAAAGTATACCGTTTATGACGGTACTCAGCCCAACCCCACAATCAACAACATTGAAGATGCAAGACAGCTTTATATTGATAACAAATGCTCGGCTGTTATTGCATTCGGCGGTGGCTCGCCTATGGACTGTGCAAAGGCTTGTGCTGCAAGAATCGCACGCCCCAAGACAAGTGTACAGAAGATGAGAGGTACTCTCAAAATTCTCAAGAAGCTTCCCACAATCTATGCCGTTCCCACAACAGCGGGTACAGGCTCCGAAACAACAATCGCAGCTGTTGTTTCAGATCCAACTACACATGAAAAATATGCTCTTCAGGATCCTGTTCTCCGTCCCAAGTATGCGGTTCTTGATCCCGAACTTACAGTAGGCCTGCCTCCTCATATCACTTCAACAACAGGTATGGATGCTCTTACCCATGCAGTTGAAGCATATATCGGTCACAGCAACACCAAAGATACCGCAGCGGCTGCCGAGAAGGCAACAAAGATGATTTTTGAAAATATCCTTAAGGTTTACGAAAACGGTAAAGATATTGTTGCAAGAGAGAATATGCTTGAAGCATCATATCTTGCAGGTATTGCATTCACAAGAGCTTATGTAGGCTATGTTCACGCAATTGCCCACAATTTCGGCGGTATGTACGGAACACCTCACGGCCTTGCAAACGCTGTTATTCTTCCCTATGTTCTTGAAGCTTTCGGAGAAACAGCTCATAAGCCTCTTGCAAAACTTGCCGATATTGCGGGACTTGAAACCGTAGGTATGAGCGAATCGCAGAAGGCAGAGCTTTTCATTGCAAAGGTTAAAGAACTCAATAAGCTTCTCAACATTCCCGAGCATCTTGATGTGCTTCAGGAAAAGGATGTTGCAACCATCGCTCAGAGAGCAAACAGAGAAGGTAATCCTCTTTATCCCGTACCCAAGATTATGGATATTGAAGACCTTTCGGCTATCATCAGAAAAGTCGGTAATCTCGACTGATAATCAATTTGATTTATAAGTGAATGCTAAGGGGTGATTATGATGAAGATTAATCGTATTATCAGTTTTGTTCTGACTGTCGTTATGCTTATCGGAATTTGTTCAACCGCGTCGCTTGCAGCCCGGGACAGCTGGAAACCCAAAAACGAAGAACCGTTTATTTTTGTTCATGGTCTCAACGGATGGGGCGGTGCAGAAGGTATCAACGGCGTCGTGCCTTATTGGGGTGCAACAACGGGTGACCTGATGAGTTATCTTCAGAATGAAGGCTACGAATGCTATGCCGCCTCGGTAGGACCTATGAACAGTGCGTGGGACAGAGCGTGTGAGCTTTATGCTCAGCTCATTGGTTCAACTGTTGATTACGGTGTAGCGCATTCAGTGGAAAACAATCACGAAAGATTCGGAAGAACATATTATCATGCTCTCGTTCCCGATTGGGGAGAACTTGATAATGCGGGCAAAATAAAGCAGATTCATCTTATCGGTCACAGCTTCGGCGGTACTACGGTAAGACTTCTTGTTCAACTTCTGACCTACGGTTCACCCGAGGAAATGGCTGTAACAGATGAAGGCGATATTTCGGGACTTTTTACCGGCGGAAAAGGTGATTGGGTAAAGAGCGTTACAACAATATGTACACCACACAACAGCGCATCCGTTTATTATCCGCTGAAAGCGCTCGGCCTTTATGAGGTTGTTCAAAATTTCAGTTTCCTTTATGCAGGCATAATGGGAAGGTCGTTCTTTAACGGACGTCTTGTTGATTTCCATCTTGAGCAGTTCGGCCTCACCGATGTTTTTAACGGTCAGAAGGCTGACGGCTTGATTGAATCTATGATAAGGGTTCAGCAGAATCTCAGTGACACCTGCATTTATGACCTTACTCCCCAAGGTACGGTTTCTATCAATGATGAGCTTGAGATAAATGATGATATTTATTACTTCTCATATGCATTTTCAACAACCAACGAATTTCTCGGAGTTCAGATTCCTGATATAAAAACCAATCCGGTTATTTTTCTTACAGCTCTTGCAATGGGATGCTTCAGGCATGAAGATCCGGTAACAGGTGTTGTTTATGATGGCGATTGGTTGGCAAACGATGCTCTTGTTAACACTGAAAGCGCCAAGTATCCGCTTGATGAACCGCATAAGGATTTTGATGCGGATGCGATTGAAAAAGGTGTGTGGAATGTGATGCCCGTTCAGAAGGGGGACCACGGCACGGCAATCGGTTTGTTTGCGGATGCAGAAAAAACACAGAGTTTTTATCTTGAACTTTGCGAAATGCTCGATCAATTACCTGGTTAATATATGATATATTTCACGGCGGACAAGCAGTCTGCCGTGATTTTTTTAAAAAAATTCAACAAACTTTTTTGAGGTAATATCGGTCAAAAAACATTGTTTGTTTGAGTTCTACAAATTGTGTGTTGATTATATGTGCATAATTGCCAAAAAAATATTGAGAGTTTAAATTTAACTGTTAAGGCTGAATAGTTTTTGAAATGTATTTATTTGTTAAAAATGCACAAAATAGCAGCTTTGAAATTGTGCAAAATCACTTGACTTTCTTGGGAAATGGTGTATAATAAAGACACAACGAAAAGAAAGGAATGAATGATAATGAATTTCGAAAGAACAACCTATGCAGCTGAAAGAAAGCTCCTTGAGGAAATCGGCAAAGAGAAGAAGTTTCTTACATTCAAAAAACTCTTCAAAATCTTTGAGTTGAACGCACTTCTCGAAAGCCACGATTAATGGCTCAGAGGGTCGATTCCTCACCCTTCAAAATATCATCTCCATACGGATGATTTTATATATTCTGACGCAGGAGCCAAGCCTGCTCAGAGCTTCAGAAAATTGCACCCGGACCGGAAAAAGGCAAAAAGCCTTATCCGGTCTGTTTTCATTTCTCGGTAAATAAGTGCATATCATATATGAGAAATGAAAGGGGATATAATATGAATTGCTGTATCACAGAGTTACGATGCAAGGAAGTAATCAACAAATCCAACGGTTGCCGACTGGGGCTTGTCAGTGATGTTGAGGTTGACTCCTGCTGCGGAAGAATAACCGCCCTTATTGTTTTCGGCAGACCAAAATATTGGGGAATCTGCGGAAAAAGAGAAAGAATAAGAATCTGCTGGGAGGATATAGAGGTTATCGGCAATGATACAATTCTTGTCTGTAAGGCGCAATGTGAGAATAACGGAAAAAAAAGACACGGATAAAAAACGGACATTTGTTGGTTTTGAGAAATGAGGACAGATGAGCATACTGTCCTCATTTTTTATTTATTTTTGTTAGTCTTATTGCACAGATTATATTTACTTTTTTAGATTAAAGTGTTAATATATAATAAATATATCGTTCTTAAGGAAAGAGGATGCGTTATGAAAAAGGCTTTTAAAATTCTGGTATCATTGGTTTTATGCTTGAGTATTATGACTCCTATGGCTGCTTTTGCTTCGGAAGAAGAAATTTCATATGATTCCGTAGCCGAATATGTTTCTGATGTTCAGTCGGCGGACGAAGATGGAGGTTCGGCGAATTTCAAAACCGTTTTTTCAAGAGCGGTCAACGGATTGAGCAATTTTGTTATCAACGGTTTGCTCGGCACGGCGCTCAAACTTATCATTCCTGATTCCGCTGCAGTTGCGGATTATGAAAAATTCAACATTGATGAATATGATAATTTCTATGCAGGCATGGAAAATTTCATTGATGAACCTCAGGGCGACAAGGTGTGGAGTCTCGGCTACGGCAAGGCGTCTGTAATTCCCGATGATTTCGGCAAAAAGGAATATGCAAAGGGTGCGTACATCCCCTATATTTTCGGTAACGATATGTATACCGATGAGGATGGAAACAAAGAGGACCTTATGGCAAGAGCAATCGTTATGAATGACGGCTCGGGCAGAGGCAATGTTGTTTTCATCGCAGTTGACGCTATGGGTCTTGCGAATGCAGATGTTCGTCTTATCCGCGAAGGTCTCAAGGATATTGCAAAGGAATACAACATCGTCAGCATCAATGTTTCCTGTACCCATATCCATACGGGCATTGACTCGCAGGGCGTCTGGACAGATCCCATCGGATGCATTTTCAACAATATGTTCAGCAAAATAACACGCAATGTCAGATACGGCGTTGAGCGTTCATTCATAGAATCGCTTGTTTCGGGTTCGAAAAAAGCAGTTGAAGATGCACTTGCCGATATGACAGAGGGTAAGCTTTATTATTCGGAACTTGATGTCAGTGATTATATTTATGACAGAACAGCTCCCATAGCTCTTGACACAAATCTGTATAAGCTTGAGTTCGTTCCGTTTGCAGAAAACAAAACTCCCACCATCATCGCAACCTTCGGATGCCATCCCGAATCGGCAAGCTATGACTGGGCAAACGCTGACCCTGAAAAGACTCTTTCTTTCGATAAAAAATTCTCTCCCGATTTTATCTGGAGCGCTGAAATGATTATGAACGACGCGGGATATAACTTCATCTTTATTCAGGGCAATGTTTCAACTGTTACATCCGCAAGATATAATACCGGTGACGGCGTTGATGAATTCCCCGGAAATGCACATTATACTTCTGTCCGCTACGGATATGAAATAGCATATATTCTTCTTGGTATGAATATGACCGAAACCGAAAGAATTGCACTCAACGAAGAAACGGGCGACAGACTTGATGTTGAAAAGCTTACGGGCGGAGAAAGATATACCGTATGGTATGACGGACTTGAAACTGCTGAGAAAAAGGAAGTAAAGCCTGTTCTGAATATAAAACTCAGACAGTTCACCGTTAAAATCGATAACAATGTCATTGTTCTTCTCGGTAAAACATCGGTTGCGGATAATTTTGTTCTCAAGGATAATTGGGGAAGCTATTATACCGTTTCCGAGGTCGGCTATCTTGAAATCGGCGATGATATGAAGGTCTATATGAGCCCCGGCGAAACCTTCGGTGAGCTTCTTCTCGGCGGCGACGGCGCTGAAGGCTTTGGGCTTCTCCCCATAAGAGAGTATACGGGTGAGGACATCATTATTATGGACCTTATGAATGATGCGGCGGGCTATGTTGCAAACCCCGCAAACTATTGTCTTGCAGGCATTCAGTATAACGCAGAAAAGGAAACCTACGACAGCGACACATGGTGTCTTATTTCTTACGGCAAGGGTGCCGCAACCTCATTTATCGGAAACTTCTATGAAATTTACGACAGTGTAAGGTAAATTATATGGAAAAGAGAAAACCGAAAATATATACCGTTGCTACGGCTCATCTTGACACCTCGTGGCTTTGGACACTCGAAAAAACGATTGACGATTATATTCCTGACACCCTGAAAAGAAACTTTGAACTGCTTGAAAAATATCCTGAATATAAATTCAATTTTGAGGGCAGCTACAGATATGAACTCATCAGGGAATATTATCCCGAAGAATATGAGAAACTTAAAAAATACATAAAAGACGGCAGATGGAATCCCTGCGGAGCCTGCTATGAAAACGGAGATGTCAATATTCCGTCGCCCGAGTCATTAATCAGAAATATTCTTTACGGCAACGGCTTTTTCAGAAAAGAATTCGGTACCCAATCAAATGATATTTTTCTGCCCGACTGCTTTGGCTTCGGCAGAGCATTGCCAAGCGTTGCGGCGCATTCGGGAGTGACCGGATTTTCAACAGGAAAGCTTATGTGGGGAAGCTCGGTGCCCATTCCGTTTGACATCGGAAAGTGGAGAGGCATCGACGGCAACGGTGTCTGGTCGGCTCTTATGCCGTTTTCTTACACAACGGTTTTTCCCAAGAGGGAAAAGGCACGCAGAATTCTTGAAAAGCTTGAAAACAGCAAAAAGAAAGGTTTGCCCGAGTTTACTTTGGCATATCACGGAGTCGGCGACAGAGGCGGCGCACCCCATAAATCATCGGTTAAGAATGTTGTGGATGCACAGAGAAACAACGAGAATTCTGCAACGGAAGTTTATTCGGCAACAACCAAGGAATTTTTTGATATGGTTGAGGATATGCCCGATGATAAAAAAGCGATGATGCCCGTTTGTGACGGAGAATTTCTTCTGACGGCTCACGGTGCAGGCAGTTACACATCAAGAACAGTCACAAAACGCTGGAACAGAAGATGCGAGCTTCTTGCGGATGCCGCCGAAAGATTCTCTTCCGCCGCATTCATAAATGGTTTTTCACCTTATCCGCAGTACGGTTTTGACGATGCGTGGAAAAAGGTTCTTGCTCATCATTTCCACGATGATATAACGGGAACGTCATTTGAAGAATGTTATAAGAGAAGCCATAATGACTATATTCTGGCAATGAAAACATTTTCCGCCGAATTTACCGCCGCCGTCAAAGCGATATCGGAAAATATGGATACATCGTTTGTTGAAGGTATTCCCGTTATCGTTTCAAATCCCTTGCAGTCATCATCTTCAAGAAAAGATGCAGTCAGTGTTACGATTGAGAGCAAAGCTGAATTCTTCGGAGTTTTCGATAAAAACGGTTCGGAAATGCCATCGCAGACAAAAATTCTCTCCGACGGAAAAAAAGAAATTGTATTTATCGCAGAGGTTCCGTCGTGCGGTCTTTCGGTTTACGATTTAAGAGAAACGGCAGGGGAGTGCTCAATCCCGACTGACCTTAAGACAGACGGAAAAACAATTGAAAATAAAAATCTTTCGGTTAAGATTGATGAAAACGGCGATATCTGCAGTGTTTTCGATAAAAAGCTCGGCAGGGAGTTGCTGAAATCACCTGTCAGATTTGGTGTTTATAACAATACCCACAGCTTCACCTGGCCTGCATGGGAAATCAAATATGAGGACTTGTGCAGAAAGCCGTATATGTATGCGGGAAATCCCGAAATAAAAATAAGGGACAGCGGCAAGGCTGTCTGCTCTCTTGAAATCCGTAAAACTGCGGGCAAATCTGTTTTTACGCAGATTGTTTCACTTGATTGCGAAAGCGATTTTGTTTCGGTTCATAATGAAACTGACTGGCGTGAGGAGGCATCGCTCCTCAAGGCTGAATTCTGCATTTGTTCCGAAAACGAAAATGCAAATTACGATATCGGCATGGGATATACCGAGCGAGGCACAAATACCGATAAGCTTTGCGAAGTGCCTGCACAGAAATGGGCAGACATAACGGATAAAGACGGTAGTTTCGGCGTTTCGGTTTTCAGCGATTCAAGGTGCGGATGGGATAAACCCGATGTCTCAACTTTAAGGCTTACCGTTGTTCATACCCCGATGACAAACTATCGTTGGGAATGCTCACAGCATGTTATGGATATGGGTATCAACCGTTATTCATTCGCGATAAAGGGCCATTCGGGGAATCCTGATATGACGGCTTGTGCAGATGCATTCTGTCAGCCGATGCACAGTTTCATAACAGAAAAACACGGCGGTGCTCTCGGAAAAGAATATTCATTTGTTAAAGTGAATAACGATTCCGTCAGAATTACCGCAATCAAAAAAGCGCAGGATTCCGAAAAAATCATTCTTCGCTTTGCGGAATGCTCGGGTAATGACCAAAACGGAGTTGAGGCGGATTTTTCAAAGCCTCTTTCGGAATGCGTCGAAGTCAGAGGTGACGAAACTGTTATCGAAAAAACCTCAACCGACGGAAAGCTCCGTTTTGATATAAAGCATAACGGCATCAGGAGCTTTGCTCTTTCATTCGAAAACGAAAAAACGCCCGATCTCGGTGATGCTGTCATTCTTGACTGCAACGCTGTCGGCATAACAAAAGACTCCGAACGGCATAAATCAACCCTCAGAGGCGGAATTTCAATTCCCCGTGAAATTATGCCCGAAAAGCTGAATTTCGCAGGAGTTGAATATAAGTTTTCAGATGACGAAAAGAACTGTATTGTCTGCAGAGGCGGTAAAATCAGAGTCGGCGAGGGTTATAAAACCCTTCATCTTCTTCTGACCTCTCTCGGGGGTGACAAGACGGTTGATTTCGGAAAAGAAAAAATCACCGTACCCGATTGCTCTGAGCTTCTCGGGCATTGGGATTTAATGATGCTCGGTGAAACGGGTTACATAAAAACTTATTCACAGGCTCTTACTCTGAGTCACACCCACAGTCCTAAAGGCAATATAACGGCAAAGCAGTTTTATGTTTTTCATGCTCATGTATCTCTTGAAGGACATACGGAAATCACCCTCCCCGATGATGATGATATTGTTATTTTCTCCGCAACAGCAACCAAAAACGATACAGTATTCTTAAAGGGCGACAGCCATTACGATGAGCTTAAAAAGAGGGCGTTCGACTATGAATTTTCTGATTATGCGAAAAAGCGAATGAATCCTAATCTCGCGGAAAAATTTCTTGATAAATTTTTTGACAGAACATTTTCTGTCGGTGCAAAGGTCGGAGAATTCTATAATAAATACGGTCTTGATGAACTTTATTATATTCTGAGAAGTCTCACCGACAGAATCACATATAAAAGCAATGTGAAAAAGATTACAGACAGTCGTAATAATAATTAAAAGGAGAGAATGTCAAATGAAAAAGAAGCTTCAGAAGGTTATTTCTCTTGTTATGGCACTTGCCGTGATGCTTACGGGAACACTTTTTGTAAATGCATCTGATGCGGAGGCGATGGATAACAGCGGAATTATGTTTTGCACCAACGCAATCAACGGACTGCTTAACGCCGTTTTCATGGGATTTGGTGCGCTTTTTCCAAAGGATTTTGATACGGTTGACGAGTTCGTAAGTGAGAATTTTTACGAAGGTACTGAAAATTTCCTTGATGAACCCGTTGCAGATGCCAAATGGCATCTCGGATTCGGCAAAGCAAGTATGGTGCCTGAAAATCTCAAAGACGGCTCAAAAGAATATTACACAGGCGGATATTTCACTCAGGTTATAAACGGTGTTTATGACGACCAGGGTGCCAATGCAATCGCAATCAGCGATAATTCGGGCAGAGGCACGGTTATTATGGCTGCAATTGACGGCATCGGAGTCTGCAATGCAGATATTCGTACAATACGCGCCGAAACTGAGCGCAAGCTTAAGGAAAGTGGCGTTGAGAGCGATATTGTTGCAATCAACATCAATAGTACCCATTGCCACACGGTTATCGATACGCAGGGATTCGGACTTGCCCCGCTTATCAAAACAGTATTTCAGAATCTTTTCTCATTTCTGCCTTTTGTTGAGAAAACCAGAAGCATTGATCCCGAGTTCTATGAGCTTATGATTGACGGCGCGTCTGATGCAATCGTTGAAGCGTATATGAACAAGGAACCCGGTGAGCTTTATTATTTTGAAACCGCAGGAATCGGTTACAGCGAGAGAAACAATAACTATCTCGACGATGAATACGGCTATATCTTCAATAAGAGATACGATATGGAAGGCTATCAGCACGTAATCGCTTGCTTCAAATTTGTGCCCGATGATGTACAGTCTTCTCCCACGGTGTTTGCGAATGTTGGCGGACATCCCACAACAATCAACAGAAAAACCGAACTTCTTTCTGCTGATTATCCCAACTACATCGAATATAAAATGAACGCTGAGGGAGTGAACTTTATGTTCATTCAGGGTGCACAGTCGCCGATTTCGGTTAGTGCTGGCAGTGTTGAAACCGAAGAAATTCTTGCCGAAATTGAAAAGGAAATTGAAGCTGACCCCATAACAAAAGACTATGAAAAGGCGAAAAAACTCGGCTATGAATTTGCAAGAATCATTATTGATGCCGAAGAAAACGCAAAGCGTGTTGAGCCCATGCTCAATGTGAGAATGTCTGAAGTGACCGTTCCTCTTGAATACGGACTTCTCGAACTCGGTGCAGTTTCGGGACTTCTCGGAACGACAACAGTGCGTGATAAATCTGCCCCTGCAGGATATTCAATCATTTCCGAAGTGGGATATCTCGAAATCGGAACAGATATTGTTATGCTTACTGTTCCCGGTGAGCTTATTCCCCAGCTTGTTTACGGCAATGTTGTTGACAAAACACAGTCTTACACAGGTACGGATTGGGAGCTTGAATATACAGCTGATATAGTCGGCGAAGGCAAAACAGTTCTCGTTATGGGTCTGTGTAATGATGCAATAGGATATATTGTTCCCGATAACGATTATGCACCCTTTATTGCGGATTCGCTCTGGAATACCGAACTTGGCGAAAAGCTTTTTGGTAAACCGCAAAGACATTATGAGGAAATGCTTTCAACCGGCAGTCAGGCTGGTTCAACTGTTATGGGAGCTCTTAATGCGCTTGTTAAAGAATTCAAATGATGAATTAAAGGAGTGGAAATATGTCAGCAAACAATGACAATCAGTCAAATGCAAAAGTATTTGAGCAACTCCGTATTATGCAGCAACAACGTGAAGAACAGTCTGTTGCGGAAAAAACACAGGACCGCCGTTATGTCGGCACGAAGGAGTCTGTCGGTTTCATTATATGGGATGCCGCGCAGAGCTTTAATATCAACATTTTTTCATCCCGTTTCATAACAAGTATCGTCGGCGTTGACCTCGGTTTGCAGACTGTTGTAAACACAATCAACAGCGTGTGGGATATCGTTAATGATATCTTTTTCGGTGCGGTTGTCGATAAAACCCGTACCCGTTGGGGTAAATTCAGACCGTATTTGCTTTTTCTTGCAATTCCCGGATGCGTCTTGACTTGTCTTTATTGGCTTATGCCCCATTTGTTTGAAGGCTCAACGCAAACGGATATAACAAAGCTTGCTTTTTATCTGATTCTGACTATTGCCCGCGAAGGCGTCACAACCTTCCAGACGATTTCAAGAACGGGTCTTATGTCTACAATTACTCCGCATCCGAATGACAGAACAAGGCTTATTACTCTTGCAAACTTTGCTTCGGGTTTCTTCGGTGAAAAACTTCCCGAGCAGGCTGTGACAATTCTTATCGACGTTCTCAGAAGTATGTATCTCCACGATGCGGGCAAGCTTGCCAAGGCTTACACGAATCTTTTCGTTGGTATGGGTGTTTTCACCACTGTTGCATCGAGCGCATCATCGTTCTGGTTCTTCTATAATACGGAAGAAAGAGTTATGCAGTCTATAAAATCCCCGAGTGTTCTTATGTCGATAAAATCGGTTATCAGTAACAAACCGCTTCTATTGATAACTCTTTCGGATTTCCTCAGCGGCTTTGCGATCAAGGGCAGTGAGGATGACTATTATACCGATGTTCTTCATTTTTCGTCTATGACACTTGTTGCGGGTATTCCTGCCGCGCCCATCAGCCCGATGAGCTATGCTTGGGTGCCCTGGATGAGACGCCGTTTCTCCAGCCGTTTGCTTTACATACTTGCAAAAGAAATAGGTAATATCCTTTATATTCCTGTTTTCCTTTTCGGTTGTATAGGTATGAAAAAGGATTTCTCGGGCGGTATGTATCAGAAGGTTGTTCCGATGGGATTTGCAATGGCCTTGTGGGAAATCATCTGGACACTGTTCTTTGGCCTTAAGTCTGTTATCGGAACAGAAATGTATAACGAAGCAATGGACTATTGTGAATGGAAGAACGGCTACCGCACAGAGGCTATGGCATCTGTTGCAAAGGGGATTGCTGCTAAAGTGTCGTCAAACACAAGTACGGTTGTAACAACGGCAATCAAAAAGATGATCGGCTATGAAGCGAACGCATTCAGAATGGGCACAGAGCAGACGGATAAGGTTAAATTCTTCCTTTTTGCAATGTTTACAATTATTCCCGCCGTGACAGGTTCGCTCGGAATTATTCCTATGCTTTTCTATGACCTTGATAACGATAAAAAAGAAAAGATGTATGCCGAGCTTCTTGAACGTCGTAAGCTGATGAACGATGCGGTTGAAAGCGATGACGAAAATATGCTTATGCTTGCAACTGAGGCACAGATAAGCGTCGGAAAAAATAATCCTTGATTTAAAGGAGAAAAACTATGGAAATAAGATATATCACACCTGAAGAGGCGGCGGATTTTCAAAAGGTTTCTGCTGCATCTTTCATATGGAAATTCAATGCGGAAGAGGACAGCACGGTGAATGTGCCTGTCCTTGCGGCATTTGAAAATAACAAGCTTATTGCAGGCGTTGAAATGTATGATTTCAAAACCAATTACTGCGGCAATTTTCTCGGAACAATTGTAGTGAGCGGCGTATGCAGTCAGCCCGAATACAGAAGAATGGGCGGCATAAGAGAGGTTTTCAGAAAAATCGGTGAAACCGCTGTTGAAAATGACTGGACTTTCGGATTTCTTCATCCGTTTTCAATTTCTTACTATGAAAAATTCGGCTATGCAAATCTCAACCGTATGTTCGCAATCAAAGTGCCATTTGAAAGTCTGAAGAATATTCCGAGAAATACAGATGCCATTCTTTACACCGGCGAACAGTTTGAGGAATTGAGCGCTCTTCATGAAAAATGCGCATTGAGAGAAAATCTGATGACCTTGCGTGACGATAAAAAACATTTCTGTGACAAACCGCTGGAAAATGCTGACTATACATATTTCCGCCGCAACGAAGCAGGGGAGGCGGACGGCTATGTACGCTTCACTGTGAAAAGACCCGATGATCTTATTGTTGAGGAGCTTTTTGTGCTTTCACCTGAGGCGCTTTACGGATTAATCGGATTTCTTCGCAATTATGACGGTATAGTCAGGAATCTTGTTGTCAGAAAGCAGTATCAGGGGTCCGATTTTTCCTGTGTCGCCGACAGACTTGACAAAGTCACTTATGAGTTTAACGGCAGTGTGGCAGGCAGAATATACAATATGCAGAAACTGTTTGAATGCAATACTTATCCTGAGGAACACGGTAAATTTCGTATGCTCTGCGTTGATGAATTTGAGCAGAACAACGGAGTTTTTGAGGTTGAATATCAAAACGGAAAAGCAACCGTCACACGCAAACCTGACGGCGATTATGATATTTCACTCACCGCACCTGCTGCCGCAAGACTGATGCTTGCGGGTGAAGGTCATACCGTGCAGACCGCAAAATATATAGACGGTGTTGAAATAAAGGGTAATGCAGATGATTTCTTCAAAGCATTTCCTTATCGCCACACCCGATTTGCTGACAGTAACTGGTCGGTATAATAAAAAAGAAATTCACTTTATTAATGAAAAAACGGAGATGTGTCATCTGTCACATCTCCGTTTGGCTATCTGAAAATAAATTTAGTTGTTTTTCTCAAGGGTGAGAGCAGTCTGTCAACAAGGCTGCCGCCGCCGAAGAGGAAGAGTGAGCCTTTGCTCATTGTAAAGGCTATCTTCTCATAAACAGGGGCGAGAGGAGAATCCTTCTTTTTGTCAATGTTTTCGTATCCTTCTGCACTGACTTTATGAAGAATGGCAATTAATCTTTTTTCTGCTGATTCAACTCTCGTTTGGTCAGCGACCGTTAATTTAAGAACAGCTTCACCCTCCGCAATGGCCGCATTGAGCTCGGTTTTGTCTTCGTCGCTGAGATTTGATTGGTCGGTTTTCCTGGCGTCGGGGAGCAGCCGTCTGCGGATGCTCTGAGTGGAGCAAGGTCCGTTGAATTGCGGATATATTTCGGGTTTATCATTGACATCCGATACGTCGCCGAGAATAATTGCTTTTGCGAGGTTGAGAACAACATCGTTATTGCCGACTTCGTGGTGTTGGTCAAGAAAAATCCAGGTGTTTTCGGGAAGAATTGCAGTTGATGCGTCAACCATATTATCAGCTGAAAAATGATTGTGGTCGGGATTGTTGCAAAAAGTGTTCTTTTCATAGTCAACATCATCAAGACTATGTTTTCCTGTGGCACCGGTTGCGCCGAGTGTTGCTGATGTAAGATTTACAATTCCGTCAGAATTAACTTTCTCTGCCGATGCGACGATGTTGAAATATGTGTACATTTTTTCTCCGAGGTCAAGGTTTGCACATGCAATTGAGTTCACACGAACACCATCTGCGACCGCCGAAAGTATGTTTTCCTTAAGATTAAGGCGCGCTTTCTGAAAACTGTCTGTTCTGGATCTGAGAACAGGTTTATCAACAAGATATCTTTCAGCGAGCGTCTCGTATCTGTTTGACGGAAGCATTGCCCAGAATTGCGGGCAATTGAGTATCAATGTGTCAAGTATACCGCTTATTGCTCCCGAAAGAAAAGCTGCAATACCCGCGCGCGGCATAAGATGCATAAGAGAATTTAAAAGATATCCGCGGGTTGGCTTTTTATCTGATTCAATAAAGATGTTTTGCATAAACTGATGATAAAGATATTCGTCATCAAGACGCCACTCTCTTGACATTATATCAGCGGCAATATCTGTGCCGTCGAGACAAGCAACAACATTGACAATCTGATCAATATTACCGTGGCCGTATTTTTCAAGATAAGCAGTGAGAATTGTACCGCCGAGGCTGACTGGAAGAAGTGTCACTTTGCTGTGCCCTGTCTGCTCCTTGACCGTTTCTATATATTCATCAAGTTCATCCGCAGAATCAATCGGATCTCCGGCGAGATTAAAAGTGAAGAAATAAACATGATCTTTACCGATTTCATCAACAAGAGTTTTCAACGGTACCATTCTGTAAGTCCAATTAAGCTCTTCCTCAGTCATTTTATCGAGCGAATGGTTCCATCTTTTTGTTTTGAGGTTTTCAATGTGGTTACCCTTTTGGTCACACCTCTGATACTTCAGAGTGTCCGAAACAAGATTATATGTGATCTTGTCAAGCTTGGTATTTGTCTGGAATACGATTGTGGCAAGTGTATTTGCAACAAGCTTTGCAATGACTTTTTTTGAGAGTGCTGCTTTGTTGGGGATAAGCAGGGTGCCTCCGATATGCTTTCCGTTATATTTGACAGGCTCATCTTTTTTATCATAAAGATATGTCGGTGAATGATTGATGCCGGGAAGAATAATTATCGGTGAATGCCCGCATTTACCGCCACACCCCGTTTCAATTGTTGCCGGTTCACACGCTGAATTCAGCTTGGAAGTGCAAGTCATAAAAGTCCCTACTTTTGTCAGTTTTTAGTTTCGGTCTTATCTTTGTTTCTGTATCTGTAAAGTGCTATCAAAGATGAAATGATTCCTGCAATCTGTGCAAAAACAGCGGTTGAGCCGAGTATTGTGTGGTAAACTGTCCATGTCGATAAATTGACAAGCAGCATCAGTCTGATATGCTGCTCTTTTTTCTGGAAAACGGCAAGCATATAGAAGAGTGCGGCAAAGGTTGAAAGCAAATCAATCGGATTATTGATGCCGAGTATACCACCGCCGACATAAAGAATGAGAAAAATGATTTTTTCTGCAAGTTTGACATCTGTGTTTTTATGTTCGTGCCAAATCGACATAAGGAGCTGAAAAACAGCTACCAAGCAGACAATAACGCCGGAGTTGAATCCGTCGAGCAGAAGAATGTTTGCGGCTGAAAAAATGTTGACAAAAACCGACACAACCAGCATCTGTTTTTTCTTTTTTAATTGCTGTGTGATGATGACTCCTGCCGTAACAAGAATTCCTAAAAATTGCGCTATGTAATAACTCATAATTTCCTCCATTGTTTACATATATGATTATGGTATCACATATACTAAAAAGTTACAATGAAAATATGAAATAAATTATAAAAATGATTTTTTGATTAATTCTTAATTAGATTGAAAACTTTGTGTAATAATGTTATAATATATACAATATTCACTTGGGAGTGATAAATAATGAAAGAAAATGCAACGATAATTGCTCTTTCGGGAAAAGGCGGTGTAGGAAAAACCTCAATTTCCGCGGCGATAGTCAAACTTCTTGTGCAAGCTTATCCCGATAAAAAAATTCTCGCCATTGATGCCGATCCCGCTGTCGGTCTTTCAACCGCGCTCGGCATTGATGTTAAAATGACAATTGACGATATCCGCAAAGAAATTGTTGAAACCGTTGAAGACGGTCAGACAAGGGCTGCGATTGAGCTTCTCGGAGATGCACGATACAAGATTTTTGATGCTCTTGTTGAAACCGATGGTTTTGCATTCATTGCTGTCGGCAGACCTGAAAGCGCAGGGTGTTACTGCAAAATAAATACATATCTCAAGGAAGTAATCAGTATTCTTTCAAATGAATTTGATTATGTTGTTATCGATGGCGAGGCTGGCATTGAGCAGATAAATCGCCGTGTTATGGAAAAGGTTTCACATCTTCTTCTGATTACGGATGCAAGCAAAAAAGGAACGCAGGTTATCTCAACAATCAAGAGTGTTGCCGATGAGCTTGTGATGTATAAAAAAATCGGAGCAATTGTCAACCGAATTCCAGATGAAAGCGTTATTCCTTATATTGATACAAACGGCATACCTGTTTTATCATATATTCCCACAGATTCAAACCTTGCAATCTACGATATTGAAGGCAAGGATATCACGAAGTTACCCGACGACTCAAATGTTGTTGAGGGTGCAAGAAAAGCCCTTGTTGAAATGGAGATTTTAAAGTGAGAGATTTAAAACATCTTTATGAATTTGAAAAATTGCTTCAGGAAGCAAACAACGCTCTTGTTCAGCAAGCGAAGGCCAATGGCGGCATAGCCCTCGGCTATACTTGCTATCACATCCCCGAAGTTTTGCTTAACTGCGGAAATTGCTTTTCGGTCAGACTCCGTGCACCCCGTACGGGCTCGATGGATATTGCAACTTACTATATGAGCAACTTCCTCTGCGGATATTCAAAGGCAATTCTTGAGCGTGCGATTGAGGGAGGGTATAATTTCCTCGATGCACTTCTGGCCTCGGAAACCTGCTCCGAGATGAACAGAGCTGCCGAGCATTTTGAACTGCTTAATCTTGTTGAGAATGATAAGTTTTTCCTGACATTCCTTGATATGCCGTTCAAGATTGCAGACCACACCGTGAAGCATTATGTTACACAGACAAGAAACAAAATTCTTAATAAAATGACAGAGGTTTACGGCGTTGACACATCGGATGCTGCACTTCTCAAAGCGGTTGAAGAGCATAACGAAGTTTGCCGTCTTATGACCGAAATCGGTAACTACCGAAAGGAAGACAATCCCCGCATAACGGGTTATGAATATCATATTCTCAGCCTTATTACATATTGCTGCCCGAAATCGCTCATTCTGCCTATGCTCCGCGAAACCGCGGAAGAGCTTAAAACCCGCGAACCCGATGCAAAGAAGAATTTCAGAGCGAAAATCGTTGTTGTCGGTTCCGAAATGGACGACCCCGATTTCACGGCACTCATCGAAGACAGTGGTGCGCTCGTTGTTGCAGACAGATATTGTTTCGGCTCAATGCCCGGCAGAGAAGAAATAAGAATCAATCCCGATGAGGATGTGCTGACACAAATTTGCCTGCATTATCTGAGAACGAGTCAGTGCCCCCGATATATGAGCCACGAAAAAGTGCAGGAGCGCAGAGATTTCGTCAAGCATCTTGTTGATGAATATCATGCAGACGGCGTCATGTATGAACAGCTGAAGTTCTGCGAATATTGGGGCTATGAAAGAGCGCTTGCCTCATATGTTATGAGTAACGATTACGGAGTACCGACCGCGGCGGTTGACAGACAGTATACCGCATCTGCATCGGGTCAGCTCCGCACGCGAGTTCAGGCTTTTGTTGAAAGCCTTGAAATCAAGAAAATTCAGAAGGAAAGGCAGGCGAAGGGAAATGGCTGATCTCGGAAAGCTTTATACCGATGACCGCAAAGCTATTCTCAAACACAGAGAATGGCGCGGATTCAAGGACACAATGTATGACTATTACCGCTGGCTTGTAACATGGAAAGATATGATTGTTATGGTGCTGAAAGCTCCGATATCAACTGTCAAAGGTCTTTGGCGTTACCGCTGGATGGCGTCATATCTCTCAACTCCTGCATTCATTGACAGACATACAGCGGGTCTGAGAGGCACGCATCTTCGCATTGTTCACCTTCATTTCAATATGATTGTTAAACACGCAACGGGCCTTATTCATACATCTTTCGTTGCCGATGAAAAAATCAATCCTAAAAATAAACTTTCAAAGAAAATCGTACTTACAGACGAAATTATTCCGAATGAAATTTTTTCAGGATTCCCCAATCTTACGGTTATTCCTTTGCAGACAATTCCGATTTTCCTGACATCGATGGTTGACCAGCAGATAACCCCGCCTTATCTTGAGGTGACGGAAAGTTTCGGCGTTCCCGCCGATGTCTGTCCTCTCCCGAGTGCTGAGGCAGGCGTTGCAATTGATGATGATTACCCCAAAATGGGGTGTTGTATGGTTGCGACGAATATGCCTTGCGACGGCTCGGTTATGAACTCGACCTTCCTTGACAGACGCCTAAATCTTCCTGTTCATCTGTTCAATATTCCTCTTCGTTATAACGATGAAGATGTTCAGGAATATGCGGTTGAAGAAGTCAAAGAGCTTATTAAGTTCATTGAAGAGCAGACGGGCGAAAAGTTTGACTGGGATGTTTTCTTTGAAGCACTTAAGAATTCAAATAAGCAGCTCGATTATGAGCTTGAAAAATGGGATATCAACAAAACAAAATATCCGCAGATGACGGGTGCGGCATTCTGGCTTTACAGAATCTATTATTTCAATCTTTCGGGCGGCGTTGACAAGCGTTTTCTCAAGGTTGACAAAAAAGTCAACAAGCTTATGATGAAGGGCTATGAGAAGAAAGAACCCGTTTCAAAAGAAATGCGCCACCGTGCTGTTGTGTGGAGTTGCCCTGCAAACTACTACACAAGCTTTGCAAACTGGCTTGAAAACTGCTGGGGTATGAATGTTGTTATGGATATGGAAACAATGATTTCCTATATCAAATATGACACAGAGGACAAAGAGCAGGCTCTCAGGGATGTTGCAAAAACATATCAGCGATCAATTATGCGAAAGCATACCAAGGGCGGCTACAGAAATGTTGTTGACGAACTTTGGAGAATCGTTGAGGAATACGACGCGGATACGGTTATTATGTATGACCAGATTTCGTGTAAGGGTATGGACGGACTTGCAGGTATATTTGATGACCAGGCAAGAGAGCGCAACATCAATTTCATCTGGGTAAAGCAGGACCTGATGGATCCCAGAACTATTTCAAGAAGAGATATGCGTGAGCAGGTCAATAAATATATGCAGACCGTTCTTCAGGAGGAGCCGCTTGACCCCTCACTTGTTGATTTTGAAGACGACCTTGCATGGTAATGTGTGAGTAAAGGAGAATTATTATGAAATATTTCGGCGGATGTGACGTCGGCTCAACATATACAAAATGCGTTATTCTTGATGAAAACGGAAAAATTGTTGCCACCGTCACAAACAGAAGCAAAATAAATCCCGTTGCAAGTGCTGAAATCGCGCTGAATGATGCGGTTGCACAGGTTGAGGGTCTTAACTCGGCAGAAGAGCTTACATATCTTATCGGTACGGGTTACGGCAGAAACAAGGTTCCTTTTGCTGATGAAAATATCTCGGAAATCAGCTGTCACGCAATGGGTGTTCATGTCACAAATCCCGAGGTCAAGGCAATTATCGATATCGGCGGTCAGGACGTAAAGGGTATTTCAATTGATACCGACGGTACCGTCAAAAACTTTGCAATGAACGATAAGTGTGCCGCGGGTACGGGCAGATTCTATGAAGCGATGGCAAATGCTTTTGAAATGACTCTTCCTGAATTTTCAAAGCTTTCGCTTGAAGCAAAGAACACAATTCCCATCACCGCACAGTGCACCGTTTTTGCCGAGAGCGAAGTAATTTCTCTTGTCGGTGAAGGCAAGCCTATGGATGAAATAGCCGCGGGCATTCAGCTTGCAGTTGCAAAAAGATGCTTTGTTATGGCAAAAAAAGCGGGCGCAACCGACAGCATTACTCTCACGGGTGGCTGTGCAAAGAACGATGGTCTTAAAAAAGCTATCGAAAAGGTGCTGAAAATCAAGGTTGTTGAGCTTTCAACTGACCCCCAGCTTATGGGTGCTCTCGGTGCGGCTGAATATGCACGCCAGAAAGGTCTGGATAAATAATATGGAAGTTGTTCTTATAATTCTCGGTGTTATTCTTGCGTTTTTTGTGATTACTTTCACAATCTATTTCTTCAATGCAGATATGAAACTCATTCGAAAGATTTATGACCTTCTCGGCAAGCATTATGACACTATGAAAAGGGATAAAAAACTCTGATGAAATTTTTTGATTCATTGATTCTTGAAACCGAAAAGATGATTTCTTCTTTGCCTCAGAAAGAATTTATGAAAGATGAGGCTTGGAGAGATTCGGGTGAGAGTCAGATTATAATGAGGCGCGATACTGCATTTGAGCTTGAAGGAGTGGGATTCAATCTTGTTACTTCGGCAGAAGTCTGTGACAGTATAATTCTTGTCGGCAATGACCTCGCCGAAATAAAAACCAATCGCAGATTTGCTCGCATCGCTGTTGTTCAGATTGAGGATATCGGCGATGAGCAGAAAGAATATAACCTGATAAAGAAGATTGATTATGTTAAGTATCATACTTTCCCCGACGGATATATGATGCGAAGCACTTCGCGCTCTCATAAAGAAGCGGTCCGTGTTTCGGAGAAAGCAATAAAAGACGGTATGAATTTTCGCAAAATAGGTTCTTTGATGATTGAGAAATATAAAGAAATCCCTGCCGTGAAAGGTGTTAAGATGATTTTTATAACCGTCCCTGAAGCGGATTACCAGGAGGCGGAGAAGATTGCTGATAAGAATTATGCGATTGCCGAAACACTTAATCATGTTATGAATAACATAGTTTTTGACTGCAACACTTGCAACCTCAAAGCAATTTGTGATGAGGTTGAGGGTATGAAAGAATTGCATTTCAAAAAAACAGATAATTAACCCTAAAAAAATAACCGCTTTACCGATGATTTCTGTCGGTGAAGCGGTTAAGCTTTTATCTGTACTTTTTGCCCGAAACAATATATATTTCGTCTGTTGAAATTTTAGTGTCAATGTCAAAATAAGGGCTCATTATTATCCCTAATTCGTCTGCCTCGGGCAATGTTGTTGAAATTTTTTTCGCATTGCCTGAATGGTGCTTTATAAGTGCATCTCTGCTCATTCCGTGGGCGACGGTTATTCTTCCGTTTTCTTTGAGATGATTCGAAAGATTGTCAAAAAGAAGATTACGGTTTGCAAAATGGGGGAATGCATTATAAATAACTATGCTGTCGAATTTTTCGTTGAATTCATAAACTTCCGCATCGGCACAAATCAAATCAATATTTTTATATTCTGAAAATTTTCTTTTTGCTATTTTAATCATATTCGGAGAGATATCAACTGCCATACATTTTCTGACTTTTCTGCTTATATAATCGGGTATCAGTACACCGGTGCCGCAAGCAACATCAAGAACCGTTTGTCCCTCCTTGATGTCAGCGATATCAAGAATTTTGTCAATTTTCCATTGAACTTTAATCATGTCCGCATCCCACGAATCCGCAAAAGAGTCAAAGAATGCTGTAATCTCTCTTTTATTCATAACAACCTCTTGAAAACGGGATTTTTATTATTTACCAGCTATATTCAACTGTTTTACCGTCAATTTCCCATTCTGACGGTGTAAGATTATCAAAAATATCAATCGGTCTGAATGTGTGTATATTCTGATAGACTTTGTATGCTTCTTTCAGGTCTTTCTTCTGTTCATCGGTTAAATTGTTTGTGCAGGATACAAAAAGCGGCGTGTTGCTGTAAGAAAGTAAGTGAAGCCATTGCTTGTTCTTTTCCCACGGGATGTAATTGTTGAGAATACCGACACAATCAGCGTCGCACATATAAAAAGCTTCATTCTGTGCAAGACGGAAAGCAAGGGTGTTGACACCGTTTTTCTTTGTTGCTTCCCATTCTCTGCCGCTTGTGTCATTTCCTGTACGGTTAATCTCAACAAGCCCTGCGCAAAGGTGCGAAACAGTGTTGCAGCCGATGATATACATATCCTGTGCGGTTTCCTTTATGAGCCTGTAGAGGTCGAGAACGATTTCAGCATTGGTTTTTGATTTATCGTAAAAACTCCAGTTGCCAATATCGTTTATTTTCGGGTCCAACTCTTTGCCCCACCCCCCGAAAAGGTCAAAGGTTGTGAAATCGTGCTTGATAAGCTCGTAGCCCCAGTTGCGGATTCTTTCTATATCGGATTTTATGTATTCCTTAACCGCAGGGTGGGTCGGGTCGAGATATTGTCTTTTTCCGCCGCGCAGGATTCTCATTTCATCGGTGATGGCGGAATCTCTGTTGTGGAGAAGTCTTACCCATATGCCGGGTCTTGCGCCGATTTCTTTGATTTCATCTGCAAGTTTTTTCATATCAACGAATTTTTCGTTGGGTATCCACGGACCTTCACACGAATTTATCTGCCAGCAATCGTCGATAACTTCAAAAGGTCTGTTTTCAATATCGTCTGCAAGCTCTGTCTGGACTTTTGCATCGGAAACAATTTCGCTGTAGCTGCTTTTTCCGTAAGCATAGTACCAGTTGTTGCCCCCGTATACTCTTTCTTTCGGAAGAACGGGATAGTCGCAAAGAGTCTTGCAGTAATCACAAAGGCAGGCGTACACATCGCCTGAGTTGTATTTTTTATAAACAAATGTTGCAAGATGAAGTTTTCTGCCGTTTAATTCAACGCCGCATCCGCCGTTTCTGCAGTCAACCAACGCTTTGATACCTTCGGTTGTATAGATGAAACTGACAAAAGCATTCGGTTGCGTTTTGACGCCGAAACAGAAAGACTTTGTTTTATCGGTTGCTATGAAATACCACGGCATACAACGGTTTTTATCCGAAAGCTTTTTGAATCCGAGTTCACCGTAGCTTCGTTCCCAGGCATCGCCGAGAGCATAAACACCGTTATCGCTTTCAAAATTCCATTCAAGCTCAATGAATTTAACGCGGTCATCCTTTGCCGTAATATATAAATCAAGAGTATCGCCATTAACCGAAGTTTCAACAACGGTGTCCTTCGGTTCGTTTTCACATATTATTTTTTTGTTGAAGCTATTTATATCAAAATACATTTTTTTATACACGCCTTTCAGATGTTCTGAATATAATTTTTCAGTGCATTCCAATTATTTACCGTTAAATAATTTTTGCAGTATTCATCATTTCGGAATTCAAGAGGAACAGATGATTTTACATCAAGCAATACAGGAGTCATACCGCATAATGATGAGCCGTAAACATCGGGGAGTCTGCCGTCGCCGCAATACCAGCATTCAGACGGATCGAGTTCTGCATTCTTTAATGCCGCGGTAAAAATGTTCTTTGACGGCTTTGTGAAAAGAATGTCTGCGCTTGTAAGGCAAAATTCAAACTTCGCTGACGGAATCCATTTGTTTATTGCAAGCGAGAGACTTTCACCACTCATCATATTGTTGCTGATTACAGCGGTTCGGATCCCGAGAAAATCAAGCTCCGAAAGAAGCTCGGGTACTCCGTCAATAACCCGTCTTGATGAATTATATCGGTCAAAGATTTCTTCCTGCTCTGCAACCGGAATATCAAACATAAGACCTGTGTTCATTGCGGCATATCTGATAACCGATGATAAAGGCGCATCAAGAGTTATTCCTGATTTTGATTTGACTCCCGAAACTTCATCAAGAAATTCGTTCCAATATTTTGCCAGTTCCAAACCGCTCGTTATTTCAGGATTAAGTGCAGAAAGGCGAAGTTTTTCAAATCCGTCGGCCGGATTGCATTTGCCGTCATCAAAAAGTGTTCCGCCAACATCAAAAAGAATCATTTTCGGTTTTTTATTGTAGGGCATATTTATCACCATAAATTTTATTTGATGATAAAATTATATCATACAAAACCGGAAAAATCCACAAGAAAGATACAGGATAACTGATTTGCTATGTTTTTATAGCTTTGTTTTGTAGGGAAAACGGTTCTATCTTTATGTTATTAATTGAAGAGTTGACTTTTATGCCGCAAAAAACGGCAGAAAATTATGCGAAAACCACCTGAAAAATCGCGATTTGAGCGAAGATGTCAGGTGGTTGGTTCATTTTAGTGTGTATGGAAAATATTTTTGTTGAATTTGTTTTTTAGATATATGTTATGAATCATATATCTGTAAACGTTCTCTTGATAATGTTGTCCTGAAGTGCTTCGTCAAGGTTTACGAAATAATCGCTGTAACCGCCGACACGAACAATAAGATTACGGTGATTTTCGGGATTCGTTTTTGCGTCAAGCAGGTCTTCGGGAGAAACGACAGTGACGGTGTATTGTTGTCCACCGCCTGCAAAATACGCCTTTGCAAGCGCAATGAATGATGATTTCCCTTTATCGCTGCCGAACATCTTTTTTTCAAATTTATTCTGGAATACAAATCCGCTGCAAGCATCGGTTTGATTATATTTGAGAACAGATTTGATTTGTGCTGTAGGACCGTTTTTGTCGCGGCCGGGTGTTGCAGCGATACTGTCCGCAAGGAGAGGTTCTCCCTTGAGCTTTCCGTTGGGCAGAGCCGCAGTTCGTCGTCCGTAGCCGGCAGCACGGTTGAATGTACTGCATCCGCCCGTAAACACTCCGCCTCTGTAAGTGTTGTTACGCTTGAGAACGGTGAAGAAACGGTTGAGCGCCCGTGCGGTTATTCGGTCAACATCTTCAATATCATTTCCGAACTTTTCGCAATTCTTAAAATCGTAGTGGAGTTGCTCATATCCCTCGAAGTTTGCATTGAGTGCATCAATGAGTTGTGACATCGTGTATTTCTTTTCATCGTAAACAAGTTTCTTGACAGCATAAAGACTGTCGCCTGCATCGGCAATTCCCTCGGCTAAAATCTGGCCGTGGTTATAAAGCGGGCCACCGTTTCTGTAGTCGCGGCCTTTTCCCAGACAGCCCTCAATCAGACAGGAACGGAGAGGATGAGGCTCAAACACACCGCGAAGGTGCTGATATGTGTTTGCGCTGCTGCAGGAATTATAGGTCACATACTCTAGCTGATCCATAAAAGCGCGTTCAAATCTCTCGTAGGTCGTAAAAGTTGTCGGATCGCCTGTTTCAATGGAAACTTTCTCACCGTTCATAGCATTTACGCCGTTGTGAAGTGCAAACTCAAGGCACTTTGTAAAGACAACCTCGCCGTCTTCAAGACCCATATGGCTCTTGCCGAGAATATCTATCTGATTACATCCGTTCATACAGTAATCGTGGCTGTCTTTGGGAGGAATGCCGATTTTTTCAAGTGCAGTGCAAACAACATCGTCATTGTAAAGTGCAGGAAGTCCCGTTCCCGTTGCGAGGGTATCGGCAATAGCATTCCAAAGCTTATCGGGTGTGTTTCTGTGAACACGGCAGGTGAGGTTAGGAGTGTTGTAACCCTTCTTTCTTACCATATCGAGAATATCATATGTAAGCCCGTTGGATTCGTCGTTCCAATTTTCGTTGCTTCCCGAAATGCAGAGATTCCAGGAGCGATGATCGCGGAAATAGTCCCACAGTCTGTCGAGCAGATCGGTTATCTCTTCTTTGTTTGCCGCTTTCGAATATGCAGGATACATATATTGGTCAAACCGACCGGGAGAATCGCTTCCGTCAAGTGCAAAGATGAGCATAAAAGAGCACATTGCCGAAGTGAAATCGTATGCAGCTTTCTTCGGTACGGTTTCAAATGCCTTTGCCACACGGAGAAGGAACGCCTCATCATCGGCATTATCGCATTTTTCAGCCTTTTCAAGAGCGAGTTCACGGTATCTTTCGCCGATAATGTCCATTGCGTCGAGAACATAAGAGCACGAACGGTAAAACCAAGCCTCATCGGGATGTTTATCGCGGTTTTCGGCGATGATGGAACGGATATGGTCTGTGCCGAAGTTGATTATTCTGCCGTAATCAGGGTTAGAGTGTCCGCCCCAACCGCCGCCCCATTCGGCACCTGAACGGTCAAGTGTCTCTGTAGGCTCGGAATAAAGTCTTTTTGCCTTATCTCTGAACACATTTAATTCACTGATGTATCGGTGGAGTGTATCTTTGTGTTCGGGAAATTCCTCTGCAAGCTTTATAATGTTTTCATCACAAAAGCGAAGCCCTTCTGAAGGAGTATAGGTTGCAGTGCCGTATTTTGTTTCAAATGCCGTTTCGGGAAGTAAACGGCGCGAGAACCTGATTTCAATATTTTTTGCGGCGTGAAGCAGTGCCAGACCTACTCTCTCGCCGTGTTCAAGGGTTTCATCGAGAAAATATCCGTAAAGGAAAGGGGCAATGTGAGCTAATTCTGTCATAAATAAACCTCTTTTATTTTGAAACTCTGACATCTGTGCCGTGAGAAGCGAACAGTGAGCACCAGCGTGAAATTTCCGCATCACTTGCACTGTTGTTAACATAGTGCGAAATTTTGCCTATCTTTTCGGCTTTTCCTATACCAAGAGTATGATAGGGCATAATCTCCGCATATCTGTACCGTCCCTTGTTTTCGTTAAGGAAAGCCGCTAGAATTGAAATATCATCGTCGCTGTCATTACAATCAGGAATCAACGGCAGTCTGATAATAATATCCGAACCTCTGTCCATGAGGTAATTAAGGTTTGACATAATATGAGCATTATCTGCTCCCGTTAACTTGCGGTGGCATACTGGGTCAATGCATTTTATGTCATAAAGAAATGTTGTGCCGAGATCGGCGGCTTTCTCATAGAAATCACGCGAACCGATACCGCAGGTCTCTATAGCGAGAGAAATCCCCGTCTCTTTTGAAAGAGAGAGAAGTTCTAATGTGAAATCAGCCTGATATGACGGTTCACCGCCCGTAACGGTTATTCCGCCTCCCGATGTATCGTAGAACATCTTATCTTTCATAACTTCATTCATTACTTCTGCGGCAGTCATTTCTTTGCCGATGATTTCGTTGGCATCGTTGAGGCAGACTTCTGCACACTTGCCGCATTTCAAACATTTTTCACGGTCAATCTTCAGTATGCCGTTTTCGATTGTGCGCGAGGAACACACAGCAAGGCATCTGCCGCATGATGAGCATTTTGATTTGTTAAAGGAAAGGGTTGGTGTTTTTTCAAGACTTTCGGGATTGTGGCACCAGATACATCTGAGAGGACAGCCTTTCAAAAAAACGCAGGTGCGGATACCATCGCCGTCGTGTATACAAAATTTCTGTATGTTGAATACGATTCCCATTACATTAAGTATAGCCATATATATTTTTTGATTCCTGTTTTTTATTGATTTTTTGATAAAAAATTTCAAGGTGATTCTCAACATCATAAATATATCACGAATTCCTTGCTTTTTCAATTAGTATTTGACAGAGTTCGGTTTATACAGAAATATAATGAGCTTTTTATCTCTGAATAATTTATGAAAATCTCTTTGAAAATCCCGTAAAAGAGGAAAATACAGTTTTTGAAGCAAGTCAAGGTGTTGCCGTTGAATGTCTTACGGTATAATAAAAAGCAGGTTGCAAACTTGCTCGATACATAACAATCTATGATTAAATTTTAACAATGAGAAAATGAAAAAAGTGAGTGTTCACTTGTGTAATGAACACTCACTAGGGTTGATGAGACAGGACTTGAACCTGCGTCTCCGGGTTATGAGTTTAAGAGTCGGTTATGTATATTGTTAAATTAATTTGATGAGAAAAAGTTGACATAACAATGAATTGAGCATTCTGCAAACCGCACTAAAATTATGATTGAAATTTTGTGTTTAGATAAGCTGCCGATATTGAACTATGCACTCCGATTGATGTGAAATATAGAAAATGATGTGGGGATTTTGTTTGTGTTTGAAGAAACCATAAACTTTACACTTGTTCTCACTTCTTTTCTGTGAGTGAGAGAAATCCCGCAATAATTCATTTTCTGTTTTTTTGGACTTGCTCAAAATGGGGATGCTTTTATTTGTTAAGCCATGAGCAAATCATTCTCAGGTTTGTGTTAGATGAAGGCGGTTTTACAAACAAAAAGAAGTCTTGATAATTCCCGAAGTAAGGAATATAAAAGATTTCTGTTAGTACGGATGTTTATAAGGGCTTGATTAATTTATAAAAGTTTCATTGTTTTATTTTACGAGAGATGGGGCCGAATTTTTCATATTGAAATAGAATTATATGTGTGATATAATATTAACAAATTATGGAGTATCCGAGGAGAAAATGTTATGAAAAATGCAACAAAAATGATGTTCAGACGAATTCTTTCGGTAGTGCTTGCGGTTGTTATTTTTTCTTCAGCCTCCGTCAGTGTTTTTGCAGCTTCGGACCTTATTTCTTCCGAAATAACGGCAAAATCCGTTGAAATTGCAAAGCAGATAGAGTCGGAAGGCATTGTTCTTCTTGAAAATGAGGATGATATCCTTCCTTTGAAGAACAAAAAAGTGAATGTTTTTGGAGCGGCTTCGTGTTCGATTGCATTTGCGGGTGCGGCAGGCTCGGGTGCTGTTCGTTCATCAGACGCCATCGGTTTTTACGATGCACTCGACAATGCAGGAATCGAATATAACAAAACCCTTTACAATTCATATGCAAACTATACCGGCACAAAATACGACCTCGGTATTCTCGGCTATGTAGTAACTGTTCTTAAGCAGTTTTTCGGCGGCGGACAGTCCGAAATGCCGATGAACAGAATCAGCGACAAAAAAATGGATGAGGCAGTTGAATTCTCTGATACCGCCATTATCGTTATCGGCAGGGTAGGTACCGAGATGAAGGACCTCAGTATTGAACAACTCAATATCAACGACGATGAAATTGAGATGATTGATAAGGTCTGTGAAACTTTTCCGAATGTTATTGTTGTGTTCAACATTTCAAACATTATGGATATTTCGTGGCTTGAAGACTACGACAGTATCAAGGCTGCAATGATTATGTGGCTCCCCGGTGAGGTGGGTACGGACAGTGTGGGCAAGGTACTTTCGGGCGAAGTGAATCCCTCGGGCAGACTTGTTGATACAATCTCTTATGATGTTGAAGACCATCCCGCGTCTGAAAACTTCGGTAACTATATGTATAAAGGGGTTTTCGGGATTCCAAAGTATTTCGTTAATTACAGCGAAGGTATTTATGTCGGTTACAGATATTTCGAAACCTTTGCGCCCGAAAAGGTGATGTATCCTTTCGGATATGGTCTTTCGTATACCGATTTTGGCTGGACGGTAAAATCATTTGACTATGACAAAGACAAAATAACCGTCACCGTAAATGTTGAAAATACGGGCGATGCTGCAGGCAAGGATGTTGTTCAGATTTATTTCAGCGCTCCGTATTATGACGGCGGAATCGAAAAAAGCGCAATCGAACTTGCGGCATATGCAAAAACAAAAGAGCTTGCGCCCGGCAATAGCGAAACACTTGAAATTTCGTTTGATATTGAAGATATGGCATCCTATGACTCGGAATCGGAAGAAGCCTGGGTGCTCGATAAAGGCGAATATAAAATTCATGTTGCACGCGATGTCAGAGATATTGTCAAGACATATGAATACAATGTGCCTGAAAAGGTTGTATACAAAACCGACTCTGCTTCGGGTAACGAGATAAGCAATCTCTTTGGGTTTGCCGAAGGCGACCTCACTTATTTCTCTCGTTCAAATCCCGAAGATACATATCCCGCACCTCCTGAAAATTACAATGCAACAAGCGAAGTGCTGGGCAGCGATAAAAGACCCGACCCATTAAGAGAGGGTGAAGCACCCAAAACGGGGGTTCGATATAAAGATGGCGTTATCACACTCAGCGATGTTGCAAAGGACGAAGCTCTCTGGGATGCATTTCTTGACCAGCTTACCGTCGATGAAATGATAAGCCTTATAGCTGACTGCGGATACGAAACAACGGGTCTTGACAGACTCGGCATTCCAGGAACTTCCGATAACGACGGGCCTTCGTGCATCAAGGGCAGCGGCGGACTTCTTTACACCGATTGCGGTCTTGCATTCCCCGTTGCAACGGCTCTTGCGTGTACATGGAACGATGACCTTGCAGAAGAGTTCGGCGATATAATCGGCGAAGAGGGCGTGCAGCTCGGCACGGATGTCTGGTATGCGCCCGGATGTAATCTTCATCGCAGTCCTCAGGGCGGCAGAAATAACGAATATTATTCCGAAGATCCGCTTCTTTCTGGTAAGATGTCGGCGGCAGTCACAAGGGGAGTGCAGTCACACGGGATTATTGTTACCGTAAAGCATTTTGCCGCTAACGACCAGGAAACCAACCGACAGTCTAACGGACTTTACACCTGGCTTAATGAGCAGTCGCTCCGCGAACTTTATCTTGAGCCGTTTGAGATTACCGTCAAGGAAGGCAAAACAAAGGGCGTTATGTCGGCATACAACAGAATCGGTGCGCAGTGGTGCGGTGGAAGTCCTGCACTACTTGTTGACTTGCTTAGAAACGAGTGGGGATTTGACGGGTTTGTTGTTACAGATGCAAGCATAGACCTGACAGGCGAAGGGTATCTCGATCCCGCACTTGCTGTCTATGCACGCAACAGCGGAATTTTAACAATGCTCTATGTTATTTCTGCACCGCAGACGATTATTTCAATGAAGCTTGCATATGCAAAAGATCCGATAGGTTTCGGCAATGCGCTCAGACTTTGCGTATATGACATCTGCCGAATGAAGATTCAGTCAAATGCGTTTGAAGCGGAATAAATTAAAAGGGGTATCAGAATGATCAAATCAATACTTAAAATTATAATTGCGGTACTTATGGCGGTTAATCCGCAGCTGCCGGGTATGCTTGACCTCGGCAAGATTCCGCAAGGTAAACAGATCGATCTTAATGAATTTGACCTTGTGTGGTGCGATGAATTCAACGGCACCGAGCTCGACAGAGATAAGTGGAGATTTTCGTGGTGGATAAGCGAGCGCAAGGGCGGCTACTGGCATGAGGATATGGTCAGCGTAAAGGACGGAAATCTTGTTATAAGAGCCGAATATCTCGATGAACCGCTTGAAAACTATTATGAGGGTTCGGGAGTTGATATGCCCGAATACAAGCCGGGATGGTATACAGGCTGCGTTACAACCCGTGATATGTATGAGCAGTGCTACGGGTATTTTGAGGTGCGCTGTATTCTTCCTGCGGCAACGGGTATGTGGAGTGCCTTCTGGATGATGAACGAGGGTGTATATAATGTCAATAATTCAGGTGAAGACGGCACGGAAATCGATGTTTTTGAATCGTTCTATTATAAAGACCATTGGTGGGGCAACGATGCAATTTCAACCGGTATTCACTATGACGGTTATGATGAGAAGACTCACAGCGGCGTTCCCGTCGGCAAAATGTTTGTAGAAAATAATCCATATGAGGAATACAACACCTACGGCGTTGAGTGGAATGAAAACGAGTATATTTTCTATATCAACGGCGTTGAAACAGGACGCACCTCTGCGGGCGGAGTTTCAAAGAATCCCGAATATCTTCTTCTTTCCTGTGAATTTGCGGGTGAAAACGGTGTTCAGTTTTCCGACCGTCACGGCACAGGAAAGATTGACAAAACACCCGAAGAAAACTGGCCTGCCGAATTCAAGGTGGACTATGTGAGATGCTATCAGTATAAGAATAAATAAGAAAAAACCGAACCTTTACCGTTTGGCTGAGGTTCGGTTTTGTTTTTATAAAAGCTTTTCTTCCCATTCTTTTTCTTTGAATCCGATAAGAACGAATTCGTCCGAAACAAGAAGCGGTCTTTTGACAAGCATACCGTCCGTTGCGAGAAGAGAAAGCATTTCTTCATCGCTCATTTCGGGGAGCTTGTTTTTCAGATCCATTGATTTATAAAGCAGTCCGCTTGTGTTAAAAAGCTTTTTCAAAGGCTGACCGCTGAGCTTATAAAATTCTTTGAGCTCATCAATATTCGGGTTATCTGTTTTTATGTCGCGAAGTTCATATTCGATTTTGTTATCGTCGAGCCATTTTTTTGCTTTTTGGCAGGTTGTGCATTTCGGATAGCATATAAATTTCATTTCAGCACCTCATATTTATTGACCGTTTGATTTTTATGGTTTATAATTCAAGTATATATCAAAGACGAGGATAAATCAATGAACTGTGAAAAATTTTCGAAGCATATTCCTCTTAAAAATATTGAAATAACAGATTCTTTCTGGCTTTCGGAAACCGAGCTTGTACGCAAGGAGGTTATTCCTTATCAGTATGAAGCTTTGCACGACAGGATTCCCGAAGCCGAAAAAAGCTATGCAATTGATAATTTTATCAAGGCGAGGGAGATAGTGGGAAAGCTGAAAAAGGGTGAAAGTGTTCCCGTTTATCCCGCTGATAAATGGTATTATAACGAGCAGAATTCCGCTCCGGAAGCTTTTCACGGATGGGTTTTTCAGGACAGCGATATCTATAAATGGCTCGAAGCGGTTGCATATTCGCTTCTGAATCATCCCGATAAAGAGCTTGAAGCAAAGGCGGAGACTGTTATTGATCTGGTGTGTGATGCGCAGCTTGATAACGGATATCTCGATACACTCTATATAATCAATGACCGTGACGGGATTTTTGCCAATCTCAAGGATTTTCACGAGCTTTATTGCTTCGGTCATATGGCGGAGGCGGCGGTTGCATTCTGCAATGCAACGGGCAACAGAAAGCTTCTTGATGCTGCTTGCAGATTTGCCGATCTGATTTGTGAAACCTTTGGTGAAAACGGAATAAAAGGCTATCCGGGCCACGAAATCGCCGAAATGGCGCTGGTGAAGCTTTATGATGCCACGGGTGAGAAAAGATATCTTGATACCGCAAGGTTTTTTATTGATGAAAGGGGCAAAAAACCGTATTATTATGATATAGTTCTGGGCAAAGAAACCGTGCACGACAATTATCATTATAATCAGGCTCATACACAACCGAAAAATCAGCATGAAGCGGTTGGCCACGCGGTAAGAGGCGTTTATCTTTACAGTGGAATGGCTGATGTTGCAAAACGTTTTTGCGATGACGAGCTTTATTTTGCCTGTGCGAAACTTGCAGATAATATCATAAACAAGAAAATGTATATTACCGGTGGAATCGGTTCAACCGTTGACGGCGAGGCCTTTTCTTTTGATTACGATTTACCAAATGACCTTGCTTACAGTGAAACCTGTGCTTCAATAGGTCTGATATTCTTTGCGCGAAGAATGCTTGAAATCAGTCCGGATGCAAAAATTGCAGATACTGTTGAGCGAGCGCTTTATAATACGGTTTTGTCGGGTATGGCGCAGGACGGAAAAAGCTTTTTCTATGTAAATCCGCTCGAAGTGCTTCCTGAGGCATCACACAAAGATTCAAGGAAACACCATGTAAAACCCGTAAGGCAGAAATGGTTTGGCTGTGCTTGTTGTCCACCGAATCTCGCAAGGATTATATCTTCCGTCGGTGAATATTGCTATACCGAAAATGAGGATGTGCTTTATATTCACCAGTTTATCGGAAGCGATGTTAAATCTGTCAACGCTGATTTCAAAATAATATCATCTTACACGCAAAACGGAAAAGTCCGCATTGAGATAAATCCGAAAAAAGAATTTACTCTTGCGGTCAGAATTCCTTTGTGGTGCGATAAATATGAATTCTCGCAAAATTGCGAGCTCAGAGGCGGATATGCATATTTCAGAATCAGCGGTGAATGCACTGTTGAATGTGCTTTTGAAATAAAAACCAAAATGATTAAATGCTCAAACCGCGTCAGAGCAAACACCGACAAGGTTGCCGTTACGAGAGGACCGTTTGTTTATTGCGTTGAAGAAGCGGATAACGGAAAGAATCTGCAGATGCTCAGGATCAGCCAAAATCCTGATTTCAGGCTTTGCGGAAACACGGTTGTTGCTGACGGTTATCGCGAAAAAGTATGCGATGAACTTTATTCGGAATGGTGTGAAGCTGATACGGAAAAAACAGAAATCAAATTTATTCCTTATTATCAGTGGGGCAACCGCGGTGAAAATGAAATGAGCGTTTATATAAGAATTTGTTAATGGCGGTAAATCTTTATGAATGAATTAAGCGGAATTTTTTTGAGTGTCAATGACGGAGATACTGTTGTTCTTGAAAAAAATAAAATCTATCATGTTAGACAGGACGATTCGTTTGAATTTGAAGGGTATTTTTGCACAAACACCGCCAAAAGGCACGAAAATCCGAACGGTCTCAGGCGTGTTGCAGTTTTTCTGAAAGGGAAAAAGAACATAACCGTTGACGGCAACGGTGCATCCGTCATTGTTCACGGAAAAATGACCCCGTTTCTTTTTGATGAATGCGAAAACATAAAAGTCAGCAATCTTACGGTTGACTATGCCTGCCCGACAATGTCTGAATTCAGGGTTGTTTCGGAAAATGACGGTACATACGATATAAAAATTAACTCCGAATGTCTTTTTAAAGTCGAGGGGGATAATCTTATCTGGCACGGCGAATACGGTGCTGACGGCAATCCTTACTGGGAGGACAGTTATATTGGAAACCGCAGACATATCAAGGTCTGGAATCCCGAAACACAGACAACCTGCGATTTCAGCCGTAACAATCTGCCGTTTGAAACAATTGAACAGCTTGACGAAAATACTCTTCGTATCACAATGAAAAACAAGGATGTTGCTTTGCCTGTCGGATGTACGATGCAGACCCGCAATATCGTCCGTGACCAGACGGGAAGTCTTTTTCAGCGATGCAAAAATCTCACATTTGAAAATCTGCGCATAAAGTTTATGCACGGTCTGGGTATGGTGTCGCAATTCTGCGAAAATGTTACTTACCGTTACTGTGACCTTACTCCCGCAGAGGGAAGAACGGTTGCAAGCACGGCGGATTTCTTCCAGTTTTCGGGATGTAGAGGTAATCTTACCATTGAAAATTGCAGTGCGTGGGGAGCGCACGACGATTATGTCAATGTTCATGGGACACACCTGAGGATAATTGAGAGAAACGGCAATAAACTCACCGTTCGTTTTATGCACGATGAAAGCTGGGGATTTCAGGCGTTTGAGATTGGCGACGAACTTGAATTCATAAAGTGGAACACCCTTCAGCCTTTCGGAAATGTTAAGGTTACGGATTTTGAAAAGATAAACGACACTGATATCATAATCACCGTTGATGGCGATATCCCAGAATTGGAGCTTGAAAAGGATGTTGTTGAAAATGCAACCTGGACTCCCAATCTTCATGTCAGGAACTGCGATTTCGGACCGACCTCGGGCAGGGGAATCCTTTGTACGACAAGGGGCGAGGTTATAATCGAAAATAACCGATTCCGAAATCTGTGGGGTCCCGCCCTTCTGCTTGAGGATGACTGCAATTTCTGGTTTGAATCGGGTTACACGAAAGAGATTATATTCCGCAATAATAATGTTATCGGGTGTGATTTCGGGAAAACATGGGAGAATTCACCTGTTATCCGTTACACTCCAAAGGTTATGGACGAAAATTCGAAAGAATTTGTTCACGGCAGACTTGTGCTTGAAGGCAACCGTTTTGAAAAGTCGACCCTTGACAGATTTGCGATTCATCTCGATTACCTTGCCGAAGCGAAAATAATCGGCAATTCATTCGACGCACCTTATGATATACATACAAATTGCGTCGGTAAAGTGGAAGAGAAAGACAACGTAATAATATGAATAAAGCACCTCGAATCAATTGATTCGGGGTGCTTATACTATGTTGCTTATTACTGCATTTTTTCCTGCTTGACCTTATGGTCAACGATGTGGCGTTTTGCAAGCTCTGCGGTTACTTCGTCAAGGCTGATGCCCATTTCAATCATAAGAACCGTGATGTGATAGAGCAAATCAGCGATTTCATAAACGGTTTCCGCTTTGTCTCCGCCCTTTGCTCCGATGATAACTTCGGTGCATTCTTCGCCAACTTTCTTGAGAATTTTGTCGATGCCTTTCTCGAAAAGATATGTGGTGTAAGAACCTTCTTTTTTGTTAATCTTTCTGCCGAGAAGCATCTCATAAAGTCCTTCGTATGAGAATTCTTCAGTTTCGGGTGTAACAATATCTTCGAAGAAACAGCTTTCGCTGCCTGTGTGGCAAGCGGGACCTGCTTTGATAACTTCGATAAGAAGAGTGTCTTTGTCGCAGTCTGTTCTGATTGAAACAACCTGCTGTGTATTGCCCGATGTTGCGCCTTTTCTCCAGAGTTCCTGGCGCGAACGGCTGAAGAAGCAAGTTTTGCCTTCGTTCATTGTGATTTCAAGGCTTTCGGCGTTCATATATGCAAGCATAAGAACCTTTTTGCTGTAATAATCCTGAACTATCGCAGGGATAAGTCCATCTTTGTTGTATTTAAGTTCAATCATTTTTATATCCTCATCTCTATGTTGTTGTCGTTAAGATAATTTTTCAAATCCCTGATGCTCAGTTCTTTAAAATGGAAAATCGATGCCGCAAGGCCTGCGTCAGCAACGCCCGCTTTGAAAAGCTCAAGGAAATCTTCTTTCTTACCTGCTCCGCCGCTTGCGATAACGGGGATTGAAACAAGATCGCTGATTTTCTGAAGCATTTCAAGGTCAAATCCTTGCTTCACGCCATCAGTGTCAATGCTGTTGACAACCAATTCGCCTGCGCCGTTGTTTTCGCCCATCTTTGCCCATTCAAGAGCGTCGATTCCCGTATCGATTCTGCCGCCTTTGCTGAAAATGTGGAACGAGCCGTCAACGCGCTTTATGTCCATTGAAAGAACAACGCACTGATCACCGTATTTTTTTGCGGCTTTTTCGATGATTGACGGGTCTTTGATTGCGCCGGAATTTACCGAAACCTTGTCAGCACCGCATTTGAGCACTCTGTCAAAATCATCAAGAGTGTTAATGCCGCCGCCGACAGTGAGGGGAATGAAAATTTCGCTGGCAACCTGGGTGAGTACATCCGTGAAGAGTGCTCTTCCCTCAAAAGAAGCGGTTATGTCATAAAATACAAGCTCGTCAGCACCGCTGTCGTTATAAAAATGAGCAAGCTCAACGGGCGATGCAACATCCTGAATTCCTTCAAAATTAACGCCCTTGACTACTCTGCCGTTGCGTACGTCAAGGCAGGGGATTATTCTTTTTGTAATCATTTCTGACCTCCTGCCGCCGCAAGTGCATCCTTGAGGCTGAGTTTACCTTCGTAGACAGCCTTGCCGACGATTGCGCCGTAGATGTTCATTTCTCTGAGAGTTTCGATTTCGTGGGCAAAGGTTATACCGCCCGAGGCAACAATATCCAGTCCTTTGATTTCGGAAAGCTCTCTGTATATTTCAAGGTTTGTGCCCGAAAGCATACCGTCCTTTGAAATGTCAGTATAAATAACGGTTGAAACGCCCGTGTCGCGGAGTTTCTTGCAGAATTCAACGGAATTTACATTGGTTGTTTCCTGCCATCCGCTGACGGCAACAAGACCTTCTTTTGCGTCAACGCCGACAGCAACCGCACTACCGAATTCTTTGACGGCTTCTTCAACAAAAGGATAGTTTCTGATAGCCGCAGTGCCGAGAATGACACGCTTTACGCCGAGAGAAAGATAATCTTCGATTCTCTGCATATTGCGGATGCCGCCGCCGACCTCAATGAAAAGACCGTCAATTTTTGCGGCTTCTCTAATTGCATCAAAGTTAACGGGAAGTCCGTCCTTTGCACCGTCAAGGTCAACCATATGCAGGTTGGTTGCTCCGTCTTTCATAAATTCCAGAGCCATTTCGGCGGGCGAATCAGCATAAATCTTAACCTGATTGTAGTCGCCTTTGGTAAGACGGACCACCTTGCCGCCGAGTATATCAGTTGCGGGAAATATCTGCATAGTGCCTCCTTATAACTCTGAAAAAGCCTTCAAAAGAGCAAGACCTTTTGCACCGCTCTTTTCGGGGTGGAACTGCATTCCGTAAACACTTCCGCTTTTAACAATTGCAGGTACTGCAACGCCGTATTCTGAAAACGCAAGTGTGTTTTCAACGCAGTTTCTTGCATAGAACGAGTGAACGAAGTACATATAGTCACCCGGCTCAATATATTTGAAAATCGGGTCAGCCTTTGCGAGGTTGAGCTTGTTCCAACCCATATGGGGAATTTTCAAATCTGTGGAAATCTGACCTTCAAGAGGACCGACAAAGCCTTTGATGAGACCCAGACCCATATGTGCGCCGTATTCAAAGCTTTTTTCAAAAAGCAGCTGCATTCCGAGGCATATGCCGAGAATGGGCCTGCCCTGTGCCGCAAGCTCGCAAAGAAGCTTGTCCATACCGCAGTCGCGAAGCTTCTGTGCGGCGTCACCGAATGCACCAACGCCGGGAAGAATTATTTTATCTGCAGCAATGATTTCGTCTTTATCGCCTGTGATTTTGCATTCGATTCCGAGTGCTTTGAGTGACGATGAGAGCGAAAAAAGATTGCCGCAGCCGTAGTCAATTATTGCAATCATTACAGAATTCCTTTCGTTGAGGGAATTTCTCCGCCGAGAGTCTTATCTTCAAAAACAGCTTTGCAAAGCGCTCTGCCGACTGCCTTGAAGATTCCTTCAATGATATGATGGCTGTTCTTGCCTTCGAGCTGTTTAATGTGAAGAGTGATATCGCTGTTGCGTACGAATGAAATGAAGAATTCTTCAACAAGCTCCGTATCCATTCCGCCAACAGCCGGGGTGGGGATGTGAACATCATAGTTGAGATATGCTCTTCCGCTGATGTCGATGCTTGCGAGAATGAGAGTTTCATCCATCGGAAGAAGTATGCTTCCGTAGCGCGAAATACCTCTCTTTTCACCGATTGCCTTTGCGAATGCCTGACCGAGTACGATGCCGACATCTTCAACGGTGTGGTGGTAGTCAACGTGAGTATCGCCGACGCATTTAACCTTTAAATCCATTCTGCCGTGGCGTGCAAAAAGTTCAAGCATATGGTCGAGGAATCCGCAGCCCGTATCAATTTCGTTTTTGCCGGTGCCGTCAAGAATGAGCGAAAGCTCGATATCTGTTTCGTTTGTTTTTCTTTTGATTTCAGCTTCTCTCATTTTTATTCCTCCGTTATTTTTTTGATGCAGTCCACAAGTGTCTGCATATCTTCCGCAGAGCCGACAGTTATGCGGAGATAGTTATCTATTTTTGCTTTGTTGAAATATCTGACAAGGATTCCGTTTTCACGAAGCTTTGAAGCAAGTTCCGATGCGGGGATTTTATCGCTTGATGCGAAAATGAAGTTCGCCTTTGAATCTGTGCATCTGAAACCGAGTGCTTTCAAATCAGCAATGGTCTTTTCTCTTGTTTCAACAATCTTTGCAATCTTATCGTCATAATATTCATTATCCGCTATTGCAGCTGCTGCCGCTTTGATTGAAAGTGTGTTGAGGTTATAAGGATTGAATGAATATTTGAGTTTGTTGAGGTCGTCAATTATTTCTTTTGAACCGATGCCGAAGCCGACGCGCAGACCTGCAAGCGAATGACTCTTTGAGAAAGTGCGTGTGACAAGGAGATTATCGTATTTGTTAACAAGCTCCATACAGCTTTCACCGCAGAATGCCATATATGCTTCGTCCATAATCACGAGATTGTCGGGGTTGGATGAAACAATCTTCTCAACCTCATCAAAGCTGAGTGCGAGACCTGTGGGCGCGTTAGGATTTGCGATAACGATGTTTTTGTTTTTACCGATGTAGTCATTGACATCGATTGAAAAATCGTCTTTGAGCGGAATCTGCTCAAGCTCAACGCCGAAAATATCGGCATAAACAGGGTAGAATCCGTAAGAAATTTCGGGGCAGCAGAGCTTGCCTCCTGCACCGCAGAATCCCATAATGGCAAATGCAAGCACATCGTCGGAGCCGTTACCGCAGAACACCATATCGGGCGTTACTCCGAATTGCTCTGCAATTGCCGAGCGAAGTTCTTTAAGTTCGGGGTCGGAGTAAAGATTGAGTTTGTCAATCACTTCTTCGCTCAGAACTTCTTTAACCTTCGGAGAAGGGGGAAAGGGGGATTCGTTTGTATTGAGTTTTATAACTTTAACGTTAACTTGTTCACCGGGGGTATACGGAACAAGTTTTTCGTGATTCTTTGAAAGGAATCTGCTCATTGGGTTCACCTTATTTCTCAAATCTGATTGCCGCACTCTTGCCGTGAGCCTGAAGTCCCTCGCGGTTTGCGAAAAGAACGATGTTATCTTTAACCTTGCCGAGTGCTTCTTCGGTGTAGTAGATATACTGTGACTTCTTTACAAAATCGTCAACCGAAAGGGGCGAACTGAATCTTGCTGTGCCCGAGGTGGGGAGAGTGTGGTTTGTGCCTGCAAGGTAGTCGCCGAGAGCTTCGGGAGTGTTTTTGCCAAGGAAGATTGAGCCGGCATTCTTGATTTTGTCAAGAAGTGCAAAGGGGTCATCAACACAGACTTCAAGATGTTCAGGTGCGATTTCGTTGGCAATTTCAATTCCCTGTTCAAGGTTGTTTGCGATTATAATCTTACCGTTTGTATCTATTGATGCTCTTGCAATTTCCTCTCTGGGAAGAAGAGGAATCTGCTTTTCGAGTTCATCACTTACCGCATACGCAAGCTCTTCACTGTCTGTAACAAGAACCGCGCTGGCGAGCTTATCGTGCTCAGCCTGCGAAAGAAGGTCAGCTGCAACAAAAGCAGGATTACAAGTGCCGTCCGCAAGAACAAGGATTTCGCTCGGGCCTGCAATCATATCAATGTCAACAAGACCGAAGAGCATTCTTTTTGCTGTTGCAACAAAAACGTTGCCGGGGCCTACGACTTTGTCAGCCTTCGGTACGCTTTCTGTTCCGTATGCAAGAGCGGCAACTGCCTGTGCACCGCCTGTTTTGATGATTGTATCAACTCCTGCAATTTTAGCAGCGCAAAGAATAGCAGAAGGGATATTGCCGTTTTTATCGGGAGGAGTAACCATAATGATTTCGCTTACTCCAGCGATTTTTGCGGGGATGGCATTCATGAGCACGGTTGAAGGATAGCTTGCCGTGCCGCCGGGCACATAAATACCGACTTTTTCAATCGGTGTAATCTTCTGACCCGAAACTGTGCCGTCGCCGTTATTGATTTCAAAACCCTCGTGAAGCTGCTTTTCATGGAAATTCCAGATGTTTTTCTTTGCGAGTTCAAGAGTTTCGATAAGTGCCTTATCCTCATTTTCATAAGCGGAATCGATTTCTTCCTGAGTAACGCGGAGGTTTTCGATTTCCGCCTTGTCAAATTTAAGGCTGTATTCTTTAAGAGCCTTGTCACCGTTTTCTTTGACGTTTTTTATAATATCGGCAACAATTGCTTCAACGCCGCTTTCAAGCTTGATGTCTCTGGTGAGAATATCGCTTTTTTCTGCGTTGTCAATGTTGATTATTTTAATCATTTTGCTAACTCCTTTGTGAGCTTTTCCATAAGAGTGTCAATATCCTTACCCTTAAATTTGTAGGAGGATTTATTTGCAATCAGTCTTGCGCTGATGGGCATTATCTGCTCATAAACGCGAAGATTGTTTTCTTTGAGTGTTTTGCCCGATTCAACAATATCAACAATAACATCGGAAAGACCGAGCAGGGGAGCGATTTCGATTGAACCGTTGAGTTTGATGATTTCAATTTCACGGTTGAGTGATATGTAATAGTCTTTTGCAATGTTAACGAATTTTGTTGCAACTCTGAGAGGTCTGTCAAAATCCTCAACATAATCATTCGGTGCAGCAACACACATATTGCACTTACCGAGACCGAGATCGAGAAGTTCGTATATGTCAAAATTACCTTCTTCAAGGATATCTTTACCGACTACGCCGATATCTGCCGCACCGTGAGCAATGTAGATTGCGACATCGGAGGGTTTTACAAGAAGATAGCGCACTCCGTTTTCTTCGTTTTCAAAAACGAGCTTTCTGTTATCGCTGTAAATTTCGCTGCAGTCGTAGCCTATTGATGCGAAAAGCTCATATACTTTGTCGCCGAGTCTGCCTTTGGGCAATGCAATGTTCAGCATACCGGCACCTCCCTTAATGCACCGTTTTCAAAAGAATAAACTGTCTTTGCTTTGTATCCTTCGGGTACAGTGTGTTCAACACGGACCGAGAATCCTTTTTCAACAAAGCTTTCAACAAGCGAAAGCAGACTTTCACTGCTGTTTGAGGAATCGAAAATGATGAGAATGTCACTATCGTATTCACGCTTTTTTTTGTAGTAAAGATTGAGGTTATCCAGATAAACAGCAAAGCCGACGGCCTGAGTGTTTTCTCTGAGCTTGCCTGCAAGCTTATCATATCTGCCGCCTGAAAGCACAGCGGAGGGTGCTTTTTCAACATAACCCTGAAATATGATTCCGTTATAATATTCGGTGTTATTGAGCACCGAGAGGTCAATGAAGAGTTTGTTTGCAAGGTCGCTTTTTCTGAGCGAGGCTGCGATGAATTTGAGCTCATTGCAAGCGTTCTTCATTTCGTTGTTGCAAGCGAGAGTGCAAAGTTCGCCGATTGCATCATCGAGCTTACCGTTGATACCTGCAAGCTTTGAAAGAAGCTCTGTTTTTTCTTCGGACACACCGCATTTTGTGCAGATTGAACGAAGGTCGTGAATGTTCTTTCCTTTGACGCATTCAATGATATCTTTTTTTGCGTTTTCGCCTATTTCAAGCTCTGCAAGAAGAGAGGGAATGAATGCCATATGTGAAATTGAAAGCACAAAATCCTTGTCGATTGTTTTAAGACTCTTTGCGGCCAGCATCAGAACTTCCGAAATAAGGTATTCATCAACCTTGCCGAGAACCTCAACACCGGTCTGTTTGATTTCTTTATAGTCCATTGAGCTGTCGCTCATTCTGAAAACGCTTTCGTTATAGTAAAGCTTTGTAAGTGAATCCGAAAGCTTTGCGTTTTTTACGATTGAAAGGGTGATATCAGGCTTGAGCGCCATAAGTCGTCCGTCTGAATTGTTGAATGCAAGAATACCTTTGCCTGCGAGGAAATCTCTGTTGTCGCTGTAGAAGCTGTATTCCTCAAACTTTGCCATTCTGTATTCTTTGTATCCCCACTGCTTATAGAGCATTGAAAGCTCGTATGTGAGGCTGTCCTCTTTTGAGAGAGTAGCAAGAAATTCGTCCATAATCTTCTCCTGATAATTAGTGCACATACAGTATAGCACACTTTATTATATTAGTCAATTAGCGATTTACTACGCTAAATCGAATTGCTTTTGTAAATTGTTTATGTAAATTATACAATAACAGTCAAAAAGCGTATGGCATAGCCACACGCTGTTCTGATTATTTTTTAACCGCTTTGCAAAGGCATTCAAAACTTTCCTGGCTGATAACGTGTTCAATTCTGCAGGCGTCAATTGCCGCCTGGTCAGCGCTTACGCCGATTCCGGTGAGCCATGCGGTGATTGTTTCGTGTCTTTCGAGAACTTTATTTGCAATTTCGGTGCCTGTTTCGGTGAGAGTGATAAGACCGTCGCCGTCGGTAGTGATATAACCGTGCTCCCTGAGGTTTCTCATAGCAACACAAATGCTGGGCTTTGAATAGCCAAGTTCGGTTGCAATGTCAACGGAACGCACGGTACCTTTTTTCTGGTGGAGTATGAGTATCGTTTCGAGATAGTTTTCAGCTGATTCGCCTATTATCATTTGTTTTGCCCTCCGTTCATCATTGCAGTTTTAAAAGTATATCATATTACAGTTTTATTTTCAACTATAATTTTTATTAATTACAATAAACTTTTTCGGCATATCTGACCGAAGCCATAGCGTCGCTGCCGTAGTTGTCAGCACCAATCATTGCAGCATATTCCTCTGTCATAACCGCACCGCCGACCATTACTTTGCAGTCGGGAACGGCTTTTCTGAGGAGCTTTATTGTTTCTTCCATAGCAGGAACGGTTGTTGTCATAAGTGCGCTGAGCCCGACAAGTTTTGCATTGCTTGATTTCACGGCGTCAACAATAGCTTCGGGCGCAACATCCTTGCCGAGGTCGATAACTTCATAACCGTAGTTCTCAAGAAGCACTTTGACGATGTTTTTACCGATGTCGTGAACATCGCCTTTGACCGTTGCGATAACAACCTTACCTTTTTTGTTTTCTCCCGACGGAATTGCAGATTTGATGGATTCGAATGCTTCTTTAGCAGCTTGTGCACTCATAAGAAGCTGAGGAAGGTAAACGGTTTTTTCTTCAAAGCCTTTGCCGACTGTATTGAGTGCGGGGATAATCATTCTGTCGATGATATCCATAGGTGATGTTGATTTGAGAAGCTCTGCTGCAACTGCACCTGCCTGCTCTTTGAGACCGTTTATGATGCAAGAATCGAGTGTGATGTCTGTTTTTGATGTAACAGAATTCTGAACGGGGGAGAGCTTGTCTGCAAATTCAATATAATCTGCGAAGTTTTCGTCTTTTCCTGTCAGAGCCATAAAGCAATGCCACGCCTTCATCATTTCATCCGAAAACGGATTTATGATTGCACAGTCAAGACCGCATTGCATCGCCATGGTATAGAATACAGCGTTTATGTCAGCTCTTGACGGCAGACCGAATGAAATGTTTGAAACACCGAGGCTTGTCTTGACTCCCATACCGTGAAGCATCTTTACCGCTTCGAGTGTTACGTTAGCACTTTCGGAATCGCTTGAAACAGCCATTGCAAGAGGGTCAACGATAATGTCTTTTTCGTCGATTCCGTATTCTTTTGCACGGCTGATTATTTTCTTTGCAATTTCTACCCTTTCTTCGGCAGAAGAGGGAATTCCGTTTTCGTCAAGGGTAACTGCGATGACCGCACCGCCGTATTTTTTAATCAGCGGAAATACTGATTTAATGCTTTCTTCTTTTCCGCTTACGGAATTGATCAGCGCCTTGCCGTTGTAGATTCTCATTGCTTTTTCCATTGCGACGGGGTCAACTGTATCAATCTGCAAGGGGAGGTCGGTAACGCCTTGCAGAGCTTTGATAACGCTCAACATCATTGAAGTTTCATCAATTTCGGGCAGACCGACATTGACATCAAGAATCGAAACCCCTTTTTTGTTCTGCGCCAGACCCTCGTTGAGAATATATCCGATGTCGTTTTCTCGCAAAGCTTCTTTGAATCTCTTTTTGCCGGTGGGATTGATTCTTTCGCCGATTATAACAGGGTTTTTGCCGATTTCAACGGCGTGAGTGTATGATGAAACAAGAGTATGATTTTTCTTTTCAGGAAGAAGAAAAGGCAGGTTTTTTGTCTTTTCAACCGTCTTTCGGATATGGTCGGGAGTTGTGCCGCAGCATCCGCCGATGATTGTTGCACCTGACTTAACTATACCGCACATTGTATCCGAAAACGCATCTGCATCAATGTCAAAAACGGTTTTTCCGTTTTCGCTTCTGGGCAGACCTGCGTTGGGGTTAACGATAATGGGTACGCTTGAATATTTTGCGAATTCGGGAACAATTTCAGCCATCTGCTTGGGACCGAGTGAGCAGTTCATACCGATTGCATCTGCGCCGAGTCCCTCAAGCATTGCTATAATTGCCTTGGGGTCAGCACCCGTCATAAGTTTGTGAGTTTCATCGTATACGCAGGTGATGAATACAGGCAAATCGCAGCTTTCTTTTGCAGCAAGAACAGCTGCTTTTGCTTCGTATGAATCGTTTATTGTTTCAATCAGAACAAGGTCAGCGCCAGCTTTTGCACCGATTTTTATAGTTTCGGAAAAGATTGAAACTGCATCCTCAAATTTAAGATCACCGAGAGGTTCAAGCATTTTTCCTGTCGGGCCGATGTCGAGCGCAACATATGCATTGTTATAACCTTCGCAGGCCGTTTTTGCATTTCTGACTGCTGAAGTAACGATTTCTTCAAGATTATCGAATTTGAGACGGTTTGCACCGAATGTGCAGGTAGTGATAATGTTTGCACCGGCTTCGAGATAAAGGCGGTGCATTTCGATTATTTTATCGGGATTTGTTATATTCCATGTTTCGGGTTTTTCGCCTGCCTTGAGTCCCCACGACTGAAGAAGCGTTCCCGCGCCGCCGTCGCAGTATGTTATTCCGCTTCTGATTTTTTCAAGAATAGTCATTTCTTTTCCCTCTTATCTGTACGGGCAGTTGATTCCGCTGCAAATCATACATCCGGGTCCCGTGCATTTATTCTTTTCTTTGCCTATGCCGATTATTGCCGTAACGGATTTTACGGGCACCATCATCAGACTGTCGGTAAGGCTCATTCCGATGCTTTTGCTTGTTTGTAAAAACTCAACAATATCCCGCTGACATTCAAGCGGCATATCGCCGTAGCCGGGGCTGAATCTTGGCCTGAGGCATTCGCAATTCTCAAACGACAGATTGATTTTGTCGCAGAATGCTTCGATTGCCGCAGAACCGATGCAATCCGTAACCATACCTTTGAGCGGCGAAATTATCGAATTTCGTTCAATGAGTCTGTGCGACTCGATTCCTGTAGTTGCTGCAAAAACATATGCTTTTTCACAACTTGCCAGATTCTTTTTTAGCGAATTGCATATGATTTTTCCGCTTCCGAGGTCAATTTCGCCGTCTGCACTTACTTCAACTTCTGCGAAACACGCTCTGAAATCTGCAGCTTTCAGAAATTCTTCCGTACATTCTGAAATAAATTTATTTGTTATTTCATCCGTTTTAGCGGAATAATAGCCGAGATAAACCGCAACCTCTTTGGGGTCGATGTTTATTTCGGCTGCCGCTGATTTTATAATTTTAATCATTCGGATTTATCCTTGCTTTTAAATATTATGAGTTTGCTGAAAACATAGTTGATAATAACAACCACAACGCCTACGATGCATTTTGCAATGAAATCGTTCCATTTCAGAAGAGAAACCATAACAAACATCATCAGGGTTTCTACAACGAATGAAAATATTCTTGCGCCCATAAAGCCGACAAACTCCTTGCCTGCTACGGACGGCTTCCAGCTCCTTGATTCGAAAACCCAGAGCTTGTTGGTAACGAAAGCGAAAACAACACCTGCAACCCATGCGATAGCGTTTGCATCAAGATATTCGCTTCCGCCGCTGAAAATTTTGAGAATTGCAGAATCATCGGGAATAATTGCATTGAAAATGCCGTCCCAGCCTATGCTGATAAAAAGCTTTTTGAAAACATAGAATGTTGCAAGGTTGACAACTGTTGTCAGTACGCCGAAAAACACATAGGTTATAATTTCTTTTGTGAAAAGTTTATCGATGATTTTACCGATAAAACTGTCTTTTTTGAAGATTTTGAAAAGTAATTCTCTGATTTTATCAATCATAATATTCTCCGTAAACAATATATTACCGCAATAACAATATTTTAGAACAAAATTATAATAAAGTCAATAAAGGCTTGCATTTTTGATACATTATGATAAAATATTATGAGGTGAATTTATGGAAGCATCTGTCAAAAACAGAATCCGACTGAATTTTCTTGACGAAATCAGGGGACTTGCAGTGTTCTGTATGATTTTTTATCATTCATTTTATATCTGCGGTTACTTTTTCGGTCAGGAGTGGGCATCGTATCTTTTTGATTTCTTTTTGCCGGTTCAGCCTTGGTTTGCGGGGATTTTTATTTTTGTCTGCGGAATTTCCTGCACGCTTTCAAAAAGCAACTTTAAAAGAGGCCTGATTCTTCTCGGAGTTGCCGTCGGTTTTACTCTCGTGACCGCTTTGCTGTTTCCTGCAATGGGATTTGAAGGTGCGGAAGTTTATTTCGGTATTCTTCATCTGCTTGCAGTTTCGGTTTTGATTTATGCACTTGCCGAAAAAAAACTCCGCAGAGTTTCGCCGTTTGCGGGAATACTTCTTTGTGCGGTGCTTTTTGCGTTCACAAGCGGAATTTCCGAAGGTAGACTCGGATACGGAAACCTCATCAATCTGACGCTTCCTGAGAGTCTTTATGAGAATAATTATCTTATGCCTTTTGGCATTTATTCACCGTGGTTTTATTCGGCAGATTATTTTCCTTTGTTCCCCAATATTTTTATCTTTTTTTCGGGGGCGCTGACAGGAAGAATATGTGCCGAAAGGGGATATCCCGAGTGGATTTATCCCAAAAGAGTTCCTTTTTTAGGTGCTCTCGGCAGACATTCGTTGGTTATTTATATTGTTCATATGCCGGTTATTTTTGCCGTCACATATGCAATTGAATTTATAATAAATTTGTTTTAACAGATAGGAGATAGAAAAATGAGCGAATCGTGCAGCGGCAATTGCGCAAACTGTGCAAGCAATTGCGATTCAAGAAAAGAAGCGCAGGATATGAGAATCCCCTGCGGACCTTTCAGCAATGTAAAAAAAGTAATTGGTGTTGTCAGCGGTAAGGGCGGCGTAGGTAAGTCGCTTGTTACTTCGATGCTTGCAAGTGCAATGCAGGCAAGAGGTAATGCCTGTGCGGTGCTTGATGCGGATATAACCGGACCTTCGATTCCCAAGTCGTTCGGCATCAAAGACAGAGCAAAGGCGGACGAAAGCGGACTTCTTCCCGAAGAAAGCAAGACAGGCATCAAGATTATGTCGATCAACCTTCTTCTTGAGAATGAGGAGTCACCCGTAGTCTGGAGAGGTCCTGTTATTTCGGGTGTTATCCAGCAGTTCTGGAAGGATGTTGCGTGGGGCGATGTTGACTATATGTTTGTTGATATGCCTCCCGGAACAGGCGACGTTTCGCTGACTGTATTCCAAAATCTTCCCGTTGACGGTATCGTTATCGTAACTACACCTCAGGATCTCGTAACAATGATTGTTAAGAAGGCTTTCAATATGGCAAAGCTTATGAACATTCCCGTTCTCGGTCTTGTTGAGAATATGAGCTATGTTGTTTGCCCTGATTGCGGCAAGGAGTTCAAGATTTTTGGCGAAAGCAAGATTGACGAAATTGCAGCTGAGCTCGGTGTGCCTGTTCTTGCCAAGCTTCCTATTGATCCCAAAACAGCATCGCTTGTTGATAAGGGTGCAATTGAACTTGCAGATGATAAATATATCGCATCGGCTGTTGACTTTATTACAAAAATAGACTAAAATTACGGATATAAAAACTTTCAGGAGTTGAAAATAAATGCTTGATATCAGATTTTTAAGAGAAAATCCCGATATAGTAAAGGAAAACATTAAAAAGAAGTTTCAGGATAATAAGCTTGCTCTCGTTGATGAAGTAATCGAGCTTGACGCTCAGTCAAGAGCAATCAAGACCGAAGCAGATAATCTCAGAGCAAACCGCAACAAGGTTTCAAAAGAAATCGGTATGCTTATGGCTCAGGGAAAGAAAGAAGAGGCTATGGCTGCAAAGTCAAAGGTAACCGAATTCTCCGAAAGACTTGCCGAATGTGAAAAGCTTGAAGCTGAATATTCCGAAAAGGTCACAAAGATTATGATGACCATTCCCAATATCATTGACCCCAGCGTTCCCATCGGTAAGGACGACAGCGAAAATGTTGAGGTCACAAAGTACGGCGAACCCGTTGTTCCCGATTTTGATATTCCTTATCATTCGGATATTATGGAACGTTTCAACGGTATTGACCTTGATGCTGCAAGAAATGTTGCCGGAAACGGTTTCTACTATCTTATGGGTGACATTGCACGCCTTCATTCAGCTGTTATTTCATATGCAAGAGATTTTATGATCGACAGAGGATTTACTTATTGCGTTCCTCCTTTTATGATCAGAAGCAATGTTGTAACGGGTGTTATGAGCTTTGCTGAAATGGATGCAATGATGTATAAGATTGAGGGCGAGGACCTTTATCTCATCGGTACAAGTGAGCATTCGATGATCGGTAAGTATATCGATACAATTGTCAATGAAGATACTCTTCCCCATACTCTCACAAGCTATTCACCCTGCTTCCGTAAGGAAAAGGGTGCGCATGGCATCGAGGAGAGAGGCGTTTACAGAATTCATCAGTTTGAAAAGCAGGAAATGATTGTTGTATGTAAGCCTGAAGACAGCATGATGTGGTTTGAAAAGCTTTGGCAGAATACTGTTGATCTTTTCCGTTCGCTTGATATTCCTGTCAGAACTCTTGAATGCTGTTCAGGCGACCTTGCAGACCTCAAGGTCAAGTCATTTGACGTTGAAGCATGGTCACCCAGACAGAAGAAGTACTTTGAAGTAGGTTCCTGCTCAAATCTCGGCGATGCTCAGGCACGCAGACTCAAAATCAGAGTCAACGGTAAGGACGGAAAATATTTTGCTCATACGCTCAACAACACCGTTGTTGCTCCTCCCAGAATGCTTATTGCATTCCTTGAGAACAATCTCAATGCAGACGGAAGTGTTAATGTTCCGGTTGCACTTCGTCCCTATATGGGCGGCAAAGAAAAGCTTGTTCCCGTTAAATAAAATAAATTAATATTAAAACCCGTATTCCCTCGGATGAAGGAATACGGGTTAACTTTATGTATTGAGATTAATACTTGAAGTTTTTGAAGAAGATGTGAGCTGTACCTGTTGCATTGCCGCCGCCTACTACATCGATAACAACGTCGATATCGTATTCAACAGTAATGCTTACAAGGTGGCCTGTTGCTGCATCGATAACTGCAACGATTGTTGCGTTGTCATAGCTTTCTTCAATAACTGCGCCGCTGACAACCTGACCTACTGCTGCATAGATAACAGGAGCGGTCTTGTGGTCAAAGTAGCTCTTATCAAGATCGCCGACACAGATGCCGCACTTGTCGATGGGAGCCTTGGTCCAGCTTTCTGATTTTGAAGCCTTGCTTGTGCCGCCTTTAACGTTCATTGTGATTGTGTACTTGCCGTTGTTTTCTGTACAGGTTGCTTTTGTGATATCAGATGTTGAAAGAGTGCTCTTTCTGAGATAGTGGTGAGGAACATCAGATTCCCACTGACCCTTTGTTACATCCATTGTGTACTTGTTTTCAGCGCCGATACCCATAAAGCTGTAAACAAGGTCGCCGAATGTATTAAGAAGGAAACCTGCATTGAGTTCTTCGTTATCAGTGTAACGTTCCTTGCTGAAACCAACCTTTGCTGCATATGCCTTGTTAACGGCGTTGTTGTAGTAAGCAACAATTTCTTCTGCTGTTACGGGCATTGCGGGGAGAGTGGTTTCTTCAACTGCTGTTGTTTCTTCTGCGCCGCTTACTGCTTCTGTTGCATCGGCAACGGGAGCCTCTGTAACGTCATCTGCTGCGGGAGCTTCGGTTACATCTGCTTCGGGAGCGTTTGATTCGATAACTTCAGCTTCTGTAACGGGCGCTGTGGTTGTTGTTTCTGCTGTTTCATTGCCGCCGCAAGCTGCGAGGCTGAAAACGAGCATAGCTGCGAGGATAAGTGCAATAACTCTTTTCATTGGAAATTTCTCCTTTAAAATTATTTTTATGCCTTTCGGCATTGAGTCCTTAGTTGATTGATTCAATAAATCTGATGAAAGCATTCTTGCCGCTTTCGTCACGTTTGAAAACACCTGCGTGCTCAAGAACAGTTGCAAACACCTTGCCGACCTCGGTGTGAATGATGTCGGTGATGTTTTTTGCGTTTACATCATCGTAATTACCGATAAATTCATCAACCCAGTCTGCATGAAGAGCGGTTGACTCATCTGCGTGAAGGTCTTTGCCTTCGATGATTGCGTTTGCAAGAATCTCAAGCTCATTCTTGAGTCTTGCAGGAAGAACGGCAAGACCCATAACTTCAATAAGACCTATGTTTTCTTTCTTGATGTGATGAAGCTCTGCGTGGGGATGATAAACGCCCATAGGATGTTCATCGGTTGTTATGTTGTTGCGAAGAACAAGATCAAGCTCGTATTTGCTTCCTCTGCGTCTTGCGATGGGTGTTATTGTGTTATGCGGTGTGCCGTTTGTTTCGGCGAAAATAAACGCGCTTTCGTCTGTGTATGAACGCCATGCATTGAGAATCTTGTCTGCAAGTTCAACAAGGTCTTCACGGCTGTCGGACTGGAGTCTGATAGTTGACATCGGCCACTTGATGATTCCTGCATCAACGCCCTCAAAACCGTTGAATGTAAGCTTTGTTTCAATCGGCGCACGCTCCATTGCAAATTCGTATCTTCCGCCCTGAAAATGTTCGTGGCTGAGAATCGAACCGCCGACTATCGGCAAATCTGCGTTTGAGCCGATGAAATAGTGGGGGAAGAGTGACTCGAATTCAAGAAGCTTTGCGAAAGCTGACTTATCAATTTTCATCGGTGTGTGTTCGCCGTTGAAAACAATGCAATGCTCGTTGTAATATACATATGGTGAATACTGCAAGCACCAACCCGAGTTGTTGATTGTGATGGGGATAATTCTGTGATTCTGTCTTGCGGGGAAATCAACTCTGCCCGAATAGCCTTCGCATTCCTTGCAAAGCTGACATTTCGGATATCCCGACTGAGGTGCATTTTTTGCAGCCGCAATTGCTTTGGGATCTTTTTCGGGTTTTGAAAGATTGACGGTTATATCCATTGTACCGTAATCGCCCGTGTATTGCCATTTGAGGTCTTTCTTTATTCTGTCACGGCGGATATAATTTGTGTCACAACTGAGATTATAATAATAATCTGTTGCTGCTTCGGCTGATTCGCTGTAAAGTGAATTGAACTTTCCGATAATCTGTGAGGGGCGGGGAGTGACTGCGCCCATAAGTGCAGTGTCGAAAAGGTCTCTGTATGTAATTGAATCCTCGATTATTCCACTTTCTGCCGCATAATCACAAATCCTGTCAAGAATTTCGTGAATTTCACCTTCTGCAGCTTCACAAGCATCGTCAAAAGAGAATTGGTTGAGAAGATACATTACGGAATTTGTGCAGTAAATACGGTCGCTCTCTTCAATGAGTTTTTTATCGACGGCATAATTTATGAGAGCTTTGATATAAGAGTCTATCATTGTTATCATCTGCCTTAAGTAATTATTACAAAACATTATACACATTTATTCCGCCATGTGCAAGTGGATATTAAATTTTTGTTGAATTTTGGGTATCTTTTTTTATTGGTCTATGCTATTATTTAATTACATTCTTATAGAGAGGCGGTTGTTTTATGAGAATATCTGATGCCATTATCTGCATTCTGATTTCAACTCTTGCGGTCAGTTATGGCTGGGGAATGAGAGGATCACTCATCGGTGGTGAAAAGGGTGCGATGCTTCCGGGCGCATTGATTGGTCTGATTTTAGGCTGGTTCTACGGTTACGGATTTACAGGTACGGCCGCAGCGGGTCTTATGGGTATGACCTTCGGCGGCACTGAAACCTACGGCGAAACAATCGGCTTTGTTCTTCACAGAGGCAAAGACGATTATAACCCCGTCAGAGGCTATACAGGTCTCGCTTTCAAAGGTGCTTTGTGGTTTGCTGTGTGCGGTGCGTTCCTCGGAATAGAGCTTTCTTACGGCGTTTATGAACGTTCCGAAATATATCTTTTCTGTCTGCTTATTCCCGTTATGCAGATTGTCGGTCAGCTTATTTTCAACAGACCATATAATCCCGAAAAGAATAAATATCCGAAGATTTATTTTTCGAAGACACGCCGTGAAGAGTGGGGAGGCAATCTTCTTATGCTGATTGCACTTGTGATTATGGCGATTGTTAAGAAAGATTATTTCACTCTTATACTTATCGCAGGCGGATTTGTTTTCGGTGCAATCGGTTGGCTCGTTGGTATGAAAGCTTTTGTTGCTACAGTTTTTCCTCTTAAAAACGGCAAATACCTTTTTGGCAAGTTTTATCACAAAGGAATAATTGACGGCTGGAAGTTTATGGAATTCACTCTCGGCGCATTCGGCGGCTTCGGTCTTTCACTTGCATACTGTCTGGGTTATGGCTACGTTGAAATATATCAAGACAGAGCTTCGCTCGACGGTGTTGAATTTGCGGACGAATATCTTTCGGATTGGATTCCTGTAATCTGCATAGCCTGTGTTATCGGTATTGTTGCGGTAAATCTTATTTCATTTATCTGCGATAAAAAAGGAAAAGAAGTAAATTCCTATGTTCTCGACCACATCGAAAGACCTTTTTATAATGTAATACCGATGATGTTTGTGCTTGACGGTGAATATTTTTCAGCAAAATTCGCAACGTTATTTATGCTCATTTTTGTTGTTGTGAACAAACTGATTTTTGACAGATTCAAAAAGGTGAATCTTGCATCAATCCTTATTGGAGCGGGGGTATGCGTTGCAACATTTATGTGTTCTGCAGGAGGTGTCGGAGGTGTTAAACCGATTGATGTTGTTCTTGTGGGAACAATTCCGTACATCGCAGGTGAAATCATCTGGATTCTCTCAAAGCAGGGCAGACACGGCAAATCTCTCAAAGAAGCCGTAACCAAAACACCGTTTGCGACCGTTTTCCCGACTTTTGTCATAATGAGCGCATTGCTTATAGCTTTGTCTGCTAAAATTTTTGCGGTTTAGTCTTTACTTTTTGCGTTTCGTGTGTTAAAATATTAAAGCACGAAAGTAAATCCGAAAGGAATGTTTTTATGGAAAGCAAAATTAAAGATAAGAATGTTGATTTCCTTTTTGAAGCAATTCTGAATCTTCAGAATCTTGATGAATGCTATGCTTTTTTTGAGGACCTTTGCACGGTTACTGAAATCAAATCTATTTCCCAGAGAATTGTTGTTGCAAAGATGCTCAGGGATAAAAAGGTTTACAGCGACATTGTTGCTGAAACAGGCGCAAGCACCGCAACAATCAGCCGCGTTAACCGCTCTCTTCAGTATGGCTGCAACGGCTACGAAGAGATTTTCAAAAGGATGGATGAATAAATGTCATACGATGATTTTTCCCGTTTTTACGATCGTCTGACAGATAATGTTGAGTACAAGAAGCGTGCAGATTATTTTTGCAGGCTTCTTTCAATGTGCGGGATAACCGACGGAATTCTTCTAGATCTCGGATGCGGCACGGGAAGTATGTCCGTTGAAATGGCAAAAAAGGGTTTTGAGGTTATCGGTGTTGACAGCAGCGTCGGCATGCTGAATGCCGCTCAACAGAAGATGTTTGAAAACGGAGTGCAGATGCTTCTTCTCAATCAGAATATGCAGGAGATTGACCTTTACGGCACAATTGACTGCGCAATCTGTGTTCTTGATGGCGTCAACCATCTCGACAGAAGAGAAGATGTTATTGAAACCTTCAAGAAAGTATCGCTGTTTATGAATAAAGGCGGCGCGTTTGCCTTTGATGTAAATACATTATATAAACATAAACATATACTTGCTGATAACGCTTTTGTTTATGATTATGATGATTTTTTCTGTGCGTGGCAAAACAGTTTTAATCCCGATGACAACAGTGTTGAAATAACTCTTGATTTCTTTGAGGAAGAGGACGGAGTTTATTACAGAAGCGGCGAAGTTTTTTGTGAGCAGGCATATGAGTTGTCTGAAATATCAGGATGGCTTGAAGAAGCGGGATTTGAAGTTGTCGGAATTTACGATGATATGACAACGGATAATGTTAAGCCCGAAACACAAAGGGCAGTATTTTTAGCGAAAAAGAAGTGAGATAAATTATGAGTGAACTTGTAAGAATGATATCGGCAGACGGCACTTTGACCGTAATCGCCGCAGAAACAACAGATATAGTCAAAAGAATGAAAAGAATCCATCAGACCTCTCCTGTCACATCGGTTGCATTGGGCAGACTTATAACAGCAGCTTCAATGATGGGTGCGGTTCTTAAAGGTCAGGATGACAGCATCACTCTCCGTCTTAACGGCGGCGGCCCTGCAGGCTCGATTATTGCGGTTTCGGACAGTCAGGGCAACGTAAGAGGTTATGTTTCCAACCCCGTAGTTGAGGATATGATTAACGATAAAGGCAGACTCGATGTTGCGGGTGCTGTAGGTAAAGAAGGCACACTCACCGTTATGAAGGATCTTGGAATGAAAGAGCCTTATATCGGTCAGATTCCCATTCTTTCGGGTGAGATTGCAGAGGATATAACCAGCTATTTTGCAATCAGCGAACAGCTTCCGAGTGTTTGTGCTCTGGGCGTCGCTCTCAAACCCAGCTCTGCAATCAAGGTTGCGGGTGGATTTATAATTCAGCTTCTTCCCACAGCAATGGAAGATACGATTGAAAAGGTTGAAGAGTGCATCAAAGGTCTTGAACCTATAACTCAGATGCTTTCTGATGGAATGACTCCCGAAGAAATCTGCCGTCACGTTCTCAGCAAATTCGAACTTGAAGTTCTTGATGCCTCAACTCCAGAGTATAAGTGCAACTGCTCAAAGGAAAGAGTATCCAAGGCGTTGCTTACTCTTGGTAAAGAAGATCTTGCTGATATGGCAAATGATCCCGTGACAGAGGTTTCCTGCCATTTCTGCGAAAAGAAATATAAGTTTACATCGGATGAAATAAAAGAACTTGCAAATTAACAGCAAAGAAGGTTTTGATATGGGTAAATTATTCGGTTATCCTGAATTTGATATCAACGGCGAAGAAATACTCTGCACTTACGATAATGACTACAGCGAAATGATGATGGATGTCCGAGTTTATCGTATGAAAGCAGGGGAGGAGAGAAAGTTTCTTCGCAGCGACGAAGAAAGTGCAGTTCTTCTTCTTTCGGGAAAAATTACTTTTGACAACAATGAAACCGTCAGCCGTGAAAGTGTATTTACCGAAGGACCGTTTGCGCTTCACGCTTGTTCGGGCACTGAAATAACAGTAAAAGCGGAGGAGGATTCCGAGATTCTTGTTCAGTGCACGAAAAATGATGAAAAGTTTGATTCAAAGCTTTACAGACCCGAGGATGCTCCCTGGGGATATTCTTGCGTCGGTAAATTCGGCAATGTTGCAAAGAGAAGAGTCAATACTATTATAGATAAGGAGATAGCACCGTGGTCAAATATGGTGCTCGGCGAAGTTCTCAACGATAAGGGCAATTGGTCGGGTTATCTTCCTCATCGTCATCCCCAGCCTGAATGCTACTATTTCAAGTTTGACCGTCCCGAAGGTTTCGGCGCAAGCTTTGTCGGTGATGAAGTTTTCAAAAGTGTTGACAACAGTTTTTCGGCAATCCCCGGAGGTGCGCTTCACCCGCAGTCTGTTGCTCCCGGATTCCAGATGTATACCTGCTGGATGATTCGTCACCTTGACGGAGACCCCTGGCTCCAGACAACCCGTAATGAGGATGAAAAGTATGTCTGGCTTCATGATGCGGAGTTCTAAATGTTATGAAATCACGGAGGATTTCAAAGATAAATTCGCCGTGATTTCATTCCGAAAAATAATTCCGAAAAGGAACTAAAAAATAATTTAAAAAATTTTGAAATTTTTTTAAAAAAAGGGTTGACAAAACCGAAAAAGTAGTGTATTATAACGTACGTTGCTTGACGAAAGCAACGCCAACGTGGGAGCATAGCTCAGCTGGGAGAGCATCTGCCTTACAAGCAGAGGGTCACAGGTTCGAGCCCTGTTGTTCCCACCATTTGGCCCGGTAGTTCAGCTGGTTAGAACGCTAGCCTGTCACGCTAGAGGTCGACGGTTCGAGCCCGTTCCGGGTCGCCATTGAGTGACCTGTAATTTTATTACAGGTCATTTCTATGCCTCTGTAGCTCAGTTGGTAGAGCAGTGGACTGAAAATCCACGTGTCGCTGGTTCGATTCCGGCCGGAGGCACCAACAGGTGCGGATGTAGCTCATCTGGTAGAGCGCCACCTTGCCAAGGTGGAGGTAGCGAGTTCGAGCCTCGTCATCCGCTCCATTTTTTTGGCATAATTCAATGCCGGAAAGCATAACTTAATAGTGTATGGTACCATAGCCAAGTGGTAAGGCACGAGTCTGCAAAACTCTGATTCCCCGGTTCAAATCCGGGTGGTACCTCCAGAAAAAAGACTTCACAAAAAGTGAAGTCTTTTTTGTATAATATATTCTTTTAAATATTTTAGGGAACAAACCGTACTTTTCATAGTTGGTTTGTTCCCTGTTTTTATATAATCAAAATTATTTTGGCTTACGAAACTTTGTTAAAGATATCTGAAATACTAATTTGTGGTCACTTCGCAATATTTACCGATGCAGAATACAGTTTTCGGGAATGACTGATGTTTGCCGCAGACGGTAATATTATCTAGCTCAACCTGAACGGTATTTGTGCTGCTGTCTGTGCCTGCTATTTTCGGTTTCATATATGAAGTATAGGAAATATTTCTGAAAACAACATTTTTAATCTCGAAATTTTCTGCTTCTTCATCATAAATCTTTACTAGAATTGGTCTGCCTTCGTCGCGGAATATTTCAATGTTTTCAAAAAGAATGCCGTCAATACTTCCCTCACATTGCTCAGCTACAACAACAAGTGAGCCTATTCTGTCGTTGTCCCATATACCGTCACGGTAAATAACTGCACAGTCACGGAATGTGACATCGGAAATCTTTTTGTTCACTTCGCCTGTAATACCGAAGCACCTCGCATAACCGCCCCATGCGATGCAATCTGAAAATGTAATGTTTCTGCTGTCCATTGTGCCACCGAGTGCTTTTACTTCAAAGGTGTCATCCGCCACTCTTGCAAAGCAGTTGTTTACTGTTACATTGTGGCTGTTGCAAATTGCAAATCCGTCACAGTTACCTCGGTTACCGATGATATCAACATTGTTAATTCTGACATCGGTGCAGCAGTAGGAAATGAACGACCATTCGGGTGAATTGATGATTTTGATATCGCTTATGTTTATGTTATTGCAGTTAGTGAAAACCATACCTCGTCTTTCACGCCTGTCAAGGTGAGTGAGGTCTATTACACCTCTGCCGGCAAAAGTTACGTTGTTGCAGTTGAAGAAATTAAGAAACGGATATCTTGTAAGTCCTATGGCATTATCGCCCGGTGCAGTAGGTTCAAAATATTTGCTCTCATCATCGGCACAGTCAATATCGTAAAGGTGGTTTGCAAGCACATAAGCGCCTTCGCGAAGATAAATTACAAGATTGTCTGCTGAAACAAAATTGACGTAGTCATATTTATATACGCCCTTGTCAAGGACGATAACATTATCCTCGCCGTAGTCAGCAATATATTCTGCGATTTCTTTGTCCTCGTTAACCTTTTCGCGCACCATAAGCGTGTAGCCGTAATATTGGTTTGCACCGTTGAAAAGAAAGGTGTAAATTCCTGTTTTATTGATTGATGCGGTCACGGTGTTGTCTTTACAGCGTGCTGACACTCCGTGGGATTTCGGAAGCACGACGGCGTTTTTTAGCGTCACATCTGCACCGGTAATTTCAACATTGAATGAAAAATCCTTGCTTGTGTCAACATATATCTCGGAAAAGGAGTGAAGCGTTCCTGTATCATCGGCACGGATAAATACCACCGAAGCATAAACGGGAATTTCCTCTCCGCTAACCTTTGCGGTGTAATACGGCGATATTGTTATGCCGTTGATATCATCGTATCCGCCCGACTGAACATATTCGGGCAATTCGGCTGAAGCACGCCCTACAAGTTCCTGCTCGGTAAGTCCTGCTTCCTCAAGAGTGACGATTGCTTCGTCGGGATATTCAAGAAAAGAAAAAGAAAAGCCTTCGCTTTCGGGATAAATCGTGGCAGGGAAAAGCAGGTTTGAACAAATGAGTGAAATTGCCGTTATAAAAGTAAAAAAAAATTTAATGATAGCTTGCATTGAATCATCTCCCTGATAATATTTTAAGTTCACTGATTGCATTAATAATTATAATTCTTTATTTTGGTTGTGTCAAATACACAATGTTTTTATTACTCTACGCATCGTTTGTTTCTTTTTCTTCTCCTTTGATGTATAATAAATTGCATAAGGGGCGTGAGATTATGGATCAAATAAAAATAGGAAAGTTTATTGCTTCATTACGCAAGGAACATAATATGACTCAGCTCGTTCTTGCCGATAAATTGGGCGTTTCAGACAGAGCGGTTTCGAATTGCTTCGGTAAGCGGGATTTTTACTGAATTATTTTGAATTTTATGTTGTGTTTGTATTCAATTTTATAGTATACTGTCTATAATGGAAATGAGAAAATTGAGGTGCTGATTTATGGGTGTATTTATGCGTATTATTAGTCTTATACTGACATTTTTTTCTCTTATCGGTTCTGTGTTCAATCCAATAAATATTTATGAAAAAATCGAATTTGAATTTTCCGACAGCGCAAAGGCGTCGTATTCGGAGCGTTATTCCGAACTCGGCAAAACTTCAAACAACACCGAAACCTGGCGTGACGGAATGATTTCGGGCAACGGAATGCAGGGCGTGATTACAAGCGGTTCACCTTACAGCGACACTCTGATTTATCAGAATATGCATTTTATAATGCCGAATAAAAATGTCCGTTATTGCCCGGATACATCGGATGAGCTCGAACAGGTGAAACAAAACATAACGGCTGGTGAAAATATCACGGATAATTCGAGCTATGACGATGTTTATTCATTTCATCCGGGTGCATCCCTCAGAATTGACCAAAACAAACATCTGAATATCGGCTATGCCAGATATACAGACTATGAAACCGCTCAGGTCGGAGTACGATATACCGACATTCAGGGCACCTGGACCCGTTCCACTTTCACATCAAAATCAGATGGCGTTACGATAACAAAAATCGGTTCATCGTCAAACGGAAGCAAAGTTGATCTGACTCTTTCTTTTGATAATATTTCCGCTTTTGCCAATTACGGCAACGGCAATGAGGTTGATCTGAAGTATAAAAAGCTCGTTGATGAAAACGGGGACAGTCTTGCTTTTGTTGCACATTATCCCGATTATGAAAACAGTGAGCTGAAAAACGGTGGTTATGCAACGGTTGTTTATGTTATTTCCGAAGGCGGAAATAAGAAAATCACAAACGGAAAGAAGGTTAAGGATGAGCAGTATTGCTCGGACAGCAATCCACAGATAAAAATTACGGATGCTGACAATGTTTATCTGATAGCCGTTTCTGACAGAACACATAATATGGGAAGCTATAATGATTTTGAAAATGCAGAAAGCTATGAACTTGTTGATTCTCTTACTGCAACAGTAAAATCTGTTGCCGATAAATATACTTCTGAAGGTGTTTTTGATTACATAAGAGCTCTCAAAGCACATACGGAAATTTTTACGCCTGAATATAATTCCGTAACACTTGAGCTTGACGGCGGAAACGGCACAAAAGCCAATGAACAGATTATTTTTGACCAATTTCTTAAGAGCGAAATCAATTCTGACCTCGCCCAAAGAACGTATTATTCAGGAAGATATGCTTATCTTTGCGCTTCGGGTTACTCGGCACCCCGTCTTTACGGAATGTGGACGGGGGAATGGGCGCCGGGTTGGGGGAGCAAATACACAATGGATGCCAATGTTAATTTGCAGACTTCCTCGATGAATACAGGTAATATGGAGATCGCATATAAGGGTTATGCAGCGTTCATATTGCGCCAGGTACCCGACTGGGAAGAGAATGCATTTGCAACCCACGGCTTTACCGATGCTCTGCAGGCTCCTGTTAATACCGATGGAGATAAGGCGGTTATCACAGAAACATGTTATCCTTATCCGTTCCGTTATTGGAATGCGGGTACAAGCTGGCTTCTACAGCCGCTTTACGAAACTTTGATGTGTTACGGAGATGTAAAAATCCCCGTTAACGGAGAATATGATCTGAACAGTCTGAAATCTGTTCTTTCGGTGGCGGAAACAGATCTGACGGACGCTGAAATTTCTGCGATAGAAAGCAAAGGATATCTTGACTTAAGAAGTGAAATTCTTCTTCCTTTGCTCACCAAAGCTGCAAATTATTGGGCTCAGCTTATGACTCCCGAATATTATACTGATGCCGAAGGCAGACTTCATTATGAAGCGGGTAAGACGGAACTTGATGACGGCGAAACCTATACCATTCTTCCGAGCTATTCACCCGAAAATAATCCGTCGAATTATCCCAGCCCCTCTGCTGCAAACACGGCTATTGACATTGCTGCCTGCAGAAATAATCTTGAAATGCTTATCGGAATTATGAAGAGCGTTGACCCCGATTCCGATACTTCGGAATGGGAATATCTTATCAGTAAGCTTCCGAAATATATTTATGATGAAACGGGAGCGCTCAAGGAATGGGCGACGACGGATTTTGAAGAAAACAATCTTCACAGGCATCTGAGCCATCTTTACTGCGTGTGGCCATTGTTTGAAACTCAGGATGATCCCGAGCTTGCTCAGGCTTGCATTCAGGCAATAGAAAACAGAGCGAGCGAAAATGAGGCAAGCCACGCCCTTATTCACAGAGCGTTGATAGCATCCAGACTCAAGGATTCCGAGAGCGTTACGGATGCTCTCGTGAATCTCATGAATCACGGTATCTATTATGATTCTCTTATGACAAATCATGACTATGACCGAAGCAGCTGCTATTGCACTGATTTCGCAATAGGTTATCTCGGTATAATCAACGAAAGCTTGCTTTATTCGAATGAAGGAAAAATTGAAATTCTTCCTGCGGTTCCCGAATCGGGTTTTGAAAGCGGTAGGATTACAGGCCTGAGAGCAAGAACGAGGGCTGTTGCTGACGAAATAGTCTGGAATCTTGCAGACGGAACGGCAAAGGTGACAATTACTTCCGACATCGCACAGACTGTAACGGTTTCCTGCGGAATTTCCAATAAAACGGTAACTCTGACTTTTGAAGCAGGCGAAACCAAAACGGTTGTATTTTAAAGACTCTTTATATTGAAATAAAAATGGATTTATGTTACAATATTACAAATCAAAAAAGAGAGGAATGATTCGATGAACGCTTTGCTTGGCAAAGTAAAGTGGCTGTTTTCAGAAATCAAAACACATTGGAATACTCCTGCAGAGGGTAAATATGTGCCCTACAAGGAATATAAAGATGTTGTTCTTGCTGTCGGCAGTAACTATGCCGGCTCAAAGGTGCTTGAATACATAGGATTTTTCTCATCCTGCTATCTCATTATGCACCATTACAAGCTCCCTTACCTCACATTCTCGGTTATCGGTATTCTTAATATGCCGCTTAACTATATTTCCGCTCTTATGTGGTGGCTTGTATGCGATAACCTCGGTTTCCTTCCGAAAAAGACAGAGAGAAAGTTTTATCTTGCATATATGCTGATGATTCTCTTCGGCATTTCAACAATTGTGTTTGATTATTCGCAACTGTTTGACCAGACGGGAACATTCATAAGACTTCTCAACGGTTTTGAGGGTATGAATGCTGCGGCGTGTTTCAAAACATTCGGAACGCATTTTCTCTATACCGGTTGGGTAGGCGCAAGAAATATTTTCTGGCGTAAAAAGCTTCTCCCGAAATTCGGCAGATATAAATATTCGCTCTATTGTGATGTTGTGCCCAAGTGCATAATGGTTATTCTCATCGGCTGGCTTCCCGTTTATAATATTCCTGACGTTGCAACAAGAGTCTGGGTCGGCAATCTTCTTTTTGCTACATATAATGTATTCGGTTTTGCTAATAATATGGAAACCTGTACAAAGAGCATCAGCCCCGACCTTCAGGAAAGAATTCTTGTCAGAAGCTATCCCGTAAAGCTTTCTCATTTCTTTAATACTCTCTCAAGCCTTGCAATTTCAGTTGCAATCGGTTTCCTTAAAGATGAGTGGGCAGACATAAATCTTTACAGATATGTTATTCCCGGCACATTCATTTTCTTTGCTGCATTGACTATGATTTTTGCAGGCAGGGTCAAGGAAAGAATTCCTCAGCCTCCCGTTGAAAAGAAAGTTCAGATTAAGTTCTGGGACGGTATGTTCGGCGTGCTGCGTAATAAATATTTGCTTATCAATACAGTTGTTGGGCTTATCGATGCCTTGGGCAACGGTATGCTTCCGTTTGCAACCGTTCTTTATCTTTATACATTCCGTCTGAGTGGTTTGCCTTACAGCCTGATTGTAATGCTTATTTCGTTTGCGGGTACACCGCCTGACTTCCTTTCGCCGTATTTCCTCAAGAGATTTTCATATAAGCAGATTATGATTTTCTATCAGCTTTCAAGAGCGATAGGCAATGCACTTATTGTTGCCGCGATGTGGTTCTGCGGAGATAATGTTAACCTTTGCGGTACGATTTGTGTTATTGTTCTTTTCTTTATGGAAATGACAAAAACCGTTCCTACAACCGCGGGTCATGACATGAATGTGCGAATCGGTGATTATCAGATGTATCTTTCGGGCGAGCGCCTTGAGAGCTTCTCAAGCGTTTTCGGCTGGTTTACAGACCCGATAAAGAATTTTGTTGGTCTTATCATTCCTCTTATGCTTCTCGGATACGGTTTCAACAGTAACTGGGATATTCTTTTCCTTGATTCATCAAGAGCAAATATTATCATTATTCCGCTGATATTTGACGTTGTCGGATTTACACTTATGACAATTCCTTACCTGTTCTGGGATTATGACAGTAAGAAGCAGAATCTGGTTATGGAAGTTCTTAAACGCCGTGCCGAAGTCACTGAAAAGAAAGCAAAAGAAGATGGTGAAAAGGTCAGCGGCGGATACTTGGGATAGGAGGTGAAAATGTATGAGTAAAAAAGATAAAGAAATAAAGGTTACTGTTGCAGAAGAACCCGTTCATCTTGAAATTCCCGAGGATGAAATATGGACTTATCAGGTTGAGGGACTTGCAGCACCGAGAATCAACAAGACCCCGAAACACTACGGCATCAAAAAAGTAATTTTTGTGCTTACAATAGTTTTGGCTGTTTCTCTTTCATGCATTTTCAGCGTTCTTACTCTCAGAAAGGACACCTTTGAATTTGAACAGGTTCAGAACGGCTATTCTTTCACCCGTTTCAGCAATACGGGATTCATTACCGAGCTTGAAATAGACTATGTTTCCGAAGTTGAATATGAGCTTGGAAATCCCGACCCCAAAACTAATTTCAAGGTTGTCAAGGATGAAACAAAACCCGTAACCGAGGTAGGAAGCTATGTGCTTAACTGCGACGAAAAGGTTCAGGTTATAACCATCGGCGCAGGCGTTGAAAAGGTTGACTCAAAGGCATTTTATTCGTGCTGGGCACTTCGTGAAATAAGGGTTGACGAAAACAATCCCAACTACTGTGATATCGACGGCGTGCTTTATAATAAGGATAAAACAGAGCTTATCTGCAGACCTTGCGACCACGATACATATCTCGCGGAGAAATACGGTTATGCCGAATATGACAATAACGGCTGGCGTATTGAACCTGCTTCAGATTCTCCCGTATATGAGCAGTATGTCAAGGATGTTATGACCTTTGTTGTTCCCTCAAGTGTCACAACAATCGGTGAAATGAGCTTCAACTATGCCAATATGAAGAATGTATATCTTCCCGAAGGCTTGAAAACAATAGAAACCCTTGCGTTCTTTGAAATTCCTCTTCTTGAAAATGTTTATTCTTACAAAACGGATTCAGTTGTTGAAGATACTCATTATGTATCCGATGAAGCACTCGGAACAGTCTATAATTCACTTCCCGATGGTCTTGAATACATCGGATCGGATGCATTCAGCTATAACCGTGAAATGAAATATATGTTTATTCCTTCGAGCGTTACCTATATCGGTCATAATGCATTCTGGGATACCGTTTATAAAGACGGCAAGGAGCTTAAGGGTATCGTGAAAATGAATGTTGCTCTCTCCGAAGAGGAGTTTGAAAGTGCAGTTGAAGCGGGCAATGATTGGTGCCCGAAATATGATTTTCTGCTTTTCAAAAAGAGTATTGATATCGAATACGGCTCAACAAGATAATAAGTTTTAATCGGTCTCACCTCAACGGTGAGGCCGATTTTTTGAAGCCACAGAGCACAAATGTTCGAAAAGATGTTGAATTTCAAATCAATCGGTGATATAATTATTCAGAAATAAACGGAGGTGTAAAGGATGAACGGAAACAAAACCTATATCGCAATTGATCTCAAGTCCTTCTACGCCAGCGTGGAAGCAACCGAGAGGGGTCTTGATCCGATGACGACCAACCTTGTTGTTGCCGACCCGTCAAGGACGGAAAAGACTATCTGCCTTGCGGTGTCACCCAGCCTTAAAGCTTACGGCGTTTCGGGAAGAGCGCGAATGTTTGAACTGATTCAGCAAGTCAGGATTGCGAATTCAAAACGAAAACAAAATGCACCGAGCGGGTGTTTTTTGGGGTCGTCATATAATGACACCGAGCTTAAAAACAATCCGTCTCTTTCGATTGATTATATTGTTGCACCGCCGAGAATGGCTTTATATATCGAGTACAGCACTAAAATATATCAGGTTTACCTCAGACATGTTGCACCCGAGGATATTCATGTTTACAGCATCGATGAAGTTTTTATTGATGCAACGGGATATCTGAAACTCAATTCTATGACGGCACATGAATTTGCCGTTATGCTGATAAGAGAAGTGCTTGCCGAAACGGGAGTAACCGCAACTGCAGGTATCGGCCCGAATATGTATCTCTGCAAGGTTGCGATGGATATAACGGCAAAGCATATCCCTGCAGATAAGGATGGCGTCAGAATTGCTGAACTTGATGAGATGAGCTATCGGCGTACGCTCTGGAATCACAGACCGATTACCGATTTCTGGAGAGTGGGCAGGGGAATATCCGAAAAGCTTGAAAAATACGGTATGCTGACTATGGGCGATGTTGCGAGATGCTCGCTTCAGAATGAGGATTTGCTTTACCGTCTTTTCGGTATCAATGCAGAGCTTCTTATTGACCACGCGTGGGGATGGGAGCCTTGCACGATTGCCGATGTCAAATCATATAAACCGCAGACGAACAGCATTCAGTCGGGGCAGGTTCTTCAGCATCCGTATGATTTTGAAAAAGCAAGGCTTATAGTCCGCGAAATGGCGGATAACCTCAGCCTTGACCTTGTTGAAAAAAAGCTTGTGACAAATCAGATTCTTCTTGTTGTGGGCTACGACATTGAAAATCTTACTGACCGCAACAGACGGAATGAGTATAAAGGTGAAATAAAAACAGATTTCTATGGCAGAGAAGTGCCAAAACAGGCGAGAGGAACTGCGAATATCGGCAGACATACTTCTTCTACAAAGCTGATAACCGATGCCGTAACAGAACTTTATGACGAAATAGTTGACAGAAATCTTTTGATCCGCCGTATGTATATTACCGCAAATCATGTTATTCCCGAGGATAGCATTGATGATTCGCCGATTCCCGAACAACTCAATTTGTTTGAGAATTATGAGGATAAAGAACGGGAAAAAGCCGAGCAGAATGCTGCACTCGAAAAGGAACGCCGTGTCCAGGATGCGATAGTAAGTATTAAGCATAAATACGGAAAAAATGCTATTCTTAAAGGTATGAATTATAAAGAAGGCGCAACAGCGAAAGACAGAAACAGTCAGATAGGAGGTCATAAGGCATGAGAGGAAACTACGACGATATAATCAATCTCCCTCATCATGTGTCGAAAAATCATCCGCAGATGGCAATGATTGACCGTGCGGCGCAGTTCAGTCCGTTTGCGGCATTGACGGGTCACGGTGATGCCATTGGCGAAACTGCGCGCCTTACAGACAGAAAAATCGAGCTTGATGAAAGCCGTAAAGAAACGATAGACGAAAAGCTCAGAGCAGTTTCGGAATACGGTGATGTGCTGAAGATTGAAGTAACTTATTTTGTGCCCGACAGAAGAAAGGACGGCGGCGAATATGCGGTTGTTACGGGCACAGTGAAGAAAGTTGACGCTGTCAGCCGTGAGATAACTATGAGTGACGGCAGAATTATTCCTATTGAAAATATATATGATGTCCGTTTTTTATAGACAAAACCGGTTTTATATGATAAACTATCGGTACTATATTAATAATAAAGCACAGGAGAATAAATATGAGAAAACCCATACTTAATTTCGGTCAGTTCAGACAGTATGATAAGGTGTTTATTACCTCTGAAAACGGTGTTGATGTTGAGAATGTAACATCTGTCGCCTTTGACGGTGAAACGCTTTATATTGCTCAGCCTGACTGCCTTATCGAATATTCAAACGGAAATACAAAGAAACATTCTGCAAAGGTTTCAAAGCTTTTTTCAAGAAACGGAAAGCTTTACGCATCTGTCGGCAACTCGCTTGCTGAGGTAAAAAAAGGAAAAATCAAGAAGATTGCAGATTTTTCAGCTCCCGTTATCGATATTTCTGTTGCACTTGATAATTCCGTATGGCTCATCACCGAAACAGAGCTTTTTCTTATGAAAGATGGCGAATTTGAGGAAATTGTAAATCTTCCCGAAAATACAATCTGCCTTGCAGCACACGACAATAAATCAAAGTACGGTGAAACCGTATATATCGGATGCGGTGAGGAAGCTCTGCTTTCGATGAAGGGTAAACGCCGCCATTGGGCAGAGTTTACTCCCGATATGTCAGGCGTGCTCAGCAAGAAAATCAATTGTCTTGCAATTGATGCCATCGGTCATCTTTGGGTAGGCTCCGATGAGGGTCTTAACATCTTTGACGGCAGAAATTTCTGGTTCAACGGCAATGATTTCTATTCCGTGCCCGACGGCTCGTTCAACGATATGTTCTTTGCTGCAGACGGAAAGAAGTACTTTGCAACAAATACGGGTATCATCACTCTTATTGAAGGTAAAATCTCATATCTTTCATACGGTGCATGGCTTATGCATCCCACGGTAACAAAGATTGCCGTTTCCGATAGCGGAACAATTGCTGCTGTTACTCCGAGAGGCATCAGTCTTATCACATCGAAGTTTATGACTCTTGAAGAAAAAGCAAATCATTATGATGAGCTTGCTGTCAAGTATTTCACAAGAAATGAGGGCTATCAGGTAACGAGAGAGCTTCGTAAGTACGGTGACCTTGATTCGGGCTGGCTTCCCAATTCCGATAATGATGGACTTTTCACGGGCGTTTATTGCGCAAGCCAGTGCTTCCGCTACAAAGTAACGGGTGATGAAAAAGCAAAAGAAAACGCCAAAAGGGCCGTTGAGGCTATGATAAAGCTCACCGAAGTAACCGGTAAGCCTGGCTTTACAGCAAGAGCAACAAGATATTCTCACGAAGAAAACTTCCTTGATGGCAACCGTGAAGAATGGCACATCTGCGAGGATAACCCCGACTGTGAATGGCTCGGCGAAACATCGAGTGACGAGATGACGGGTCACTACTTTGCTTACGGAATTTATTTTGATCTTGTTGCAGATAAGAAAGAAAAGAAGAAAATTGCTCAGGTGGTAAAGACCATTACCGACCATATTCTTGAGAATAATTTCCATCTTTGCGATGTTGACGGAGTTCCCACAACCTGGGCAAACTGGGAGCCTGACCTTCTCAATAACGATGACAGATGGTTCTATGAAAGAGGCACAAACTCCCTCGAAATTCTTTCTTTCCTCAAAACAACATATCATGTTACAGGCGAAGAAAAATATAACGAAGTCTATAAAATGCTTATCGAGAAGCATCACTATGCAATGAACTGCATTCAGTATAAATGCGAGGATGGTCATACCGCTCATATTGATGACCAGCTTGACTTTGTCAATATTTATCCTCTTATTGTTTATAACGATAATGCTGCTGAAAATGAGATTTATAAGATGGGTCTTACCCACCATTGGGAATATGAAAGGACAGAGCGTTCACCCTTCTTCAACATTGTTTACGGCGCTCTTACCGAGAATTATTGCGACGTCGAAAATGCTGCTAAATCGCTTTCCGAAATGAATCTTGACCTTGTCAGATGGCCTGCATATAACAGCTACAGAAAGGATATCGTCTGGGATGACGAGCAGGAAGCACTCGGTGTTCCCCCTCAGCTTAAATATCCCGTTGAATATTCGGCAAGAGTTCTTGTTCACTATGACGGTAATCCGTTTGTCTGTGATTCAGGCGCTGAAGAATTTGTAAATATCAACACAAAGATTGTTAATCGTACTTCAACTCTTCCCGGTACTTCGGGTGCAAACGGTCTGAGAGCAATGATGCCTTATATCTATCTTCTTCCCTATTGGATGGGCAGATATTACGGCTTACTCGGTGATTAATTTAATATGACAAAAGGAGCTGTCTATTCAAAGACAGCTCCTTTAAGTTTTATTTGTGATTCTTGATGTAATGCTTATAGAATTTTACGCAATGAGCAACTTCGGTAACGCCGATGCTTTCATTTGCGGCATGCATAGCGGCAAGCTGTTCGTTGCTCATCTTTATCGGGCAGAAACGCAGGCAGTTGTCGGCAACCGATTCATAATGACGGCAGTCTGTGCCGCCGGTCATAAGATAGGGGATAACGCCTGCTTCGGGATAGCATTCATTGAGGCATTTCTTAAGATAAACAAATTCCTCACCCTTGAAGTCGACGCAGTTTGATGCGCTTCTTGCGTGGATTATTTCAAATTCAAGGTCATATTTGTCTGCATATTTTTTGAGCACTGCAAGTGACTGCTCGGCATTCTGGTGAGGTGAGGGACGGAGATTGCATACGATATATGCTTCTGAAGGAATAACATTGGGTGTCTGCGAGCCTTCTGCCATTGTGCAACAGAATGTTGTTTTTACAAATGCGTTGCACATGGGTGAAACAACGGGAAGAACCTTGGTGAGAAGTCCTTTGAACAGCCACATATTTCCGAGCACCATTCTGAGCGGGAAACCAAGAAGCGGAGCTGCCTGATCAAGCATAGCATAGACAGGAGCGGAAATTTCAGCCTTGAAAGGCTTGTCTTTTTCGATATCTGCAACAAACTTTGAAAGTCTTGCAAGGGGAGTGTTGCTCTTGGGTGTCGATGAGTGACCGCCCTGACCTTTTGCGATGATTTTGACATCTATGTAACCCTTTTCAAGAATACCGATTGCAGCGCACCAACCTGCCATAGTGGGAAGTGCATTTTTGAGAATAGCGCCGCCCTCGTCCATTGCAACGTCAAGGTGAACACCTTTTGATTTGAGATGATTTACGAGCGTCGGTGCGCCTTCGCCCGAAATTTCTTCGTCAACGGAGGATGCAAGATAAACATCGCAGGGAGGTTCGTATCCTTCAGCAAGCAATTCTTCAATTGCTTGAAACTCGGAAAAAACTGTTGACTTGCAGTCCATTGCACCTCTGCCGTGAATATTGCCGCCTGAGATTTCACCGGAGAAAGGATCGCGTTCCCAGTTGGGTTCATCAGCAGTAACAACGTCCTGGTGACCCATAAGAAGAACGCCGTTTCTGTTGGGATCTTTGCCGGGCCAACGGAAAAGGAGGTTGCCGTCTATTTCTGTTTTCTCAAGCTTTGAAAAAACAAGAGGAAAGTTCTTTTCCATTACTTCGTGAAGCTTATAAAAATTGGAGAGGTCCGTGTTTCCTCTGAGAGAAACGGTGGGAACCTGAATCATTGCGGAAAGCTTTTTTGCATATTCCTCCGCTTCTTTTTCGGTGGGGTTGATTGCGGGTGCGTCTGTGTTTGTTTTTGCTTTGATTAGAACTGCTTTGATTGCCGCAACAGCAATTAAAAGCAGTAAAACTGCAAGAATAACAAGAAGTGCAAAACCAACATATTTCATTTTGTATCATTTCCTTTCTTTGAATTTACCATAGCATTATAGCATTAGTTTACTGATATGTAAATACAGAACATTAAATTTAAGCTGCATCAGAAATTTTGTGTTGTATTTCTTACCTTTTCCATAGTATAATATAACTGTTAAAATCTAACGGAGGGATAATATTATGAAAGTTTCAGAAATGCCGTATCAGAGAATTACGGTTGAAGAATTCAAAGAGCAGGCAGAAAAGATAATTACAAAAATCAAGGCAGCAGAATCTGCAGAGGATTTGAAAGCGGCGAGAGATGAATATAACAAGATAAGCGAAGAGGTTGAAACCGCCGCATCGCTTGCAAACTGCCGTTTCACTCTCAACACAAGAGATGAATTCTACAACGAGGAGATGGATTATTACGATAACGCAATGCCGCTTTTCTCCGAGATTGAGAATGAATATAAAAAAGCAATGCTTGATTCACCTTACAGAGCAGATGCAGAAATGCTTATAAATCCCAGAGTTTTCAAGGGATTTGAGATGTCACTCAAAACATTTTCGCCCGAAGTTATTGAGGATTTGCAGCAGGAAAATGCACTTGTAACACGCTACTCGAAGTTTATGGGTGAGCTTGCATTTGAGTTTGAGGACGAAAAAATGCCCCTCTCCGTTCTGAGGGGTAAACTCGAAGATGACAGCCGTGAAGTCAGAAAGAAAGCTGCGGAAGCTATCGGCAAGACAATGGAAGCCAATGCCGAAACTTTTGACGAAATCTTTGACGGCCTTGTTAAAATCCGCACACAGATCGCCCGTAAGCTTGGCTATAAAAACTTCGTTGAACTCGGCTATTACCGTATGGGCAGGGTGGACTACGACGAAAAAATGGTTGCTGCATTCCGTAAGAGTGTTGAAACCGATATCGTTCCCGCCGTTGCCGAACTTAAAGAGCGAATCCGCAACCGTCTCGGACTCGATAAAATCATGTATTATGACGATGCGATCAGCGTTACGGGTGAAATGCCGAGACCTGTTATTGACACTCCTGCAATATTTGAGAATGCGCTCAAAATGTATAACGATATGAAGCCCGAAATCGGCGATTTTATGCAGAGAATGCTCGATGCGGAAGCCTTTGACGTTGAGGCTCGTGACGGCAAATTCGGCGGCGGTTACTGCACAACCTTTGCAAAATACAAGCAGCCGTTTATTCTTGCAAATTTCAACGGAACAAGCGGTGATATTGATGTTATCACCCACGAATTCGGCCATGCACTTGCCGCAGACTATATGTTCAAGCATGCCGAACCCGACTATCCGACGGGAATGGAAACTCACGAGTGCCACAGTATGAGTATGGAGTTTCTCTGTCATAAATATATGGATGATTTCTTCGGAGAAAAGACAGATAAATACCGCTATAAGCACATTGTTGATGCCCTTTCGTTTATTCCCTACGGAACGATTGTTGATGAATTTCAGCATCTTGTTTACGAAAATCCCGACTTTACTCCCGAAGAACGCAAAGCCGAATATCTGAAGCTCGAAGAAAAATACAGACCCTATCTTTCATTCGAAGGCATTCCGTATCTTGAACTCGGCACTCGCTGGCAGTATCAGATGCATATTTACGAAAGTCCGTTTTATTATATTGACTATTGCATTGCACAGTGTGTTGCGCTCGGATTTCTTCGCCTTTCAAGAGAAGATTTTGAAGAAGCTCTTGAAAAATATGTTGATTTTCTCAAGAAAACAGGCGGCATATCTTTGACCGAGCTTATTGAGGGAGCGGGCCTTGAATCTCCGTTTGGCAAGGGTGCATTGATAAAGACCGCAAAAGGTGCCTCGGAAATAATCGGATGCATTGAAAAAGAGATTTTTAATTAAGTATGAGGATATAAAATTATAATCAGATTTGCGGTTGAAAATGATTTGGACAGCATCGCAATGCTTTATGCTCATAATCACAAAATAACCTATCGTGACTTGCTTTCCGAGGAATATCTCAAATCGCTGACCGTTGTCGGAAAAACTGATATGGAATGATATCAGTGTATTCTAAAAATCAACCCCAACCGTCTCGTTTGAAACGGTTGGGGTTTAATGTTATAAAATATATTTTTCTATCGCATACGCAACGCCGTCATTGTTGTTATCTGGTAATATGAAGTCGGCTTTTTCTTTGAGTGCGTCAATCGCATTGCCCATTGCAAATTTCGTGCCTGATGAAACAAACATAGTCAGGTCATTTTCACCGTCACCGATACAGGCAACCTCATCTTTTTCAATTCCGAGATGTTCTGCAAGCTTTGAAAGAGCGATTCCCTTGGATGCGTTTTTGTCAAATATTTCAACATAAATACGGCTGTAGGCATATGACAGAGAGTCGAATTCTTCGAGCATCTTTTCTGCGTTTTCTCTTGCTTTCGGGTGGAGAAAATAGAGCTGGATTTCTTCAACATCCTTGCTGTTACGGGATGTAAAGTCGTGCATATTCTTAACGCAGATTGAGTTTTCGGAGTCTTTGCCGTAATATATTCTTCCTGCAAGCGAAAGAAGTTTACCTTGCAGATAATATTCGTTATCAATTTGTGCTGTTATGCCGAATCCTTTTTTACTGCAGTTCTTTAATATTTCTGCAGCGGTGCTGCGTGGGATTAATGACTCATATATTTTTTTGTTGTCTTTCAGGTCGATAGCGCACGCACCGTTTGATGTTATGACATATCGGTAGAAGTTTTCGTGTTTGAGTCTGTGCGGAATGCAGTTGATATTTCTTCCGGTTGTCGGTACAACGGTAATTCCTTTTTCGGCGGCGATTCGGAGAGCATCAACAGTTTTTTCGCTCATTCTGCTTTTTGAGTCAAGACAAGTACCGTCCATATCAACGGCAAGAAGTTTAATCATAATAATCACCATGTTGATTTTACTACTCGATTATTAATAATTCAATATGCAAATATAAAAATTAATTCATTGCATTAAATGCGGGATAATGCTATAATATATCAAATATATATAATTTGAAGGATGATGTGATGGTGGCTTTTGATTTTTATCTTGTAACCGATACTCACTTTTTCGAACCTTCTCTCGGCGCAAGCGGAAAAGCTTTTGATGAATATATGAAAAGAGAGCAGTATTTTATGGCGGAAAGCAGCGAAATCGTAAAGGCTGTTTTTAAAGATATTGCAAATGATAAAGAAACAGAATATGTCATTATTCCCGGCGACCTTTCGAAGAATGGCGAAATTGAGAGCCACAAAAGTTTTGTTAAAGAGCTTTATAAACTTAAAAATGCAGGTAAAAAAGTTTTTGTTATCACGGCAGGTCACGATTACAATGAAAAATCAAGGGCGTTCGCTAACGATGAATGTATAGAAGTTGAGGGTACTCCCTTCAGAACACTCCCCGAACTTTACAAAGATTTCGGGTATTCTGATGCGCTTGCTGTTGATGAAAAGACTCTGTCTTATGTTGCTGAACTTCAGAACGGTCTGCGACTTCTTGCAATTAATTGTGACGGAGAGGGCAATCCCAAGGGCGAGGTCGATGAAAGACTCACGGAGTGGATGAGGATTCAGCTTGACGAAGCAAGTAATAACGGTTGTGAGGTAATTGCAATCTGTCATTATCCGATTGTTCCTCCCGTTCCCGTGTTTGACCTTGTTGGCGATGCAAAACTCAAAAACTGGAGAGAAACAGCAGCGTTTCTTGCGGATAACGGTGTGAAACTTGTTCTGACAGGGCATATGCATATTCAGAGCATCAATAAATTCATTTCCGAAAAGGGAAATACTCTTGTTGACGTTTGTACATCGTGTCTTACGGGAAGTCCCGCCAAATACAGAAAAATTTCGTATAATTCGGACAGGGTTGATGTGAAATCAATCGATGTTCCCGAATTCAGAGCGGATTCAAAAGGCGTTCCTCTGAAAGAATTTTTTGATGACCAATTTGCTTGTTCTATAATAAATCGAATTAACGGTATATTCAACGGAGACAGTTTTGTAAAAAAGATCGGTAAAAAAATTATTAACGGAATAACAATCGGCGGACTCGGCAGACTTCTGTTTGTCAAAGTTGATAAATCCATCCGCAATAAAAAGTTCATTGATCTTGCGGGTGAAATCGGAGTTGCGATTTTTGCGGGCGATCAGCCTTATGTTGCAGGCACTCCCGTAGGCGATGTATTCGGCAAGGCTATTAAAAGACTTGGCTTTATCCTTAAAAAAGTTGAGCCCAAACTTTCGAAAAACGGCATGAAAATCAATCTTGAAGATATGCTTCTGAATACCATAGGTAATAACAAGGGATATTCGGATAATAATTCGGTAATTAATCTGTGAGGTGTAATATGGCAAAGAAATTCAAAATAATAAGTCCGTACAGAGATGTGCTTCATCTTCTCGGAAACGAAGACAATCATTATAAAACAAATCTTCACACTCATTCTACATACAGTGATGCAAACAACACAATGGCTGATATGATTGCCGCTTTCTATGACCTTGATTTTGATATTCTTGCTTTTGCCGAACACGGTATTCTCGGTAAAGAATGGGATAAGAAACCAAGTATCATTCCTCTTTTCCGTTTTCAGTATCTCTGGCACGGCATCAGACGGCATCTTACAACCGACGAATACAGACAGGTTCTCAGCGGAACATATAAAACAAAAGATAATCTTCGCACAAAGAAAAGGGGTCTTATGTGCATTCCGCGTGCGATTGAAGCAAACATGTTTACTCTTATGAAGAATCATGTCAACGGATATTTTACCGATGATGTTTTTGAGGGTGTTTACGGAAAAGAAAACGACTTCGAAGCTCCGATCAAAGCAATTGAGCGCAGCGGAGGAGTTTCACATATCAATCATCCTACCGATTGGCTCGGTGCATATCGTGATCCATCCTGTGCAAAAGTTCCCGAGAATGTAAGATTTTTTGCGGACCTTTTGAGAAGATACAAATCCTGCCTCGGAATTGAAGTGCTGAATATGTACGACAGACCTAACCGAAGCGACAGAATTCTCTGGGATGAGCTTTTACAGAAAATTATTCCCGAAGGCAAGCGTACCGTTTTCGGATTTGCAAACAGTGATGCACACAGAGTTTGTGAAATCGATACGGCGTTTATGGATTTCATCATTCCCGAGTATACAATGTCAAATTTCCGCGATGCGCTTGAAAACGGCAGATTCTTTGCGATTGCACGATATGCTAAAAATGAACTCGGTGAGGATTTTGTGGGTGAAGGTGCGTATCCTGTTGTAAAAGATATAAAAATCGACGATGAAAACGGCATAATAACTGTTTCGGGCGAGAATTGCAATGCGATTGAGTGGATTGCTGACGGAGAGATTATAAAAAGCGATGTTCTTGATAATGATTCAGATATTGTTTCCGAAATCCGTCTGGGCGATTATGAAGATAAAATAAGCTGTTATGTCCGTGCGCAGCTTAAGGGCAAGGGCGGAATCTGTATGACACAGGCGTTTATTTGCGACGACGGAAATATGGAAAGATTCATTGACCCTGACGCTGAAATTAGACCTCTGACTGCAGAAGAAAGAAAACAAAAAGCTTTTAACGACACAAGGCTTGGCGTTATTGTAAATAAAATAAAGCAGAAATAATGTATGGGACGGAAGTTTGTTGTAACTTCTGTCCTGCTTACTTTTAGGCGGGGCAATACTTGACTGTGATTAATATGTAATGTATAATTATTTGAAACAGAGATATAGTTTGTTTTAGGAGGAAAATAAAAATGAAGAAGATAATCGCATTTGTTTTATCGGTTCTGATGGTTTTATCTGTATTCTTCTCAATGGGCATTTCTGTTTTTGCAGAAACGGCTGATGGTTATACTGTCACTTTATATGAGGACAGTTCAAAAAAGAATCCGCCACTTTTGACAAAGAGTGATTTAAAGAAAGGTGATATAGTTTCAATAACATTTGAACCCACTAAAGAAGGGCATTCATTTGTTTCGTGGATTGATGATGCAACTGAAGAAAGAGTAACTTTTGAAGGCGATTATATCGTAGTTGGTGAATCGGATGCTGTTTATTACGCAGATTGGAGCGTAAACAGCTATAAGCTTGTTTACAGAGGATATGGCGAGGTTGTTAAAGAATTTGATGTTCTTTACGGAACTCCCGCTGCTGAAATGCCTGTTCCCGAAACAGAGCCTGAAAGAGAAGGCTATATGTTTGTTGAGTGGGCAGCGCTTCCCGCAACAATGCCTGCAAGCAAAACAACAATAGAAGCTGTGTGGAGAGATACTGATCTCGAAGCTCATTTCTTTGCAAATTACGGTGATGAAACCGCATTCAGAACAGTTGATTATCTTTATGATGACCCTATTCTTGAACCCGACGCAATCCCCGTAAAAACAGGATACACTTTCTCCGGATGGTCAAAAGACGGAGAGACTGTTTTGGGTGAAGCTGACTTCGGCGCAATGGGCAACGAAGATGTTAATTTTTATGCAGTCTGGGAAGCAAATAAATATGATGCAATGTTTTCGGCAAACGGCGGAGCTTTTGCTGACGGTTCGGCTTCAAAGGTTATTTCCGTTGACTATAATTCGCAAATTGTGTTTGATGAAATTCCTGTAAGAAACAACTATGTTTTCAACGGATGGACACCCGCTGTCGGCATAATGAACAGCACAGACGGAATTGAATTTACCGCAAATTGGGTTTCTGCTGATAGCATTTATTACACTGTTAATTATTACACAATGGGAACAGACGGCGAATATGCGAATACTTTCACAAAATATGATTATACAAAAACTGTCGGTGAAACGGTTATCGAGGATCATAACCCCGGAGACGGTTTTAAAGTTAACGAAGAAAAAAGCAACCTTTCGGGCATTGTAACAATTGACAGTTCGCTTGTTCTCAATGTTTATATTGACAGAGAATCTTATGATTTCTCCGTAAATGTTGACGGCGTTGTAAAATCCGAAACCTATCTTTACGGCGAGAGTATTTCTGCTCCTGCAACACCCGTAAAGGAAGGATATACATTCCAGAAGTGGGAACCTGCAATTCCTTCAACGATGCCTGCTGAAGATTATACAGTAACTGCAGTGTGGAAGAAAAATGCTGCTCCTCATACTCATACAGAGAAAGAAGTGACGGTTGAACCGACTTGTACGGCAGACGGTAAAAAATATAAAATATGTACAGGTTGCGGTGAAACAATCGGTAAAGTAACAGTTATCTCTGCAAGCGGACACAATAACACCGATTGGCTTGTTGTTCTTGAACCCACTGAAGATAAAGTCGGTAAAAAAATAAAGAAATGCGCTGTTTGCGGGGTTACAACCGAAGAGTCTGTGATTCCCAGCCTTTCGGGATCACTGATAAATAAGCGTGTAAAAATCGTCAATAATCCCGAAACAGCAACGCTTAAATACGGCGAGATACTCCGTGTCTATGTTGAAGTTATGGATATGCCCGCAGGCTGTAAAACAGAGTGGAGCATCTCTGGAGAGGGCGCTCAGATTATAAGAACCGCAGGAAACTACTGTGAGGTTAAGGCGACCGAAAGCGGCACTGTAATGCTGACGGTAAGCGTGGTTGATTCGGAGGGTGAACCCGTAAGAGATGATTCGGGTGTGAAGTTATCCGACAGTCAGTATATCAACATTAAAGCAGGCATTTTTCAGAAGATTATTGCTTTCTTCAGAAAGCTTTTCGGAATGGACAGGATTATCGCTCAGGCAATTAAATTTATGTAATATAAAAATCCCCGAATTTCGGGGATTTTTTATTTGACACATGATTAAATGGTGATATAATATTTCTTGGAAAAGGGGGAGTTGAATGGGAAAGCGGTTTTCTCTTGATATGACCAACGGACCGTTTCTGAAGAAAATACTTGTTTTTTCTGTACCGCTTATGCTGACTGGACTTCTTCAGCTTGCTTATAATACAGCAGATGTTGTCGTTGTCGGCAGGTTTGTCGGCAAAGAGGCGCTTGCGGCAGTAGGTTCAACGGGCTCGCTTGTCAATTTATTTCTTAATGTTTTTCTTGGCCTTTCAATGGGGTCCGGCGTAATGGTTGCCCGACACATAGGGGAGAGGGATGATAAGAAAATTCACGATTGTGTTCACACTGCGATGCTTCTGAGTGTGGTTTGCGGTTTTTTGGTTGGTATTCTCGGCTTTTTTGCTTCTTCGGGAATGCTCAGACTTATGAATGCGCCTGACGATGTTATTGACCTTGCGTCACTTTATCTTAAAATTTATTTTCTCGGTTCTCCGGGACTTCTCGCTTATAATTTCGGGGCGGCGATAGTGCGTTCAACGGGTGATACAAAACGCCCGCTCTATATCCTGACATTTTCGGGTCTGATTAATGTTGTTCTTAATCTTGTGCTTATTATCGTTTTCAATCTTGGCGTCAGTGGTGTTGCAATTGCAACGATTGTTTCGCAGTATGTTTCGGCATTACTGATTATACTTTATCTGTTAAAGATGCCGAATGCCTGTAAGCTGAAACTCGGAAAGTTGAAGTTCGATAAAACCGAACTCAAAAGCATTCTTCGTCTCGGACTTCCTGCGGGAATACAGAATTCGTTGTTTTCTGTTTCAAATGTTGTTATTCAGTCAACCGTCAATTCATTCGGCTCGGTTGCAATGGCTGGAATTGCGGCAGGATCAAATTATGATTCGTATGTTTACACCTGCACCAATGCGATCGCTCAAACCACTATGACATTCTCTTCACAGAATATGGGTGCTAAGAAATATTCCAACATAGGAAGAGTTTACCGTCACTGCCTTGTTCTAACAACAATTATAGGCGTTGTAATGGGACTCGTGGGCTGTGTTTTCGGCGATGTTATTGTCGGCTTGTTTTCTGATGACGCTGATGTTATTGCAATCGGTGCGGACAGAATGATTCAGATTATGCCGTTTTACTTCTTCTGCTCGCTGATGGATGTTGCGGCAAGCCAGATAAGAGGAATGGGCAGATCATTTGAACCTATGATAGTTTCGCTGCTCGGTGCTTGCGGTATAAGAATTTTCTGGATTTATTTCATTCTGCCGCTTAATAAAACGCTGATGTTTTTATATTGGGCATATCCCGTTTCGTGGGCAGTTACTTTCTTTGTTCAGTTTGCAATGTATTTCATATTAAAAAACAAAATGAAACGGCAAGGGCTTTTTGATGATGAAATCCGTGCTGTTGTTTAAAAAGGAGATAATGATATGATAACAATTATCAAAAATTTTGTTGCGATTCTTATGGCGTTTCTTAACATTTTTGCTTCGCCGTTTATGGGCGATTTTGCGGCTGCTAAAAAGCCGCTTGATTCGTCCTGCAAGCTTAATATGGCTGTCATTTCCGATATTCATATGACAGATGAGCTTTACCGTGCACTCACTCTTGAGTTCGGTCTTGCAGATATGGAAGAAACTGATTATCCCTATGATGCGCTTATTGCAACGGGTGACCTTACTGACGGCGGCGAAAAGCAGGAATGGGAAACTCTTGCAGCGACATTTGCAAAATATAATCCTGCAAAGAACATAATTCTTGCTCAGGGTAATCACGATACCTGGACAGAGGATGACGGCTACGCGCTCGCTAAAGATTATTATATCAGTTACACCAAAGAGATTACAGGCAGAGAAATCGAACACGAATACTTTACTGAAAAGATTAACGGCTACACATTCATTGTCCTTGCAAGCGAAACCGACAGAACATCAATGTATATGAGTGATGAACAGCTTGTATGGCTTGAATCTGAAATGGAAAAGGCATCAAAGGACGGTCTTCCCATTTTTGTTGTCAGCCATTGGCCCATCAATCAGTCTCACGGCCTTCCCGAAACCTGGGGCGATTCCGAACCCGAACCTGATGACGGCGGTATCGGTGACCAGTCTGCTCAGGTTGAAGCTATTCTCAAAAAGTATGATAATGTTATTATGCTTAGCGGTCATATCCACAATGGCTTTGTAAAAGAAGGTCAGGAAGGTGTTTACGGCTATAAAAGTGTTGAATCCGACGGTTCATTCCACAGTGTTAACCTCTCGCAGTTTATGTATCCCACTATCAGAGGCCGCGTCGCAAACGGAACAGGATTTGTTATTGAGGTTTATGACGACAGAGTTGAAATCAGACCCAGAAGCTTTACCGCAGGTGTATGGTACACGGATTATAATGTAACAATTTCTCTTGTATAAAACAAAAAATTCCCTGCCGATTTGTTCGGCAGGGAATAATTTTTTGTTATGCGAAAATGTTATTGATAAATCTTGTTATTGCTTCAAAAACGATGTTGAGTGAAAGTCTGGGAATTTCGGAGAAACCGTTTGAGCCGTAATTATCATAAAGCCAAGCAGAAAGTTTCTCAAAGAATGTGTAATCTGTTACCTTTGCTGCATCCATAGCTCCGATTTTAACAAGAATGTCAGTAAGTCTGTTTTCTGCCTTTTCAAAATCACCTGCAGCACAGACTGTTGTTGCGAGAAGATTTTCAGCCTGTGCAACTGCAGCCTCAAATTCAGCCTTGTCTTCAGCTGAAAGAGAAGATGCGTTAACTTCTCCTGCTGTTTCAAGGAGAGTTGAAAGCTTTCTTACGTCTCTGCCGATATTAAACTGCGGGAATTCGGGTGATGAGTAAACATCCTTGATCTCGTCGTGTGCGATAAGTTCCATTGCAATCTTGAGGATAACATCGTTGTGCTGAGTGAGGTCGTGTCTCTGACCGTCAAAATAGAATGTTGTGTCGGGGAGGAGACCTGCGGATGCGTCTACAACTCTGTCAGGTGAGATGTGGTTATGGTCAGGATTCGAGCAATGAGTATTTTTCTGAACATAATCAGTGGGAAGTGTTTCGCCGATGTTTGCAGCGTATGCGCCCATTGATGTTGAATCAAGATGGATGATATAGTCTGCATTCTGTGTGTTCCAGGTTTCGCCGACATTAATCATATTGAAATCGTACTGAGCAACATTGAATATCTGAACACCCTTTGCAAGGAGTTTCTGAATGTTAGCGTCTGAATTGAGCTGTGCCTGATAATATCTGTCTGTCTGAGCTTTGATGTTAGCCATTTCAGCACTTGAAAGATATCTCTGGGCAGCTGTGGGATAATCGCCTGAAGGACAGAGCGCCCACATGCTGGTGCTTCTGATCATAACTTTTTCAACAAGAGTGGTAACGCCTTTGTTAAGAGCCTTTGCAAGAACCTCATCGGGGAAAATTCTGAGAAGAACTTCAATCATTCTTGAAGTACCCTTGTCAAGCAGACCGCTGTTTTCAAGGAATCCGTGATAGAGATAGTCGGGGTTAAGGAATGTGATTCTGCCGTTGAAAACATCACCGATGATTGTTGAACCGTCAAGAGCGGGAACAATATAGAGAACCTTGTGAATTAAGTCCATAACTTCAGGATGGTATTCGAACATAGCGTTTGCAAATGTACCGCCCTGGCTGATGGGAACAAGATTTACCTTGCTGTGACCGGTCTGTTCCATGACCATATGGATATAGTCGAAAAGTTCTTTTGTGACATCAATGTGATTTCCAAATGAGTTGTAGGTGAAATAATAGAGATGGTCTTTGGGAAGGTCTGTGGGATAGAGATGGAAGGGAATGTGAGAATTAATGAGGTCCTGCTCTTCTTTTGTACATTCCGAATAGGGCTTGTAATATCTTTCAAGCTTGACATTACCTGTATTCTGTGCATTGAGGTCGCTTGAGTTGATTCCGAAAGCGTCTTCAATAACATTTGAGAGAGCATCCGAAAGACCGAAATCAGACTGAGTGATAAGTGAAAGAAGAACGGGCATAAGAGCTTCTTTGATTACGTTTCCGATCTGGATATATGCGGGAAACGCAGAAATTCTTTTGCCTTCGTCATTAAGTACGAAATCACCGTTATCATCGGTAACAAAAACACCTGACTGACCGAGACCGGGAATAATTATCGTGGGATAAAATTCGCAGTCTGCCGAGCAGTCTGTCGTTTTGTCGTATGCCGCAAAGGTATTGATTCCGCAAATCGAAAGAACCATAACGGCACAAAGAATGATGGAAATAAGTTTTTTCATTTTTATGCACACTCCTTTATTTAATGAAGTTATATTAACATACATTTCATATAATTTCAACAAAATATTAACAGAATTTTGTAACGTTGTATGACTTTTTATGCAACTTTTTTATTGCGTTAATGCAAATAAACCGAATATGTGTTGTAATCGCTGAGTGTTTGATATATAATTAAAGTCATAATAAATCCGAAAGGGAGATGTTTTGCTGTGGCCCGTGAAGTGAACGCTGAAAAGCTTGCAAAGCATAAGCTTAAGCGAGAAAAAGAAATTATGAAGTGGGAAAAAGAAAAGGCCAGACCCAAAAGAAATATGTATTTTGTTTATCTGGTGTTTATAATTTCTCTTATCTATGCAACGGATGAAATTGCATCCCAGATAGGCACGCTTATGAAAACCGAAATTGCAAATGACCTTTTTTCAAATTTCGGAGAAAGTTCTGTTGGCCTGCTGGATATTCTTTCAATTCTTGTTGTTCCTTTCCAGGCACTCGGCCTGCTTTACAGACCTCTTGCTGACAGATGGGGACGCAAAAAATTCCTTATTATCAATACTTTCGGTATGAGCATTGCTATGCTTGTTATCTTTCTTTCGAATAATCTTTTCCTTTATTTTATCGGTGCGGTGCTTGTTCAGTTTTTCATTCCTCACGATATGCATGTTGTTTATATTATGGAATCCTCACCGTCAAAACACAGGGCAAGAACCTATTCTTCGATCAAATTCTTTGCCAATATGGCGGTAATGCTTATCCCGTTTTTAAGAAGAATGCTTATGTATGATGCAAGCGAGTGGAGAAATGTTTACATTATCCCTGCACTTGTCGGTATCGTAACTTGCTTTATTGCTCTTATAACGGCAAGAGAAACGGATTCGTTTATTGATTCGCGCCTGCGTTATCTCAGAATGACCGATGAAGAGCGTGAAGCAGAAAAGGCTCAGAAGAATTCCGAAAACGCTCAGGGCGGACTCATTCCTGCTCTTAAGTTTGCAATGAAACATAATCAGCTCAAATGGCTTTACATAACATCGGCAATTGCGAATCTCGGATTTATCGGAACTATAAACTATCAGGTTATTATGTCCTACGGCTATGCGCAGAACTATATAGCAGGCGGTGAATTTTCATCTTTTACCGACGAGCTTATGAACCAGATCAGTGTCGGACCCATTACCGAAGCGCTCTTTATGTTCCCTGTAGGCTGTGCGGTTTCGCAGGTTATTATGGGGTTTGTTTCTGACTCGAAAGGCAGAAAGCCTGCCGCAATTATGACGGCTGTTAACTGTCTTCTTGCTTTTATCGGATTCACAATCGGTGCAAGAATGGCGTGGAATCCGTATCTTGTCGGTTTCCTTTGCGGTGCATTTATCGGCAGCTACTATTCAACCAACGATGTTCTTATTATGATGAACGGTGAATCTTCACCCACAAATCTTCGTTCATCAACCATGTCTGCGCAGTTTATCGTCACTGCGATCGGCGTTGCCGTTTCTTATGTAATCAGCCTTCCGCTCATCACTTTGCTCGGAAACAGTGTGACGGGTATTGTTTCGTTTGCTCTTCTTGTTCCCGGATTCATCGCCGCATTCTTTGCTCTTGTCCGTAAAACAAACGAAACAAAGGGCATAGATATGGATAAGGTAACAGGATCGGAATGGGATTGATAAAGAGGTTTAACATATGTTTATTCTTAAATTTGCGACCGCAATTCTGACTGCAATTATATTTATTTTCAATGCTTCGGGTTTGACAACGGTAATTCCTTATCTCGATGTTATTCCCGGTATCATAAAAGTCGGAGCGGATTATGTTTCGCTGAAACGAAACGAAAATTCTGTTTCGAAAAAAGAACTTCTGACAGAACTTGATAAAATCTGCAGCAAAACAGAGCATCCGTTTGTTCTTGCTGATAAAGATAATTTTGATGTTGCAAGAAATGAGTATAAAAACAATCTTTTTTCGGATTATACCGCAGGTCTGAGCGAATCCGTTCTTGATAATGCCGACGCAATTCTCGATATGAATATTTACCCGTTGCTTGAATATGAACTGGACGAAGAGGACAGCATTCTGCCAATATCCAGAGAGGTCATAAACAGAATGATTATTCTCGGCTACGCGTGGCAAGTGACGGGAGATAGCAAATATGCTGACCGTGCGTGGGCAGAGCTTGAGAATGTCTGTGGTTATGATGATTGGTGCACGGGTCATTTCCTCGCAACGGCAGAGATGGCGTTTGTGGTTTCAATCGGATATGATTGGTTTTATGATTATCTGACGCAAGAACAGAAAGATTATCTTGCCGAAAAAACATTTGAATATGCTCTTGAACCCGCTCTCTCAAAGAATTATTTAAAAAACTGGTTTACCTGGTCAAAAAACAACTGGAACAGCATTTGCTATAGCGGAATCGGCATTGCATATATGACTTTTGCGGAGTATTATCCAGATGAGGCGGCGGAATTTCTTTCGATGTGCTATGCCAATATGCCCATTGCATTTGAAAATTTCACTCCCGACGGAGTTTATGCCGAGGGACCCGGTTACAGTCAGTCGGGTATGAATTCAATCGTGTTCTTTGTCGCAACTTCAAAAAACTTTTTCGGAACTGATTTCGGAATGTCCGATATTGACGGCTTTAAAGAACTCGGTTATTTTCCTGTATATATCACGACACCGACGGGTGTTTTTAATTTCGGTGACAACAAAGCAAGAATGTGTTTTACACCGTCGCTTCATTGGTATGCCTCTGAATACGATGCTCCCTTGCTTTCGGTTTATCAGATGTGGGATACTGCGGATGAATTTGTTCTTGACACTTCGGGAAACATTGAACGCAGCGGTAGCGGAAAAGAGGATGCACTCTCGCTTCTGTGGTATGACAGAACTTATACATCCGAAACAGTCGGCTTTGATAACGAGCCACTTTCTGTGCATCTTGAATCTGATGTCGGTCAGCCGCTTGTTCTTATGAGAAGTGCTTATCTTGATAAAAACGCGACCTTTGCGGGAATTAAAGCGGGATATAATTACACAAATCACGGCGACCTTGATATCGGTACATTTGTGTTTGAGTCAATGGGCGAGCGCTGGGCAGAAGAACTCGGCCCCGGAAGCTATGATGCTCCCGACTATTTTGTTAATCTCCCTGCAGGCGGCAGATGGAAGAATTATTGCAAGCGTGCCGAAGGTCAGAATACCCTCGTCATAAATCCCGATATGACTCTCGATGATCAATATGCTTTTGCTGAATGTGATTTTGATTATTTCAGTGAAACAGCAAACGGTGGAGAATGCAGAATAGATATGACCGATGCTTACCGTATGAACGGCGCTAGGGATGTTTCAAGGACATTTGAACTTTACAATGCACGCACTTCGTTAAAGATAACAGATGAAGTGAAATGTATTATACCGAGCGATATATATTGGTTTATGCACACAAAAGCCGATATAACGGTTTCAGATGACGGTAAAACTGCGATTCTTGAGCTTAACGGTAAAAAGATGAAAGCAACGCTTCATAATGACGGTGAATTCTCCGTTATGTCTGCCGAAGCGCTTGCGGGGAAGTATGAGTATGATTCGGATTATCCTGATATTTGCAAGCTCACCGTTCATCTTGAATGTGTAACGTCTGCAACAATTTGTGTTACGATTGAACCGATGATATAAAAAAATAATGCAGAGATTTCGTTTGAACTGAAATCTCTGCATTTTCTTATTTGCTTAAAAAATCAAATGATTTTGTGCCGCTTACGCTATGCTTACCGTTGAAAACATCAATTGTCAGTTTGTCCGACGCATCGGCAAGAGAGTAAACTCTTTCGATTTCCCTGTGTGCCTTAAGACTTGCATCAACAGGGAAAAGTTTATCTTTTTTTCCCGACTCAATCAGTAATTCTCTCGGTGCAAGGCTTGATGCAAAATCGTATATTTCGCCGATTCCGAGGATACCTGGAATGTAATTGTCGGGGCAATGCCAGCGAGAAAGAATGCTGGCACGGAAAGTATTGACATATCCGCTGATAACGGTTTTTTTGAATCTGTCATCAATAACCGAAGCGTAAAGCGCGGTCAGTCCGCCGCCTGAAATACCCATACATGAAAGTTTGTTTTCTTCAATTCCGCAATGTTTGATAAGTATTTCCGCACACGCTGTTGCCTGAAATATTCTTACAGATGCAACAGTCAGTCCGTAGGGGAGCAGATGATGAGATAATTCATCGCAGGAGCTGATATAAAAGGGTTTTATAAGATCTTTTTTTAACCTTGCCTCACCGAATCCGAAAAGCTCGGGTGCGGCAACAACGCATCCTCTTTCGGCGAGCTCAACCGCAAAATTCTTTTGATAATTATCAAAATACGGAACAATCTTTTTATTCCCTTTTTTGGAAATGTTGAGGATATGTCTTACTCCGTATCCGTGACCGCAGAGAGCAACCACACCGGGTGCGGATGTTTTTTTGTTTTTCGGAGTGAGAATATAAACAGAAGAATAAAGACCTTTGCAAAGCTCAAAGCCGTACTTTTGCAAAGTGTATTTCGGATATTCAAGAGGTTTGCCGATTGGTGCGAGGGTAAATCCGCCCGAAAGACTGCGAAGTGTTTCAATGTTGAAAATACGCTTTGTGTTTTCTTTTATTTCAGTCCCTATTCTGAAAACATCTTCTCTGGTTTTTGCATTTTGGTACGGCTGTGAACGAAGAGAATCATAGATTCCGTTCATAAAGCAGTCGGGTGAAAATTGGCTTTTTTTCATATTACACCTCAGAATGCGATAGTGCCGACCTGAACGGCATTTTTGCTGTCTGTGCCGATATATACGATGTATTCACCGTCAAGAACCCATTCGCCGTTTTCGGGGTTATAGAACCTGATATCATCGTTGTCAATTGTGATGTTAACCGTTTCAGTCTGCATTGCCTTAACACCAATTCTCTTGAATCCTTTGAGAAGTTTAACGGGTCTGTCGGTTTCTTTGTTGTTACTGCCTATATAAACCTGAATAACCTCATCGCCGTCATACTCACCGATATTTTTAACATCAACCGAAATATTAATCTCGTTATCTGTGTTTGAGATTTTTACATTAAGGGTTTCGAATTTTGTATAAGACAAGCCGAATCCGAACGGATAATCCGGTTCAATGTTCTTTTTGTCAAAAAGAGTATAGCCGTGATAATAACCGTATTCGATTTCCTTGTTTTTTGCACCGATATGAAGAAAATCGGGGTAATCCTCTGCTTTTTTTGCTATGGTAAACGGGAGCTTGCCGCCGGGGTTTTTGTCTCCGCTGAGGATGTCTGCAAGTGCGTTGCCGCCTTCAAGTCCGCTATAGAAAGACATAACAACCGCATCAACATCGTTTGCCCAATCTTTTATGATGTAAGCGCTTCCGCCCATAATGTTGACAATGATTTTTTTGCCTGTTTTTGCAAGTGCATTGATAAGAGCAATATCTTCTTCGGGAAGGCGGAGATCTGCTCTGTCACCGCCTGAACCTTTCGGTTTTTTCTTCACGTTGCCGAGATTAACAAGGAATTCACCTTCCTGAAGCCAGTCACTTCCTACGCAAACAACAATATAGTCACTGTTTGCAGATGCCGCAACAGCTTTTTGCGGATTGCATCCGTTATAAAGAACAACATTTTCAGCACCAAAGCGATTTTTGATACCCTGATAAGGAGTGATTGTGTACGGACTGAAGACATTGCTGCTACCGTGGTCGCCCGTGTTGATTTTGTCGGCATACCTTCCGACTACCGCAACACTTGCACCATCTTTAATCGGGAGAACACTATTCTTATTTTTAAGAAGTACAATGCCTTTTGAAGCAACCTCGCGTGCGAGGTCTGTATGTTCCTTTGATAGAATAACATTTTTGGGATATTCTTTATGCTTCGGAAGTGTCCTGAGCATTCCCCGAAGAATTCTTCCGACGCAGGTGTTGATGTTTTCTTCGGGAATATCGCCTTTCTTCACTCTGCTTGCAAGAAAAGCGTATTTGAAAGTATAAGGCATTTCTATATCAAGACCGGAGTTGACGCTTCTTGCGGCGTCATAAATGCCGAAAAAGAAGTCTGAAATAGTGAAGCCGTCAAATCCCCATTTATCGCGAAGGATATCGGTAAGGAGTGTTTTGTTTTCGCAACAGTATGTTCCGTTGAATTTATTATAAGCACCCATTATTGACATTGCGCCCGCATCAACGCACTTTTTGAAATGGGGGAGATAAACTTCGTGAAGCGTTCTTTCGTCAGCTTTTGCGTCAACGCTGAATCTTAAATCCTCGATGCTGTTGAGTGCATAGTGTTTCGGGCAGGCGATGATGCCGTTATCCTGCATTGCTTTTGTGAGAGCAACGCCCATTTTTCCGAGCAGGAACGGGTCCTCGCCGTATGTCTCCTGTGCTCTGCCCCACATCGGATTGCGAAGAAGATTTATGCATATTCCCGCAAAAAGGTTAGCGCCACCCGCACTTGCTTCTTTTGCGAAAACTTCGCCTACTTTGTATTCAAGTTCATCATCAAATGTTGCGCCCCTGAGCATAGAAACGGGGAAACATGTGCTTTTGCCGAGAACAATGCCTCTGGGACCGTCGGCAAAAAGAACCTCGGGTATTCCGAGTCTTTTGCATCCGCCCGCAGCATAGGGTTCTGCGTTGTAAAATCTTCCGCTTTTAAGAAAGTTTTTTGCGGTAACAGACATTGCGTGACCCTGCATCAGACGGATTTTTTCTTTAAGAGTCATTTCCTTTATAAGTCTGTCTGTAACATCATGGAGAACTTCTTCTGTCGGATTCTGACAGTATGATTCGGAAGCTTTTTTGTAATCCATTTTTATGCTCCTCTCTAAATTTCGATTTCGCTGATTTGATTTAGATAATATTCAAACGGTTTATCGGAATAAGGAATGGGTTTTGTTTCCTCGAAATATATTTTGCCGTTGTCTGAAATTGTAAGGAATTTTCGATAATCTGTATTTTCTTCAATGACTTTTTCGTTTTCAGTGAATACAGAACCGCCTCTGCTGCCTGTAAACGGCATTTCACCGAGAATACATTCGAGCATAGCCTTTGCGGAAATTAGCATATCCAAATCATAAAAATATTCACTTAATGATTTATGTGAAAGGGGATAGTTGAAAAGAATCTCGTTGATTTCAGAAAGAAGAATTGCACAACCATTCTTATCGCGAATAAATGATGCAACTTCACTCATTTTTTTCGGAACAAAAGAATAGTCAGTATTTTCGTTGGTTGAAAAATTCTCAACCAAGGAATTGATTTTGCTTTCTGCTTCTTTAATTGCATCATATGAAACATCACAGAAAAGCGAATTTTTTATGTGTTCTGAACAGACAAGACCGCCGACCTGGGTGTCGTTAAGTGCAGAGCCGCCCGGTCTGGTGAGTCCGAAAGAGCCTGCAGCTTCACCGATGACATAAAGACCGTCAATGTGTGTTTTGTAGTTGCTGTCGGTGTGAATTCCGCCGTTGTTATGCTGAGCACATACAGCAATCTTGAGTTTTTGAGTGTAAAGGTCTATGCCTTGACGAGTGTAAACATCAATGGCTTTTGGGTTAAGAATTCTGAGGCGTTCGATCGGTGTTTCTGCCGTTGCTCCGTTAGCCGAAAGATAAGTTTTTGTTTCATCAGAAAGACTGTTAAAATCAAATCCTTCGGGGTTCTTTGTGAAGTCGAGATAAACGGTTTTTCCTGCCTTTGTTTCTTCGTGAACGGCGACGTCAACCCTTGAAGAATAAGGGATTCTGTCATAACTGAACGGCCATTGATAACCTTTGAGAAACACATTGTTGCATACTTCTTGAATGCTGTTGAAATGTTTGTTCAGGAACTCGGTTTCGTTGCCGTTTTCATCGATACTGACGAATCTCGGAATGACCTGCATAAAGCTTCCGGATACATTCCATCGGAAGTCGGTTGAAGCCAGACCGTACTGCCATTGTGTAAAGTTGCAAAGCTTTACACCTGCTTTAGAGAGAATTCCTGTCATACCATGTTGGGATTCGGGAAAAACCGAGTTTTCGTAGATGCAAGCGGGTGCGCCTGTTGCTGCAATAATGTTTTTGGCAATAATTGTTTCGGTCTGATTTGTTTCTTTATTAAGTACGATTATTCCGTAAGCGCGCTTTTTATCAGATATAATTTTTATAACCTGTCTGTTGTCGAGAAGTGTAGTCTTATTGATTTCAAGAACACGCTTTTCAAGAACTTCAGTCATCATTTTTGATGTCAGAGGACCAACAGATGTCGCTCTTGATGTGTTATCGTGGTCTGTTTTATAGCCGGGATATCCGCCGAATTCATTTTTTGGGAAATTCATTCCGTAATCACAAAGGCGGAGAAAGCATTTTGCACTGTTTATTGACTGCTTGTATGCTTTTTCACCGTCGCAGCAACCGAGTGAGCAGATATCCTCTGCCATTCTGTGCGGACTGTCCTCGGATTTGCCGTCCATTGAAATTTTATAATATGTTTGTTTATCGCTACCGGTGTTTCTCGATGTGCCGGAAAGTCTGCTTTCGGATATAACTGCGATGTTTGTTATTCCTTCTTTGAACAACCAGTCTGCGGCACTGTAACCTGCTGCGCCGGTGCCGATAATTATTGCATCATAAATTATTTTCATAAGCTTCTCACATTAAATCCGCCGTCGCAGTCGATGACTGTGCCGGTGCAAAAATCAAAATTACCCTGAGCAACGGAAAGGACGCATTTAGCAATATCTTCGGGTTGCCCCATTCTTTTTATCGGCGTTATTCCTTCGTTGATTAGTTTTTCGTATTTTTCTTTGACTTTTGAGGTCATATCTGTTTCGATTATTCCCGGTCTGATTTCGATAACGCTGACTCCGTATTCGGCAAGTCTTGATGCAAAAAGCTTTGTTATCATTGAAATTCCCGCTTTTGAAATACAGTATTCGCCTCTGTTTACCGAAGCAGTGTATGCGGACATTGACGATATGTTTACGATTCTTGACTGTTTGTTTTTTAACAGCAGGGGAGTAAATTTTTGTGTTACAAAAAATGTCCCTTTCAGATTAATATCGGCTACAGCATCAAAGTCATCCGGTGTTATTTCAAGAATATCCTTGCGTTCTTTCGGTGCGACGCCTGCATTGTTGACAAGCAAATCAACCGAACCGTATTTGTTTTCTGTAAAATAATACAGTTTTTCTATATTATCGGATTTTGAAATGTCGGCATTGACAAAACTGATTTTGTCGGGGTATATTGTTGCAAGATTTTTTATTTGTTCGCTTTCGTTTCTTGAAGACACTACTACATCGAATCCGTTCTTTAGCAGAATTTCCGTTATTCCGAGGCCGATGCCTCTGCTTCCGCCTGTTACAACTGCAACCATTTTTTTGTTACCTCACTTTTTGAGAACATGTTTTTGATAAAACGGCATATATACTTCGCTGTCTCTGACGGGACATCCCGCAACGCTTGCGTTTCTCATGAGCTGAGAGCATTTGCTGCATTTGAGACATACCTTGCTTTTTTCAAGTTTGCCGTTATCACAATAATCTTTATAAAACTCGGGGTAAGCAAATGCCATTCTGCCGAATCCTGCGAAATCTGCAACGCCGTCTTTGATGATTTCTTCGGAATAACCGAGAGCGTTTTCACCCTCAAAGCTTAATCCTGACATTACAAATTTAATATTCGGGAATGAATTTTTCAGTTCTTTTGTGATATTACGGATTCTTTCAATTCCGATTTTTCCGTCTTCGGGTGCATTGATGCACGGACGGTTGATATGCGGAATAAGATAGGGGTTTCCCAGTGTCAGATTGATTAATTCAATACCTTTTTCGGCGAGCTGATTTATTATTATCTTTGTTTCGGAAAGATCAATGTTATTTTTTGTGTCAACGCCGAATCCAAACGGATGCGGGAAGCAGTCGCAGGCGTTCAGTCTTGTCGTGACAAAAGATTTTTTTGCCACGCTTCTGACACTGTCAATGCAGTCAAAATAAAGCTTTGTTCTGTTTTCGAGAGAGCCGCCGTAAAGTCCGTCGCGTTCTTTTGCACTTAGGAATTCGTTGAATAAATATCCGTGACAGCACTTGACATCAATCCCGTCAAAACCGACTTCTTCTGCGAGCTTTGCTGCTTCTGCGTATTTCTGCGGAATGCTTGCGCAGTAGTCATCATCGGCAATTACATAAGGCTGGTTTTCTTTGCCGATTTCCCAATGGCTGTTACGATAAGCAACAATCGGTTCGGGAGTTCCGTTCGGTTTGCTGAATCTTCCGCTGTGTGTGAGCTGAACGATGATTACAGGAGCAAAACCGTTTTCTTTAAGAGCCGTTTCGTGCACTTCATCAAGCAGTTTTTTAAAGCTTTCTTTCGTTGATTCATTCAGAAAAAGCTGACGCGGATTGGCTCTGCCTTCTGCACAGACCGCAGTTGCTTCAAACCATATTATTCCTGCACCTGACATTGCAAATCTGAGATATCTGCGTCTTGTCAGTTCGTCAACAGCGCCTGCTGATGTTCCGTCACAGCCTTCCATCGGCTGAAGCACAATTCTGTTTTTTATGTCTTTTCCGTATATTCTTATCGGCTTTTCAAATGTGTTCATTATATCAGTCCTTGTTTTTGGATATATATTATCAGCATAACAGAAAGAACCAAATAATGCAAACAAATATTTTGAAATGCATAAATATACTTGAAAAGTGACCGATGATGCAATATAATTGAAGCGTAAAGAATCTGAAAGGGGAATAATAATGGCAAAGTTTGATATTGTTATTGTCGGCGCGTCGACGGCGGGCAGTTATTTTGCAAGAAGAATGTCCGAAAAAGGCTTCAGCGTTCTTATGATTGATAAAAGTTCAAAAGAAAGAATAAGTCCTGATTACGATATTTTTCATATGGGAAAGACTGAAATGGAGCAATTCGGACTTCCCGAAGTCAAAAAAGGTGACGGGATATATGCTTTTGAATTCACTGATTCTTATATGTATTCTGCTTTCGGCGGTTATCCCAAGCCTTCTCCCGTTCCTGTTGTCGGTATGCATAAGCACGATTACATTGTCCGTATGAATGAATGGGCAGAGGAAACTGGTGCGGCAATAGAATATGAAGCATCTTTTGTTGAGTGCGTATACAATGAAAGCGGAAAGATCTGTGGTGTTACATATGAAAAAGGCGGAGAAAAATTTACTGTCGAGTGCCGTCTGGTTGCAGATTGTTCGGGTATTCCTGCTGTTGTAAGACGAAGTCTGCCCGATGATTATGGTATTGAAAAATTTGAACTGACTCCCGATGATATACTCTATGTTACTCTCAGATATGTTGATTTTACAGATAAAAAAGAGGAATGGCTCAAATCGCATTTCTGGATTGCATATAAATCCTGGGTCGCACCGAGTAAAGGAAGCGATGCAATTATCGGCATGGGTTCTTGTTTCGGATTTGATTATGTTGAAAAGGTTTATGAACAGTTTACCAAAAATGTGAAGCTTCCTGCACATAAGGTTACCAGAATAGAAAAAGGAAGAACGCCTTACCACAGAGCACCATATTCATTTGTTGCGGACGGCTTTATCTGTATGGGTGATGCTGCTTGTATGACAAAGCCTAATTGCGGTGAAGGCTGCACAGCTGCACTTGTTCTTGAGAATATAGCGATCGACATTGCTTCGGCTGCTATGCAGAATGGCACTTATCCTACAAGAGAATTGCTTTGGTCAATCAACAAAAAATATAATGATACACAAGGTAAAGAGTTTGCTGGTCTTATGGCTCTTCTTTCGTCTATTGTCAGACACAGTCCCAAAGCAAATGAATTCTTATTTAAACACGATGTTATTTTCAGCAAAAAAATCCTTGCGGGCATGGAAGAAGGCTTGACACTTGATGTAACAGATTATCTTAAAACATTGATTTTTGTTATAGTTGGTCTTGCTTCAGGCAATATTAAATTTTCCGAAATCAAGAGTATCCTTAAGGGCGTTATCAACAGCGGTAAGCTGACTGAACTTTATGAAAGATTCCCCTCAACTCCTGACGGCTTTGATGAGTGGGTAAAAGAAGCTGAAGAGCTTTGGCAAAAAGCAGGCAAGCTTGCTGATTGGAAACCTCTTGGATAAATAAAAATATAATTCAATGCGGTGTGCAATTAAATATTGCATACCGCATTTTTTTGCTGAAATTATACATTTTCACTTGCTTTTGTAAAAAAATCGTTCACATTTTATAAAAAGGGTATTGATTATTAGTTTTTTGTAATATATAATGTTAACATCTATAAGTATATTATATAAGGGAGAGATATGATGAAAAGATTTGTTTCATTTTTTGTGGCTGTTGTTCTGATTGCTGTATCTTTGATCCATTGCTCTTCATCCGAAGCTTATCTTATCCCTGAAATTATATCGGTTAAAGTCAATGAAAAAAGCGATTATGGTTTAGTTGACTATGATTTTGTTGATGCCGAAGGCAATCAGACAGATATTTTTGATTTTTCGTATCTTCCCACATCCGATAAATCCAAGGCAAACAAAATGGTTTCACTGTTTTCGTCTTACAGTCCGATGTCAGTAATCCCGACATCGTATGATTCAAGGGATTATGGTTATGTTACATCGGCAAGGCAGCAGGGTGCTTCGGGTAACTGTTGGGCATTTTCTGTTATGAGTATGCTTGAATCCGATGCTATTCTGAAAGGGATTGACGATGTTGAGAGTGCAGATTATTCTGAAGCTCATTTTTCCTGGTTTACATCAAGGAGTCTTACAGATAATCCTGATGACCCGACATATGGCGACGGAAAAATTTGCGAAACGCCTTATATGATAGGCGGTAACTGGATAATATCAGCAGGCTCTCTTGCGAGGTGGAAAGGTGCTGCGGAAGATTCGGATTATCCGTTCAATTACAGAGATGTTTCCAAAATGGGCAATTATGACGAAAGCTGCAGATATGATACGGGAAGCGGTATTATTATTGATTCCGCCCAGTCTCTTCTCGGAATGGACGATGCCAAAAGTTGGATAATGGAGCACGGCTCTGCAACCTTTTCTTTTTATTTTGACGAAGGTTACTATAACACCAATACTGCTGCCTATTATTATAACGGAACCGAAACACTCAACCACGAAATTACGGTTATCGGTTGGAATGATAATTATTCGCGCTATAATTTCAGCTCTTCGGCTCAGCCTTCGGGCAACGGAGCCTGGCTTTGTAAAAACAGCTGGGGCCTCAACTGGGGCGATGACGGATTTTTCTGGGTTTCATATTATGATTCGTCAATCGAACAGTTTGCAGGTATTTCGGCGAGAAGTGTTGAAGATGTTTACAAGAACTATACATATAACGGTACAGGCTGGGAGTCATATCTGAATCATGCCGGCAATGCAAAAATTTCGAATGTGTTCACTGCGAAAGGCAATGAACTCTTAACATCGGTTTCAACCTATACAATGATGCCTGCTCAGGAAGTTGTTATTTATATCTATAAAAATCTTCCGAATGGTTTTCTTAACCCCGAGCAGGGGAACCTGGCCCACAAAAAAACGGTTGTTCTTGACAGACCGGGATATCATGTAATTGACCTTGATGCTGAGATTGCGCTCAGTTCAGGCATGGTTTTTTCCGTTGTTATAGAATATGTTGCCGATTCGAGCGGTACAGTGTATTTCCCGGTTGAGGTTGACGGACAGGTAACTAATTCATACGCTGCCAACAGAGGCGAAAGTTTCCTTAATCTGCCTGCTTACAATAAAGGCTGGTACGATGTGTTGAGCTATAAAGTTGAAAATGTTTTTGTTCAGGCATTTACAAAATGTAACCATCAGAGTTTCACGGAAACGACCTATGCAACTTGTGAGGATGACGGCTCCGAAATTGTTTCCTGTTCTTTATGCGGTAAAATTCTCAGAGAAACATTTATCCCCGCTGCGGGTCATGATTTTACCGATTGGAGCGGTTATGTTCATGATTTTTCAACTGACCGTGAGGTAAGGACAAGATTTTGTCTTGATTGCGGACTGACTGAATCAGACTCAATCGTCTATTCGAAAAATATTATTAAACTTGAAGATTTCATTCAGTTGATACTGGATAGGATTTTTGAAATTCTGAGAAACATCTTTTGAATTTAAAAGGGTGACATCTTTATGAAGAAGAAAAATTCATTGTTAATAAAAACAGCTTGTGCAACAGCGGGTGTTGTTGGTGTTGCGGGTTTTACTCTTTTTCGTCAGATAATGCACAGAGATGCAAAGCTTGCCGACACATTCGGTAAAATAATTAACAAACAACCCGAACCTGTTGAAGTGCCTGAAAGAGATGAGAGACAACTTTGGTTTGACAAGCAGGTGCTTGAAGAGTTTGAAATAATAAATGCAAAAGGATTCAGGCTCAAAGGCTGGCTTCTTCCCGCAGAGGAGCAGTCGGATGTTTATGTTTTCGGCAGCCATGGTTACAGAAGCAGCGGTACGGGCGAATTTGACCGTATGGCTAAATTCTATCACGACAAGGGCTGGAACGTTTTTCTTGTTGACCATCAGGCGGCAGGGATGAGCGAAGGAAAATACATCGGTTTCGGTTATCACGAATACCGCGACTGCCTTCAGTGGCTTGATTTCTTGAATAATCATTTCGGAAAAGATATCAGGATTGTACTTCACGGCGTTTCTATGGGAAGTGCAACGGTAATGCTTATGGCAGGCAGCGGCAGACTTCCTTCCAATGTCAGATTTGTTGTTTCCGATTGCGGTTATACTTCCGCATACAATCAGTTTGTCCACAACGCAAAAGGAATGCATGTTCCTTCGTTCCCGATCATCAATATTGCCAACTTTTTCAACCGTGCAATTTCGGGATTTGATTTCAAAGACGCAAGTCCGATTGATGCGGTGAAGAAAGTATCGGTACCTATGATTTTTATTCACGGAGCAAACGATGATTTTGTTCCTACTTACATGGTTAATGAGCTTTTCGAAGCGTGTGCAAGCGAGCATAAGGAACTTCTGATTGTTGAAGGTGCTGCTCACGCGGAAAGTTATCCGACGGACAGTGAGTCCTACGAAAAGATTATTAACAGCTATGCTGAAAAATATATAAAATAAGTTTTGGCAACACAATTGGAGGCGGTTCCTGTTGCAGAAAAGAATATATCTTTCATCTCCTACAATGCACGAGGAAGAGATGAATTTCATAAAAGAAGCGTTTGAGCGTAATTGGGTTGCTCCTCTTGGATTCAACTGTGACGGTTTTGAGGAAGAGATTTCGGCTTTTCTGAAAGAAGAGAATACTCATGCTCTTGCTCTTTCATCCGGCACTGCGGCGTTACATCTTGCAGTGAAGCTTGCAGGTATTGAGCGTGGCGATGTTGTTCTTTGTTCGGATATGACTTTTGTAGCAAGTGCAAATCCCGTATCGTATGAAGGCGCAGTTCAGGTTTTTGTTGATTCAGAAAAAGATACTTGGAATATGGATCCTGCTGCTCTTGAAAAAGCTTTTGAGAAGTATCCTCAGGCAAAGGCGGTTATCCTTGTCCATCTTTACGGCGTTCCCGCAAAGATTGATGAGATTGCCGAGATATGTAAAAAGCATAATGCAATTTTGATTGAAGATGCGGCAGAGTCTCTTTCGGCTACATATAATGGACGTCAGTGCGGTACTTTCGGCGATTACGGCGTTCTAAGCTTTAACGGTAATAAGATTATCACAACTTCAGGCGGCGGAATGCTTATTACTAAAACTGCTCAGGAGAGAGAAAGAGCATTGTTCCTTGCTACTCAGGCAAGAGAAAAAGCACTGTGGTATCAGCACGAAGAAATCGGTTATAACTACAGAATGTCAAATATAGTTGCAGGAATCGGCAGGGGACAGCTTCTCCATCTTGAAGAGCATAAAGCGTTGAAAGAAAAAATTTATAACAAATACAAATCAGAATTCAGGGATTTACCCGTCACAATGAATCCGTATGCAGAAAACTCTTCTCCGAATTTCTGGCTTTCGTGCATGCTGATTGATGAATCGTGCAATGTCAGAATGACGGATGTCATTGAAAAGCTTGCGGCTGAAAATATCGAAGCAAGACCTATATGGAAGCCTATGCATATGCAGCCTGTTTTCAAAGACTGTGACTTCATATCAGCTTATGAAAAGCCTGCAGATGAGGATATTTTTGCAAGAGGTCTTTGCCTTCCGAGTGACATAAAAATGACGGATGAAGAGCAGATGAGGGTAATCAACATTATCAGATCCTGTTTCTGATTTTTGAAATTTGGGGATTATATGGCTAAAAATACCAAAAACGGTTTTTATGAAAATTACATAAAAGTTTTTCAGGACAAATTGATTGCGTTGATTGCTCTGATATTACTCAGTCCTATAATGGTTATTATTGCTTTGCTGGTGCGTATGAAACTTGGTTCACCCGTTATTTTCAAGCAGGAAAGAGCAGGAAAAGGCGGCCAACCTTTTTATATGTATAAATTCCGTTCAATGTCCGATGAAAAAGACGGCGAGGGAAACCTCCTACCCGACGAGCAAAGACTTGGCAGATTTGGTGAGATTCTGAGAAGTACATCACTTGATGAGCTTCCTTCACTCTGGAATGTGGTACGCGGTGAGGTATCTTTGGTCGGCCCCAGATGTTTATATGTGCGATACAACGAGCGGTATAATGAAACCCAGGCGAGGAGACTTGAAGTCAGACCCGGCATTACGGGTCTTGCACAGGTTAACGGAAGAAATGCTATCAGTTGGGAAAAAAAGTTCGGATATGATGTTGAGTATGTTGATAACATAACTTTCATTGGCGACTGGAAAATAATGTTTCAGACTGTCGGAAAAGTTCTGAAGCGCGACGGTATCACTTCGGAAACCTCGGTAACGATGGAAGAGTTTATGGGCAATGAATCGGAGATGATTGTTTATGAATAGATTAATTATTATCGGTGCGGGTGGTCACGGAAAAGTGATTGCCGACAATGCGTTTAAAAACGGATATACCGATATTAATTTTGCGGATGACAATTCAAAAGGAGAATGTCTCGGATTTCCAATTATAGGAACGGTTTCCGAAATCGAATCATTTGATGACGGTAAAACAGATTTTGTTATCGGTATCGGAAACAGTAAAATCAGAAAGATTATTGCTGAAAAGTATGACGTGAATTGGGTCACGTTGATTCATCCTTCTGCGCAGATTGCTATGAAGGTTTCTATCGGTAAAGGGACAGTTGTTATGGCTGGTGCTGTTGTTAATGTGTGTGCAACGATAGGAAAGCATTGCATTATAAATACAAATGCGGTTGTTGAGCATGATAATATAATCGGTGATTATGTTCATATTTCTCCTGGTGTTGCTCTCGGCGGAACGGTTAATATAGGAAGCTGTTCTCACATCGGACTCGGCGCTGATGTGATAAATAATATAACGATATGCGACGGATGCGTTATCGGAGCAGGCGCGGTTGTAGTTAAGAATATAGAATCCAGCGGAACATATGTTGGTGTTCCTATGAGGAAGATTTAATGAGAATTCTGTATGTAACAACTATTTCACTTACAATGAATAGCTTTTTCAAACCGCATATTGAAATGCTTGTCCGCGAGGGCAACAGCGTTGATATTGCGTGCAATTATAAAGAGCTATCGTTAGACGGATTATATAGTGAACTTGGGTGTAATTCTTATCAGATTGATTTTTCCAGAAGTCCTTTATCCTCGGATAATATAAAAGCATATGGTCAACTCAAGAATGTTATAGAGAATGGCAATTATGATATTGTTCATTGTCACACGCCAAATGCTTCTGTGATTACCAGATTGGTTTGCGAAAAATCCAGAAAGAAAAACAGCTTGAAGGTTTTTTATACGGCTCACGGGTTCCATTTCTATAAAGGTGCACCGAAGCTGAATTGGATGGTCTTTTATACTATTGAAAAGCTTTGTTCTCGTTTTACTGATAAGTTAATCACAATTAATAAAGAAGACTACGAAGTGGCAAAGCGTAAATTCAACGCTAAAGAGGTTCACTTTGTTCCTGGCGTAGGTATCGATCTGACGAATTTTGAAAATGTTCAGGTTGACAGAAATGAAAAAAGACGGGAGATCGGAGTTCCTGAGGATGCTTTTTTGCTATTCTCTGTCGGAGAACTGAATGAGAACAAAAATCATCAGGTAATTATAAAGGCTTTGGCAAAGATGAATAATTCCAATATTCATTATGCAATAGCTGGTGTCGGCGACAAACATGATTATCTGCTTGAATTGGCAAAAGAATTCGGAGTATCGGAGCGGCTTCATTTGCTTGGTTATAGGAATGATATACCTGAACTCAATCATTCGGCTGATGTGTTTTGTTTTCCTTCAATACGCGAGGGTTTGCCTGCGGCAGTGATGGAAGCTATGGCGTGCGGGTTGCCTGTTGTGTGCAGTAAAATACGAGGAAATGAAGATTTGATTGATGAAAACGGGGGAAGCACATTCAGAGCGTATAGTGAAGATGATTGTATTTCTGCCATTTTTTCGGTGATAAACGGTAACCGATATGCTATGGGTGAATTTAACCGAAACAAGGTAAAGGATTTCAGTTGTTCATCTGTGATAGAAAAAATAAGGAGAGTTTATTTTGAAAACACATAACTCCGATATTTTGTTAAGTTTTGTTATCCCCGTTTACAATGTTGAAGCGTATTTGCAGGAGTGCGTTGACAGCATTTTGAATCAGATAACAGAGGAATGTGAAATTGTTCTTGTTGATGACGGTTCTACCGATTTATCTGGTGAACTTTGCAGAAAATATGCTGAAGAAAGTTCGCTTATTAAGTTTATTCATAAAAAAAACGGAGGTCTTTCATCGGCAAGGAATGAAGGCTTGTCAGCTTCTGTTGGTAAATATATAACATTTGTTGATTCGGATGACAAATTATTTCCTTCTTGTATAGCTGATATACTGCATTGGATTAAAACAGAAGATTCAGACATGTGTTTTTTGAAGGCGTTTAAATTTTATCCTGATGGAACAATGAAAGACCTTGGAGAAGGCATTGTAAGGTCACAGATTAAATCACAAAACCGTGAGTATGCCGTCAATCATATGGCTTCAAGATCAAAATATCCCGGAAGTGCATGGTCAAAATTATATAAGAGAGAGTTTTTAACCGCAAATAATCTGCATTTCCCTTATGACCGTCGGTATTCCGAAGATCTTGGTTTTGTACGCGATTGTATTTTATGTGCGCGTAGTTTTGATGTTCTTGATATTTCTTATTATCTTTACAGACAGAACCGTCAGGGCTCAATTACAAATAATATTACCTCAAAAAATTTTAATGATCTTTTACTGTTCATATCCGAGACATCACAAAAACTGACTGTTAACAAAAAAGCAATTGATTCTGCTGGAAAAGCATTTATGGCGTTTACGGTATATGAGTATTCGGTTTTACTGTATTTATATAATTTTATTCCGGCAGAGGACAAAAAAACAGCTTTGTCAAAATTGAAAGAATTTAAATGGATATTGAGATATGCGTGCAACAAAAAAGGTTTGATTACATTGTTGCTCTGCAGTGTTTTTGGAATAAGATTCAGTTCTTTCCTGATGAAACAATATAGAAGGTTTGTTGAAAAATGAATATTCTGATCATATCATATGAAGCTTGGCGTGATACAAATAACGGCGGAAATGTGCTGTCAAATATGTTTTCTGCTTTTTCTGACGCAGATATTGCTCAAATTTATTGTTGCGGTGAGCAGCCTCAGAATTCACTGTGCCGAAAATATTTCCAGATTTCGGATTCGATGTTATTGACTGAAGAAAAAGGTCACAGGTTAGAGATAAGAGATTACGGAGTTGACGATATCTGTCAATCCGATGTGGTTGAAAATAAGATCAAAAACAGCATTCCTGGAGTGTTCAAAGAAGCTTCGTTGTTGGTAAGAGAATTTTTGTGGTCTATCTTTAATTGGAAAACAAAGGAACTTGAAAATTTTATCAAAGAATTCAACCCGGATATTATTTTTGCTCCGTGTTATTCGTATTTTCATGTATCAAAATTGGCTTTGTATGCCAAGAGTGTTGCCCAATGTCCGATGATTTCTTATATTTCGGACGATAATTATTCTCTCAAGCAGTTTCGTATATCGCCGTCTTTCTGGATTAACCGCTTGATAACCCGAAAATGGATACGCAGACACTTTCGCGAAAGTTCATTGATTTATACTATGACTGAGTTGCAAAAAAAAGAATATAAAGCATTGTTTAATCGACCTATGAAAGTGCTGTGCAAATCCGCTTTGTTTGAAAATAGCGAAAGAATAACAGAGTTGCCTATTCGGTTTATATATGCAGGCGGATTGTATCTTAACAGATGGAAGGTTTTGGATGAATTAGCTGAAGTTCTATCTGATTTGAATAAAGATTGTCTTAAAGCTCAATTGCATATTTTTTCCAATTCTGAATTTAATTTATCCAAAGCCAAAAAGCTCAATGATGGCAGGAATTCATTTCTTCACCCTGCGATACCATACAGTGAATTGACGGAAGAATATAAAAAATCGGATGTTGCCGTTCACGTGGAAGCGTTTGATATCAGAAATCGTTATATTACAAGACTTTCTTTTTCAACCAAGATAATTGACTGTATGAACAGCGGGTGTGCCGTTTTGGCCATCGGACCAAGCACTCAAGCCGGGATTTCTTATCTGAAAGATAATGATGCGGCTGTTTGCGTAAATGAGCTTAAAGATTTACGTTCAACCGTCGGTAAATTGATAAACAATACCGATATAATAGGACAATATGCAGAGAAAGCTAATCTCTTGGGTAAAAAAAATCATATCAAAGATGATATTGATAGAATGCTCAGGCAAGATTTCTTTGACGTTGTTGCTAATGTTGCTTTGCAGCAGAATTAATTATTTTGAAATCATTAGGAGTCTAAATGATACCGTTTATTGTTTTATTGGTTTTTCCTATATTTATACAGCATATCTATATTAAAGGTATTAGTTATCAAAAGAAAAATAATATCATTATGTTTCTTTTCTTTGCGATGTTGACGGCTTTGGTTATGTTTCGTCACGAAAGAGTAGGAACAGACACGAGAAACTACATTTATTATTTTAACAACTATGCCAATATGTCTTGGGCTGAAGTCGGAAAAGATTCTATTGAATTTGGATTTTCATATTTTAATAAGATAGTGTCTGTTTTTTCGGATGAACCGTATTTCTTTCTTGCGATATCGGCGCTTGCAGTCAGTTTAATGATATATCCCACATATAAAAGACTGTGTGTGGATCCGTCTCTTACCATCGTGCTGTTTTGCACAATGTCAACGTTTGTAATGATGTTTTCCGGAATCAGACAAATGCTTGCAATCGGAATTGGATTTATTGCTTATGAATTTACACGCAACAAAAAACTGATTCCTTTTATAATTACGGTTTTGATAGCAATAACATTTCATACAAGTGCATTTATGCTTGCTTTTATGTATCCGTTGTTTCACATAAAAATAACAAGAAATTGGTTATATGCTATTTTTCCCGGATTAGCTCTAGTGTTTACATTCAACAAACAGATATTTTCTGCATTGGTTATATTTCTTGAAAAATATACTAAGTATGATGGCAGTACAATGCAAACCGGTGCATATATGATGCTGATATTGTTTGTTGTGTTTGTTGTGTTTGCTTTCCTTGTTACTGATGAATCACTTGTTGACAAAGAAACAATCGGCATGAGAAATTTTTTGTTGTTTTCTGTGGTTATACAGATGTTTGCACCTTTACATAATCTGGCGATGAGAATGAACTACTATTATATAATTTTTATTCCTTTGCTGTTGCCGAAGATTATTAAGTCTAAAAATGAACGTTGGAAGCATGTTGCCATTTTTGGAAGATATATAATGGTTATATTCTTTTTGGTGTATTTCTTTATTAACGCAAATCGCGGCGGTAATTTAAATGTATTTCCATATCATTTCTTATGGGAGAAAGTTTGATGAAGGTTGTTCAGATTAATGCTACCTGCGGAATTGGCAGCACAGGTAAAATATGTGTTGGCATCAGTAGGATTATGACGGAAAATAATATTGAAAATTATATTCTTTATAGCAGTAAATCAGACGGATATACTCTCGGAATTCAATGCTCAAATGATTTATATATTAAATTTCAGGCGTTGAAATCAAGGGTTATGGGTAATTGCGGATTCAATTCAAAAGCGGCAACAAAAAAAATTATAAATGAACTCGAACGACTGAAACCTGACATTGTACATTTGCATAATATTCACGGCCATGACTGTAATCTTGAAATTCTTATTACGTATCTGAAAAACAACGGAATAAAACTGGTTTGGACTTTTCACGATTGCTGGACTTTTACCGGATATTGTACTCATTTTGTTATTGCTAACTGTGATAAATGGAAATATGGTTGTTCAGAATGTGTTCAAAGGAAAGATTTCAGTTACTTTATCGATAAAAGTGCGCAATTATATAAAAAAAAGAAACAACTTTTTGAGGGTCTTGATCTAACGATAGTTACTCCGTCACAATGGTTGGCAGATATTGTAAAAGAGTCATTTTTTAAAGAGCATCCCGTGAAAGTAATATATAATGGTATTGATCTTTCGGTTTTTAAACCTGCAGAAGGTTCTTTCAGAGAAAAATACAATATTCCTCAATCAAAGAAAATTATTCTTGGAGTATCTTTTGATTGGGGTTATCAAAAGGGATTGGATGTTTTTTGCGAACTGGCAAAGCGACTTGATTGCGAAAGGTATCAGATTGTGTTAGTCGGCGCAGAACGGATGCGTGATGCGCAGTTGCTTGACAGAGTGATAACTGTTCCGAGGACGAAGAATCAGAATGAGCTTGCAGAAATATATACCGCGGCAGATGTGTTTGTTAATCCGACCAGAGAAGAAGTTCTTGGTCTTACAAATATTGAAGCTAATGCGTGTGGTACACCGGTGCTGACATTCCGGACAGGCGGAAGTCCTGAATGTATTGATAACTCATCGGGGGCGGTTATTGAAATCAATGACATTGATACATTGGAAAAAGAGATTATCCGTATTTGTGAAAATGAATTGTATTCTTTAGCCGATTGCCGTGCAAGAGCACAGAAGTTTGATAAAAATGAAAGATTCAAGGAGTATGCAGAGCTTTATGAATCAATTAACGCTGAATGAAATAAAACAAATTGAATTTCAAATTCTCAAAAAATTCAATATGTTTTGCCGTGAAAATAATATCAGATATTTTCTATCAAACGGTACGCTTCTCGGGGCAATAAAATATAAAGGTTTTATTCCTTGGGATGATGATGTTGATGTTTTGGTTCCGAGAGAGGATTATGAGCGTCTGGTATCAATATTCAAGAATGACGAAAAATTTCATTTATTTTCGTTTGAATACTGTCCCGATTACAGTTATCCGTTTGCAAAGCTTTGTGATATGAGTACCCGAAAAGAGGAGCAAGGCATTAATAACGGATTGGATCTCGGAATTGATATTGATATTTTTCCGTTGGATTTTTGGGATAATGAATATGATAAAGCACAAAAAGAAGTCAGACGAATCAACAGATATATGTTTTGTCTTGGCTTGACAAAGCTCAGAAAGCCTGACTCAGCAAGACCGATAAAACGTATTGTAAAAGGGTTTGCGATGGCATCGGTCAAGTTGTTAGGAAGCAATTTCTTTATACGAAGGATTATTAATGAAAGCAACAAAAAAAATCGGAATATAAGTGATTTTTGCGGATGTAAGTCCTGGTGTATTTATGGCGAGCGAGAGATAATTCCAACCGAAGTATTTAACGCGACCGTTGACGTGGAATTTGAAGGGGAAAAGTTCCCGGCACCGGTAGGTTACGATGAATATCTGCGTTGCTTATACGGCGACTATAAAAAAGACCCTCCTATAGATAAACAAAAAACACATCACAGTTTTGTTGCTTATAAACTGTAATTAATATGATATTTTAAAAAACGTATATAAACAGTCTAGCTGCTTATATAAATTCAAGTTAAAGGAGTAGAAAAGAAAACATGAAAACAAAACGCATTCTTTCTATGGTGTTGGTTGTATTAATGATGATTTCATTAATGCCGATGACTGCTTTTGCCGGTGAAATTGAAACTGTTATGAATCTGGCAAATTTTACTGTTATCGATAACGATCAATCCACTCTGGCGCCTGGAGTCAACATGAATGAATTGGTGCTGTATAACAGCAGCAATCAGCGTGTGGAAATGTATGTTACTACGGTCGATACCGCTGTTGACACAGTAAAGGTTAAGGCAAACTACATTAATAACCAGAACGCTGTGTTTGGTATGCAGACTCTGAGTGATCAGGTTGCCGCTATGGAGGCAAACTATGCAGAACCATTCAAGATTGTTGCAGGTATCAATGCTTCTTATTATAACACTACCACAGGTCAACCTACTGGTGCTTTTGTAATGGAAGGAATTGATGCTTCTGCCAGCGGTGACAACTATGCATTCTTTGCTGTACTAAAGGATGGTACCTATATTATTGGTGCTAAAGGTGAATACTCTACCTACAAAGATCAGCTTCAGGAAGCAATCGGTGGCTGGCAGCATATCGTAAAAGACGGTGTGGTAACAAGCGGTCTTGATAAGACAACACTTTATCCTCGTCAGACGCTCGGTTTAACAGCTGACGGAAAGCTTATCTTAATGACAGCTGATGGTAGCCAGGCACCTGCAACGGTAGGTCTTACAATTCATGAGCAGGCCGAAGTGATGCTCGCGCTCGGTTGTGTTGAAGCGATCCACCTTGACGGAGGTAACTCTGCTACATTTGGTGCGATTCGTGAAGGCACAGATGAGTTTGTTACTGTTAACTCACCATCGGGTGGTTCTGAACGTGCGGTTTCAAATACACTTATGATTATTTCAACTGCCGTGCCTGATGGTACTTTTGACCACGCGGTTATTGAAAGTGAATACGATTATTTACTGCCTTATTCAAAATATACATTCTCTGCTTTTGGTGTTGATGCAACCAATGCTGCCGCGGAGATTCCCGCAACAGCAACATGGGCGTTGTCTGATAGTAAATTCGGAACGATTACTGATGGAGTTTTTGTATCGAACGGCACGATCGGTAATGTCGATATTCAGTTGAAAGATAATGGAAATGTTGTTGGTTCAAGAACTGTAACGATTGTTAATCCTACCTCCTTTACATTCGGTGCGACCGAAACAACTGTTCCTTACGGCAAAACATCAGAGCTTAAGATTACTGCTATGTACGGCAACTTTGAGGCGTTCTGTGTCCCCGAAGTTTTTGAGTGGACAGTTAACCCTGTGTCTGCAGGTACAATGAATGGTTTCAGTTTTACGGCTGCTGACAATGAAAAAATCACTGAGGCAACTGTTACCGCTATATATAAATATGATAGCTTGATTGAATCACAGACAATTACAACAAAGTTCGGTAAGGGTTCTGAAGTCCTTTTTGACTTTGAAGACGGTGATATCAGTGATTGGCATGGCACAGAAACTATCGGCGAATGGATTGATGCAAAAAATGCTGAAAACCCCAATGCCAAATATCCTATTTATAAGCCTGAATCAAATGGCAACAGTATCGAAAACACGAGAACCGATGTTTTCCTTGCTTCAAAGGATAATGGCGATGCAGTCAAGAGTGGTGACTATGCACTCGGTGTTTCAATTGACAGACTGAATGCAGAAGGTGTTGGCAGCTGGGTTTATAACTATTTGCTTTATACAGGTGAAACTCAGATATGGCGTGATGTTTCTTCGGGCAAGAGTGCTGTTCGTGTCGGTATGTGGGTTAATATGCCCCAGAATGCAGTCAACACTGCATTACGTATTTGCCGCACATTTACCAAGGATAGCTCAGGTAAGCTTTATACCAACTATGACTATATGCTTTCCGATTACGACGGAGCAAAGGTAAGCTATAACACTAACTATGGTATTCCTGAATCGGGTTGGATTTATGTTTATTATGATTTAACAGCTTATGATTTCCAGTCATCTTTGCAGTATAATCCCAATGAAAACTATGCCGTGAATAACGGCAAGAGTCCGGATGGCAATTATTATCCTGCGTTTATTCAGTTTATTAATGGTACAACTCCTGCCGACGACACGATGGAAGAGTTAATTATTTATATTGACGATATTACTCTGGACTACAGCGATGTAACCGAAGACAGAGATGCACCGGTTATTTCAGAGTTAAGTGTTTGTTCGGATACTGCAAATTTCGTTGCTCTTAACGGTCAGACCGTTACAAATAATTTGCTTTCATTTACCGCTAAAGCATCTGACGTTTCAGGTAACAGCAATGCTACCGGCTTGAACTATGCAACAGCTAAAATCTATATTGATGGTATGGATGTTTCGGATAAATCCTCCTTCAATGCAGGTGCAGGTACAATTTCACTTAATGATGTTTATCTGACAAACGGCGAACACACGGTTACGTTTGTTATCTATGATAATCAGGGCAATGAAAGCCGTGCAACAAAAACTCTGACTGTTAACGGTTCTGCCGCAAATGCACTTGTCACTATCGCTGGACACAACGATGGAAATCACACTCCCAAGGCAGGTTCTGTTTACTATCTTGATGTGACTGCTTCTGATGCAGATCAGATAAGCAAGATTGTTACAACAATAAAGCTTAACACTGCTAATAAATTTGAATATGATAATATTATATGTGCTAAAGGCGTTACTGTCGAAGTTTACAAGGATAAAATAAACAATGAATTGACTCTTTCTATTACTAACGACGGTACACAGTCGGGCAATGCAGTTCTTGCTTCAATTCCTGTAAGGGTATGGTCATGGGATGAAAGCTACGGAGGAGCCACCGCTTCTGCACAGTTTGCATCAGGCAGGATTCCTGTTATTAATATTGAATGTGAAACACTTTACGGTGAAATCACTTATGATGGAAGTGAATTTGATAATTATATCACAGGTTTCCATGATGCTATCGACATTGTAACTGAGCTTGATAATAAAACAGCATGGCATACTCATACTTCTGCTCCTGTTGCTGATTTAGACCCCACCTGTACCGAAAACGGTTATACAGGCCGCACATACTGTTCAGGTTGTGCATCTGTTGTTGATTGGGGTACTCCTGTTGTGACCACCGGACACAGTTACAAGGAAGTTAACGGAAAACTTGTTTGCGATTGCGGTGATGAATACAAAGAAAATGGACTTGTTGAATCTGGCAACGACTTGTATTATATGCTTGGTGGTTCACTGATTTCAGGTTGGAACTATATTGATACAGAGGATGAATCCACAACAGGATATTATTACTTCTCAACAACCGATTATAAGGCTGTTGACGGAGAGCAGAAAATTAACGGATATTCATATAAATTTGTTGACCATGTCCTTCTCAGAGGCGCACTTATAAAGAACGGCGATTTCATCAAGTATATGTGGGCAGGGGAATGGCTTAAAAACTCCTGGGCAACTATCGACGGTGAAAAATACTATTTTACAAGCGATGGTGCTGCCAAAATCGGTCCATCAACCATAAGAGGTCAGAACGGTACTTTTGCATTCAATGTTGATGGCATCTGGCTTGAGGGAAGAACCGGTTTAATGGAAATCTATGGCAGAACATATTATTATGAAAATGGCTTCTGCAAGGCCGCAGGACTTGTAAAGGTTGACGATGATTATTATTACATAAATCCCAATTACCAGATTACCACTGGAAAATGTTGGGTAGGTAAACCTAATACAGCTGTTACCGGATACACAGAAGGTGAATATGAATTCGATGAAGACGGAAAGCTTATCGGTAAAATCGCTATGAACGGTCCGATAAACGGTAAGTTCTATATTGATGGCGTAATGCAGAAGGCGTATCAGGTCGTTGAATATAATGGTGATTATTACTTTATCAGCGACGGTCATATGCTTGCCAGAAACTGTAAGCTTTATCTCAGCGAACACTTTGTTGACGGAACAGGGCTTTCGGTAGGTTATCACGAGTTTGATGCAGACGGCAAGGTTGTTATCAAAAACGGTGTTGTTGGCGATTATTTCTATATCAACAATGTAAGACAGAATGCATATCAGGTTGTTGAGTACGAAGGATATTATTATTTCATCAGTGATGGTCATAATGTTGCAAAGAATTGCAAGCTTTATCTCGGCGAGCAGTTTGTTTCCGGTACTGCACTTAATGTCGGATATCATGAATTTGATGCAGAAGGTAAGATTGTGCTTAAGAACGGAGTTGTTGGTGATTATTTCTATCTTAATAACATCAGACAGAATGCATATCAAGTTATAGAATTCGAAGGTGATTATTACTTCATCAACGACGGACATAAAGTTGCAAAGAACTGTAAGCTTTATCTTAGTGAGCAGTTTGTTTCCGGTACTGCACTTAATGTAGGATATCACGAATTTGATTCGGACGGTAAGATCATATTTAAGAACGGTGTTATCGGTGATTACTTCTATCTTAATAACATCAGACAGAATGCTTATCAGGTTGTAGAGTATGAAGGTGATTATTACTTCATCAGTGATGGTCACAAGGTCGCAAAGAACTGCACGCTTTATCTCAACGAACAGTTTGTTGCAGGAACTGATCTTTCTGCAGGTGTTCATACATTTGGTGCAGACGGCAAGCTTGAGCTTAAAAATGGTGTTTTTGGCGATTATTTCTATATAAACAATGTTAAGCAAACTGCATATCAGGTTGTGGAATTCGAAGGTGACTATTATTTCATCAGCGATGGACATAAGGTTGCAAAGAATCGCAAGCTTTATATCCTTGAAAGCTATCTTTATAAGTACGGACTTCCCGCTGGACAGTATTCGTTTGATGCTGACGGAAAGATGATTCTCAAAAACGGACCTGTTGACGGAAGATTTTATATTGATGGTGTTCAGCAGAATGCATATCAGCTTGTAAAATATGATGGTAATTACTATTTCGTTGGCGACGGTAATTCTATTGTCAAAAACAGCTCGGTTTATCTTACCAAAGAATATGTATATGGTACAGGTCTCCGAGAAGGAAAGTATGAATTTGATTCCACAGGAAAGATGATTCTTTACTAATCCAATAAAAGACCCCGACTCTTCGAAAGCAGAGTCGGGTGCTGTGTATGAATCAATGCCTCCGCGCGGCACACAGCGGGCAACAGTTAGATTGTTGGCTGAATTGATTCCAGTTATCAAATAAATTAAGGGTTATAAAATGCTTTATTATATTGGATATTACAATTGTGATTTTATCAGAGCTGAAGATAGAATAGTTGCCCCAGCGGCAGAGAACAAGATGAGCTATATAATATCGGCACTTTCGGAAGCTTGCTCTGAAAGGATAGAGGTCGTATCACCTGCCGAAACAAGGCGACATTGTTTTGTCAGGGGAAAAAACGAAAATCTATGTGATAATGTTACTCTTAAAACGTTTTCTTCTTTCAGCAGTAATAACAGACTGATCAGAATTATTGGTCATATTTTTAGCAGATTCAGTTTTTTTATATATTTGCTGTTAAATGTTAGTCGGAAAGATCGTTTGATTGTGTATCATTCATTGTCTTATATGAATACAATCAGCTTTATTCGTAAGATAAAAAAATGTAAACTTACGATTGAAGTTGAGGAACTTTATTCGGATGTAACCAATGATGACGGTTTGAAAAAAAAAGAAGTGGAATATCTGCAAATTGCTGATAATTATCTGTTTATCACGGATTTGCTTAGAAATGAAGTTAATACAGAAAAAGATTATCTTATTTCTCACGGAACATATCAATCTGTTAGAGATTTTGGTTTGCGATTTAATGATAATAAAATCCACGTGGTTTATGCAGGTACTTTCAGAAAAGCCAAGGGTGGAGCATATACTGCAATTGCTGCAGCCGAATATCTCGATGATAATTATGTGCTCGAAGTTCTTGGTAGCGGTTCTGCGGAAGAAATTTCTGCAGTTCAGGAATTGATTAAAGATATATCCGCAAAAACTTTATGTAAGATCAATTATGTGGGTTTTAAAACCGGAGATGAGTTTAATGAGTATATCCAGGCTTGCCACATTGGATTGAGCACACAACCCCCAGATTCCGGCTTCAACGCCACATCATTCCCGTCGAAAGTTCTTATGTATATGTCAAACGGGATAAAGGTGGTTAGTGTCCGCATTCCCGCGGTTGAAACTTCTTTGATTGGAAATTACGTTTATTATTATGATATAGCAGATGCAAAGGCTGTTGCTGATATAATTAAATCCGTGCATACCGAAGACAGTTTTGACAGCAGAAAAATTCTTAACGGGTTACATAAAGAGTTTGTTTCTCAATTAAAAGAACTTTTGGGCAGGTGAAAAAATGAGTCGAAAAGCAGGTGCGTTACTTTCTTATGTTTTTATGATTTTGGAGGTATTGTCAACTTTGTTGTTGACTCCTCTTATCATAAAGTCATTGGGAAACGCCGAATATGGTGTTTATAAGCTTGTTGCATCTGTAACCGGTTATCTTTTATTGCTTGATCTCGGAATGGGCAACTCTGTTATCCGATATGTTGCAAAATATAAAGAGAATAAGGATATTGAAAACGAAAGAAAATATATTGGTGTTAGCATAATTTTTTATTCGATAGTTTCTGTGGCGGTAATTATTCTTGGAGTTTTATTAATCGTTTTTTTTGAGAATATTTTTTCTGCGGGATTATCCGATGAAGAAATTTTTCTGAGTAGAAAGCTGTTGGCGTTGACGGTACTTAATGCTGCAATAATGCTTGGAACATCGGTTTTCAATAATATTATTATTGCTCATTCAAATTTCATAATATCAAAAGGAACTGCGATTATACAAATTATCCTTCGTATTATTCTTACTGCAGCAGCAATGATGCTTGGCTTCAAAAGCATTGCAATTGTTGCAATAAACTTGGTTCTGACTGTTATAACCCGGCTCTTTTATCTTATATATGTTTTATATTCAATGAAATTAAGACCTAAGTTCAAAGGAGTGAAATTTGGGTTTATAAAAGAAATTATTGCTTATTCTTCTTTTATTCTCTTGCAGATGGTGGCAACTCAGATAAATTCTTATGCAGATCAGGTGTTGCTTGGTATTTTTGTTGCATCTTCTGCCGGAATAATTGGTATTTACGGAATCGGGTCTCAAATTGTGCAGTATTTTCAGAGTGTAGGTCAAGCGTTGGGGGGTATATTGATGCCTGGCGTTATCAAATTGGTTGAAAACGAAGCAACCCCTGAACAACTGCAGAAAGAGATGATTCGTATCGGAAGATATTCATTTAGTTTTCTGGGAATTATTTTTGTTTGTTTTATAATTAACGGAAATGCTTTCATATCTCTGTGGATAGGAGAGGGCTATCATCAAAGTTATTATGTTGCTTTGATTCTTATGCTTGCTTATATGTTTATTCTTACAGAAAGCATAGGCACTCAAATTCTTTGGGCAAAGAACAAGCACCAGCTCCAGTCAGTTATAAAGTTTACGATTGTTATTGCAAATGTTATTCTTACTGTGTTTTTGATGAAATGGAATCCGCTGATTGGCGCAACTCTCGGTACGTTTATTTCGCTTGTTCTTGGTGATATTCTCAGTATGAACATTGTTTTTTATAAAGAAATAGGAATTTCGCTCAAAGAATATTATTCTGAACTTTTTAAAGGAATTCTTCCGTGCCTTATTTTGTCAGGCTTAAGCGGGTATCTTGTTACTTTATTTGATTTGACGGGGATTATCGGATTTGCTCTAAATGTAGTAATTATGGTACTTGTTTATGCTGTACTTATGATGGTTTTTGGATTTAACATTGATGAAAAGCAAATGCTTAAAGGAATTGTTTGTAAATTAAAAAAATGGTGAAGATTAGGGGGATAAACATATCTTTGTTGTAAGATAAGGTGCTTATAATATTGCCAATTTAAAAAATGTAATTTGAGGTGATTTAATTATGAAATTTTTTAAATGTATTATATTGATGATATTATCGTTTTGTGTATTATGTTCAGGATGTAGCGCAAGTAAAAATTCTGATTTATCATCCACCTCTGAAATTGATCCTCCTTGGGAAAACGGAGGAAAATTACCGGCTGAATATTCATGGGAGGAATTTGTGGACCTTGACGGTGCATTGCAGATTAAATTTCAGAATAGCTTCGGCAGTGATGAAGAGTTTGAAGAATGGATGATTGATGCCCAAAGTGAAAAAGAGGAAATACCTTGGGAAAATAATGAAAAAAATCCGAGCGAATATACCTGGGATGAATTTGTTTCTTTGTCAGGTTATCTTCAGATTCAGTTCCAAAACAGCTTTTCAAATTCAGAGGAGTTTGAAAAATGGATGGAAAAAGCAAAAAATGATGCACTTCCCTGGAATAACGGTGGAAAATCGCCAGCAGAATACAGTTGGGAAGAATATGAGATGCTTCCTGATGAACAAAAAGAGGATTTTTACGAAAGCTTCCAAAATGAAAAAAAATTTAAAAATTGGCTCGATGCCAATAAACCAAGGTAGAGATTAAAAATGTTTATTTATAATATAACCATTGACAAGAATGATAAAAAATAATAAAAAAAGACGGCCGTTTTACTGCCGTCTTTTTTTAAATTATTCAGATATTTCATCATAAAAAAGGCTTATAACAAGATCCTTTAATTTTGCATCATCCGCGTGAAATTCAATGAACTCATTGCTTTCAACTATTTCACCCTCAGGGGATATGATATCTTTAACCTCATATTCCGAAAGTCTTTCGGCAGTATCCGAAAGAACGGTGATTGAACAGTCGGTTACAATATAATCGGTAATTGCATTGTAGGCATTAAGAACAAGCTCATTGTTTGTTTCGTATGCATTTTTGATTTTTTCTGCAAATGCTGCCATATACTGGCGCTGTCTGTTCATTCTGGAAAGGTTTGACTGATCGCCGACACCGCTTCTTCCTCTTACATATGTAAGAGCTTGTTTGCCTGAAAGAAGAACTTTTTCACCTTCGATAAGTGCAGGATCAACATCTGAGAAATCATCAAGGACTTCAACTTCAACACCGCCGACAACATCATTCAATGCTGCAATAGCATCCATATTCATTGACAGATAGTTATCAATTTCAATCTGATAAAGGAAGTTTGAAACAGCCTTAACGGTATTTTTGCAACTGAGTTCAAGACCGTTACCGTAAGTATATGCAAGTGCAAGCTGACCGGTGGTAGTTCCTGCTTTTTCTCCGGTAAGACCGAGAACAGGTATTTCGGCGATTGTATCGCGATTTAACTGTATGATATCACATTTTTTAGTGTTGTTATCAAAGACAAGCAATGCGATAAAATCGGCTTTGTTTGAATTGTTATACGATGCACTTTCGTATACCTTGCCTTCGCTATCGGTACCGATAAGAAGTACAGTATCAAGATAATTTTTAGGCTTGTACTTTTTATTGTTATAATGAATGTAATTCTTTTCTTCGTAAGTTGTCAATGATTCCGAGGAAACATTGCTCGCATCCGCTTTTTTAACCAGATAATCTTCTGCTTTGGACATCCCGATAAACAGAACTGCAAGAATAATTATCACAGTAAAAAGCGCTGCGAGGAGTTTAAAAGTTGAACTTTTCATACCCATCATAGCGCTTCACCTTAAATTTTTTAATTGTGCGTTTTGATTATTTTGCTCTTGCGCGTTTCTTTGATGCAGCTATCATACAAACTGAACCGATACCAAAGATGATTGCAAGGCTCCAGAGAGCTGTTGAAGCAAAATCAGATGTTGCAGGAGACTGAACTGCACCGGTGTCTTCAGTAAGGAAGATAACAGGGCAAAGTCTGTCAAAAATAACGGTTACAGTTCCGTCGGGATTGATTGTTATGGATTCAACGAATTCCCAACCGCTTTCATCCGAGCAACGGGTGAGAACCATAAGCTTTTCTTTGAGCTGTGCACCGATATCAAATCTGATCTGAAGTTTTTTGCCTTCATTGAAAATATCTTTATAAGCACCTACAAGAGTAATATCGAACAAATCACGGACAATCATTCCAAGGGGGATGAGCTCGTTGAGCTCTTTAAGGCTTCTTGCATCAAGAATTTCTTTGTATGAAGCTTCGAAGTAAACAATGTTAACTCTGTCATCAGCAATATCCTTTTCGGAATAAGCCGTAACGATAATTTCACCGTCGGGTCTCTTTTCAGTTACAATGTGAATACCTTCAATTACTTCATTGTTTTCACCAAGAATAAGAGCGTCAAAAGAAACGCCGTTGTAATCCTGAGGAACAATTACGGGATGGTCTTTCGAATCAACGCTGGGTCTGAAATCATCTTCAGCTGCGAAAGCAACAACTCCGAGGCTGAGCACCATAATGAGCGAAAGAATGAGGGATATTGCTTTTTTCATTTACATCATCTCCATTTATTTATATTAATTTATTTCTTTTTCGCAAACAGCCATAACAACATACCTTCTCGAGTAATCTGTTTCAAAGCAAGTTGAAAGCATTAAAACTCTGTCATCGGGTGTTACGCTGACTGTTTCGTCAAAAACCGAAAGGAAAGAACGGGTACTGTATACTTTTTTAAAGAATTGTTCAAATTCTAACCTATTATTAAAATTATTGTAATATAAAATATGAGAGTTGTCAAGCGGAACAGCACAAAACACACGGTAAACAAGCATTTTATCCGGAGTATATACTGTTATTTTGCTGTGCTTTTTGAAAGTGTCGGGATTGGTGTAAATCTGCTGAAGCTTGCCGAACATTGCACCGGAGCTCATATGATGACCGTAGATGATTGTAACCGGGTCATTGAGGTCGGTTTTGTTGTAATCTTCTATGAACAGAGAACCGTTACGGTCATAATCTCCGTGAATATCCCTTCGCAGATAATAGGAGTTATCTCCGTTGTGGAAAAGAACGGGATAGCTAATATCTGTTCCTTCAATATTTATCCAGGCGAAAATATCCTTAGAGTCTTTCTGTAGCTTGTCAAAGTCAATCGGACTCTTATATTTAATACTTTCGGTAAAAGTTTCGGAGGCTTTTGCGGTTGAATTTACTGTATAATCTGGCAAATCAGGTTTTTTGCCTCCAAGAACAGCAAGAGAAACGCATAACACACAGATTATGGAAAAGATGATGCCGAGTATTGCGAAAATGTTTTTCTTTTTCATATAAAAAGTTCCTCCAAAGAGGATTTGTTATTTGAAAAAACAAGCTTTTCGTTGGCGGATATTCTTTTCAAATAATCGGTTCCGAGTTTTTCACAGATTACTTCGTAAGCATCTCCAAGGTTTTGCGGGCGTGAAACTGTATTATGACAGTCTGAACCGAGAAGATGGATTTTTTCTTTTGAGAGTAACGAAAGAGAAAGTCTTGCAGTTTTTTTGTTGGTGAAGAAACTTGCATTTGCCTGAATCAGAATCGGCAGACCGCTTAATTTGTTGATGATTTTTTTGTCGTGAAGAAGCTTTATGTATCGGTCAATATGAGCAATAAGAGGGATTATACCTTGCTTTTCATATATTGCATTAAGTTCATAAAGCATTCGGTCCGACCATCTGCAAACCGGCATTTCAACCATAAGAAGGGGAGTGCCGGCAATCATCAGATCTCTTAATTCACAGCAGTCGCTCATTCCTTCGAAAAAACCGACTTCCGCACCCTTTATAATTTCAGGCAGAGACATTTCTTTTACCGACGAAATCAACTTCTGATAGTTATAATCTCTGCGAGAGAGAAATTCGGACGGGCTCTCATCGGAAGCATAAAAATGAGGCGTAGCAACAATTCGGTCAATTCCTTGCATTCTGGTTAAAGTAAGCATTTCAATTGACTCATTGATGGTTGAACTGCCGTCATCTGTTTTGGGCAGAATATGTGAATGAAAATCAATCATTTTGTACCTTTTTTTCGTAGCTTTCGGGAGTTTTGTAATCACTGCCGTAATGCTTTGTGTAATATTTGCTGTATTTGCCGTACTTGCCGTATTTTCCGTATTTTCCGTAGGAACCGCTTCCGTCATCGGCACCATTATAAACAAATCCGATTATGTTTGCCTCAACAAATTCAAGCTGTTTAACAGTGTCTTTAAGTGTGTCAGTTCTGCAGTAATCCTGACGGACGACAACAATCATTCCGTCTGTCACTTTTGAAACAATAAGCGCATCGGATACTGCGCAAACAGGAGGAAGGTCAATGAAAATATAGTCGTAATGCTGTTTGAGAGAATTGAGCAGAGACGACATTCTTTTTGAGCCAAGAAGTTCTGCGGGATTCGGCGGCAGATCGCCTGCAGGAATAATATCAAAGCCTGCTTCGTGCTTTGAGCAGTTATATCTCTGGAATGTTTCTGTAACCTTATCAAGTCCTACAAGAAGATTTGAAAGACCGGTTCCTTTGCCAAGTTCAAGCTTTTTGCTGATTGAAGGGATACGCATATCGGCATCAATAAGAAGAACCTTTTTTCCGTTGAGTGCCATTGTGTAAGCTGTGTTGATGGCTGTAACGCTTTTTCCTTCACCGCGCAAGGCGCTTGTTACGCCGACTACTCTGCATACAGAATTATCTGCAAACGAAAAAAGAATATTGGTTCTGAGCCTTTTATATGCTTCCGAAGCCGCAAAATTCATATTTTCGCAAATTGCGGTTCCGTCGAGTGTGTTTCCTGTTTTGGATATGTTTTTATTAATGGTTTTCTTCTTGATAAAAGACATAATTTAATTCTCCTTTCCTGCAGATTATTTCTCCGAAGAGGAGATGTATTCAGAAGTGTAATAACCGTTGGATTTTGAATTGCGCATATTGGGGATGGCAGCCAGAATGGGATAGGGATAGGTCTGGCTGATATATTGTTCTTCTCTGACGAAAACATCAAACAGGTCGCGCAGAATAATAATGGCAACCGAAATAATTATTCCGATGACAATTCCGAGTAATGTATTTTTTGCGTAGCTCGGTCCCGAACGAGAAGTGGGAATGATTGCATAATCAACGACTCTTACCGAACTGCCGTCAACGATTTCTGCAATTCTTTTGGGGAGAAGTGTTGCAATTGCGTTGGCAATCTTTTCTGACTCGGCAGGATCGGTGCTTGTAACAACAACCTCAAAAATTTCAGTTGAATTAACGGGAGCTGCAGAAATCATATTCTGAAGTTCTTTGTAATCCCGGTCAAGATCTGCATAATCAATGATTTCGTTGAGCGATGTTCTTGCTTTGAGGATAACAATGTAAGTGTTAACAAGCTCCTGCGCGGCGCTAAGCGATGAAGTTGAGATGTTGAAGCTGGTGTTTCCGACCGAGAAGCTGCTGTTGTTAACATAGAGAAGTGTTCTTGCCTCATATGTAGGTTCAATAAAGAGATATGTAAATCCGAATGTTGCAGCTCCGAAAATAACAGCAGAAAGTATTACTGCCCAGATTTTTTGCAAGACAGATTTCAAAAGACGGATAATATCTATTTCAATAAATTCATCAGTTTTTTTCATTGTTCACACCTGCAATATATTAAAATAAAATTATTTATATTATATAATAATTTTATTAAAAAATCAATATAATATTTATTTATGATTTAAAAATAGTGGAAATGATAAAATTATGTTGTATTGACATTCGGTGATTGAAAAATGTATAATTAATAAAAAATTTTAATAGGTGTCAGTATGCAAAAAATAATCAGTTTGATATTAAGTTTTATAACAGCGTTGAGTCTTGTTTCCGATGGAGTGCCTTATTTGTTTAAGCCTACTCTTGAAATCGATGCTTCTGTAAGTGAGGGAGCGATTTCAAGCAGAGCATCGGGCTTCCTTTACGGACTCGCACAGGATGGTGTGCCCGATGCTGCAGTGGTTGAAAGTATTGATGTTTCAAGTGTTTCACAAAAGGTTGTTGACGGGCTTCAGCATCCGATAGGTGATGTTGACGATGTTTCGCCGTCTCTCGCCAATTGTGATTATATTACTGTTTACCTCCAGGATTGTTTCGATACATGGTACTATTGTCACGACGAGATCTGGAATTTACGCAAGAACGGTGAATATGACTGCGTTTCGTTTGTTGAAAACAGATTTCATCCGCAAGTAACAGAGAATGTAACAAAGCTTTCTCAAGCAGAATATGCCGACAGACTGGTTTATTGTCCGTATAATGAAGCGGATAACGCCGTCTGGTTCGGAACTCTTTCGGATGACGGAACATGGTTGATGTATGACGAAGAGGCAAAATTCAGATTCTATGATGCATGGAAAGTGACATATGAACTTATCCGTTCGATTGATCCGGATGCAGTAATCGGAGGCCCGGGTTACTGTGATTATGACAGTTATGAAATCCGTCATTTTCTTGAGTTCTGTAAAGAAAATGGGTGTTTACCCGATGTTATGATTTATCACGAACTCGGTGAAACCTCGTCGCTTTATTGGCAGGATCATATTGATGATTATCGTTTGATTGAAAAAGAACTCGGTATGGATGAATTGCCGATTATTGTTACGGAATACGGAACAATGCAGGAGTGCGGTGCGCCTGCCGATATGCTGAAATATATTGTTGCAATTGAGAAATCTGGCGCATACGGCAACATCGCTTATTGGCGTCTTGCGAATAATCTTTGCGATACAGCCGCTGATAATAACAGTCCGAATTCCAATTGGTGGCTTTTCCGATGGTATGCCGATATGGAAGGCGACAGGCTGAAATCAAAGGTTATCGACGTCCTTCATTCGGATTTTGCCAATGTGATAAAATATGGTTACGACCGTTTCCATTATAAAGGGTTCAACGGTATTTCATCTTTCAATGAAGCAAAAGATGAGATAACCGTTCTTTGCGGCGGATGCGATTATTCGGCTGATATTGTTCTGAAAAATCTTGATAAAAAAGTGATTGGAGAAAAGGTTAACATCAGAATTGAGTGCGTTTATTTTGAAGGAATCAGCGGTATAGTCAATTCTCCGATACTTGTCAGAGAATATACAGATAAAATTTCATTTGACAAGCTGAAAATTGAACTTGATGATATTGACCCCACTGCCGTTTACCGTGTTGTTATTTCACCCAACAACGGTGATGATTTGAATTATGCCAACAACAATCTACCTGTTCGTTATGAATTCGAGGACGGTATTCTTTCTGGATTTGCCTATACATATGACAGCGCATATGCCACAACCGGCAAGCAGTCAGGAATGGTAGGCGGACTTGAAAATGTCGGTGACGGCGTTACCGTAAATTTTGATATTCCAGAAAGCGGATATTATGACCTGAAGCTGATTTACGGCAATTCCAACGACGGTAAAAAGCCCGATGACAGAGTTGATTCAATTGCTGAAATGACGCTTGACGGAGTTGTTTCTGAAATTTCGCTTCCGAATACAATCAAGAGCGAATATACCGATAAACTGACATTTGTTGAATATTTTGAAAAGGGAACCCATTCTGTTACGCTTTCTCATAAATATGGTACATTTGTTGTTGACAGTATGCTTTTGTCATTGCACAATGATGATAATGTTATTGAAACTCTGGCTGATTCTGACAGAAGTAAAAACGGAATAACATCTTTTCTTTCTGTTGCACCGTATGACGGGTTTTATGAAATAAATGTTGGAATTCCTTGCGAATTTATGATTGACGGTGCCCACGGAAAAACAGAAAACGGTTCATCAGTTATATATCTCAGAAAAGGTCTTAATTATGTCGATATCAAGTCTGCGGAAGTTGTTTCGTGCGTTGTCAGAACAACAGATGAAACTGGATTCAGCGTTGATTTTGACCCTCATAATATGACTCTCTCTGACGGCGCCGAAATAATGAACGGTAAAAATGATGAGTATGTCGGCGGAATTTCATCTCTCGGAGGTTGTGCGGAAATCAAGGTCAATGTGCCCCGAAGCGGAAGCTACAGAATGACCGTTGCTTATTCAAACAACGATGAGGGCGGGGTGCATGACTATAATGTCGACCTCATTGAACGGTATATTACGGTTAATGTCAACGGAAACAAGCAGAATCTCTGGTGCAGAAATACATACAGTTGGGATACGGTTAAAACTGCAACTCTTAACATTGAACTTCATGAAGGCGAAAACACTGTAACATTCACAAATGACGGTTCGAATAAATTCAATAACCGTGTTTCATATGCACCGCATATTTATTCCGCTTCTATCAATGCATTGTGTGATCAAGGTGAAACAAATGACGGAAAAATACATACGCGACAGACTTTTTAAAATGCAGGATCTGACATACCGCGAGTTTCATTCAAAGCTGATACCGACGGTATCCAAAGACCTGATAATCGGAGTCCGTACGCCCGAATTGAGAAAGCTTGCAAAAGAAATCTCAAAAACAGAATATGCCGAAAAATTTATGAATATCCTGCCTCATCATTATTATGAAGAAAATAATCTTCACGCATTTCTGATTGAATCGATTACGGATTACGGCAAGTGCATTGATTATCTCAACAGATTTCTTCCGTATGTTGATAACTGGGCGACTTGTGATATGATGCGTCCAAAAATCTTCAAAGGACATTTATATGAATTCCTTGAGCAAATCAGAATATGGATGAAATCTGACAATACATATACCGTTCGTTTTGCGATTGAAATGCTTATGTGTTTTTATCTTGACGATAATTTCAGCATGGAATATTCCGATATGGTTGCTGAAATCCGTTCAGATGAATACTATATCAGGATGATGCAGGCGTGGTATTTCGCAACAGCACTTGCGAAAAAATATGATGATGTTATTCCGTATCTTGAAAAGCACAGACTTGATGCGGATACACATAATAAAACAATCCGTAAAGCAATCGAAAGTTACCGTGTTTCTGATGAATGCAAAGCTTATCTTAAAACCCTGAAAATAATTTAATTGCATTTTTAACACTGTTGTGTTAAATTATTTACTGATGAAAATACATATTTACAAAGGAGAAAAACAATGTTTTATAAAATTGAAAATGATTTTCTGACTTGTGAAATTGACGATATGGGCGCACAGCTTCATTCACTTGTTCTGAAAGAAAACGGCAAAGAATATATCTGGCAGGGCAATCCCGACATCTGGTATGGTCAGGCTCCCGTGCTTTTCCCTGTTATCGGTCAGCTTATTGATGATAAATTCCGCTATAACGGCGTTGAGTACACAATGCCCAAGCACGGTCTTGCAAGAAAGCTTCTTTTCAAAGTTAAGGAATGCGAAGGTGCCAAGGCTGTTTTCAGTCTTGAAAGTGATGAAAACACACTCAAAAGCTATCCGTTCGAATTTGAGCTTCTTGTTGCATTTGAGCTTAAGGAAAAATCACTTATCAACACTATGACGGTTATCAACAAGACAAACGGCGATATGTATTTCTCAATCGGTGCTCATCCGGGCTTCAACTGCAAAATCGGTGATGTTATTGAATTTGAAGAGGCTGAAACACTTGAAACAGAGCGCATAGACAGCGACAATCTTCTTATTCCCGAGAAGTTCCCTGTTATTGAAAATTCAAAGGAAATCGTTATTACCGAAGATGTTTTTAAGAAAGATGCACTTATTCTTTCGGGAATCAAATCCAAGAAACTCACCATCAAAGGCGAAAACGAAGTTGAGTTTACTTTCGGCGATTGCCCCGTACTCGGTATCTGGGCAAAGCCCGGCGCACCTTATGTCTGCATCGAGCCTTGGTACGGTATCAATGATGACAGAGATGTGAAAGATGACATCTCGAAGAAGAGAGAGATTCAGCATCTCGCAGAAGGCGGTTTGTTTGAGTTTTCCTGGATTGCTGAAATTAAATAAATAAAAAATAATCACCCTTGAGTTTTGATGTTAACTCAAGGGTGATTTTCTCTTAAATATATTTGCTTATAAATTTGTCAATTGCGCCCCAGTATATTTCGGGATAGAGATATCCCGAAGCGGCGTGAGTTGCACCGGGAACAACAAGCCTTTCTTTTTCGCATTCCGCATTCTGATAGAGCGGATAGTTCATCCAGAATGGAACAACCGAGTCTTTGTCGCCGTGTATAAAAAGGGTAGGTGTTGACGATTTCTTAACCTGTTCAAGCGGTGAATTCTCTTTAAAGTCAAACTTGAGTTTTCTTTTGGCAACCGTGTTGACGATGTTAAGAATAATCTCCGAAGGAATTTTTGTCATTTCCCTTATCTGAACACTGTATTGCTCCCAAAGAGATGTGAATCCGCAGTCCTCAATGCAACAGATAACATTTGCGGGCAGCTTTTCTCCCGTAACATTCATAACCGTTGCTGCACCCATTGATGCACCGTGAAGAATGATTTTTGCATTTGGATTTTTTTCAATTATATAGTAAATCCAATCAATGACATCAAGTCTGTCAAGCCATCCCATAGTGCAGTATTTATGCTCGCTTTTGCCGTGTGCTCTGAGGTAAGGGAGAACAACATTATAACCCATTTCATAAAAATGCTTTGTGAAAATGCTGTTCTGCGAAGGGATACCCGTGAATCCGTGACACGAAATGACATAAACATCGCTCGGGTTTTCATAATAATCCGCATAAAGGCAGACACCGTAACGGTTGAAAAGATATACTTCTTCGCAGGGAGTTTCTCTGTAAAATTTAATTCCCTTGAGCGCCTCTTCGCTTTCGTAGAAGCAGGCACTGTCATCAGCAGGAACGGGTGAACCGTTTGAAATTATTTTGCGGATTCCGTTTTTGCTCAGAAACGTCTCGATGAACCAATTTCCCGTTGCGGCATATGCTGCTGCAGCAACAGCACCGGTTATTCCGACAATTTTTAAAAGATTATTTTTTTTGTTCATATTTTATGCTCCTTGTTAAGTAAAAAAACCGTGCAATCCGAAGATTGCACGGCACAATAATTAATCCTTATTCTTGTGACGCATAATTTTTGAGGTTGTGTTCTTAACAAACTCGGTACGTCTGATTTTGAAATCAACGATTCTCTTATAGGGAGGAAGCTTTTCGTTGACCGACTGAACAACCTCATCCATAATCTCGTGCAGTTCTTCATCTGAATATTCGTCTGCATCTTTGCCGTATCTGTCTTTGATTTCCTCAAAGTTGGGGAAAATTCTTGCGGCAACAATTGTTTCGCCCTTTTTGTTTTCATCTCCGATAACAATGCTTTCGCCGACTCTTGTGTCGGTGCTGAGATGATACTCGAGCTCTTCGGGGTAGATATTTTTACCGTTGCTTGTAACGATAACATTTTTGCTTCTGCCTGAAATATAGTAATGACCCTGCTTGTCAACATAACCGAGGTCGCCTGTGTGGAACCAACCTTCTTCATCAATAACTTTTGCTGTTTCCTCAGGGTTGTTGTAGTAGCCGAGCATAACCATGCCGCCCTTGACACAGATTTCGCCAACACCTGTTTCGGGATCGGGGTTAAGAATCTTTGCTTCGCTTCCGGGAATGGGCACGCCTACGGATTCAGCCATATGGAGCTTATCGTGGTTGATGATTGCAAGGGGCGCACATTCGGTAAGACCGTAACCGAAGATAATCTGGATTCCGAAAGCTTCAAAATCTTTGAGAATCTGAGGATTGATGGGTGCGGCACCGCAGATGATAAGTCTCATATTGCCGCCGAATGTATCAATAATCTCTTTAAAGAAAACTTTCTTAAGATCAATGCCAACCTTTGCGGCAGCCTTGATAAGAACCTTGCCTATCTTGAAAAGAGTTTCGCCGTGAGGCTTGTTTTTGATTGCTTTCATAAGTCTTCTGTGAACTGTTTCAAGAAGAAGGGGAACAGCAACAAAAACAGAGGGATTGAATTCCTTCATGTTTTTGAGAACATACTTGAATCCGTCGCAGAAAGTAACTTTTGCACCGCAGTAAGGAGCAAAGAAAAGAATGATTGTGCTTTCGTAGGTATGATGAAGGGGAAGCATTGAAATGCCGCAGTCATCAGGTGAAATCTTTATAACGCCCATTGCAGACATAACTTCAAAGCAGAAGTTTCTGTGGCAAAGCATAACGCCCTTTGACATGCCTGTTGTGCCTGATGTGAAAAGAAGGGAGCACATCTTGTCAGGATCAATTTCAGCATTGAGATAACGCTTGTCGCCGCCTGCGAGGAGTTCTTTGCCCTTTGCGACAAGGTCGTCAATGTGAAGAACGCCATCTTCCTTCTTGCTGTTCATTATAACAATTGTAAGGTCCTTTTTAAGTTCATCTTTTCTTGCGTTGAGTTTTCTTGCGATTTTTTTGTCGCAGAAGAAAAGCTTGACATCTGCTGTGTTGAGAATATTGTTGATGTCGTCGAAAAGAAGCTCTTTATCAACGGGAACAATAACACCGACACCTGTTACGGTTGCCATATATGAAAGGCACCAATGATAGCAGTTGTCGCCGCCAACAGCGATTTTCTTTCCTGCAAGTCCCATGTCTGTGAGTGCAGTACCGAGTGCCTGAATCTGTTCAAAATATGTTTTGTATGTTATTTCGTAAAGTTCGCCTTTGGAAGTTTTAACTTCAAACGCGGGTCTGTCGCTATAGAGCTTTGCGCTCTGAGTAATAAGATCTCTTAAATCATTGATTTGCCTAACATCATAAAATGTTTTAGTCAAAAGTTGCACACCTCTTTTTTCATTATATCACAAACAGTTGATATTTTAACATTTTGATTTTTAAAATTCAAGGGTCAAAATATTAAGATTTTTCTAAATATTGTACATAACATTGTTGAATTGTTATATATTTTGCGTTTTGTTAATATTCTGTAAACAACTTTTGATTTGCAAAGCTTAAATTTTATATTCTTGCTTTTGATAACTATATATGATACAATTTTATATATAGAAAGGGGAGGTATGTTGTTTATGAGTAACGGAACCTCGGCTGATATTATTTCCGAAAAAGCCGGTACAATTCCCAATCGTAATTTGTTTGCTTATGCGACGGGTATTGCTGGCCAGAATATGAACTACGGTTTCATCAATGGATGGCTGTTTTATTTTTGCAATAATGTGCTGAAAATAAGCGCTGATGCGGTTGGCATGATAACAGGTATCAGCCGATTATGGGATTCAATCAATGACCCGATTATCGGCGCTCTGATTGACAGGCATACATTCAAAAAATCAGGTGAAAAGCTTCGTCCTTATCTGGTTTACCTTCCGGCAATTATCGGTATCATCAGTCTGATGATGTTCAGGGACTGGGGGTTCGGTAGTGAGAAAGCAATTATTTATGTCCTTGTATTGTATTTGCTATGGGATTTGGTTTATTCGATGCAGGATGTAGCTCTCTGGGGTATGCTTGCGCTGAGTTCTCCGCGTTCCGAAGAGCGAACAAGGGCGGCTCAATGGACTGCAATCGGTGTTACGGTTGGCGGTGCGCTTTCAGGTCTTGTGCCTCTTGTAAAAGATATCGCAATCAATAATTTCGGTGTGACTGACAAATCCTTCTTTTTCGGAGCGGCGTTGATACTCGGTCTAGGCGGACAGCTTATTTCAATGTCTGCTTATAAAATGGAGGAATCCGTAAAGAATGATAAAGAAGAAAAGGAAAGTCTTTTCGAAGCAATCTTTGTTCTTCGCCATAATAAAACAATGCTTCTTATTTCACTTGCACGAATTCTTGAATACATAAAGCTTTCCGTGCCCTGGGCATATTTCTTTGAAAGCCAGGTGTTTTATAAGGTTGGCGGAATGGAAATCGGCGGCGGTACAACACAGTTTGTTTACGGTTTGCTGACGGGAGCACCCGGTACTTTTGCACAGTTTGCCGCAACAAAGATTGTTGATAAAGTCGGCGGTATGAAAAGGGTTCTCATTCTTGCACAGGTTTCATCGATTGTTCTGAGAATTTTATCTTATTTTGTTGGTTTCAAAAACATCTGGAATATAATCATTGTTGCTGCTCTTATGGGACTTCAGAGCATTCCTGCCTTTATGGTTAACATTGCACATCGTTCGCTTATGAGTGACTCGATTGATTATGTTGAATATAAAACGGGCAAACGCACCGAAGGAATAACATTTTCAATGCAGAATTTTGCAACCAAAGTCGGCGATGCCATTGCGCTTTTCATCAACGGTAAGCTTCTTACTCTTGTGGGATATAATCAGAATCTTGCAATGACCGCACAGAATGCTGTGTTTATGAAATGGCAGTGGCCGATGTTTATTCTCGGACCGATTGTCGGTGCGGTTCTTTATCTTGCAGTTATTGTTTTCGTCAGGGATGATGACGAAGAAAGAAAGTTTATTGAATGTGAACTGAAAAAACGGCGTGATGATGCGGCATTAAAGGCTAAAGAAGAACTTAATACAATATAAAATAAAAATGATCCCCCGGTTTTTCACCGGGGGATTTACTGTTTTACACCATATCAATCATTTTCTTGAGATTCTCAAGTCCTATTTCGATGCCGTCAAGGCAGTTTTCAAGACCTTCGAATTCAATGCTGACGTAACCGTCATATCCCGATGCTTTGGCAATTGAAATGCATTGCATAACAGGAATGTCTCCGTGACCGATTATCGAGCCTCTGAGATAATTTCCTCCTCTGGATTTGAAAAATCCTTTACCGGGATTAAGTCCGTTGCCGTTTTTGATGTGGAAATCTTTTGCGTGAATATGTTTGATATAAGGAGCGAGTCTGCCTGCAGCGTCTGCACTGTTTTCATCAACACAGCAGAAGTTGCCAACATCAAGAAGCACGCCGAAATTAGGGTTTCCGACGCTTGTTATAATCTTTTCAACACGCTCACTGTCCTGACAGAAAAATCCGTGATTTTCTATGCAAGTAACGATTCCTTTTGAATTAGCATATTCGGTTACTCTTCGGCAACCGTCTGCAAGAATCGGAAGAATCTGCTCAAATCCCGCACTTTTTTTGAGGTCATCGGGCATACCCCAGGCGGCATCATGGCGCATTACTTTTGCTCCGAGTATTTCTGCAATATCAACCTTGCGGCAGATACGTTCGACCTCAGCATCAAGTCCTGCATCGCACAGAAGATTTGCGGAAATTGTATATGCGGTAATGGGAAGTGAAAGCTTTTCGCTTTCTTCTCTGAGAAGTGCGGCATATTCCGCTTCGGTCATACCGTTTTCGGGCGAGAGGTCTATGAACTCAATGCCGTCAAATCCCATTTCCTTTGCTTTTTTCATTATACTCAGCTGTGATTCTTTTCCTGAAGAAATCAGCTGCTGAAAGCTGTAACTGCTGACACCGATTTTCATATAATTACTCCTGATTAACCGAGATTCTTAAGAAATTCAACAGCAGCGCGGATATCCTTTTCAGGATTATCACCGACTTCTCTTTCAATTGTGAGGAAGCCTTTGTATCCGATGTCTTCAAGTGCGTTGAGATATTCGGGCCATTTAACACTGCCTTCGCCGAGAGGAACTTCAAGGAAGGAATCTTCTGTAACGATAACTTCCTGCTTGAGACCGTAGATTATTTCGGGGTCTTTGTAGAAAATCTGCTTACCGTCTTTAGCGTGTGTATGTACAATATATCTCTGAAGATTGTATACAGCCTGAACGGGATCATCTGCTGTAACCATAACAAGGTTAGCAGGGTCGAGGTTAACGCCAACGCCTGTTGAACCGAGCGAATCAAGGAAATCCTTGAGAACAGCTGATGTTTCGGGACCGGTTTCGATTGCGAAATGTGCACCGATGTTGTCGGCATATCTTGAAAGCTCAAAGCAAGCTTCCTGCATTACTTTATATCTGTCGTTGTTTTTATCTTCAGGAACAACGCCGATGTGAGTTGTAACAACATCTGTGCCAAGCTCTTTTGCAAGGTCGATGATTCTTTTTGATTTTTCAATTTTAGCAGGGTTTCTGTCTGCAAAGCTGAATCCGCCGCCGCCGAGGTCACCGCAAAGAGCCGAAATAACAAGACCGTTATCGGCAACAAGTTTTTTGAATTCTGCAATTTTTGTTGCATTCATATTTTCAGGTGCCATTTCGCCGGAGGTTGCATAAACCTGGAAACCCTGTGCACCGACTTCAGCAGCTTTTTTTACTGCTGAAACTGTGTCTGTTCTGAAACTGTTGATAATAACGCCGATAGGAAATCTGCCCATATGGAATACTCCTTTGTTTTTTATTATTTAACATTTCAAATATACCAAAGAATAACAGATTTATCAAGTTTTTTTTGTAATTAACTTTACATTTTTAAAAAATATGGTATATTAGTATTTGTATAAATATATACCTATTTATCAGGAGGTAGTTATATGTCAAAAATTAAGGTTGCGGTTATCGGATGCGGCAACATTGCCAATGCCGCTCATATTCCCGCATATATGAAAAACAGCGAGGTTGAAATCAAGTATTTTTGCGATATAATTCCCGAGAGAGCTGAAAAATGCGTTGAAAAGTACGGATGCGGTAAGGCTGTTACGGATTATCATGATTTTCTTAACGACCCCGAAATCGAAGCTGTTTCAGTTTGCACTCACAATGATTTCCATTCGATTATTTCAATTGATTTTCTTAAAGCCGGTAAACACGTTATGTGCGAAAAGCCTGCAGCAAGAATTCTTTCCGAAGCACTTGAAATGCAGAAGGTCGCCCATGAAACAGGCAAAATTCTCAACATCGGTGTTGTTAACAGATTCAATACATATGTAATGAAAATCAGAGAGCTTATTGACAGCGGTGAGCTCGGCGAAGTATATCATGTATATGCTTCTTTCAGAAGCCACAGATCGATTCCCGGCATAGGCGGAGATTTCACAATCAAAGCAAAAGCGGGCGGCGGTTCACTCATTGACTGGGGTGTTCATTTTATTGACCTTGTTCTCTATTGCTGCGGCGACCCGAAACCCATCAGTGCATCGGGCGAAGCATTCTGCAAGCTTGGTAAGGATATCAAAAACTATACTTACACAAGTATGTGGGCTGAGGATACAGCGGATATGAACGGCACATATGATGTTGACGACTCGGTTGTCGGTCTTGTACGCACAACAGGTCCCGTTGTCAGTTTCAACGGCGCTTGGGCACAGAACATCGGTGAAAGAGAAATGTTCATCGACTTTATGGGCGATAAGGCGGGCATCAGACTTCAGTATTGCTCCGATTTCCAGCTTTGGTCTGTTAAGAACGGTATGCTTACCGAAACCAAGGTTTCCGCAAAGCAGACCGATATGTATGAAAATGAAATCAACGATTTCATCAGATGCATAAAAACAGGCGATAAAAACCAACAATATATTGACTATGCAGTTGAAACTTCAAAGATTCTGCAGGCAATTTATGATTCATCAGACAGTCACAGCGAAATCAAAATATCATAAAAAGGGGATAAATTTACTATGGATATCAGAATTTTTAAAAATGACGCAGAAATCGGTCAGGCAGCAGGTAAGCTTTTCTGCGATTTTGTTAATGAAAAACCCGGTTGCGTTCTCGGCCTTGCAACAGGTGCAACTCCCGTTCCTACTTACAACTACATTGCAGAGCAGTATGCCGCAGGCAATGTTTCATTCAAGGATGTCAAAACATTCAATCTTGATGAATACTGCGATCTTCCCAAGGACCACAAGAACAGCTACTATACATTTATGATTGAGAATCTTTTCTCAAAGCTCGACCTTAATCTTGATAACGTCGGCTTCCTTGACGGTAATGCAGCAGATCCCGATGCAGAAAGTGCACGCTATGCCGCTGATATCGCTTCAAAGGGCGGTATCGACATTCAGCTCCTCGGCATCGGCAGAAACGGACACATCGCTTTCAACGAGCCCGCGGATGAGTTCACAGGCGAGAGCCATAAGATTAAGCTCACAGACAGCACAATCGAAGCAAACTCAATCTATTTTGATGATATTCCCATGCCCCGTTATGCAATGACAATGGGCATCGGCTCAATTATGAAGGCAAAGAAGATTGTTCTTATTGCTACCGGCGCATCAAAGGCTGAAGCAGTCAAAGCAATGATAAAGGGTCCCGTTACTCCTCATTGTCCCGCATCGGTTCTTCAGCAGCATGAGGACGCGGTTATCTTCCTTGATGAAGCTGCTGCAGCACTTCTTTAAACTTCATTTCTGTTCAAAAAAACAGGAGGTAAAATCCAATGGACAAGAAAACTTTTTATATATCCACGCCGATATATTATCCCTCGGATAAGCTTCATATCGGTCATACTTATTCAACCGTTGCAGCTGATGCCGTTGCGCGTTACAAGCGTTTTCAGGGCTTCGATACCTTCTTTCTTACCGGTACAGACGAACACGGCCAGAAGATAGAAGATAAAGCAAAAGAAGCGGGCGTTACTCCCAAGGAATATGTTGATAATATTGTTGCGGGCATCAAAGACCTCTGGAAGCTGATGAATATTTCGAATGACAAGTTTATCAGAACTACTGATGAATATCACGAAAAGGCAGTTCAGAAGATATTCACCAAGATGTATGAAAAGGGTGATATCTATAAAGGCCACTATGAGGGTCTTTACTGTAAGCCTTGTGAGTCATTCTGGACCGAGACTCAGGCTGTTGACGGCAAGTGCCCTGACTGCGGCAGACCTGTTACAAAAGAGAGAGAAGAAGCTTATTTCTTCAAACTCTCTGCTTACGGCGACAAGCTTCTCAAATATTATGAGGACCATCCCGGTTTCATCGAGCCTCAGAGCAGACAGAATGAAATGATTAATAATTTCATCAAACCCGGTCTTCAGGACCTCTGCGTATCCCGTTCATCATTCAAATGGGGTATTCCCGTTCCCGTTAACGAGGACCATGTTATTTATGTATGGCTTGATGCTCTTACCAACTATATAACAGCTCTCGGATTCGGCTCGGAAGATGATACACTTTACAAGAAATTCTGGCCTGCTGATGTTCACCTTATCGGTAAGGATATTATCCGTTTCCACACCATTTATTGGCCTGCATTCCTTATGTCAATTGATGAACCTCTTCCCGAAAAAATCTACGGTCACGGCTGGGTTCTTCTTGAAGGCGGAAAGATGAGTAAGTCAAAGGGTAATGTTGTTGATCCCGTTATTCTTGCTGAAAGATATGGTGTTGACGCGCTCCGTTATTATCTTCTCAGAGAAATTGCTTTCGGTTCGGACGGCGTATTCTCAAATGAAAATCTTATCAACAGAATTAATTCGGATCTTGCAAATGACCTCGGTAACCTTGTTTCAAGAACAGTTGCCATGGTTCAGAAATATTTCGGCGGAACAATTCCTGCAGAGAGAGAAGCAGGGGAGTTCGATGACGATCTGAAGGCGCTTGCCGCTCAGACATCATCGGATGCTGAAAAAGAGCTTGATAAGCTTAACTTCTCAGTTGCATTGACTGATATCTGGAAGTTTATTTCAAGAACCAATAAATATATTGATGAAACTGCTCCGTGGACTCTTGCCAAGGATGAAACAAAGACCGCAAGACTTGCAGAGGTTATGTATAATCTTTGTGAGAGCATCAGAATTATTTCCGTTCTTATCGCTCCCTTTATGCCTGCAACTACTCCCGAAATCAGAAAGCAACTTGGTGTTGCAGACGATTTTGCATGGGATGATTGCAAGGCTTTTGGCAAAGAAGCAACATATACCGTTGTTAAGGGTGATATAATCTTCCCGAGAATCGACCTTGAAAAAGAGCTTGCTGAACTTGAAGCTGCAAAAGAAGCGGCTAACCCCACCAATCCTCTTAAAGAAGAAATTCAGGGTGTCGCAAAAATCGGTATTGATGATTTTGCAAAGGTTGATCTCAGAGTTGCAAAGATTACCGCTTGCGAGCCCGTCAAGAAGGCTAAGAAGCTTCTTAAGCTCACTCTCGATGACGGCACAGGTGACCCCAGAACAGTTGCTTCGGGTATCGCATTGTGGTATAAACCTGAAGATCTCATCGGTAAGAGTATTATCCTTGTTTCCAATCTCAAGCCCGCAGTTCTCTGCGGCGTTGAGAGCCAGGGTATGATTCTTGCTGCTGATGCAGGCGAAGATGTCAAGGTTATCTTTGTTGACGGTATTCCTGCAGGAAGTAAGGTAAGATAAAATGTTTAATAATATCTTTGACAGTCATGCACATTATGACAGCGAAGCTTTCAATGATGACCGCAAAGAGCTTGTAAGCGCCCTGCCTGAGCGGGGCGTTTGCGGCATTATAAACTGTGCGAGTGATATGGCTTCATCGCTCACAAGTCTTGAACTTGCCGATGAATTCAGTTTTGTTTATGCTGCTTGCGGCGTTCATCCTCACGAAGCAGATAAGTGCAAAAGCGGATATCTTCCCGTTCTCAAAAAGCTTTGTATGGAAGGAAAATGTGTCGCGGTTGGTGAAATCGGACTCGATTATCATTATGATTTTTCACCGCGTGATATCCAGCAGCAGGTTTTTGAACAGCAGATTGTTCTTGCTAAAGAGCTTGACTTGCCGATTATTGTTCACGACAGAGAAGCTCACGAAGATACTCTCACGCTTTTGAAAAGATATAAACCCAAAGGTGTTGTGCATTGTTTTTCAGGTTCTGCCGAAATGGCAAAAGAGATTGTGAAACTTGGCATGTATATCGGTCTCGGCGGTGCTGTAACATTCAAAAATGCGCGAAAACCCAGAGAGGTTGCCGAGGTTGTGCCTGATGAAAAGCTTCTGATCGAAACGGACTGTCCTTATATGACGCCGGTTCCGTTCAGAGGTCAGAGATGCGACTCGTCATTTATTCCGTATACTGCAGAGGTTATTGCAGAGGTTAGAAATACTTCAACGCAGACAATTCTTGACATCACAAGAAAGAACGCCAATACATTATTCGGACTTAATCTTTAAAATAAAGAAAAACCGTTATGATTTCTCTTTGAGAGATTTCATAACGGTTTTATTTTTAATCATTGATTTGTTTGAGTTTCAGTCTGTTTGCAACAGCCTGACCGATAAGCGTATAAAGAACTGCACACAAAGGAACGCTTATCAGAATTCCGACAACACCGAGGAGATTACCGCCGATTGTAACCGCGGTAAGTACCCATATACCGGGAAGACCGACTGATTTGCCGACTACTTTCGGGTAAATAAGATTGCCCTCAAGTTGCTGAAGAATAACGATGAAAACAACAAACCAAAGTGCTTTCACAGGGCTTACAAATATTATGAGAAATGCACCGATTGCTGTTCCGATAAATGCACCGAAAACGGGGATGAGTGCTGTTGTGCCGACAAGCACCGATATAACTGCCGCATAGGGCATACGGAATATCAGCATACCCACAAAGCATAACGCACCGATGATTACAGCTTCAAGAAGCTGACCTGTCACAAAGTTTGTGAAAGTCTGGTCTGAAAGTTTGATGATTCCGAGAAATTTATTGACCTTGTCCTCACGGAAGAATGCAAACATTGCTTTTTTTGATACCGATGCAAGATTTTCTTTTTGCGAAAGAAGATAGAAAGAAAAAGCAACAGCTATAATGAGATTGACAATTCCCGTAACAATTGAGCCGGTTATATCAAGCGTTTTATCAACTATTCCGCTGTTGTTGATTGCATTGCCGACAACATTCATTATTTTTTCAATATTGAATGAGAAATCAGGGAGAGTAAATCCGTGACTTTCAGCAAAAGCAACAGCTTTGGCAAGCCAGCCCTCAATTATTGTTATATACTGCGGGAATGATTTTGCTATTGTTCCGAATGTGTTTTTGAATTCGGGAATAATCATAAACAGCAACGCAAAACCGATGCCGACCATAATAAGTGCGCTTAAAATTAGGCATATCGGGCGCTTGAGTTTATTTGATATTTTTTCGGTTTTCTTTTTCTTTGGCAGTTTGTCCCAAATTTTTTCAAGGGGACGTAATAAAACATTAATTATAAATGCTATGCAAAATCCGAAAATAAAAGGTTCTGCAAGATTTAATATTCCGCTGAAAACCGATGAAACTTTTTCTGTGTTGTTAAGACCCCAATACACAAGAACGATAGCGGCAACTGATAAAACAAAATATTTGATTGTTTTTTTTGAAAATTTAAAAGTTACGCTGCCAAAGTCATCTTTTTTTGTTTGAGAATCCTTTGAATCGGTAAGATTACTGAAAAGAATTTCTTTGTTATTATTATCAATCATAATTTACCGTAAACCAATTAAACTTTTTTCTTCTTCATAAAACCGAGGCCGATTGCCATTACAACTGCGAAGATAATAAGATAACCGGGGATTTCGGCTTTGTGTGCAAAGACAGCAGCAACAACCATAAAGAGGCTGCCTGCAATTGCAAGAGCAGGAACTACAAAACGCTTGAAAGCAGGGAGATCCTTATCAAAGAACATCTTGAAGAAGATGGGAATGTAGAAGGGATAAATAGTTACGATGGGAAGCTCTGTCGGGTCAAATGCAAACATTTTGAGTGATGCAGCAGTTTCGCTGTTAAGGTTTGCAAAGTAGAAGTAAACAAGCCAAGCAGCGCAAAGGAGAAGAGCAAGAATTGATGAGTTGCCGGGCATATTTGTGTGCTTATCAAGATAACCGAACATTTTGGGTGAGGGGCCTCTGCCTCTGCTTGCGATTGAGTAAATACCTCTTGTGCAGCCGAGCATAAGACCATTGAGAGTGCCAAGGCATGAAACGATAACGAAAACGAAGATGCCTGTACCCATTGCTTTGCCGAATACTGCGCCGAAAGCGTTTCTTGCAGCAGCCTGACCGCTTGCCATCATATCAGCATTCTTGATGCTGCCGGCAAGACCGACATAGTAAAGCACATAAATAGCAACGATAATGAGCGAACCGATTACAAGAGCTTTGGGAAGGTTCTTTTTACCGTCTTTGAGTTCTGCGTTGATTGATGTTGCGATAATCCAACCTTCGTAAGCGAAAACTGTTGCACATACTGCAGTGAAGATTGCCTCGCTTGCAGGAACTTCGTTTACAACAGTTGTGAAGTTCTCTATAAGAACACCGTTTTCGTTTGTGATACCGTAGATTGTTCCGACAATACCCATAAGAAGAAGCGGAACAAGCTTTATGAATGTTGTTGAAACCTGGAACTTACCGGAAATGATGGGGGAGAGTGTGTTTAGTGCGTAGCTTCCGATAAGATAGAATCCTGTCAGAACAAAGCACATACCGCTTGTGGGGTCAGCGCTGTCACCCTGAAAAACAACAAGAGTATATCTTGCGGAGAGCCAGGCGAGAGCCATTGTGAGTGTGGGATAATAAATTGTGCTTAAAAACCAACCGATGACATAGCCGTATTTTTCACCGATTGTTGCTTCAGCATAGTCAACAACACCATTGACTTTTTCGTATTTCGTTGCAAGGATAGAGAATGTGTAAGCGGAGATAATCATAATGATACCGCCGATTACCCAAGCAAGAATACCGATTTTGAGGTTGCCGCCTGTTTTGTTAAGGATTGCTTCAGCCTTGAAAAAAACGCCGCTGCCTACAACAATACCGACAACCATACAGATTGCAGTAAGCAGACCGTATTTTTTCTTGAGTTCGTTTGCCATTATTAAACCCCATTTCTAAATATGATAATTTGATTTTACATTGTAAAATTCAAAATGTCAATTATTTTTTGTTTAATTGTTTAATCCGCTAAAACTCTACTTGCTAAGGGTTGGATAATGTGATATAATAAAGCACAGAATTACGGCGGAGGTCAAAATTATGGCTAAAAAGTTTATTTCGATTATAATGCTTACGGTTATTGCTTTATCATTCGTATCATGCGGAGTGAATAATGATAAAAAACAAACATCGCCGTCTTATTCTTTTACTCAGAAAGCAACTTTGATTCATAATCATTTCAAAGAAAAATTACCCGAATATAGATTTAAAAATGAACCCGTTGAGAAATACCGTGACGGAGTTAGTTACACTTTGTCCGTTACCTGCACACTTAAAGAATTCGGGAAATATATCAAAAAAATTCAGAAAGCGGGTTTTGAAAAAAATGTCGTTGAAGCTGAAACATATTTCAGTGCAAACACCGCTGACGGATATTTTGCAGAAGCGACCTATGTAGGCGATATGCTTACGGTCTCAGTTAAAAAAATATAAAATTCAAGCAGTGCATTTCAAGTTCGGAAATGCACTGCTTTTTGTTTTAGAGAATGATACAAATGAGTCCGCTGCAGCCTTCGTTGATTACTCTTTCAAGGGTTTCGCGAAGCTTCAGTCTTGCGTCACCCGGCATACGGTAAAGCTTGTTGTGAAGACCTTCGTTAACGAGCTCGTGGAGCGATGTGCCGAAAATATTTGATTCCCAAATCATTGCGGGATTTTCTTCAAATTCTTTAAGAAGATATTTTATGAGCTCTTCTGATTGAGATTCGGAGCCGACAATCGGTGCAACTTCCGTCTGGATATCGGCTCTCATAATGTGAAGTGACGGAGCACTCGCTCTGAGCCTTACTCCGTATCTTCCGCCTTGCTTCATTATTTCAGGTTCTTCGAGCGTTAAATCATCAACATCGGGCAGTACAATTCCGTAACCCGTTGCTTCGACTTCTTCGAGAGCATTTTTAAACCTTCTGTATTCGCTTTGTTCAGCAGAAAATTCCTTCATTTTTTTCATAAGTTCCGGTTCATTTGCAACTGAAATTCCTGTTTCTTCTTCGATGATTTTAAAGAAAAGGTCGGGCTTAAGGGAAACGGTTATTTTGGCACTTCCGGTTGCAAGATTCATACCGTCGATTACTGATGAATTGATATTTTCATTTTCTGTAACCGCAGATGAAAATGAATTTATGTCTCTGACTCTTTTAAGGGTTTTTGCTTCTGCAGCAATTTTTTCGAATATCCCTGACCTGAGCCAATGTGTTTTTTCGAGCGATGTAATCCAACCCGGCAAATCGATTTTAACCTCTTTAATGGGAAATTCAAAAAGAATCTGCGAAAGAATTTCACCTATTTCATTCTGCGTCAGTTCAAGGCAGTTAACAGGAATGACCGGTGCTTTGTAATCCGATGTCATTTTTGCGGAAAGAGTTTTTGCTGCAAGGGAATCAGGGTTCTTACAGTTAAGCAGAACAACGAAAGGCTTGTTGATTTCTTTGAGTTCGTTAATTACTCTGGCTTCTGTTTCGGCATATTCACTTCGGGGGATTTCGCTGATTGAGCCGTCTGTTGTCACAACAAGTCCGATTGTTGAATGCTCTGAAATAACTTTTCTTGTGCCGATTTCAGCCGCCATATTGAAAGGTATTTCTTCCTCAAACCAGGGTGTCTTGACCATTCTTGGTGCTTCGCCTTCGATATACCCCAATGCTGAAGGTACGATGTAACCGACGCAGTCAATCATCCTTACTTTCATTTTTGAGTTTGACGGCAGAGAAATCTCAACCGCATCTTCGGGTATGAATTTAGGCTCGGTTGTCATGATTGTTCTGCCGCCCGATGATTGGGGGAGTTCGTCAACAGCTCTGTCGCGTCTGCTGTTGTCCTCCATATTCGGGAGAACCATATTTTCCATGAATTTTTTGATGAATGTTGATTTACCCGTTCTTACGGGACCTACAACTCCGATGTAGATATCTCCGCCTGTTCTTGCGGCTATATCATGATAAATATTGCTGTTAGTCATTTTTTATCCTCCGCACATTTAATTTTGCTTCCGTAAAATCTATGCGCAATCGGGACAATGTATGACCAAATAATAAAAAAGCAGGGTTTGACCCTGCTTTTTCAGAATGATTCTTTGATAAGAGTAAGTATTGAAGAAAATATTATTTTTTCATTTGAGCGTGTTTCTTCAGCGTCTGCTCCGGCAATCGGAGAAAGTGAATCTCCATCGTTTTTCATGAACTGAGGATATAACGGATTTGTTCTGATATTTGGTTGCCCCTTGTATCTTACTGCCCATTCCAGGAAAGCGCAGTATCCGGATTTGAAATCGCTGTGACCATTGTTCTTTATGAACCAGGTGTATTCGGGGAAAGCACAGGTTGAAGCATCAATTATTCCGTCGGGAGAGAGATGATTATGACCACAGGATTTTTTCTGGTGGTTGTAATTCCTGTCAAATGTCTTTCCGAACGGTGTACAGGTTGCACCGAGGCTCATATATTTTGTATCGATAAGATAATCCGACTGTGATTCTCCGCCGCCGGTTACCGGAATTGACGAAATGTTATAGCCTGCCGCAATAATAATGGCTGTTCCTTTAGCTTTTGCGGATTTGATAATAGACTCAGTTTTTACCTGAACATTGTAATGATAGTAGTCGATTCTTTCGATGAGTTTTTTATACTCTTTGTTTCCTTTGAAAACGGTTTCTTTTGCATCTTCATAATATTCATCGGGAACAAATGCCCAGATTCCCGGGAGAGTTCCAATTATATTTGTGAGTGATTCTGCAAAAACTCTGTCGAGCTGGTCATCAAGAACTTTCTGGAGATAGAAGAGAATTCCGTCAACAGTGCCGACTTCGTTGATCTCTTTGATAACTGCTGTCAGAAGTTGGCTTTTGATATCTTCATATCCCATAATACCGTTGAGATAGTCTGCAAGCATATCGCCTTTTCCCTGAACATAAACGTCCTGAGTGAAGAGTGAACCAACAAGGGACAGACCTTGATAGGCAGGGGACAGGAAGAGTATTTTTTCGATTCCACTGTTGCCGTAAAGGTGAAGATAAGATGTGACGATTGTGTTGCCCTGACTGTGAGCGGAAATAATAACTTTGTTGTGTCCTGTCAGTTTTTTGACTTCCTCAATGAATTTTTTCAGCCCCTTTGCATTGTCAATGGGGTCAAGACGCCAGTCATAACTGTATAAAAAATATCCGTTGTCATCCATATCACCGCTGACATAAGCGGCGGTCTTATGTGTATCAATGAGAAATTCGTCGGGCTCAACGCCTGTATCATAGAGAGGGTCTCCGTTTTTGTCGCAGGCTGCTTCGCCGAGCATAATATTAGCGCCATTGGCGGCATATTTTCCGAAAATTTCAAAGTTGCCCGTTAACAGACCAAACATAACGGCTGTTACAAGGTCGGGAACTGCGTTTGTTATTGCATCACCTTCGGGAGGGAAAACCGTGTAGTTATCTTCTGCACCGGGATTTTTATAGATCGGCTCACCGAATCCCGGAACATATACTACGGGTGTCATACCGCAATTGCATTTTTTGGAAGCAGCAGATACTGTTGCTGAAAGAGAGAAAACAATTGAAATAACAAGAATAACGCTGACTACTTTTTTCATTTTAGCATCCTTCCTTATTCGAAAAATAAAATGCTTAAACCAAATAAAGCCTGGGCGGGGAAATATGTGTATGCAACCAGCAAGTCATTGCATTTCAGTTTGGGTTTGCCGTAAAGCGAAACTGCAAGAAATGTGTCTGAAAGCAGGAAAAGCCCTCCTGCAGCAGCAAGGCAAACACCGAAAGCTGTATTGCCGTTGACGATTGAAACAACGCCGCGTGAAACGGCGAAAAGAAATGAGAACATCAGCAGAAAAGAATATAAAATCATAATTCTTCTGCCTTTCGGGAATCTGATTTTATCAACGAAAACTTCAATGACCGCCGCAATGCATAATGCGAAAAATCCGAGAATGATTTGCTTTGTATACGGCATAAGTGATGGGTTGAGATTGAAAATAAATGTGTAAAGATATATGAGGTGACCGATTGAAAAGAAAAGCACACCAATCAAAAAATACTTGCTTTCTTTATAATCAAGCCAGAAATCTCCCAATAAACCAAAAAATAATGCTGCAATCATCAGATATGCATATTGCGTGAAACCGGTGCAAATTGCCGATGAAATTCCCGTCAGAAGAAACATCGATGAACAGAGCATTTTTGAAAACAGCGGTTTTTTCTTAAAAATTGGCAATAACCAGGAAAGTACGGTTATTATTACGGTTGCACCGAGGAAGACAATCGGAATTATATTGAATCCATTCATAAAGAACAACCTTTCATTATTTTGAAAATTTTGCAGCCTGTGTTGTTGCAAGCACATCGCAGCGTTCGTTTTCGGGATGACCCGCGTGCCCTTTTACCCACACAATTTTATATTCGTGCTTGCGGATTTCGGTTATCAGTTCCTGCCACAGTTCGGGATTGAGAACGGGTTTTTTATCAGCTTTTTTCCAGCCGTTTTTCATCCAGTTCCAGATCCAGCCCTGCAAAAAAGCATCCGCAACATATTTTGAGTCGGTATAAATCGTAACCTCACATTTTTCTTTGAGCTTTTTTAAAGCTTCGATAACAGCGGTGAGTTCCATCCGGTTGTTTGTTGTTGATGCTTCACCGCCGCTGAGTTCTTTTTCATGAACACCGTAACGCAGAATAGCACCCCATCCTCCCGGACCGGGATTGCCTGAGCACGCACCGTCGGTAAATATTTCAACTTTTTTTAGTTCTGTCATAAAAAATTGCTCCATTTCAAAAATCTAATTGATTATATCACTTTTTCCAAAGTTAAACAAGATATATTTCGATTATTTATCATATAATTTGCCAATAATATTTCAGAGAAATCTGAAAGGACTTGATTATATGAAAGCTGTAATTATGGCAGGCGGAGAAGGGACTCGTCTCAGACCTCTTACATGTACTCTTCCGAAACCTATGGCAAAAATTCTCGGTAAACCCGTTATTGAATATATATTTGACCTTCTTTGCATTAACGGTGTTACCGATGCTGCTGTTACGCTTGGTTATATGCCACACATTGTTGAGAAAAAATATGAATACGGTTATAAAAATCTGAATCTTGAATTCATAAAAGAAGAAGAGCCTCTCGGTACTGCGGGATGTGTGAAAAATGCGGCAAAAAATTTCAAAGAGCCGTTTGTGGTTATCAGCGGAGATGCAATTTGCGACTTTGATCTTGAAAAAATCATGCAGTATCATAAATCAAGCAGTGCAAAAATAACGATTGTTGCAACCGATGCTCACGACCCGAGAGAATACGGTGTTATAAAAGTCGGGGAGCATAACAGAGTTGTCGGATTCATTGAAAAACCGTCGTGGAATCAGGCAATCAGCACTCTCGCAAATACGGGAGTTTACATCATAAATCCCGAATGTCTTGACTTGATTCCGAACGGAAAAAAGTATGATTTCGCGTCCGATTTGTTTCCGCTGATGCTTGAGAGAGAATTGCCCGTTTTTTGTTATCACACCGACAGATATTGGTGCGATATCGGAAATACTGAAGCATATTTAAAATGTCAGCGTGATATGTTTGACGGCAAAATTGATATTCCGATGAATCCGACTGCGGGCGGTATTTATACGGAAAACGGATTGCCGCACGGTGATTACAGTGTCGTTCCTCCTGTGTATATCGGAGGTAATGTTGAAATCGAAGATGGTGCAGTGATAGGTCCATACACGGTTGTTGATAATAATTGCTACATCGGAAAAAACGCAAAAGCAAAATATTCCGTTATTCTTGAGAACAGCTGGCTTGCTTCGGGTTCGTCCGTTACGGGTTCACTTATCTGTTCGGGTGCGGCGCTGAAAAACAGAGCGTCAATGTATGAAGGAAGTGTTGCAGGTTCGGGTTGTGTTATAGGTGAAGACGCGATGATAACACCGGGTGTTTCTGTTTGGCCCGGTAAGATTGTCGGAAACGGAGCCAAGGTGTCCCATAATGTTAAATACGGCAGTGTTAAAGCAGAAATGCTCGGCGAAAACGGGATAGATGAAAAAAACGGAGCAAGACTGAATGCAGAAACTTGCGTAAGGCTCGGATTGGCTGTCGGTAATACCAGAAACGGTAAAAAAACAGGAGTTGCAACCGACGGAACACGGACTGCGGATGTAATGCGGCTTGCGGTGATAGCGGGGCTTTCAGGAAGCGGCAGTGCAGTTTGGGATTTCGGCGAATGCTTTGAATCGCAGCTTAATTTTCTCGTTAATTTCTGCGGACTCGGTGCGGGTCTTTTTATCGGTGCCAAAGATGAGAAATATGTAAAAATATGCGGGGAAGGCGGACTGTCGATTCCGAGATTTTTTGAACGGGAAATCGAAAACGGAATATCGGGAGGAGAATTCAAGGAGATTTCAGAATCCGAAGTCAAAGAAATTTCTGATATGTCAAGCGTCAAGCTTCTTTATATTCAGGAGCTTACAAAACAAGCTCCGTACGGGCTTAACGGCGTCGGGGTTAAGTTTAAAAGTGAGAATGACAGCATCAGGATTCTTCTTGAAAACTGCGCATTCAGACTTGGCGCATATGAAAATGAAAAACTTGTTTTTGAGGTTGATTCATCCGGTGTCAGACTTAGTGCCCGGAGCGGTAATGAAAGATATGATTATGAGAAACTGCTTGCCGTTTGTTGCCTGAATGAGATGCGAAACGGAAGAGATATTGCCGTGCCGTATGATGCTCCCGATTTTCTGGATTCGCTTGCTGAGGGTTGCGGGAGAAAAGCGTTCAGATATCTCACCACACCCGCCGATAATTCGGATTCAGTCGCAAGACGCCTTGCAGCAAAACAAATTTTTGTGCGTGACGGTCTTTTTCTTGCAATAAAACTTTTGTCGGTAATGAAAGAGCGCGAATGCTCTCTTGATTCTCTTGTGTCTGAAATCCCTGAAAAATATATTGTTAAAAAATACATTTCCGTTCCGTTTTCAACAGCTGACTTATCAAGTCTCATCGGCGAAGAAAAGGTGAGTATCAGGAATGATTTTGAGGGAATAAGACTTGTGCGTGACAGCGGCAAACTTCTGATTGTTCCGGAAAGAGGCGGGGATAAGGTCAAGATTCTGGCGGAAGCAGATTCAATGGAGGCGGCTGATGAACTTTGTTCATCTGTTGAGGAGATAATTGAAAGAGCATCCGAATTGAAACAGATAATGTGATATGTTAAATATTTATTAAATTAATATTATTTCTTGACTTTATAAAGACAAAAGGATAATATATACAGTGGGGCAGGAGCACTGCTCCGCGAAAACATAAATTTTATTTGATTTTTATATTTGAATTTACTGAAGATTGGAGAAATCATGCAAAAGAAAAACAATAAACAAGAAAAAAATACAAAAGAAAAGCTTCAGAAAGATAAGTCAGTAAAAGAAAACGGGATGAAGAATCAGCAGAAAAGCAGAAAATTCCAGACGGGCAAAAAGCAGCAGAAAAATTATTCCAAATCACGCAACGGATCTGCTAAAAAATACAGAAAAGTCAAGGAGACACCCGTTAAAATTGCTTTTCTCGGCGGTCTCAACGAAGTTGGCAAGAATATGACTCTCTATGAGTATGAAAATGATATGTTCCTTGTTGACTGCGGACTTGCTTTCCCTGACCCCGAGATGCTCGGTGTTGACCTTGTTATTCCTGATTTTACTTATGTTGAAAAAAACATAGATAAAATCAAGGGTATCGTGATTACTCACGGTCACGAGGACCATATCGGCGGTCTTGCATATCTTCTTAAAGTTGCAAACATTCCCGTTTACGGCACAAAACTTACAATTGGTCTTATTCAAGGCAAGCTTAAGGAGCACGGACTTCTCAGCAGTGCAAAGCTTTATGAAATCGCTCCCGGAGATGTAGTTGAACTCGGTGCGTTTTCTGTTGAAGCAATTCATGTCAACCACTCAATCCCTGATGCAATTGCTCTTGCGATTAAATGTGAGTGCGGAACTATTATCCAGACGGGTGATTTCAAGGTTGACAGTACACCTATTGACGGCGGAATGATTGACCTTTCAAGATTCGCACAGCTTGGAGATGAAGGAGTTCTTGCTCTTCTTTCGGATTCAACCAATGCTGAAAGACCGGGCTACACCGAAAGCGAACGCAAGGTCGGCGAGTCGTTTGAAGTTCTTTTCAGAAAAGCGGGCAAAAACAGAATTATTGTAGCGACCTTTGCTTCAAATATCCACAGAGTTCAGCAGATAATTAATGTTGCAAGTTCTCTCGGCAGAAAGGTTGCCATTATGGGCAGAAGCCTTGAGAATGTTGTCAATATCAGTGCACAGCTCGGTTATCTCAACATTCCCGATAATGTTCTCATCAATGCGGATTTAATCAACAAATATCCCGCTGATCAGATTGTTATTATCACAACGGGTAGTCAGGGCGAACCGATGTCCGCTCTTTCGAGGATGGCTTTTTCAGACCACAGAAAAGTTGAAATCTGTCCCAATGATTATGTTATTATTTCCGCAACTCCGATTCCCGGAAATGAAAAGACTGTCGGAAAGGTCGTCAATGAGCTTCTCAAACTCGGTGCTGAAGTCATATACGAGAAAATGTACGATGTTCATGTTTCGGGTCACGCTTGTCAGGAAGAGCTGAAGCTGATTATGGGACTTGTCAAGCCGCAGTATTTTATTCCCGTTCACGGCGAACAGAAGCATCTTCGCAAGCATGCAATGCTTGCAGAAGGAATGGGAATTCCCAAAGATAATATCTTTATTGCCGATAACGGCTATGTTGCAGAAATCAATCACAGCTCAATCAAGAGCGGTGCTGCAGTACCCGCAGGCAAAATATTTGTTGATGGCTACGGTGTCGGTGATGTCGGAAGTGTTGTGCTTCGTGACAGAAAGCATCTCGGCCAGGACGGTATTATCGTTGTTACCGCTTCGGTTGACTATGAAACAGGCCAGCTTATTGCAGGCCCCGAGGTTGTTTCAAGAGGCTTTGTTTATGTCAAGGAAGCGGAAGAGCTTATCGCTCAGGCGCGGAAGGTTGCTGAAAAGTCGCTCGAAAACTGTTATTATAACAATATTACGGATATTAACGCTATCAAAGGTAAACTCAGAGATGCGGTTTCACACTTTGTTTATGAGAAAACAAAGAGAAGTCCGATGATTCTTCCTATTATTATGGAGGTTTAAATGAAATTCAAAGGTTTTTGGTATGACAGCTTAATAATCTGCCTTATCGCGGGTATTTCAGCGGCTTTTATTGCCATAACCGTTTTTGTTGAGCCGCGACTTGCTGTTGCAGAATGTATTGCATTTCTTTTTGTGTGCATTATCGTTGTTTACAGAGCCGTAACAGCGAAAAAAAGATATAAGAGATTTATAATCAAAACATCAAAAAAACTCGATTTTACAAATAATAAAGTTTTATCATCTTTTCCTTTTCCTGTTGCAGTTTGTGACGGAAAGGGATACATAAAATGGTGCAGTGATTTATTTCTTAATGAAATATCCTGCGGCGAAATATCTCAGACCGATAAAATCAGTAAGTATGCAAACGGAATGAGTCTGGATTCGATAATTCACTCCGAAGAAACCTGTGTTTTCGCTGAAGGAAGATATTATACAGTTCACACCGTTCAGTATCAGTCAGGCGGAGAAATGTTCTGTGCTTTGTATTTTCTTGATAATACAAGACTCAAGAAAACTGAAATCGAATATCTGGACACTCTTCCGTATGCCGTTATGATTGAAATGGATAATCTGGATGATTCAAGAAATGATTTCAGGGACAGTGAAAAAACCGAAATCAGAAGTCAGGTTGAAGCGGCACTCGATAATTGGTCTGAATTGTATGACAGTTTTATAAAGAAAATCGGTGACGACAGATATCTTATTATTACCGAAAAGAAAAATATATCCCGTATGATTGAGGATAAGTTTTCTGTGCTTGAAACTGTCAGAGGCTATGAATATAAAGGCAAAAAGACAGGAGTAACTCTTTCAATCGGTGTTTCGTCGGGAAAGAATATCAAGTCTTGTGAAAACAAATCGCGCAAAGCGCTTGAAATGGCTCTCGGAAGGGGAGGCGACCAGGTTGCCATCCGCACTCAGGACGGCTACGATTATATCGGCGGCGTTTCGAAGAGTGCCGAAAAGAGAAACAAAGTTAAGAGCAGAATTGTCGGCTCAACACTTGCGGAGCTGATGAAATCAAGCAGTAATATCATCATTATGGGTCATTCGTATACTGACCTTGATGCAATCGGCGCTGCGGTCGGGCTTGCAAGCGCGGCAAAGAGTTTTGATATCCCCGTGTATATTGCAACTGACAGAAAAAAGACTCTTGCCGGCAGTCTCATTGAAAAGCTTGATGAGGAAAACCTCGGTGATTTAATCATAACTCAGGAATATGCGCTTGAGCTTATGACCAAAAAGACTCTGTTGATTGTTGTTGATACTCACATTGAAAGCTTTGTTGAGTTTCCCAGACTTTATGAGAAGGCTGATACGCGTGTGATTATTGACCATCACCGCAGAGCCGTTACGGATATTGAAAGCGCTCTTATATTCCATCACGACCCTGGTGCATCGTCAACCTGTGAAATGGTAACTGAACTTCTTCAGTATATCAATCCCGAAATCAATATCAGTGAAACCGTTGCAGAAGCACTTCTTGCAGGCATTATGCTTGACACAAAGGATTTCGTTATCGGAACGGGCGTCAGAACTTTTGAAGCTGCGGCATTTCTCAAGGATAAGAATGCGGATACGGTCAAAGTCAAGCGTCTGTTTGCGAATACGCTCGAAATGAACAAACTCAGAACAGCGGTTATTTCATCGGCGGAAAGTTTTATGAAATGTGCAATTGCAACCGCTGATTTCACATCAAAGGATATCAGAGTTATCTCCGCTCAGGCGGCAGATGAGCTTTTGAAAGTCAATAATATTAAAGCATCGTTCGTTATGTTTGAAAACGCGGGAGCAATTAATATTTCGGCAAGAAGCTTCGGCGAAATCAATGTTCAGGTTATTATGGAGTCTCTCGGCGGCGGCGGTCATCAGACAATGGCGGCGTGCCAGCTCAAAGGCCACGATATGAAACAAGCACGAACGGCGCTTGAAAATGCAATTAAAGAATTTTTCGATAAATAAGGAGAAAGAAACATGAAAGTAGTTTTAACTCAGGACGTCAAAGGTCTCGGAAAAAAAGGTGAGCTTGTAAATACATCCGACGGATATGCAAGAAATTTCCTTTTCCCCAGAAAGCTTGCTATGGAAGCAAACGCTCAGGCAATGAGTGAGCTTAAAAACAGAGAAGCAGCTGAAAAGCACCGCATTGAAACCGAAATTGCAGCTGCAAAGGCAAGTGCTGCAAAGATTGAAGGTAAAACCGTCAAGCTTTCGGCTAAAGCGGGTGCAAACGGTAAGCTTTTCGGCTCTGTAACATCAAAGGATGTTGCTGCTGCAATTTCAAAGCAGTTTGGTCTTGAGCTTGACAAGCGCAAGGTTGCTGTTGAAGATATCAAAGCGTTCGGCACCTATCCCGTTGAAGTCAAGCTTTATAACGGAATATCTGCTTCGATGTTTGTGATGGTTGCAGAATAAAATAATCCGAACGGAGAATTAAAAAATGGCTGACAACAGTTTATTATCTTTTGATAATATTCAGATGCCGTTCAGTGCGGAGGCGGAGCAGGCAGTGCTCGGAAGCATCCTTGTTGATTCTTCCTGTCTTTCGCAGGCGGCAGTATATATTTCTCCCGAAGCATTTTATCTTCCTCAGCACTCGGCTATTTTTGCCGCGATGTTAACAATTGATGCGTCGGGAAAGATCATTGACCCTCTTGTTGTTCTTGATTTGCTTGTTCAGCAGGGTGTTTATGATAACGGTTCGGGCAGAAATTATCTTTTTGAGCTTGCTCAGATGGTTCCTTCAACGGAAAATGTTGAATTATATGCAAGAATCGTCAGAGAAAAGTTCTACATCAGAACGCTTATCGGAATTTCTACCGAAACAATTGAAAGTGCAGTTGCTCAGGAAGAAACCGCAGATACACTTCTCGATAATGCCGAGCAGAAAATCTATAACATCCGTCAGGGTAAAACAACAAACGCACCCTCAAAGCTTAAGGATATCATCGTTAACAATGTTTATGATACACTTAAGAAAATCACGGGTGAGGACAGAGATTTATACAAAGGTTTTACAACCGGTTATTCTGACCTTGATAAAGTTCTGACAGGTCTTAACCGCTCTGACCTTATTCTTATCGGTGCCCGTCCTGCGATGGGTAAAACAAGCTTTGCTCTTAACCTTGCGCGAAATGTTTCTGCAATAGGAAAAAGAAAGGTTTTGTTTTTCTCTCTTGAAATGACAAAGGAACAGCTTGCAATGAGAGTTCTCGGCACAGAAGCGAGAGTTTCGAGTAAGAAGATGAGAAACGGAATTATTTCGCAGGATGAATGGATAAGGCTCGGTATGGCAACAAGTGCTCTTAATGACTGTGAGCTTTATTTTGACGATACTTCAAATATCACCGTTCCCGAAATGAAAGCAAAAACAAGGCGTCTCGGCGGCGTTGACTGTGTTATCATTGACTATCTCGGCCTTATCAAAGGCAGTACCCGAAGCGAAAACCGTGTTCAGGAAGTCAGTGAAATAACAAGAAATCTCAAGATGATGGCTAAAGACCTCAATATTCCCATTATTTGCTGTGCTCAGCTTTCCAGAGGAACTGAAGGCAGAGGAAAGTCTCACAGACCTCAGCTTTCTGACCTTCGTGAATCGGGTTCAATCGAGCAGGATGCCGATATCGTTATGATGCTTTACAGACCTGATTATTATAGCGGCGAAAAAGAAGATGACGGTGCAGATGATGGTGCAAATGCAGCAGAGGCAAATGTTGCCGAAGTTATAGTTGCAAAAAACCGTCACGGTGAAACAGGTACGGTTCAGTTTGCTTTTGACGGCGAACATACTCTTTTCCTTCAGCTGGAGAAAATTCACGATGATTGATAAGGTAAAATCCGTAATTGATAAGTACGGTATGCTTCCGAAAGCGTCGACGGTTGTTGTCGGTGTTTCGGGCGGAAGTGATTCAATGGCATTATTGAGTATTCTGTATTCTTTGAAAGATGAATACGGAATCAAGCTGATTGCAGCTCATGTCAATCATGGACTCAGAGGCGAAAGCGCGGCCAGAGATGAGAAATTCGTTTCGGATTTTTGTTTTGCCAAAGGGATTGAATTTCATTCGCTCAAAGCTGATGTTGCTGCAAAAGCCAGAGAAAGCGGAATTGGTTTTGAAGAGTGCGGCAGGAAGATAAGATATGATTTCTTTAATTCATTCGGTGATAACATAATTATTGCCACTGCACATAATCTGAGCGACAGAGCGGAAACCTTTCTTTTTAATTTTGCGAGAGGTAGTGCTTTGAGAGGGCTTTGTTCTATTCCTGCGGTAAGAGGCAATATAATCCGTCCGCTTATCGACTGCACCAAAGATGAGATTAACGCTTTTTGCGATGAAAACTCAATTGATTTTGTAACTGACGAAACCAATTCTGATGTTGCTTATTCAAGAAACAGAATCCGTCACAATGTTGTTTCGGAACTTAAAGAAATCAATCCTTCATTTGAAAAGTCTGTGTGCAGATGTATTAACTCATTGAATGAGGATGAAGAATTTCTCGTTTCAATTGCAAAAGATGTTGTTGAAAAAGCAAAAACAGATAGCGGATATCTGTGCTCTGTTATTCTGGAAGCGGCTGTTCCCGTGATGAAACGTGCTTTGGTTTTGATTGTTGAAACGAATTGCGGCATCACTCCCGAATACCGTTCTCTTGAAGCGATTATTGATATTCTTCATTCAGACGGTAAAATTCAGATTAACGGCGGAGCAATCGTAAGGGTGCGTAAAGGCATTCTGAATTTTCCTGAAGAACCGATCGGTCTCGGTGAGGTTGAAATAGAAACCGAAATTGTTAATAGTAATGAAATAAATAATTTACAAAACATTTCAAAACAACACTTGGAATATAATCTTGATTATGATAAAATACACGGAAAGGTATTTGTGAGATGCCGTGAAGCAGGGGACAGAATCAGCCTCGTTTCTCGTAATTGCACCAAATCTCTGAAAAAACTTTTTAATGAACTTTCCGTGCCACCTGAAAAAAGAGATTCAATTGCCGTTGTTGCGGATGATAACGGTCTTCTTGTTCTTGAGGGAATCGGTGTTGACCGACGTGCAGCAGTTACGGCTGAAACAGAAAGAATCCTTGTTGTAAAAATAAAAAGATAGTATAAGTGTGAAAGGAAAGCTGTTATGCTTAATGATATCGAAAAAATATATTACAGCGAAGAAACTTTAAAAGAAATTGTCAGAAAACTCGGTGCGCAGATATCGGAAGATTATAAGGGTAAGAATCTTCTGCTTGTCAGTATTCTTAAAGGTTCGGTTATTTTTATGGCTGACCTGATGCGCGAAATAAAAGTTCCCTGCGCAATCGATTTTATGTGTGTTTCAAGTTATGCCAATAAAACCGAATCATCGGGTGTTGTTAAGATTGTCAAAGACCTTGATATCAACCTTGAAGGTTATGATGTTCTTATTGTTGAGGATATTCTTGATTCAGGCAAAACTCTCAGCTATATCAAGTCGATTCTTCTCTCAAGAAATCCGAAGAGTATGAAAATTTGCACTCTTCTTGATAAACCTGAAAGAAGAGTTGTTGATGATGTGTGGTCGGATTATTCAGGTGCCGAAGTACCTGATGAATTTGTTGTCGGTTACGGTCTTGATTATGACGAAAAATACAGAAATCTTCCGTTTATCGGAGTACTTAAAAGAGAAGTTTACGAAAAATAATTGTCTTTCCGCGGGGAAAGCTAAATTAAGGAGTGATTTTCCGATTGAATACTAAAAACAACAATTCGGGCAATTTTAAAAAGAAAATAATTACTTTGCTGCCCTATATTCTGATACCTGTTATGATTATTACGGGTATGGCGTATTACGCAACAACTCAGAAACAGGAAAAAACGGAATATTATGAACTCGTTTCTCTTTTTGATGAAGGCAAAGTAACGGAATACAAGCTTAATCTCAGCAGTGGCGCTCTTGCTTATTATGTCGAAGGTGATAAGCAGGAAAAGACATTCTCTGTTCCGAGTGTCAGCCTTTTTGTTGAGGATATTCACGACAGCGTAATTAAATATAACCGCGAGAATCCCGATAAAAAAATTAAGGCGGACTATGTTGCCGGTTCAACAGGGCAGTGGATTTATAACATTGTTCCGACCCTTCTTCTTCTTGTTGTGATGGGTGCGCTCACATTCTTTATGTTCAAGCGTATGAATCAGACAATGACCAATGAAAACAACCGTACTCTCAGCTTCGGCAAGGCAAGAATCAAGCAAGCTAAAGATGAAAAGAGAAAAACAACATTCAAGGATGTTGCAGGCGCGGATGAAGAAAAAGAGGAACTTGAAGAAATCGTTCAGTTCCTTAAGGATACATCAAAGTTCGATTCGCTCGGTGCGAGAATCCCCAAGGGTGTTCTTCTTGTAGGCCCTCCGGGTACAGGTAAAACTCTTCTTGCAAGAGCCGTTGCAGGCGAAGCTAACGTTCCTTTCTTCTCAATTTCGGGTTCGGATTTCGTTGAAATGTATGTCGGTGTCGGCGCATCTAGAGTCCGTGATCTTTTTGACCAGGCAAAAAAGAATTCACCCTCAATCATCTTTATCGATGAAATTGATGCCGTAGGCCGTCACAGAGGCGCAGGTATGGGTGGCGGACACGATGAAAGAGAGCAGACTCTTAATCAGCTTCTCGTTGAAATGGACGGCTTCGGCGCAAACGAAGGCGTAATTGTTATCGCTGCAACAAACCGACCTGATATTCTTGATCCCGCTCTTCTCAGACCCGGCAGATTTGACCGTCAGGTAACGGTTAATTATCCCGATACAAAGGGCAGAGTTGAAATTCTTAAGGTTCACGCAAAGGGCAAACCCATCGGTCCTGATGTTGACCTTAACAGCATTGCTCACGCCACAATCGGTTTTACAGGTGCAGACCTTGAAAATCTTCTCAATGAAGCCGCTCTTCTTGCGGCAAGACGCGATAAGAAAGCGATCACAATGGAAGAAATCGACGAAGCTGCACTCAAGGTTCAGGTTGGCTCCGAAAAGAAGTCACATAAGATGAACGAAAAAGCAAAGAAACTTACTGCTTATCACGAAGCGGGCCACGCAGTTTCAAGCTTCTATCTTGATCACAAAGACCCTGTTCATCAGATTTCGATTATTCCCAGAGGTATGGCAGGCGGATATACACTTTACAGACCCGTTGAGGATAAAAACTATACTTCAAAGAATGAGATGCTTGATAATCTTGTAAGCCTTCTCGGCGGTCGAGTTGCGGAAGCTCTTGTTCTCGGTGATATTTCAACAGGCGCTTCAAACGATATTGAGCGCGCAACCGAAATTGCAAGAAATATGGTTACAAAATACGGTATGAGCGAAAAGCTTGGTCCCATCTCTTTCGGCGGTGAAAATCATCAGGTTTTCCTGGGAAAAGATTACAGCAATGTGCGCAATTATTCTGAAAATGTTGCGTCACAGATTGATGAAGAAATTGAAAGCATTATCAGAAATGCATACGGCAGAACAGAATCGATTCTTACCGAGCATATGGATAAGCTTCACATTATCGCACAGAAACTTTTCGAAAACGAAAAGATGACAGGCGAAGAATTTGCATCAATTATGAGCGAAGAAAAAACAGATGCGATTGAAGAAACCGTAACTGAAGAAACAACGGAAGAATAAATAAAAATCCGACGGAGTAATCCGCCGGATTTTTTTTATGATTTTTTTGTGATCTTTCCGATAGCCATACAAAGAATAAAGAAAACTATATTTGCCGCAACGATTGTTGAGCCGACTGGAGTGCCGTAAAGAATTGCAATAAAGATTCCGATGACCGCACAGATGACCGCGATAACAGCCGCACTGATAATAACCGAGAAGAAACTTTTGAAAATTCTCATTGCCGAGAGGGCAGGAAAGATAATCAGAGCTGAAATCAGAAGCGCACCGACAAGATTCATTGCAAGTACAATCACGATTGCTGTAACAACGGCGATGATTGTATTGTAGAATTTTGTGTTTGTGCCGGTTGCAGATGCGAAGTTTTCATCAAAGGTAACCGTGAATATCTTGTGATAAAATATAATGAAAACAAGTAATACAACAACTGTGAGAGCAAGGCAGAGGATAACATCGGTTTGAGAGAGAGTAAGAATTGAGGTTGAGCCAAAGAGCGTTGTGCATACATCTCCGCTCACATTTGAGGATGCGGAGAAAATGTTGAGAAGCAGATATCCGAGTGCAAGCGCGCCGACGGATATCATTGCTATTGCCGCATCGCCTTTGATTTTTGCCTTGCCGTTTAAACCTAAAAGAATAACCGCGGCAACAATTGTTATCGGAAGGGCTACGGTCATCGGTGCAAGGTTGCAGACTGTTGCAACTGCGATTGCTCCAAACGCAACATGAGAAAGACCGTCGCCAATCATTGAATATCTTTTAAGCACGAGGCTTACTCCAAGAAGAGCAGCACACAGAGCAATAAGAACTCCCGCAATAAGAGCGTATCTGACAAACGGATAGCTGAAATAAGAAGCAAGTGTATCAATCATGGTCGTGCCCTCCGTCGCAAATAAAGCATTGACAGCCGTCGCTGTTTTTATATTCCTCTTTTGTGCCGAAAAACAGAGGCTTGTTGCCGATATGAAGTATGTGAGATGCGAACTCAATAGCGGCGTGGATATCGTGCGAAACCATAATGACTGTTATACCCTCATTATTGATATCAGAAATAAGTCTGTATAAATTCTTTGTAACTACAGGATCAAGACCTGCTACAGGTTCGTCGAGAACAAGAAGCTTTTTTGTTGCACACAAAGCACGCGCAAGGAGCACTCTTTGTTGCTGTCCGCCCGAAAGCTCACGATAACATTTATTTGAAAGCTCGGTTATACCGAGTTTTTCCATGATTTCTGTTGCCTGTTTTTTCTGTGTTTTTGTATAGAACGGATTGAATCTGCTCGAGTTAAGGCAACCCGACATAACAACCTCCCTGACCGATGCAGGAAAATCCTTTTGAACCTGTGTCTGCTGAGGCAGATAACCAATTTCGTTTTGTTTCAGTCCGTCGGAAAATTCAATTTTGCCCGAATGAACGGTTTTTTGACCGAGCAGAGTTTTCATAAGAGTACTTTTGCCTGAACCGTTTTCGCCGACAATGCAGAGGTAATCGCCTTTGTTGACCTGAAAATTGAGGTCTGTGACGATCGGTTTTCCCTCATATCCGAGCGAAACATCTTTTACATTTATAAGCGCCATCAGTTGAGAGCCTCCTGTAATACTTCAAGATTGCTTTTCATTATATTTATATAGCTTGTACCATTTGCGATATCAGCCGATGAAACGGATTGGCACGAATCAAGAACTGCGGTTTTTGCACCTGTGGATTCGCAGACGGTTTTTGCAAGTGAGCCATCTGAACCTTCAATTGTGAGCACAAAGGGTAGATTGAGTTCCTTTGTTTTGTCGATAAGGAATGCCAATGTTTCAAAGCTTGCTTCGCTTTCGGAAGAACATCCCGCAAAGGCAGCGAAGTAAGTCAGCCCGTAATCCTCCGTCATATATCGGAAGGGGAAGCGATCTGCAAAAAGAACGGTTTTTCTTGAAGCAGAAGAAATCATATCGTTATATTCAGTATCAAGAGCGGTAAGCTGAGATATATAATTTTCAGCGTTTGAACGGTATTTATCTGAATTTTCAGGATCTGTTTCGCAAACGGTTTCGCAAAGGAATTCAGTGATTTTTACGGCGTTTTTTAACGAAAGCCAGATGTGTTCATCCTCGCCGCTATGGTCGCCCGAATGAGCATCGTGATGTTCGTGAATGTGATTTTTCTGCTGCATTCCTGCAACATACTCTTCTTTAAGAGTATCAACAAGGTCCATTATTGAAACGACTTTGAGATTCGGGTTGTTTGCCGAGCGGATAACCCCTTCAGCCCAGTCATCGGAAACACCGCCGACATATATAAAAATGTCTGCAGAACCGATTTTGATAATATCCTGCGCCGTCGGTTCATAGCTGTGGAGGTCGGCGCCGTCGTCAAGCAAAAGTGTTAATCCGTCTTCGCTTCCGATAATGTTTTTGACAAAGTCGTATTGAGGAAATGCGGTGCATACGATGTTAAGACCGTCATGGTTTTCAACATTTGTTCCGCATGAGCAGAGGCTTAATGCGACAATCAGGGCCGCAACAATAATTGATATTATCTTTTTCATTTTTACTCCTTACAGGTGTTGCACTTGCCAAGCAAAACGGTGTGACTGTCAATTTCGAAATTGGTTGAATTTTTAATATCATTCTGAATTGTTGAGGTTATTCCGGTGTCAAGGTGATAAACCTTGCCGCATCCGGTGCATTTCATATGAAGATGTCCCTCGCATTTTTCGTTGTTGACATATTGATAAACAAAGCTTCTGCTTGTACCTCTTACGGAGCGCTTGACTATTCCGTCCTCGGTCAGCTTTATTATCAGTCTGTATGCCGTGCTCTGACTGATTTCTGATTCTCCGATTGAACGAATAATTTCTTCGATGGTAAATGATTTATCATTGTTTTTCTGTAAAAAGTCAATCAGTATTTTTCTTTGTTGAGTATGATAAACTCTCATTGTCAAATTCACCTCAGATTTGAGAATAAGTCTTGATTTATTATACACATTTGAGAATGAAAGTCAATAATAAAAATACTTAATTATTGACTTTATAAGAGAATTGGAGTAAAATAATTAACGAAATTTTACTATAACGGAGGATTCCAGAATGAAAAAACGTATTTTCTCCGCAGTTCTTGCGCTTGCACTTGTTTTCGGTGTTTGCTTCAGCGCCGGCGCAGAGTCTGCACAACCCCTCAGATTCAGCCGCAGCGGCGAATTCAAAATTATGCATCTTACCGATTGTCAGGATGTATATCCCGCAAACGAAACAATGCTCAAGTTTATCGATGCTGCTCTTAAAGAGTATCAGCCCGATATCGTTGTTCTCGGTGGTGATAATGTTGTTGCTGATAAGAATATGGAGAATGGTATCAAAGAGCTTGTTGAAGTTCTGGTTGCCAACGAAACATATTTTACCCTTGTTTTCGGTAACCACGACCATCAGCAGGATCTGACTGATGATGAGCAGCTTGTTGTTTATCAGAAATACGGCGGAAAGTACTGCCTTGCATATGATGCTGATCCTGCTCTTACAGGTACGGCAACTCACGCTCTTCCCGTTCTTGCTGCAGGAAGCGACAAGACAGAGCTTATGCTTTATATGTTCGATTCAAACCAGTATGTTGAAGTTAACGGTGCAAATGAATATGACTGCGTTAACCCCGACCAGATTGATTGGTATAAGGACACAAGCAAAAACATCGAAGCTAAAGAAGGTAAAAAGATTCCCGGCCTTGCATTCCAGCATATTATTGTAGGCGAAGCTTACGATGCTCTTTTCTATGAATCAGCTGTTGACCTCGGCGTACTTACTCCTAAATTCAACGGAAAGACATATTCGTTCCTTCCCAGAACAAATAATTTCACGGGCTTCCTTCTTGAGTTCCCTTGCCCCGGCTATTATAACCACGGTCAGTTCGATGCAATGGTTGAGCGCGGTGACATAATCGGTATTTTCTCAGGTCACGACCACATCAACACATTTGAAACAGAACTTGACGGCATCAGAATTATCAACACCGCCGGCGCAACTTTCCATTCTTACGGTAAGGAAATGACAAGAGGTATCCGTATGATTACTGTTCATGATACCAACACATGGGAATTCGATACAGAATCCGTAACAATCAACGGTTTTGCTCTTGAGAATTCTGACTTTGCTGCAGAAGCAGGTATTGTAAGCGTATTTGCGATTGTTACCGAAACACTTGCAAAGGTTATGCTTGCTCTCGGCGAATTCACAGGTCTTTTCGCAGGCGCACTTGATCTGATAATGCTTTAAAATTCAAAAAACAGTAACTCTTTTCGGAGTTACTGTTTTTTCTTTGGGTATAATATCCTCGGGTGATATTATGCGATATATAATTCTGAATTCTGTTTTTTCTTATCTTCTGGGAAGCGTGAGTGCAGCTGTGATTGTTTCTAAATCGGTTTATAAAACTGATATCAGAAATCACGGCAGTAAAAATGCAGGAACTACCAATGCTTTGCGTACTTTCGGGAAAAAAGCGGGAGCGATTGTTTTTATATCCGATTTTTCCAAAGGATTGATTGCTGTTGCAGCCGCAAGATGCCTTGTTGCTTTTTGGGGCGCACCGTATGAATCGGTTCTTTTTGCAGGCTTTTTTGTGCAGCTTGGTCACATGTTTCCTGTGTTTTTCGGTTTCAGAGGAGGAAAGGGCGTTGCAACTGCTGCGGGTGCCGCGCTTGGAGTGATGCCGATAGTTTCACTGATGCTTCTTGCAACCTTTGCAATTTTAGTTTTGCTTACGAAAATCGTTTCGCTTGCATCTGGGGTATGTGCGGTTTCTTATCCGATTCTTGCATACTTTTTCGGTGGAAATAATAATGAATATAAATTTATTTTTGCGGTATCCTGTGCGGTGATGATAATTGTCAAACATGCTCCGAATATCGCACGGTTGCTTGACGGAGAAGAAAAGAAGATTTCTGTGGATTGATTCTTAAACTTCTCTCTTTATTTTATCGATTATCCTTTTTTCGAGCCTTGATATATAACTCTGAGAAATCCCGAGAGTATCCGCAACTTCTTTCTGGGTATATTCTTTTCCGCCGCCGATGCCGAATCTCATTGTCATTATCATTCGCTCACGTTTGCTGAGAGAATTGACAGCCTTGTAAAGTCTGCTTCTTTCATCGTCAGCTTCAATGTCTCTGTAAACATCGTCAGGCTCACTTCCAAGCACATCCGAAAGCAACAGCTCATTTCCGTCCCAATCGGTATTAAGCGGCTCGTAATATGATACTTCTGCTTTCATAGAGTTTGTTTTTCTCAGGTACATCAGAATTTCATTTTCGATGCATCTTGAAGCATATGTAGCAAGCTTTATGTTTTTTGAAAGTCTGAAGGTGTTAACCGCTTTTATCAGTCCTAGTGTGCCGATTGAAATGAGATCCTCAATGGGGATTCCTGTGTTTTCGAATTTCTTTGCAATGTAGACAACAAGCCTCAAATTATGGACAATCAGTTCTTCTCTCGCATCCTTATTCCCATTTTCGAATTTAATCAGGCACTCAAGCTCTTGTTCGTTGCTGAGCGGAGGGGGGAGTGTGTCAGGTCCGTTTATGTAATCAACTTCAATTTCAAAAATCCTTGCTTTTATTTTCAACAATAAATTTTGCAAAAAATCTTTTATCATACAGTGATTATTCCTCCTTTGATACAGTTTTCAACCGTTTCGAGATACGGAACTCCGAACAGAGCGGAGTAACCTCCCGAAACGATTTTTTTATCGGTTATTGCAATATATACATCTTTGCTTTCAATCCACTTTCCGTTGATTTTTATTTCTGTTTTGTCCGCCATAAAAGAGGGCAGAGCACCTGAATTCTTAATCGTTGAAAAAGGTATTAGTCTGAAGTTTTTCAGCGATGTCAGATCATCGTCCTGAAAAAGATTTTTTATGAATTCTTTTTCCGCGATAATTACAGGTCTGCCCGAAAAACAGTCGCAAAGGGTATTACCCGAGTCAAAAAGTGCTTTTCCCTCAGTGGAATTGCTTTCGTAATGAATTCTTATTTCATAAATACTTTTTTGAGGTGTTTTGCTTTTTGTGAATCTTGATATCAGACTTAAAAGGCAGTAACAGATTATTGCACTGACAGTGAGTGTCAGCAGACTGATATCAAAATATACAACTCCGTTTATGTATGCAGTCGAATCAGGAAGAATTGTTGTTGAGAGCGCGAGCATTATTCCTGCGAACCCGAAATTGACAAGCGCAAACGAAGCACAGCATTTCAGAAAAGATTTGATATTTTTACTTCCGAAAGCAGTAAGCACCATAATTGCAAATAAAAAAATTTTTATCAAAATGTTTATTGATAATGAAATGCTTTTTATGAAAATTACAAGAGAAAAAATTCCGCCAATCATTGATGAAATCAATAATCTAATTGTTTTGAAGCTGTATCCGGTGATTGCGGCGCTTGCACGTAAGAGCAGATAGTTTACAATCAGATTTATTATTATAAGCACATCGGCATAAATAACAGTTTTCAATATATCACCCCGTATCAGTTTTAATTATAAACCTATGACAGATATAAAATTTGTCGCAACGGGTAAGTTTTTTATCGGTTTTCTATTGAATATATTTTTATACGGGTATATAATATTTGCAAACAGGAGGATGATAAAATGAAAGGATTTTTGTTTGATACTCATATACACACAAAAGAAGCAAGTTCGTGCAGTGAAGTTTATGCGGCAGATATTGTTGCAAGATACAAAAAACTCGGTTATAACGGCATAATTGTTACCGATCATGTTTCTGCAAGCCAGTTCAAGCATCACGGCTCAACATATGAAGAGCAGGCGAAAAAATATATGGAGGGCTACAAAGCTGCCAAAGCTTTTGAGGATGAAAACTTCCATGTTATACAGGGAATGGAGATCAGATTCCTTGAGAATGATAACGACTATCTTCTCTACGGTTTTGATGAAGACTTTATCTTTTCTCAGGACCTTACGCAGTATAAAACACTTGAAGATTTCCGACCCGTTGTTGAGGAAAACGGCCTTATTATTTTTCAGGCTCATCCTTTCAGGTGCGGCATGACTGTTGTTGATCAGACTCTTCTTGACGGTATAGAAGTATATAACGGTCACGGCAATCATAATTCAAGCAATGATATTGCTTATAAATGGGCGCAAAAATACTCTCACAGAATGCTTTCAGGCTCGGATTATCACGGCGTTGAAACCATGGAGCCGGGCGGGGTTTATTTTGAGGAATATCTCACAAACTCAAAAGAAGTTGCCAAAGTACTCAGAGCAGGTAAATATTCTCTTAAAATTTTTATGGAATAAACAAACGGCGGAAAACCGCCGTTTGTTTTAAAACAACTGATTTCTGCCTTTTTCGAGTTTACTGACGAGTCTGTTCATTTCGTCCTTTGAACGCACGCTTTTTGAAAGATCGATAACTCTTTTTCTTTCGTTTTCGTTCAGGGAAGAGAATGTACTCATTGCTTTTTCGCTTCTTGAAAGAGCCATTCCGAGACCCTGCGGCATACCGTTAAAATCAATCATAATTAACACCTCATATATATTTTTTCGGTTTGTTGCTTATTTATTCTTGTAAACATAAATAGATTGTGATATAATTAAAAAAATTTATCTCGGCTAAGGAGAAAATAAATGAGATACAGAGAAATGGGGAAAACGGGCGTTGAGGTTTCCGCTCTCGGCTTCGGCTGTATGCGATTTCCGGTTGTTGAAGGTGACGGAGATAAAATTGACGAAGCAAAGTCAATCGAAATGATTCGTTATGCAATTGATAACGGAGTTAATTATCTCGATACCGCCTTTTTCTATCACGGCGGCAACAGTGAAAGACTTGTCGGCAAAGCGTTGAAAGACGGTTACAGAAAGCTTGCTTATCTTGCAACAAAACTCCCTCTCGGCAATGTCAACTGTGAGGAAGATGTTGAAAGAATATTCAATGAACAGCTTGAAAAACTTGATACCGATTATGTTGATTTTTATCTCCTTCACGCAGTGAACAATGATTCGTGGGATAACAGAGTTGTTAAGTATAATGTTATGCCTAAGCTTGAAAAGCTCAAGGCTGAAGGTAAGATAAAACATATCGGCTTTTCATTCCACGATGACCTCTGGGTTTTCAAGAAAGTTATTGATGCATATGATGGATTTGAGTTCTGTCAGATTCAGCTTAACTATATTGATGTTGATTATCAGGCGGGTATTGAAGGTCTTGAATACGCTGCGTCAAAAGGACTTGGCGTTATTGTTATGGAACCGCTTCTTGGCGGCAAGCTTGCGACCCCCGTTGAAAATGTTGCGTCCAAGCTTTCAAAGGACAAAACTCCCGTTGAATGGGCACTCGATTTCATCTGGAACAGACCTGAAGTTTCAATGCTTCTGAGCGGTATGGGTTCGATGCAGATGGTTACCGATAACATCGGATACGCGGATAAATCGTTCCCCGGAATGCTTTCGGAGAGTGAACTTGATATGCTCGCTGATGCAAAGCGTGCTTATGATGAGATGAATCTTGTTCCTTGCACGGGCTGTGAATACTGTATGCCTTGCCCCGAGGGAGTTCTTATTCCCAAGGTTTTTTCTGCATTCAATAATATTGCAAATGGCGGCCGACGCCTTGTTAAAGAAATCTTTCCTGACATTGAGTCAAACGCATCGCTTTGTAAAAAATGCGGAAAGTGCGAAAAAGCTTGCCCGCAGCACATAAAAATCATTGATACATTAAAGAAAGTCAAAGATCAGTTTTGAGGTGAAAAAATGAAAATCTTATTTCAGGGTGATTCAATAACAGATGCAGGCAGAGATCGTTCGGATTATCATAATCTCGGCGAAGGATATCCTTTTTATGCAGCACAATATATCAAAGAGGATAATCCCGATATAGATTTTGAATTTGTTAATCTCGGCATCAGCGGTAACCAGACCAAAGACCTTGTTGACCGACTTCAGAGCGATTTTATTGATATTCAGCCTGATATCGTTTCGATTCTTATTGGTATCAACGATACATGGCACCGTGCCGATAACCGTAAGTGGCTCGGAAATGATATTTTTGAAGCAAACTACAGAAAAGTTCTCGCTGAAATTAAAGAAAAAACGAATGCAAAAATTGTTATGCTTGAGCCGTTTCTTCTTTATGCTCCTGAAAAGGAATATTTCAGAGTTGACCTTAATCCCAAAATTGATATAATCAGAAAGCTCGCAAAGGAATTTGCAGATGTTTATATTCCTCTTGACGGTTTGTTTGCATCTGCAAGCATAGGGGAGGATGATTTGCATTGGTCGGAGGACGGCGTTCATCCTAATGCAAACGGTGCAGAGTTTATCGGCGATATTTATGCAAATACAATTACTATGATGCTTGAAGAAGTTGAAGATTAATATGAATACGATAAAAAAGATTTTTAATTATATTTTTGTTGACGGACTTTCAGGAATGGCTCTTGGACTTTTCGCAACGCTTATTATCGGAACAATACTTGAGCAAATCGGTAATTTTATTCCAGAAGATATTGGTGTTTATTTTATCTATGTTGCATCCGTTGCCAAGTCACTGACCGGCGCAGGCATCGGTGCAGGTATGGCATTCAAATATAAAGCATCTCCGCTTACGGGTGTTTCTGCTGCGGTTGCAGGTATGACAGGTGCATTTGCATCAAAAATACTTGCCGGCTCGGTAATTACAGCTTCGGGAATGCTTTATTCGGGTCCCGGCGACCCCCTTGCCGCATTTATCGGTGCATTTTTTGCTATTGTCATCGGTAATCTTGTCAGCGGCAAAACAAAGCTTGATATTCTTGTTACTCCTGCTGTTTCAATTCTTGCAGGCTGTGCGGCTGGTCTTGTTATCGGACCTCCCGCGTCAAAAGTAACTACATATATCGGCGAGATTATTGTTTGGGGTATGGAACGCCAGCCGATAGTTATGGGTATTGTTGTTTCGGTTGTTATGGGTATTTGCCTTACTCTTCCCATCAGCTCTGCGGCAATTGGAATCATACTTAATCTTTCGGGTATTGCAGGCGGTGCGGCTGTTGTCGGTTGTTGCGCTAATATGGTCGGATTTGCAGTTGCAAGCTATCGTGAAAATAAGCTTGGCGGATTGCTTGCACAGGGCGTCGGCACTTCAATGCTTCAGATGCCCAACATTGTAAGACATCCTCAGATTTGGATTCCCGCAATCGTTGCGAGTGCTATCCTTGGTCCTATTTCATCGGCAGTTCTCAAAATGACCTGCTATGCATCGGGCGCCGGTATGGGTACATCGGGTCTTGTCGGTCCGATTATGACTTACACCTCGATGGTTGATTCAGGTGTTGAACCTGTGACTGCAATAATCGAGATTGTTGTTATGCATTTCGTTGCTCCTGCGCTTATCGCTCTTGCGGTTTCGGAATTTATGCGCAAGAAAAAGCTTATCAGCTTCGGTGATATGAAGCTTAATAATAATGATTAAAATAACGGAGGTAAATCATGGCAAAGAAACTTACATCTATTATCCTTGCTTTTGCGGTTATTCTGACTGCATTTGCTCTTCCCGCATATGCGGATGACGGCACAACTGATGTTGAAAGAGGTTTTTACCGTTTTGTTGACGGACTTCTTGACACGGTTGTTACAGGTATCGCATCTCTTATCGTTGAGCCTCGCAGCTTTGTTGATAAGGATGATTATGTGTCCGAAAATTTCTATGAAGGACATACTCCCGAAGAATTCCTCGATGCTCCCGCAGAAGGTGCTCAGTGGAAAGTCGGCTACTCAAATGCATCAATTCTCACAGGCAAAGAGCTTGAAGAAGAGCATTATGTAGGCGGCAGCCTTTCAATTACAAAGAAGCTTGCAACTGATCAGTTTGATGACCAGAAAATCAGAACAGTTGCAATTTCAGACGGCAGAGGCATCAGCATTTTTGCTTCAATCGATACCTTCGGTCTTGCAAATAACGAAGTAAGAGTTATCAGAGAAAAGTTCCAGGCTTATGCTGATTCAAAGGGGCTTGACGTCACAAGCATCAACATTTCAGCTCTTCATCAGCACAGCTGCGTTGATACATTTGGTCTTAACGGCGATATCGTCGGCGCACTTTTCACAGCATCAATCAAGAATCTTCTCGGAATTGAACTTCCCAGTGGTAAAAACAAGAACTTTATGGAAAACCTTTATAAGGTATCCGTTCAGTCGATGATTGACGCTGTTGAAGATATGAAGGTCGGTAATCTTTACTACGGCACAGCTGATATAACTGAATATATCCGTGATAAGCGCGATCCCAAGGTTTTTGACGGAAATCTTAACAGACTCCGTTTTGTTCCCGCAGATGAAACAGCATCAGAAACATGGATTGTTAACCTTCCTATTCACGCTGTCGGTCACGGTGCAGGCGGCACGGTTCTTACTGGTGACTATCCCTACTACATGGAAAAATATATCAATGAAAATGCAGGCGCGAACTTTATGATGATTCTCGGCGCAGAGCTTGCACTTTCTTCTGAATATCCCGAAGATATTTACAGAGATCCTGAAATCACTGCTGAATATGATGACGGATATGCAGGTCTCATTACTTTCGGTAATATTCTCGGCGAAATCGCTTGCTCAGTTTCAAATGATGAAATTGTTGCGCCCATTCTCAATATCAGAAATACCGAACTCTTTGTTCCTGTTTCCAACAGCATTTTCAAGATTGCCGGAAGAGGCGGACTTCTCACAAACCAGGTTGTCAAGAACGGACTTGGCATCAATTATGAAGTTGTAACCGAACTCGGTTATGCTGAATTTGGCACAAACCTTGCAGTTGCACTTATCCCCGGTGAACTTGCTCCTGAAATTGCTTACGGCGGCGCTATCACCGCAGAAGATTCATGGGACGGTACAGAATGGAATTATTCAGCATTCGCTGATATTACTGACAGAAAGCTTCTTGTTTTTGGTGTTACAAATGACCAGATTGGTTATATGCTGACTGAAAATGACTGGCGTTCATATCTCACAGAGAATGAAGAAATCGTTTCAACAGGCCCCAAAGCAGGTGCATATATTGCAGACGCATATCTTACTCTCTTTGATGAAATTAACTGATTGACAGAATACCCCACAGATTTCTGTGGGGTAGAAATATGATTTAAAATAATGTAAAGGCGGTGGTTTTTTGGGCAAAAAAAGTACAATTAAATATGCTCTTAAAGAAACCGACTTTCTGCTTTATCTTCTATGTATTCTGACATCGGCTTTCGGCGCATTGATGGTATACAGCGCAACGAGAAACGATGCGATTCAATCGGGCGAGCTGATAGGCCGTGACTGCCTTGCGATGATTATTGCCGCGGGCGTTGGCATTATAATTTGTTTGTTTATATCTTTTCTTGACTATGATGCTATTGTCGGATTGTGGCCGCTTGTCGGCGGTGCTTGTCTTCTTTTGTTGCTTCTTCTTTTTCCGTTCGGCGAAGGTACACGTGACAGACCGGATGCAAGATGTTGGCTTCCGATTATTGAAACTCAGACGATATCTTTTAACTTTCAGCCTTCAGAGCTTGCGAAGATAGGTTTTATTGTTACCTTTACTGCGCATATTGAGGCTGTGAAGGATAATATTAACAGCATTAAGAATATCCTTCTTCTTGCACTTCATGCGCTTGTACCAATCGGAATTATTATCATCACCGACGACCTTGGTTCTGCAATGATTTTTGCTTTTATGTTTGTCGGTATGATGTATGTTGCAGGAGTCAAAATCCGATATTTTGCAATTGCAATCGGAATGATTATTGCAGTTGCTCCGTTGCTTTGGACAAAGTTTCTTGCGACATTCCACAAAAGAAGAATACTTGCAATTTATTTCCCGTCGGCTCTGAGTGAAGAGGTTTACAGAGATATTATTTATCAGCAGCAAAGGGGAGTAAATGCAATCGGTTCCGGAATGTTCTGGGGTGACGGTCTTTTCAAAGGAACTTATACCCAGTCTGCCGCCGGTGTACCCGTTAACGAAAGTGATATGGTATTTACCGTTGTAGGCGAAGAACTCGGATTTATCGGATGCGTTGCATTGCTTGCTGTTTTTGCATTCATAATTTTAAGAACAGTATCAGTTGGCAAAATGTCAAGAAATCTTACAGGAAGTCTGCTTTGCTTTGGTACTGCATTTATGATTGGTGCGCAGACTGTTATTAATATCGGAATGTGCCTTATGCTTCTTCCGAGTATCGGTATTACTCTTCCGTTTATGAGTGCGGGAGGTTCATCAAACCTTTGCGTTTATTTTGCGATCGGACTCGTTATGAGTGTTTATCGTTTTAACTGTAACCGCGAACCGATAAATTTCAGGCTGACTCATATAAGCACTCCGTTTTCTGAAACTTAAGAATTTATTATCACAGAGGTTATTTGCCTCTGTGATTTTTTATTACAACATCTTGACATAATATTGGTTATTTTTCTTGACAAATCACCAAATATGGTATAAAATCAATTATAACTGTAATAATAGGTTATTTTTGTTTAAAAATAAATAAACTGATTGGAGTGGAAACACAAGTGAGTGAGAATATTATTCAGTATGTCCTTGCTGCAAGCAACGGTGATACCGATGCAATGGCAAAACTCTACTCAAGAACTTTAAAAGCTTCTTATTTTCTTGCTGATTTGCTCTGTGCGGGTGACGGCTCTGCATCAGAGATAACAAAAAAAGCATATGCAAAGGCTTTTTGCTCAATTGATAAACTCAAGAAGCCCGAAGCATTTGAAATCTGGATGAAACAGAATGTTGCTTTGGTTTATAAAGAAACACAGAAGTTTGTTTTCGGCGATGCCGAAGCAGGTGCAGCCGAGTCTTCATCTGATTTTCTTCCCGAAAGCGTTCTTGAAAGCAAAGAGTCCTGCGTGAAGATACTTGAAGCAGTTGCTTCGCTCAAGCCTGTCCTCAGAACAGCTCTTGTTCTTCATTATAACAACGGAATGCCTGTTCAGGTTCTTGCAAAGTTTCTCGGCGTATCCGAAAGCACGGCTAATGCGCTTCTCGGTAAAGCACGTGCAGAAATTCTTGATTTCTGCGGTATCGAAGCTTCCACAGAGCATACAAAATCTTTACCTGTTCTGACAAGAATATTCCAGTTTAAATCTGTTGAAACCGCTATCGAAAACACCGATGTAAGAGATATCTTTATCTATGCAATCGATGCTTATGAATCATCAAAGCCTGCCGTTGAAACTGTTGATGAAAGCGAATCCGAAGCTCCTGCAGAAGCAAAGGAACCTGAAACAACAGATGATTCTGAGGCTCCCGTTGAAAGTGTTCCCGAGGCTGAAGAAAAGACTGAGCCTGCAGATAATGCTGTTTCGGATAATATCATTCAGTTCAAGAAGGAAATCAACAACATTCTTGATGCGGAAAACATTCCCGAGAATGAAACAAATAAAGAAACAGACGAGCAGTCTGACGAAGATGACGAAATTGATGTTCCTGCATTTGTGGCATCCGATGCTGTTCCTTCAGTTTCTGAAGAAACACTCAACAATTTTGCGGTTGAAGAAAAGCCTGAAAAATCCGTACCTGAGAAATCCAAGTTTAAGATTAATCCCAAGCTTCTCGGTATTATCGGCGCTTTGCTTGTTGTTATAATTGTAATTGTTGCATTTGCTTCTGGTTCCGATAAACCCGATACAGGAAAACCCTCGGGTGATGATAACAACATTTCAACAACGGTTGCTCCCGTTTCAGGAGAGGGTTATCAGTTTGTTGAGGGCGGTTTTGCAGAATGCGAAGAAATTGTTTATCTCGATGAAAACTGCTGTTACTTCAAATCCAAGACAACAGGCAAATACGGTCTTATTGATTATCAGGGCAATGTAATCCTTCAGCCCTATTATGACGGCTTTGACAGATGTACAAACAGTGTAAGAGATTATTACGGCACAGACAGCTATCATAGCCTCGTCAAGTATGGCAATGAATCATATGAGTTTACAATTCTTGACGGTGTTGTTACCGTTTCGCAGACTCCTCATTCAGCTCATACCATTGATACAACCCAGAAGCTTGATGGTGTTTCATATGATGAACGCGACCGTTATTTCGAAGGTTATGCAGCTGCAAGAAAAGACGATAAATGGGGTTATGTAAGCCAGGATAACGATAAGAAAGTTATAAAGTACGAATATGAAGCCGTTAACGAGCTTCAGCTCGGCGAATCCGCATCATGTGACTATTGTCGTCCTGTTTCAAACGGCCTTATTCCCGTTAAGAAAGACGGTAAGATGGGTATTATCAACCTTAAGAATAAAGAGGTTGTACCTTTCGATTATTCAAACATTATGCCCGGTAATAACGGCGTATTCATTGCTTGTAAAGACGGTGTATGGGGTGTTATCCTTGTCGGCGACGCTGTTTCGTCATTCAAGGGTATCAACATCAGCGTTATTGAGCAGGAGACTTCAAGTGATATCGGTACAGAGGATACAACACTCGGTAAATACAAGGTAACATCTGATGACGGCGCAAATATCAGAAGTGATGCGGGCGCAGAATATGACCTTGTCGGCGAGCTTGCTTACGGCGATACAGTTATCGGATACGCAACCAAGGATGCCGAAAACGGAAACGAATGGCTCTGCATCAAATATGATGGCGAATATGCCTGGGTTGCTATGAGCAATCTTAAGTCTGTAGAATAAATAATATTTTCCGCAACCGTCAATAATGTCGGTTGCGGAATGAAATGATATGAAATGAATATCGAAGCTGTGACGGGGAAGAATTCTTCGCTTGCTTATCAGAGAGAAGACCGGTTTGCTGAGACGGTCTTTAAGCATAAAAGCGGATTAAGGCCGCCCTTTAGCTCTGCCGTGATGAGCGGCGGCGTTGCCTGCGTTAAAGGTTTTGAGTGGTGCAGATGCACAATTTGGGTGGTACCGCGGCTGAGGCCGTCCCATTGCCGAATTGATGAATTGCACCCTTTTTTGTTTTATTAAAGTAAATTTTCGGAGCGAAAAAGCTCCATAGGAGGATTTTTATTATGAAATGGATGGGTCTTAACGAATTAAGAGAAAAATATCTTGCTTTTTTTGAATCTAAGGATCATCTGAGATTGCCCAGCTTCTCACTTGTTCCTCAGGGTGATAAGAGTATTCTGCTTATCAATGCAGGTATGACCCCGATGAAAAAATATTTTACCGGTGAGGTAACTCCGCCCAAGAAGAGAGTTACTACCTGTCAGAAGTGCATCCGTACACCTGATATCGAGAATGTAGGTAAAACTGCACGTCACGGCACATATTTTGAGATGCTCGGTAATTTCTCGTTTGGTGATTATTTCAAGCATGAAGCAACAGCCTGGGCTTGGGAGTTCTTTACAAAAGTTCTTAAAATTCCCGAGGAGCTTCTTTATGTCAGTGTCTATCTTGAAGATGACGAGGCATACGATATCTGGACAAAAGAAGTCGGCATTGACCCTTCACATATGGTTCGATTCGGTAAAGAGGATAATTTCTGGGAGCACGGTGCAGGTCCTTGCGGTCCTTGTTCTGAAATTTATTTTGACAGAGGACCCTCAAAGGGATGCGGAAGCCCTGATTGTAAGGTCGGTTGTGACTGTGACAGATTTATTGAAGTCTGGAATCTTGTTTTCACACAGTTTGAAAATGACGGTAAAAACAATTATACCCGTCTTGCAAATCCCAATATTGATACAGGTATGGGTCTTGAAAGACTTGCTTGCGTTATGCAGGATGTTGACAACCTTTTTGAGGTTGATACAGTGCGTAATATTATGAAGCACATTATGGAGATTGCAAAGCTTAATTACCATGATGACGAAAAGAAGGATATATCACTTCGTGTTATTACTGACCATATCAGAAGTACAACATTTATGGTTGGTGACGGTGTTCTTCCTTCAAACAGTGGCAGAGGCTATGTTCTCAGAAGACTTCTCAGAAGAGCTGCACGTCACGGAAGACTCATTGGTATTGACAGACCCTTCCTTGCTGAGGTTTGTGATACCGTTATTGCTGAAAATGCCAATGCATATCCTAATCTTGTAGAGAAGAGCGATTATATCAAAAAGGTTATCTCAACCGAAGAAGAAAGCTTCTATAAAACAATCGATTCAGGTCTCGGACTTCTCAATGATATGATGGATAAAGCTCAGAACGGCATTCTTTCAGGTGATGATGCATTCAAACTTCAGGATACCTACGGCTTCCCCATTGACCTTACAAAGGAAATTGCAAACGAAAGAAATATTACAGTTGATGAGGAAAAATTCCGTCAGCTTGTTGAAGAAGCAAGGCTTAAGGCAAAGAGCGCAAAAAGAAATGCTGCTGATTCCGACTGGAGAAATAACGGTGTTTCATTTAAAGATGTAGTTAAAACTGAATTTACAGGATATACTGAAAACGGTACCGAGGGAACCGTTCTTGCACTTGTTGCTGATGGCGAAAGAAAAGATTTTATCAATGATGGTGACAGCGCGATTGTTGTTCTTGATAAAACTTCATTCTATGCTGAAAGCGGCGGTCAGACTGGAGATATCGGTGTTATCAGAATCGGTGACAGCACTTTTGAAGTTACAAATACAACAAAAGATCCCGACGGTGCATATCTTCATCACGGCAATCTTACAGGTGACAGCATAAAGGTCGGCGATGTTGCGGTAACTGTTTATGGTGAAGAAACAAGAGCTGCAACAAAGAGAAATCATACTGCCGCACATCTTCTTCAGGCTGCGCTTCGTGAAATACTTGGTTCACACGTTGAGCAGGCCGGTCAGCTTGTTAATGACAATGCAATGAGATTTGACTTCACTCATTTCTCGGCTCTTACTTCGGAAGAACTTGAAAAAGTTGAAAACAGAGTTAATGAAATCATTCTCTCGGCATTGCCCGTAACAAGCACCGAAATGCCTATCGAGGAAGCTAAAAAAGCAGGCGCAATGGCTCTTTTCGGAGAAAAATATGGTGATGTTGTCCGCGTTGTTAAAGCAGGTGAATTCTCAACAGAGCTTTGCGGCGGTACACACGTAAATAATACAGGTAAACTCGGTCTTTTCAAGATTGTTTCCGAATCATCCGTTGCTGCAGGTGTACGCAGAATTGAAGCTGTAACAGGCTACGGCGTGCTTGATTATATCGCAAAGAACAATGCTCTTATCAATAATACCGCTGTTGCAATGAAGCTTGCAAATGTCAGCGAACTTGATAAGAAAGCTAACTCACTTATGGCCGACCTCAAGGCTAAGGATAAGGAAATTGAGCAGCTTCGTGCAGAGCTTTCACAGCTCAAGACTGGCGACCTTATGAGTGGCGCAGTTGAAATTGACGGAATCACTCTTATCGCAACAACCGTTGAGGGTGTTAACCCCGGTGACCTTCGTTCAATGTGCGATAAGGTCAAGGAAAATGACAATGCAGTTGCAGTTATCTGCGGCATTAACGGCGCAAGTGCTAATTTTGCTTGTGCTTGCGGTAAGGCTGCGGTTGCAAAGGGTGCTCACGCAGGTAATATCGTAAGAGAAGTATCAAAGCTTGCAGGCGGTTCTGGCGGCGGCAGACCCGACAGCGCAATGGCGGGTACAAAGGACGTTTCCAACATTTCAGGTGCTATGGATGCTGTTGCTGAAATAGTTAAAGGAATGCTTAAATAATTTTAAAGGAAGTGTAATTATGGATTGTATTTTCTGTAAAATAATCAGCGGTGATATCCCCACATCAAAGGTTTATGAGGATGAAACCGTAATTGCATTTAACGATATCGAACCCCAGGCTCCCGTGCATATTCTCATAATTCCCAAGGAGCATATCGCTTCTGCGGCTGAAATTAACGAGAATAACAGCGCACTTATTGCACATGTTTTTGAAGTTGCGGCAAAGATTGCAAAAGAGATGAATCTTGACGGATTCAGAATTGTCAACAACTGCGGTGACAGTGCAGGCCAGACAGTCAAGCATATCCATTTCCATCTTATGAGCGGCCGTGAGTTCACATGGCCCGCAGGTTGAGGAGGTTGCACAATGTCTGAATATTACAGAGTTGATATAGCAGGTCTTGAAAGAGACCTGCTCAGATGCCCCATAAGCGATAAGCTTGATATTGCCGCTTTTATTCTTTTCGGCGATGTGGAGGTTACCGTTCATTCGGCGCAGAAGCTTCTTGAAAGACTTCCCGAGTTTGATTTTATCGTCACTCCCGAAGCAAAAAGCATACCTCTTGCTTATGAAATGGCAAGACAGAGCGGCAAGAAGTATTTTGTTGTCCGTAAAAAAGCAAAGCTTTATATGAAAGACCCTGTTTCCGTCAGCGTACGCTCGATTACAACCGATGCTGAGCAGACACTTATTATTGACGGTGTGGAAGGGGAGCAGATAAGAGGAAAGCGCGTAGTGATTCTTGATGATGTTATCAGCACAGGTGAATCGCTTAAAGCCGTTGAGACTCTTTGCGCAAAGTTTGATGCAAATGTTGTTGCAAAGGCAGCTGTTCTTGCAGAAGGCGACGCAGCTGACAGAGATGATATTACTTTCCTCGGAGTAATTCCTCTTATCGAAAAATAAAAGGTGGTTTTATGCCTCGTCCTTTTGCCGTAATCGGTTTTACGGTGTTTTTCACAATAGCAGTTTTATTTAACAGTGATATCGGAGTGACAGCAGGGTTTCTTGCAGTTTATGTTGTTGCTCTGATTGTCAGTCTGATTTTTCCTTCATCAAGAGAACAGCGCATTTTGCCCTGTGCATTTGCGTCAGGAATAATTGCGTGTATTCTGCTTATTACCGAGATTGCTTTCTTTTATCAGCCGTCTGTTGACTATACAGGGAGAACAGGCAATATCACTGCGCAGCTGACTGATTATCCCGAGTTAAGATACGGTAATTATTATTACGATGCGAAAACGCTTGAAATTGACGGTGAAAAGGTTGAACATAAGATTCGTCTAGTCTTTTCATCACATCCTGATGCAGAACCGTTTGATGTCATTGATGGAGATTTTACATTTTATGTTCTCGGTTCTTCAAGCGAGGAACACCTTGCCTCAAACAAAGCAAAGGGTGTTTTCGTCGGTGCGTATCCGAGCAACAGTGTTTATAATGTAACACGGATTGCCGAATCCGAAAAACCGTTTATGAAAACAGTTGTTGACATAAGACGGTCAATTGATAATGCAATAAATAAGGCTGTACCCGGTGACTCAGGAGCGCTTATCACAGCATTGATAATCGGAGATAAAACCAATCTTTCATCCGGAGTACAGAACGATTTCCGACTCTCAGGTATTACTCATATAATCTGTGTTTCGGGTTTTCATCTTTCACTATGGGCGATGATTATTCTCGAAATCCTGAAGTTTTTTAAGATAAAAGAAAGCATTGCAAGTGTTATTTCCGCATTAGGTGTTGTGGTGTTTATGCTTGTTGCGGGAATGACTTATTCCGTTATTCGCTCGGGAATAATGATGCTTCTTTATCTTATGGGAAATGTTATATGGAAAAAGCGTGATTCTCTTAATTCACTCGGTTTTGCACTGACAGCAATTGCGGTTTTCAATCCGTTTGCAATGGGCTCAGTCAGTCTGCAGCTTTCCGCACTTGCGTCATTGGGTCTGATTCTGTTTTCGCAGAATGTCAAGCCGAAAATTGATGAACGAATTGATAAAATTGAAAATGAGTGGATTGTCGGAATTCTGAAACCGTCGGTTACCGCACTTTGTGTACCGATTGTGGCTTCTTTGTTCACTCTTCCGGTATCAATCCAACTTTATGATGAGTTTAATTTTGCTGTTTTTGCATCAAATTTAATTGCTGTACCAATTGCGGGTTTGTGTATTTTCAGCGGAGCGATTGCTGCTCTGATTTCCGTTGTTTTGCCGTCAATTACTAATATTTTTGCATATCCGGCAGAATTTTTATCTTCTGCACTGATAAAAATCGCTCATGCATTCGCTGAGTTTGATTTGCTTACATTCAGAGCTGACAGCGATGTTCACCGTGTTATGATTTGCGGTGTTTTTCTTGTCTGTGCAATGTCTGTTTTTATTGCTTATTCGGGCAGAAATGTTTTCAGAACTGCTTGTGTTGTTTGTATATTGATTCTCGTAACGGGTCTAACATTTTCAACTGTAACGATTGAAAGCGAAACAAGGATAACTGCAGTTGATGTCGGTAACGGCACTGCTGTGCTTGCCAGCAAAAACGGAGAAAATATTCTTATCGGTTGCGGCGGAACAGTGTTTTCAGGCGCAGAAAGAATTTCTGAACAAATCAGAAAATTCGGCGGTGAAATCGACACTCTTATTATTCCCGATGCTGAGGAATATTCAACAGCATATCTTAATGATATTCTGTTGATATACCGACCTTCACGGATTTGTTTTGACGAATTACCGCAAGGCAGCAATCTTTTGCTCGGAGGCTGTGAAACATACGGTCTAGGCGACGGATTTGATTCTGAAAACTTCAATTACACAGCCAACGGAGCTGACAGTATTTACATTATAAATGAGGATGTTTCGGCACTTATTTGCTTAAATCCTGATTTGGATTATTCCTCCTTGCCTGATGATTGCAAAAAGGCGGATGTGATTATTTCCCGAAATGATTATCCTCGCAACATATCAACGGAAAATTGCAGACTTCTTGTTGTCAATTGTGAAAATAACAGGGGTCTGATTATTCAGAATGAACTTTCCGCAAAAGGAATAAGAGCTGTTGCAACGGGTGGTTGCGGCAATATACTTATCCGTGCGGAAAACGGTTATGTCAGTGCGAACAGAACCGAATAATTTAAAGAAAGGATAGTTTTTATGCCGACTCTTAATGAAGCCGCTTTAAAAGAAAAGCTGAAGGGAAATCCTGTCGGTGCTTATGTCATTTACGGCGAAGAAAGCTACCTTAAAAAAATATATATTGATAAAATTATCGCGAAGACGGTTGACGAGTCTTTTGCAGATTTTAATTTCCATACATTTGACGGAAAAAACAGCACTCTTTCAGAAATATATGAAAGTGCCGAAGCTGTTCCGATGATGGCGGAAACAAAATGTGTTCTGGTCAAGGATTATCCGCTTGATTCACTTGATGATAGCGGTTTTGAACAGCTCGAGCAGCTTTTGCGTGATAATCCCGACGACTGTGCTCTTGTTTTTTCTTTTGTTGCACATGAGCCGAAAGGTACAAAATGGACCAAAGCGGTGAAGCTTTTTGATAAGTTCGGCTATGCTGTCAAGCTCGAGAGAAAAACACCTGCCGAAATCGTGAAGATTATTGAAAATGGTGCTAAAAAAAGAGGCAAACCCTTTGCAAAAGGGGTTGCTTCATATCTGATTACTTGTGTCGGAAACGACCTTAACACATTGCTAAATGAAACCGAAAAAGCCTGCGCTTATGCAGCTGGCGATGAGGTTTCCAAAAGCGATGTTGATGCTGTATGCATCAAGAGCCTTGAAGCAAAGGTTTTTGATATGATTAAAGACCTGACGGCGGGCAGATTTGACAGTGCATTTAAGAAACTTGCGCTTCTTTTTGAGCAGAGAGAAGATGAATTCCAGATTCTTGGTGCTCTTATTGCACAGTATTCGGATATTTACCGAGCGAAAGCTGCAGTTAAGTCCGGAAACCGTGCCGAAGCGGTTGCAAAATATTATAATTACGCCGGCAAAGAATTCAGGCTTACCAATGCCGCAAGAAACGGTTCTTCACTTTCTTTTGAAGATATCGGTGAATGCATAGAAATTCTTTCGTGGGCGGATACGACGCTTAAAAGCTCGGCTCTTGACAAAAGACTCGTTCTTGAACAGACGGTTGTCAAGCTTGCAAGAGTCGGCAGGAGATAAATATGATTAAAGTCAGACAAGCGGTTATTGTTGAAGGAAAGTACGACAAAATCAAGCTTTCCGGGATAATCGATGCTCCGATTATTCAGACAGACGGATTCGGCATTTTCAGAGACAAGGAACTTCAGCTGATGATAAGGAAACTCGCAGAAATCAGAGGTATTCTTGTGCTTACAGACAGTGATTCCGCGGGGTTCAAGATTCGTTCTTTCATCGGTTCTACCGTTGATCAAAAGAACATAATTCACGCATATATACCTGATATTTTCGGTAAAGAAAGCCGTAAAACAGAGCCTTCCAAGGAGGGCAAAATCGGTGTTGAGGGTGTTTCCGAAGAGATAATTATGCAGGCTCTCGCCAATGCGGGAGTGCTTTGCGAATCCACTCCAGAGCCTGAAAGACCGATAACAAAACTTGACCTTTATGAGCTTGGTTTTGCAGGTGGGGAGGACAGTGCCAAAAAAAGAGCTGCAATGCTCAGATATTACTCTTTCCCCGAGCGTCTTTCTGCAAATTCACTTATAAAAGTGCTTAATTGTGTTACAACTTATGAGCGTTTTCTTGAGGATGTAAAAGAAATTGAAAAGGAGATTTCAAAATGCTGAGAATCGGTCACGGATATGATGTTCACAGACTTGTCGAAGGCAGAAAACTGATAATCGGCGGTGTTGATATACCGTATGAAAAGGGACTTCTCGGCCACTCTGATGCGGATGTTTTGCTTCACGCAATAAGTGACGCACTTCTCGGTGCCGCAGCCCTCGGTGACATCGGTTGCCTTTTTCCCGACAATGATGAAAAATATAAAGGCGCCGACAGTCTTTTGCTTCTTAAAGAAGTTATTAATGTCCTTGGCAACAACGGATACAGAGTTGTTAATATTGACTGCACTCTGATTGCTCAGAGGCCTAAAATGCGCCCTTACATTGAAAAAATGAGAAAAAATATTGCTGATGCCTGTGGAATTTCTTTTGAACTTGTAAGCGTAAAAGCCACAACTGAAGAAGGTCTCGGTTTTTCCGGAAACGGTGACGGAATGGCTGCACATGCGGTCTGCCTTATTGAAAATTAATTTTTTGTAAAGTTTACATTATTTGTTTGCAACGGTTCAATCTTTGTGATATTATTTGATGGTAGATTGAGAATATAAAGGGGGTTGGTCTGCGTATATGAACGTTTTTGATAATATATCGGACTTTTTTACCAAGGTTATGTCGCTGAATTTCGGAATTACCGATTTTCTGGATATTTGTCTTGTGACATTTATTATTTATAACGGAATAAAACTCATAAGAGAAACCCGTGCTTTCCAGCTTGTAAAGGGTCTTATTTTCCTTGCATTTGTCTATCTTGTAATCAGAGTTCTCGAAATGCAGGCAAGCTCCTATGTTTTCGGAATTGTTTTCCAGAACATTTTTATTATTCTTATCATCATTTTTCAGCAGGAAATTCGCCAGGTTCTTGAAAAAGTCGGAAAGACGAGATTTAACGGTCTTGCGTGGCTTCTGAAAGGTAACAATGCGGAAAAGAATGCTGTTGTTACAGAGTCGATTATTGAAATTGCAAAAGCCGTTCAGCGTATGGGCGATGCAAAAATCGGCTCGCTGATTGTTATGGAAAAAGAGATGCTTCTGGGTGATGTGCTTAAAACGGGCAAACCTGTTGATGCTAAAGTTACCCACGAGCTGATCGGCAATGTTTTCTTTCCGAAATCACCGTTGCACGACGGTGCAGCTGTGATTAGAGACGGCAGACTTCACTCTGCAGGCTGTGTTTTGCCTCTGACAAAAAGAGAGGATGTTTCCAGTGACCTCGGAACACGCCACAGAGCCGCTATCGGAATGAGTGAACAGAGCGATGCAATGGTTATTGTTTCATCGGAAGAAACGGGCGTTATTTCCGTTGCTTTTAAGGGTAATCTCACCAGAGATCTTACCGAATCCGAGCTTCGTGAAATGCTTATCAATTATCTTGCAGACGAAACAAATGATAAAGGTGTTATTGACACCGGTATTTTCACAAAATTATTCAAGGGTAAAAAGTAATGAAGAAGAAGCAAAAAATTAGTGATCTTTTTTATGATAACAGATTTCTGTTTGTCTTTTCTTTGATTGTAGCAGTCGGATTCTGGCTTGTTGCATCTGTTGAGTTCAGCACAGAAATAACCAAAACCATTTCCAATGTTCCGGTTCAGATTGATTACGGAATTATTGAAGAAAATTTTGGATTGGAAGCTTTTGGACAGACAAAATTCAGCGTTGATGTTTCTGTCAGCGGAAAAAAATATGTTGTTGATTCGGATGATATCAGAGATGATATCGTCGTTAAGGCATCTACTTCTGTCAGTACTCCAGGTACTCAAAAACTCAAACTGGAAGTAACAACAAAGAGTGAAAGACCCGCCTATGAAATAGTGGGATTGTTTGAAAACAATGTTCCTGTCAGTGAGTTTGAGGTTTATTTTGATTATCCCAAAACAAAAGAGTTTCTGATAGAGCCTGACATAACCATCAGTGACAATTCTGTTGTTGAGGGTTATCATCTCGGCGATTTTATTTTCCAGGAAGCCAATAAAGTCAGCGTTTCCGGTCCTGAGAGTCAGGTTAACAGCATTGAAAAAATTGTTGCCTCTGCTGTTGTTGATGATGTTTTAACGGGTAATACAACCGTTAATGCAATTCTCACTGCCGTCACAAAAAACGGATTGAGCATTAATTATACAAAGTTTGACAGACAGTCGGATTATATTCAGATAACACTTCCTGTTTATAAAATTTCTACACTTCCTGCTGAATGCGGATTTGTTAATATTCCGACGGATTATATCAATAATTTCCCGTTTGAGGTAAAGGTTGAGCCTTCAACGGCAAAATTTGGCATACCCGAAAAGAAGCTTGAGGGAATAAGCGGAATTGAAGTTACTTCAATAGATTTTTCCGAACTTCATTCGGGCGTAAACACCTTCACTGTTTATGCATCTGATATTCCGGGTGTTGTTGTGCTTGACGGCACAGAAACCTTTACTGTAACAGTTAATGCAGGTAATCTCGAAACTAAAGAATTTAATGTTCCTGCGAATGTTACATTTAACAATGTGCCCTCCGGGAAAACTGCAGAGCTGATTTCGCTAGACTTTACACATATTACCGTGTGCGGTCCGAAACATTCAATTGAAAAATTAACAGACAGCAATGTTCCTCTTGTTGCTGATTTTAAAAATGTTGATGAGAATGAGCATGGTGAGATAACGGTACCTGTTTCGTTTTCAACAAAAGACTGCTGGTCTTACGGCCGTTATTTCGCAACGGTTAAAATTTCATAAATGATTTATCTATACCGATCCGTCCTTTTGCGCGGGTCGGTATTTTTATTAATAATTATTTTTTATAATTTTTATATAATTTTAATAATATTTATATAAATAAATGTTGATTTATGGAAAGAGATTATGTTATAATATCTTGAAAAATTATTTATTATGAAAGGGGTTGCGACGGATGAAAAAGTTTATTGCTGTTTTGCTTGCTGTAATAATGATAAGTGCTGTTTTTACATCTTGTGATTCGGTTGATGTTATCCGTCCCGTGAGCGACCTTCTTTCTGCTCCTCTTTATTATGAAGAATATGAAGAACTGGTTGATGCGTTTAACCGCAGCGTAGGTGGCGAAACAGTTCTCTGCAGTCCGAAAAAAGGCGATAACAAATCTGCAATAATTGTTAACGATGTTGATAATGATGGTGAAACCGAAGCGTTGATATTCTATAAAACCGGTTCTGATATGACGGTTGTGAGAATGCATTATTTTAATATTACATCTGGCAATTGGGTTTCCACCGGTGATTTTAACGGATACGGAAATGAAATTGAAGAAGTCGTGATTGATGATATGGACGGTGACGGATTTAAAGAGTTGATTATCACCTGGAGTATCTCGGGCGTATCATCAAGCAATGTAATGTCCATTTACAGAGCGACAAAGATGACAGGAAGATTTAAAGAAATTTCAAATGAAACCTGTTCTGTAAGCAAAGTGCTTGATATTGACAGTGATGGAAAAAAAGAGATTTTTTATATCAGTCAGAGCAATCCTGCAGGTGTTGTGCAAAAAACCGCAAAGGCTATAAAGCTTTCGGGAGATTCGGTTGTCCATATGGGTGAAACAAAGCTTGACCCCAATATCAGCAGTTACTCTTCCGTTAAAACAGAAAAAGCCGATGGCGATTCACCGATGAAGATTTATGTTGATGCTTTTAAGGGTGAATCAAACATGATAACAGAGCTGATATACTGGGATAAAGAAAAAAAAGAACTTACAGCTCCTTTGCTTGATCCCGAAACAGTTTCCAACAACGTAACGCTCAGATTCGAACCTATTCCGTGTGCTGATGTCAATAACGACGGAATAATCGATATTCCCGTTCAGACCGGGATTTTCGGCAAGGGTGATGATACGGTCACAATCGACACCGAAAACATTTATCTGACGGAGTGGCGTGATTATGAATCCATTACCAAAGCGGTAACGGTTGCCAATACTCTTATTAATTATTCGGACGGATATATGATATTCCTTGACAAGGAAGAGCTGAATTCTCTCGGAATCCGTAATTACCGCTCACAGAACTGCTGGGTCGTTTATAAAACAGAATCCGGCAAAGATACAGCAAAAGAGATTTATTCCGTTATGAAGGTTTCGTCGGAAAGATGGAATAAAGAAACCTTCAAAGCTTATATTCCTATTTCCGAAAAAAATGATTTTACTGTTTGTGTTTATATCACACCAAGCGGTCAGAAATCCGGAATAGATGAGCAATACATCAAATCAAAAATAACAAAAACACCTTGACTTTAAGGAGATAAATATGAAGAGGGTTTTAATTGCCGAAGATGAGTCGGCTATAAGAGAATTTATAATAATAAACCTTCGCAGGGCAGGTTATGAAATAGTTGAAGCGGAGGACGGTGCAAGGGCACTTGAGCTTTATGATGCATACGGCGGCGATATTGATGTTGCGGTTCTTGATGTTATGATGCCGAATGTTGCCGGTCTCGAAGCCTGTAAACAGCTCAGAACCCGTAATAACACAATCGGAATTATTATGCTTACAGCAAAAACTCAGGAAATGGATAAGATAACAGGCCTGATGATGGGTGCAGATGATTATGTTACCAAGCCCTTCTCTCCGACAGAGCTTGTTGCCAGAGTTGATGCGATTTACAGAAGAGTTGCTATGAGCAGCGGTATCAAGCCTGTTGCATCCGATGTTATTGAACTTGGAGCTTTCAAATTAAATATCAGAAACAGAACTCTTACCAAAAATGATGAATTCATTGAGCTTACTCAGGTTGAGTTTCAGATGATGGAATATTTCTTCACAAATCCCGGCGCTGCTCTGAGCAGAACTGATATTCTTAACAAAGTCTGGGGTAATGAATATTTCGGCGAAGAAAAAATTGTTGATGTCAATATAAGAAGACTCAGAATGAAAATTGAAGAAGAACCTTCGATTCCCAAGCATTTAATCACAATCTGGGGAATCGGCTACAAATGGATTGTTTAATGTTGAATGAATTATGAAACGAAAGGGGGAGCACACTTGAAATTTGTCGGAATTACAAAACGCTGGTTTCTGAACGTTGCGTCAATTGTTGTTATCATTCTTGTTGCTGTTTCTGTTGCTCTTCTTTTTTCGTTACGCAGTTATTATTACAGCGCCGCGGCAATTACTCTTGATTCGTATTCTTCGGAGGAAATTGCATCAAGCCTTAATCTTTACGGTGACACCTCCGAAAACGGATTTGAAACCGCAGGAAGAAAATTTGTTGAGACTTTTCCCGATAAAGATAAAATGGCGGTCTGGCTTATTGACGGCAGCGGAAACATAATTCTTTCCTCCAGCGGATTTGAAATCAAAGGCGAAGTTGAAATGCCGGATTATGCGATGGCTCTCAACAGTGATAACGGTAGTGCAAAGTGGACCGGAAAACTTCCTTCCGGTGAAAAGATTATGGCATCAACCTGCATTTATGATTATCCTAACGGCACTCACGGCGGTGCGGTCAGATTTATGGTTTCTATGGAAGCGATTGATGAACAGCTTGTGAGAATCTGTCTTCTTGTTATTTCGGCTTGCGTATCACTTTTTTCTCTGGTTGTTATTTCGGGCAGCTTCTTCACCCGCTCAATTGTTAATCCCGTTAAGTCGATAGATGAAACGGCAAAGAGAATTGCGGGCGGTGACCTTGAAGCAAGAATTACTCATTATCCGTATAATGACGAACTCGGCGACTTGTGCACGACGATTAATGATATGGCAACAAAGCTGGCCGCGACAGACAGATTGAAAAATGATTTTATTTCAACTGTTTCTCATGAACTCAGAACACCCCTTACCGCCATCAAGGGATGGGGCGAAACCCTTCTTCAGATTGGTGACACAGACCCCGCAATGACCGAAAGGGGAATGGGCGTTATTATCAGTGAAGCATCCCGTCTTAATGATATGGTTGAAGAGCTTCTTGACTTCTCAAGAATGAGCAGCGGAAGAATGCAGCTTAAGAGTGAGAAAATGGATATTCTTGCAGAACTTGATGAAGTTGTTTTTGCGTTCAAAGAGCGTTCAATGCGTGAAGGTATTGAACTTGTTTACAACGCTCCGAGAGTTCTTGCTCCTGCAACGGGTGATGCTGCAAGAATAAAGCAGGTTTTCATCAACATTCTTGACAATGCAATCAAATATACAAAACACGGCGGAAAAATCAATGTTATTGCCGAAAGACCCAATAAGGCATCGCTTGTTATTTCCGTAAGTGATACAGGTGCGGGAATTTCTCCCGAAGATTTACCGCACATCAAAGAAAAATTCTTTAAAGCGAATACAACCGTCAGAGGTTCGGGTATCGGACTTGCTGTTGCGGATGAAATAGTCAGGCTTCATAACGGTGATCTTGATATCAGCAGTGTTCTCGGTGAGGGAACAACCGTTAAAATAACTATTCCTCTTGAACGCACAGAGCGTGATTCATCGGATAAGGAAGGAGACACAAAAACTGATGAGCACAAAGAAGAAATGTAATTATGTTGCCGTAGGCGGTCAGGCGCTTATGGAAGGAATAATGATGAAGGGTCCGAAAGGCACGGCGATGTCGCTTCGTTTGCCTGACGGCACAATCGAAACTCAGATGAAGGATTTTGTTTCCGTAAGAAAGAAATTCAGAATTCTTAATCTTCCTCTTATCAGAGGTGTTGTTTCGTTTGTTGAATCGATGATATTCGGCTATAAACTTATTATGGAATCTGCAGAAAAGACTTCTCTCGATATGGAAGAAGAGGCAGAATCAAAGCTTGATAAATGGATTTCCGACCATTTCGGTCCGAAGATGATGGCTGTTATCGGTGCAATTTCAGCAGTTCTCGGAATCGGTCTTGCCTTTGTCCTGTTTATGTGGCTTCCGAGCTTTGTATTTGACCTTATCAATGATAATCTTGCACAAGGAATTTCTGCTCTCCGTGCGGTTTTCGAAGGCATAATCAGAGTTATTATTTTCGTGGTTTATATGTATCTTGTTTCGAAGATGAAAGAAATTCACAGAGTTTATATGTACCATGGTGCAGAGCATAAAACTATTTTCTGTTTTGAGCATGGCAATGAACTTACTGTTGAAAATGTAAAGAAAGAGCATCGTTATCATCCCAGATGCGGAACTGCTTTTATCTTTGTTACAATTCTTCTCAGCATTCTTGTTTCATCGATAATATCAGTTGTTTTCCCTCAGCTGACATCCAACAGAGCAATATGGATTATGGTCAAGCTTCTTATTATGCCTTTGATTATGGGCATCGGATTTGAATTTATTCAGCTTGCCGGCAAATACCCCAATAAGCTTACCAAAGCACTTTCGGCACCCGGACTTCTTATGCAGAGAATAACAACCGCAGAGCCCGATGATGCGATTATCGAGGTTGCGATTGAAGCTATGAAAGCTTGTCTCAGCGGTGAAGTTCCCGTAAAAGAAGAGCCGGACTCGGAGAATGATGATTGATGACTGTTCAACAGCTGCTTGAGAACGGAAAAGCAGTTCTCAAAAATAATAATATTGAAAATTATTCCAATGAGGCACGGTGGATTTTTGAATCTGCTTTTGAGTGCGGAAGAGATTATGTTATTTTTCATTCCGCGGATACGGCGGATGTCGAAAAAAGCGCTCGTTTTATTGAAATGATTAGTCGCAGAGCCACAGGAGAACCTGTTCAGTATGTAATCGGTTCGTGGGATTTTTACGGTGAAACATTTTGTGTCGGCGACGGAGTGTTGATTCCCAGACCCGAAACCGAAATGCTCGTTGATTTTGCTCTCAATTTTCTTGAAGATAAGACAAATCCGATTGTTGTTGATTTATGTTCGGGTACGGGATGCATCGGACTCAGCGTTGCTCAAAAATGTCCGTCATCAAAAGTTTTTCTCGTTGAAAAATCTGATAAAGCTTTTGCTTATCTTCAAAAAAACCTTGAAAGTTTTGGTTGTGAAAATGTAACCGCAGTCAAAGGCGATATATTTAACGGCTTTGAAAGCTTTGATATTCCGAAACCCGACTTGATTCTTTCGAACCCTCCTTATATTGAAAGCTCCGAAATAGCAACTCTTCAAGCGGAAGTTCTTCTTGAGCCTTCAATGGCTCTTGACGGCGGTGTCGACGGTCTTGATTTTTACAGGGCAATCAATGAAAAGTGGCTTCCGTTTTGCGGCGGTGCAGTTGCGTTTGAATGCGGAGAGGGTCAGGCAGAATCTATCGAAAGACTTATTTCTTCTTTTTGCTGCAGTACTCAAGTAATGACCGATTTTAACGGAATTGAAAGAATCGTTATCGGCTTTATCGGTCAGGAAAGGAAATAATATGATATTTGATTTGATGAGAAACGGATTTTCCGTTGATGTTCTTATGAATCTTATGGCAAGAGTATTTGTTGTTTTCTGTACTCTTCCCATTCACGAATTTGCCCATGCTTTTGTTGCAACAAAGCTCGGTGATGACACTGCGAGGCTTAAAGGCAGGCTGACTCTTGCGCCCCTTGCACATATTGACATTATGGGTGCGCTTATGATTTTTCTTGTCGGCTTCGGTTATGCAAAACCTGTGCCTGTTAATCCGAGAAATTTTAAAAACCGTAAAGCAGGTATGGCTCTTACCGCACTTGCAGGTCCGCTTTCGAATCTGATTATGGCTTTGTTCTTCCTGATTCTTGCAAACGGATGCTCGCTTATTTATTCTTCAACTGCATCGGTTATTGCTCAGGTATCGATAATATTCTTCAGTGTTGCGGCTCAGATAAATGTCAGCCTTGCTGTTTTCAATCTTCTTCCCATTCCGCCGCTTGACGGTTCAAGAATTGCGAATCTCATCATTCCCCAAAAATATTATTTTAAAATAATGCAGTATGAGAGATATATCATTCTCGGTGTTTTTGCACTTATTGTTTTCGGTATTCTTGATAAACCGCTCAGTATTATAACACAAGTTGTTATGACGGGAATAAGCTTTATCGCAAGATTGCCGTTTTTACCGTTCATTTAATAACCGAAAGGGGTTATTTCCTTGGAAAAACTACAGTATAAGCTGGAGGTCTTTGAAGGGCCTATGGACTTGCTCCTTCAGCTTATTTCAAAAAAGAAGGTAAGTATCAACGATGTTCCGATTATGGAAATCATTGAGCAGTACCTTGAATATGTTCGTCAGATGCAGGATGATAATCTTGAAGTATCAAGCGAATTTCTTGAAATGGCGGCAAGACTTTTGTATATCAAAACCGTATCGTTGCTTCCCGTTCACGAAGAAGCTGAAAAGCTTGTTGAAGAACTCAGAGGTGAGCTTACGGAATATCAGGACTGCAAAATGGTTGCGGGAAAACTTCAGAATCAGGCAAAGGGATTTGATTTTTATTCAAGACCTCCCGAAGAAATTGAAGTTGATATGACTTACACAAGAATCCACGAGCCTTTTGAAATCTTCAAGGCATACATCGCCGCAGTCGGCAAGGGTAAGAGAAAACTTCCGCCGCCGATTGAAGCTTTCAGAGGAATCGTTGCTCATAAAATTGTTTCTGTTTCTTCAAGAATCGGTTTTATAATTGATAAATTCAAGAGCAAGAAAAAACGTAGCTTTATCTCTTTTTTTGAAGAATCCGAGTCACGCTCCGAAATGGTTGCAACCTTCCTTGCGTTACTTGCGATGGCAAAGGCCAAAAGAGTTCAGATTGACGGATGTGGCGATGATGTTGAAGTAACCTTGCTTGAAGGCGGAGAGGAGAGTATTGAAATTGACGAATGAACAAATTCGCGCGGCTTGCGAAGCAATTCTTTTTGCTTCAGGAGAGCCGGTTGAAATATCACGAATTGCTCAGGCACTTGAACTTGAACCTGATGTTGTGTCGGGTGCTCTCTGGGAGCTTTCAATGATGCTTGATGAGCGTCAGAGCGGAATCTGTCTGCTTCGTCTCGGAAGCAAATATCAGCTTTGCTCACGCGTTGAGTATGCACAGCAGGTCAGAAATGTTCTTGATTTAAAGAAAAACGCTCCTCTGTCACCTGCGGCTTTTGAGGTGCTTGCGGTTGTTGCATATAATCAGCCCGTAACCAAAGCATATATCGAACAGATAAGAGGCGTTGACTGCTCAGGTGTTGTTGCAACGCTTTGTCAGAAAGGCTTGCTTGAAGAAAAGGGCAGGCTTGACCTTCCGGGCAGACCTCTTCTTTACGGCACAACTCCCGATTTCCTCAGATGCTTCTGCTTATCATCATTGTCAGATTTGCCCGAGCTTCCCGAGAAGCCCGAAATCGCTCAGGAACCCGACGATGAGATTGATAATGAGCAGGGTGAGCAGATAAGAGATTTCTTCCAGAATGACGAGGAGGCGGTAGATTGACAGGACTTTTGATTTTTCTCGGAATCATTGCATTTTTTATTGTCTTGCTTTCGATAAAGTTTGTCGTCACCGTCCATTATGAAGATGATATAGAGCTATCCGTCGGTTGGTTATTCCTTAAGTTTAAAATTCTTCCCTCTGAAGAAAAGGAAAAAAAGCCTAAAAAGGAAAAGAAAACCAAGGAAGAGAAGCCGAAGGAAGAAAGCGAGATTGTAAAAGAACCCAAAAAGAAAAAGCAGGACAATATGTTTGTGCGTTTCTACCGCAATAAAGGCGTTGAAGGAGTTGTTCAGCTTCTTAAGGATGCTGCAAAGGCGGTCGGCGGAATGTTCAAGCGAATCGGAAGAGCATTCCTCTTTGAAGAACTTTTTGTTTCGTTGACAGTCGGCAAGGGTGATTCAGCAGAAACTGCAATAAAATATGGCGAAACCTGCTCGGCTGTATTCCCTGCAATGGGTCTTGTAGTCAGCACAATGCGTGTTAAAAAATACAGCGTTGAAGTTAATCCCGATTTCATTTACGGCAAGAATAATGCGAAACTTCACACTAAAATTTCGGTCAGACCGATAAAGCTTATCAATGCCGTAATCATTGTTGCATTTGAACTTCTGTTCAAAGTCGTTATAAAACTGCTTAAGCACAGCAAGGCACAGAAACCCGACGTGGAAAAGCAGATTATAAATAAACAGTCATAAAAACCAGAAAGGTGGAAAACAAAATGAAAGAACAGTCAGCATCAGGAATTCTCGGCACATCAATTGAAAAGATAAAGGATCTCGTTGATGTCAGCACAATTATCGGCGATCCCATTAAAATCAGCGAAACTCTTCAGATTATCCCTGTTTCAAAGGTTACTTACGGCTTTGCTTCGGGTGGTACTGATTTTCCCTCAAAAAATAATCAGGAGCTCTTCGGAGGCGGCGGCGGTGCAGGCATCACAATTTCTCCCGTTGCATTCCTTGTAGTCAATAACGGCAGTGTTTCGGTTAAATATATCAACGCAGCAGAAGGCTCGGTTGAAAGAGTAATCGGTATGGTACCCGATCTTGTTGACAAGGCAACAGATGTTATCAGCCAGCTCAAGAATAAAGATAATACTGTTGATAATGCCATCAACGATTATATGGCCTCAACAGAGCCCAACGCATAAATTACAGTATTAAATGACCGCTGAATCCGCATATATTTTATTATTTGAATATGTGGGGATGAGACGGTTGACAAAGAGAATAATTGCTTTTTTAACAGCATTGTCGGTCTGGATATTGGCTGATATTTCGGTTTATGCATCTGTCGGGGTTTCGGCAGAAAGTGCTGTGCTGATGTGTGCGGATAACGGTGAAATATTATTTTCGCGCAATGCTGACAGACAGCTTTCGATGGCAAGCACGACCAAAATAATGACTTCACTCATTGCGATTGAATCTGCAATGCCTGAAAAGGAAATAGTTGTTACCAAGGAGATGGTTTCTGTTGAAGGTACATCGATGGGTCTTAAACCCGGTGACAGCGTTTCGATAAGAGAACTTGTTTACGGTATGCTTCTTCAATCGGGTAACGATGCTGCCAATACTGTTGCATATGTTATCGGCGGAAGTCCTGACGGATTTTCAAAGCTTATGAATGAGCGTGCCCGTGAAATCGGAATGGATAACACAAATTTCGTGACTGCTTCGGGGCTTGATGATGAAAATCATTATTCAACTGCTTACGATATGGCTTTGCTAGCCGCAGAATGCATAAAGAATCCCGAATTTGCGGAAATATGCCGTCAGAAAACAGCGAAACTTACTTACGGCAATCCGCCTTATGCACGCACTCTGACCAATCATAACAAACTTCTTTGGAAATATTCCGGCTCCATTGGTATTAAAACGGGATTTACAAAGAAAAGCGGAAGATGTCTTGTCAGTGCGGCAGAAAGAAACGGTGTAACCCTCATTGCCGTAACGCTCAATGCACCCGATGACTGGAATGACCATATTTCAATGTTTGAATACGGTTTTTCAAAGTGTAAGAGTGTTCGTATCGGATGTGACCTCAGCGGTGTTGCAGTCAAGGTTGCGGGCGGTGAAAGTAATTCGGTCGGAGTAAGACTTTCTTATAATCCGCTGTTTATTGAAGGTGCGTCTGTGCATTGTCGGATATTTTTAAAAGCGATTGAATATGCACCGATACCTGAAGGCACAATTCTCGGGACTGCAGTTTTTTATTCGGGGCAAAATACTATCGATGAAGTTCCGATTCTTGCGAATGAATCAATATATATAAAACCTGTTCCGATTGAGGAAACTGAAAAAAAGAGCAATTCATTTTCAGATTTGTTTAAGAAAATAAAAGAATATTTTAATAATTCCGGTGGTGAACCAAGTGGCCGATAATAAAATCAGGCTTCAGAAATTTCTTTCAGAGGCTGGTGTTGCCTCAAGACGTAAGGCTGAAGAAATGATAAGAAATGGTCTTGTCAAGGTCAACGGCAGTGTTGCACAGATTGGTGATACTGTTGACCCGAAAAAAGATAACGTTGTTATCAAAGGCAAGAAAATCAGAAAAGAATCCAGCCTTCGTTACATCCTTCTCAATAAACCGAGAGGATATGTCACAACAACCGATGACGAGCTTGGCAGAAAATGCGTGCTTGAGCTTGTCAGCGACATAAAAGAGCGTATTTATCCCGTCGGCAGACTCGACAGAGTTTCCGAAGGAGCATTGATAATGACCAATGACGGTGCATTTGCAAACGCTATGATGCATCCATCAAGGCATGTTCCCAAAACTTACCGTGTAACCGTCAGACCGGGTATCACTTCAGAGCAGGTTGATATTCTTTCAACCGGTGTTGATATCGACGGCAGACTGACCGCCCCCGCTGATGTTCATGTTATTTCGAAAGAAGAGGGAAGAGCGGTGCTTGAGATAGTGCTCTATGAAGGCAGAAACAGACAGATTCGCCGCATGTGTGAGGCACTCAATCTTGAGGTCGCAAGACTCAGACGAATTGCAATCGGTTCCGTAAAACTCGGAATGCTTCAGACGGGTGAATGGCGTGACCTTACTCCGCAAGAGGTTGAAAATTTATTTAAAGCCGCAGGACTCAAGAATGGTGGTGCTTCCAAATGATAAAATTTTTGCCTTTTGAAGATAACGGTCTTGTCGGAATGCGAGCATCTGAAAACGACTCAGAGCTTGGCTTTTGTACATTCTTGCTCACGGGCTTCAATATGGAATTTATCGATGTTTGCTGTGAGGATGATATAATCACCGAAGGTCTTGCAAGAGCCGCTATGAATTACGGTGCCAACAAAAACGCTTATATCGCAAGAATCCGAAAGGAGCATGTTTGCCCCGCATTTATCAGACTTGGATTTAAGGGCGATGATGTTCTTGATGTTGAGATTCCTGAGGCTCTTACTTCGGGATGCTCGTGCCCGCACTAAAATATAGGAGATGTAATTACCGATGATAAAAAGTATGACCGGCTACGGCAGAGCACAGCAGCTTGTAGACGGTATGAATATTACAGTTGAAATTAAAAGTGTTAACCACAGATATTTTGAATTTTCATCAAAACTTCCCAGAAGCTACGGATTTCTTGATGAAAAGCTGAAAAGTTTCTTTAACGGTAAGCTTACAAGAGGTAAGATGGAATGTTATGTTCAGATTGAAGCGGTTGAAGAACCCGATACGGTTATCAGCCTCAATCATTCTCTTGTAAAAGGCTATCTTGATGCTTACAGAGAGCTTTCAGAAATCTACGGTCTTGAGAATAATATCAAAGTTTCCGATATTTCAAGAGTGAGCGATATTTTCACCGTTCGTAAGCAGGCTGCAGACGAGGATAAAATCTGGAATGCGGTCAGCGTTGTTGCTCAGGCTGCTCTTGAAGGATTTGTTTCAATGCGTGAACGCGAAGGCGAAAGACTTAAAGCTGATGTCCTTTCAAGACTTGATGAAATAATCTCTAATGTTGAATTCATCGAAGTCCGTTCACCTGAAACGGTCAAAGAGTATAACGAAAAGCTTCTCGGACGACTTAAAGAGCTTCTTGCAGATGCTCATATTGAAGAGCAGAGAATTCTGACCGAAGCTGCAATTTTTGCAGATAAAATTGCGGTTGCTGAAGAGACTGTCAGACTTCGCAGTCATATTTCTCAGCTTCGCTCGTTCCTTGACCAGAGCGATGCGGTTGGCAAAAAAATGGACTTCCTTGTTCAGGAACTTAACAGAGAAGCAAACACCATAGGTTCAAAGGCTCAGGATGTTGAGATTGCCCGCAGAGTTGTTTCAATCAAAGCAGAGATTGAAAAAATCCGCGAGCAGATTCAGAACATAGAATAATGGAGATGTAACAATGAAATTAATTAACATCGGCTTCGGTAATATGGTTAACGCAAGCCGTCTTGTTGCGATTGTCAGTCCGGAATCTGCACCGATCAAGCGTATTATTCAGGAGTGCAAAGAAAAGGGTACTCTTATTGATGCAACCCACGGCAGACGCACCAGAGCTGTTATTATTACAGACAGCGACCATGTTATTCTTACCTATCTTCAGAGTGAAACTGTTGCAAACAGACTTAATGATGATATGGACGAGCTTGATGATGAGGAGGATGATGAATAATGGATAACGGTATCCTTATAATTCTTTCCGGTCCCTCAGGATCAGGCAAAGATACGGTTCTTAACAAGCTTGTTGAAAACCGCGAGGATGTAAAAATTTCCGTTTCAATGACAACCCGCGAAAAAAGGCAGGGAGAGATTGACGGAGTTCACTATTACTTTGCCGACAGAGAATATTTTGAAAAGAATATTTCTGAAAACAAAATGCTTGAGTATGCGGAATATGCAGGCAATTATTACGGCACTCCCAAAGCACCGGTTGATGAAATGCTTTCAAACGGTAAGGCTGTAATTCTTAAAATAGAAGTTCAGGGCGCCGAAAAAATCAGAAGCATTTATTCGGATGTAATCAGCATTTTCCTTATGCCGCCTTCAATGATAGTTCTTGAAGACCGTCTCAGAGCGCGTAAAACAGAGGATGAAGAAACAATAAATCACCGTCTCGTAATTGCACGTGAGGAAATGAGAAAAGCACCCGACTACGATTATATTGTAGTTAACGATACTGTTGAAAATGCCGTTGCAGGTATCGAAACGATAATAAGAGCAGAAAGACTCAAAATTTCAAGAAATAAAAAAATGATAAGTGAGGTAATCAACAATGTTTAATCCCGATTTAAGAGGAGTTCTCAAAAACCATCTCAGCCGTTATTCTCTTGTAACAGCAACAGCAAAAAGAGCAAGAGAAATTTCAGAGCACGCAGAAGAAAACAAAATTATTATGACAGAGAAGCCCGTCAGCGTTGCTATCGACGAAATTATCAAGGGCGACTACGTTATCGTTGAACCCGAAGAAATCAGAAACATCTGAGTAATTAATTAAAAAAAGCAGGGGAGTGAAATTGAATGAAATATGCAAAGGTTGCCGTTGAGGCGGCAAATTTCTCCTTTGATAAAGCATTTGATTACATTATTCCCGAAGCATTAGAACAGATTGCTTGTAAAGGATGCAGGGTTACTGTTCCGTTCGGAATAAAAAACAAAAAATGCCTCGGAATTATTTTTGATGTAACAGATTATTCCGAAGGAAAAAGGTTGAAAAAAATTTCCGAAGTTCTCGATGAAAAACCGCTTCTGAATGATGAGATGCTTTCGCTTGCGGGTTGGATTAAAGAAAGAACATTCTGCACTCTTTATGAGGCTGCCAAGGCTATGCTTCCGACGGGTATCAATCATAAGATGGTTGTATCCTATGCTGTGAATCCCGAAGCGGATGAAGCTTTGATTTCTTCTTTGTCCGGAACAGAAAAAGAAATTTTCGGATATCTTGATGAAAGGAAAGTTTTTGTCAAGGAAGAAGCGGTCTGCAAAGCACTCAGTCTGCGTAATGTTTCATCACTTTTCGGCAGAATGGTTAAAAGCGGAATTCTTCTTTCAAACCATGATGCCGTCCGCAATCTCGGAGATTTGTCTGTTAAAATGATGCGTCTTGTCAGCGATGAAAATATTGGCGATAAAAAGCTGACACAAAAGCAGCAGAGTATTGTTGACCTTCTGACCGATATCGAAACAGCATCTGTCAAAGAAATCTGTTATTATACAGGTTTTACTCCTGCCGTTGCAAATACTCTTGTTAAAAACGGGTTTGCAGAATATTATGAGCAGGAGATTATAAAGCTCCCTGTTTTTGCTGATAAAAAAGGTGAAAGAACGGAAATAAAGTTAACCGATGAGCAAAAAGATGCTTTTGATAAGCTTACAAAGCTTGTGTTTTCTGATAAACCTTCTGTTTCACTTCTCTACGGTGTAACGGGAAGCGGTAAAACTTCCGTTTATATGAGTGTAATAGATAAGGTTGTTGATGAAGGCAAGTCTGTTATTGTTATGGTCCCTGAAATCGGACTTACTCCGCAGACAATATCGCTTTTCTGCAAGAGATACGGCGGTGATATTGCTGTTTTTCACAGTGCTCTTTCAATCAGAGAGCGTCTTGAACAGTGGAAAAGAGTCAAAAACGGGAGTGCCAAAATAATTATCGGAACAAGAAGTGCTGTTTTTGCGCCTGCTGAAAACATCGGTCTTATAATTATTGATGAAGAGCAGGAGCATACATACAAATCCGAGCAGACTCCGAGATATAATGCAATTGATGTCGCGAAATACAGAGCAGCTTATCATAAATGCCTTCTTCTTCTTGCCTCTGCAACCCCGAGCGTTGAAAGCTTTGCATCAGCGCAGAGTGGAAAGTATGATTTGTGCAGGCTTGAAAACAGATACGGTAATGCGGTTTTGCCCGAGGTTGTAACTGTTGATATGCGAACAGCCGAAAAAGCTGATGGAAGCAAGGCGATAAGTAAGACATTATATGAAAGTCTGAAAAAGAATTTTGAGGACGGTAAGCAATCAATCTTATTGATTAACAGACGCGGATTCCACACTTTTGCCGCTTGTAATTCATGTTCCGAAGTTATCTGTTGCCCTCATTGCAGTATATCTATGACATATCACACAGCCAATAATCGATTGATGTGTCATTATTGCGGTCATTCTGTTCCGTTTTCGAGTAAATGCCCCGAATGCGGCGAGGATGCAGTCAGATACTCGGGATTCGGTACTCAAAAAATTGAAGATGATCTTAAACGGATTCTGCCCGAGGCAAAAACTGTCAGGATGGATACCGATTCAACATCAGGTAAAAATTCACATGAAAAGCTTCTGGATAGCTTTGCAAAAGGTGAATACGATATAATGATAGGCACACAGATGGTTGCAAAGGGACTTAATTTTCCGAATGTTACCCTTGTCGGAGTTGTGTCTGTTGACCAGCAACTTTATAATGATGATTTCCGCAGTCTTGAAAAAACTTTTTCGCTTCTGACTCAGGTTGTCGGAAGGTCAGGCAGAGGTGAATTCAAGGGCACTGCAATAATTCAGACTTTAACACCCGAAAATGAAATAATCCGACTTGCCGCAAAGCAGGATTATGATGCATTTTTCAAAACCGAGATAAGACTTCGTAAGGCACTTGTTTATCCGCCTTACTGTGATTTGTGCGTAATCGGTCTGACGGGTGAGGATGAAATAATTGTTAAAAATGCGGCAAGAGAAACTCTTGATATGCTTAAAAAGTATTCCAACGGTGAATTCAAGGGTGAAAAAATAATTGTTCTCGGACCGATGCCTGCAAGAGTGGCAAAGGTTAATGAAAAATACAGATACAGACTGATAATCAAGTGTCGTAATACGGCACGATTCAGAGAAATGATTTCAAGGTTACTGATTGAAACGGGAAAGGATTCACGTTTTTCAAAGGTAACTCTTTATGCGGATATAAATCCGGAAAACACTTAATCGCATTTGAAAGGATTGATGTTTTATGGCTATCAGAAACATCGTTAAAATCGGTGATCCGATTCTTGCAAAAAATTCACGTCAGGTAGAAAAATTTGATGACAGACTCTGGCAGCTTCTTGATGATATGAAAGAAACAATGTATCACGCCAATGGCGTTGGTCTTGCGGCTGTTCAGGTCGGCATCTTGAGAAGAGTCGTTGTAATTGACTGCGGCGACGGATATATTGAATTAATCAATCCCGAAATAATCAGCAGTGAGGGAGAACAGTTTGAGGAAGAAGGATGTCTTTCTCTGCCCGGTGAGTCAGGTGTAACCTGCCGTCCTGCTGTTGTAAGAGTAAAAGCACAGGACAGAAACGGAAAGTGGTGCATTTATAAAGGTGAAGGTCTTAAGGCTCGTTGCTTCTGCCACGAGCTCGACCATCTTGACGGAATTGTCTTTACTCAAAAGGTTATCAAAAAGGAGCTTTCGGAATGAGAGTAGTTTTTATGGGAACTCCTGATTTTGCAGTTCCTTGTTTACAGAAGCTTATTGACCTCGGTCATAATGTTACGGGTGTTTTTACTCAGCCCGACAAACCGCAGGGAAGAAAAATGATAATGACTCCGCCTCCCGTTAAGGTTCTTGCAGAAGAGAACGGAATAAAGGTTTTTCAGCCTTTGAAAATGCGTGACGGCACTGCTCTTGAAATGCTTAAAGAAGCTGATCCTGAGCTTTGTATCGTTGTTGCATACGGTAAGATTCTTCCCAAGGAAATTCTTGAATATCCCAAATACGGATGCATCAATATTCACGCATCGCTTCTCCCGAAGCTCAGAGGTGCTGCACCGATTCAATGGTCAATTATCAACGGATTTGAAAAAACCGGTGTTACCTCAATGCAGATGGATGAAGGTCTGGATACGGGTGATATGCTTATAATGCGAGATATTGATATCGGTGAAAATATGACTGCGGGCGAGCTTCACGATGAGCTTTCTCAGCTTGGAGCATCCGTTCTTGAAGAAACAATCGAAGCTCTTCTTAATAATGAACTCTCTCCCGTTAAGCAGAATCACGATGAATTCACATATGCTCCGATGCTCTCAAAAGAACTGTCACCTATTGACTGGAATCTGAGTGCAAAAGAGGTTCATAATAAGATAAGAGGTCTTTCTCCGTGGCCCTCGGCAAATGCAAAACTCAATGGAAAAACCGTTAAGATTCATTCGACATTACTTTCCGATTTGAAGGGTAAAAGCGCTGGACAGATTGTTGAGACAGGCAAAAAGCTTGTTGTTTGTTGCGGAGATATGAATTGCATTGAAATTCTTAATCTTCAGGCAGATGGTAAAAAAGCGATGTCTGCCGCTGATTTTATGAGAGGCAATCAGCTTAATATCGGAGATATGTTTGAATAAGTGAAAGGAGAATAATATGCCTTATTTATTTATGGATTATTATTATATTATCCTTGTTATACCTGCAATGATTATTGCTGCATGGGCACAGATAAAAGTGAAATCAACCTATAGCAAGTTTTCAAAGGTTGAGAATGCAAGAAGAATTACGGGTGCTTATGC
>JAZRLY010000002.1:0-24804 GCA_045647065.1 Acutalibacteraceae bacterium
CGGGGCCGTCATTCTGAATGCCGACAAGCATATCGGCCGCAAAAACACCTGTTTCAACCTTTGAAACACCGTTTGAACGAAGGCATTCACAAAAATATTCATAAAGTCTGTTGGCTTCCTGCGGCGGTGCGGAATCCGTAAAAGAAGGGCGGTTGCCCTTGCGGATATCTGCACAGAGGGTGAACTGCGAAATAACGAGAATTTCGCCGCCGATGTCAAGAATGCTCTTGTTCATTTTTCCGTTTTCATCTTCAAAAACACGCAGTTTTGCGATTTTGGCGGCAAGCAACTCTGCCTGCGCTTCGCCGTCGCCGTTCATAACGCCGAGAAGGACATTGTAGCCCTTGCCTGCGCTGCCTTTGATTTCGCCGTCAACGCTGACGGTTGTGTTTATAACACGCTGTACAACAGCTCTCATTAAATCACCTGCAAAAAATTATATACCTGTTCGTTCGATATTGAGAACACCGTCAATCTTGGAAATTTTGGCAACAACGGAATTGAGATGCTCAACACCGTTGACCGACACGGTTACGGCGATTGAAGTTCTTCCGTCCTTGGTATTACGGGTACTGATATCGTTAATCATAATTCTCATACCTGCGAGCATACTGGAAACATCGGCAAGCAAACCGATTCTGTTAAGGCAGAATATCTGAAGCGTGCTCTTGAAGTCCTCACGGACATTGGCGTCCCAGTAAGCAACAACCCATCTGTCGGGCTCGCCTGCTTTGGAAATATCTTCGGGCACATTGGTGCAATGCCTTGTATGAATCGAAACACCGTGACCTCTTGTGATAAAGCCGATTATATCGTCACCCGGCAGCGGATTGCAGCAACGGGAGAACTTGACAAGGCAATTGTCGATACCCTCAACAATAACACCCTCGTTGCTCTTTGTTTTTTTCTTGGCGGGAGTTGTAACAATAACGGGTTCATCCGATTTTTTGAGTTTGCCGTAATCTTCCTTGATTCTCGGCATAAGACGGATAAGCGAAACACCGCCGTAACCGATTGCGGCATAAAAATCGTCAAGCGACTTACAATGCTGTCTTTCCGCAATCTTAAGAACAAACTCTTCGTATTCTTCTTCTGTAAGGCGGATAAAGTTTCGTTTAAATTCGCGTTCAAGCTGTACCTTACCTTCGGCAATGTTTTCATCTCTGCGCTCTTTTTTGAACCACTGGCGGATTTTACTTCTCGCCTGACTGGTTTTAACAATATTGAGCCAATCTCTGCTGGGACCTTTTCCCTGCTGAGACGAAGTCATAATTTCAATAATTTCGCCTGTTTTGACTTTATAGTCAAGCGGCACGATTCTGCCGTCAACCTTTGCGCCGACCATCTTGTTACCGACCGCCGAGTGAATTGCATATGCAAAGTCAACAACAGTTGAACCCATAGGAAGGCTGAAAACATCGCCTTTAGGAGTGAATACATAGACTTCTTCGGGCACAAGATCACTCTTGATTGTTGAAACAATATCTTCAACATTTTCGTCATCGCTCTGATTTTCAAGAAGCTGTCTTATCCACGCAAGACGCTCCTCGAACTTTGCAGCTCCGTTGATTCCGAGTTTATATTTCCAATGCGCAGCAATACCGAATTCAGCGGTGTGATGCATTTCCCATGTTCTTATCTGAACTTCAAAAGGAATTCCTTCCTTGCCGAGAACGGTGGTATGAAGCGACTGATACATATTGGGCTTGGGCGTTGAAATGTAATCCTTGAATCTGCCGGGGATTGGTTTGAACATATCGTGGATAACGCCGAGGCAGTTATAGCAATCGATTACAGTATCAACAATAATTCTGACTGCATATATGTCATAAATCTGATCAAAATTCTTATTCTGCATATACATCTTTCTGTATATGCCGTGAACGGATTTGATTCTTCCGTTGACCTGTGCACCGTTCACAACCGATTTTATTCTTTCTTCTATCTTTAATTTTGTTTCTTCAAGAAATTCGTTGCGTGTCTTGCTCTGATTTTCGAGAGACTCCTCAATCTCGTGATAAGCAACGTGGTCAAGATAGCTGATTGAAAGGTCCTCAAGCTCTTCTTTGATGGGTCTGATACCGAGTCTGTGAGCAATGGGAGCATAAATTTCAATTGTTTCAAGAGCTATCTCTCTTCGTCTCTGCTCAGGTTTGAACATAAGAGTTCTCATATTGTGAAGTCTGTCAGCAAGTTTAATAATTATAACGCGGATATCTCTTGACATCGCAATAAGCATCTTACGGATATTTTCAGCCTGCTGTTCTTCTTTTGTCTGAAGAGGCACTTTACCGATTTTTGTTACACCCTCAACAAGATCTGCAATCGTTTCACCGAATTCGCGCTTAACCTCTGCATTTGTCATCTTGGTATCTTCAACCGTATCGTGAAGAAGAGCCGCAATGATAGAAGCCTCGTCCATTCCGAGACTTGCAAGAATAATCGCAACGCTGAGGGGATGCATAATATAGGGTTCACCTGAAAGACGCTTCTGACCCTCGTGCGCTTCGTTCGCAATGCGGTAAGCCTTTTCGATATCGCAGCGTTCTTTTTCGGTGCAGCCGTCACCGATAAGTTCAAAGAGAACCTTCATACACTCTTCGGGAGACGAACTGTTGCATACACTTGTCTTTTTAAAGTCTTTCATTTTTCTTCCTCAATTCAAACCAAAGAAAATTTATTTACAGAAAACTTCTGAGTCTTTTCATTATTTCCGAATCCTCGAGATTGACCTTCGGAGGATTCTCGGGTACATATACCATATTTTCCAATGTTTCTTCAAGAATGCCCATTTCGAGCATTATATCAACAACCGCATAAACCCTGGCAAGATTTTCGCCGTCATCACCAAGTCTTACACAAAGAACTTCACATTCTTTATCCTTAAGCGGTTTTGCTTTTATCGATTTGAACACTTCAACCTGAAGCTGTCTGTCGGGCAGAATCATTTGCGCTTCAGACGGTTCAAGAACTTCGTGCCTTGAAAATTTTTCATAAAGCTCCGTTGCACGGAGAACCTTTTCCTCGTCCGTATGAGCAGGCTTTATCCCTCTTATAATAACCGAAACTCTTGTTTCGCCGTTATAGACATTACGGTCAAGATTAACCGCAAGGTCAACAACATCGCCTTTTTCATAAGGGAACTTTCTCTCGGGCATTCCGAAATAAACAACACCCGTTCTCGCGCCGTTTTTGGAAACCACCATTCTCATATGTTTTCCGTCGGAAACGGATGCAGTTTCTTCTATTTTAACGCCAAACAAACCGAAACACGGCTGAGGATTGCCTGATCCGAAAGGTTCAAGCTGACTTATTGCTTTGAGCATATCAAGGCTTATCGACGTCGGAAGCAATTTGCAGTCAATCTTCTGCAAAGCAAAAGGCATCGGCATATCCGCCGCATATTCGTTGATTCTGCGCCTGAACTCTTCTATTCTTGACGATTCAAGTCCGAGACCCGCTGCAAGAGTGTGACCGCCGAAATGGTCAAGACAATCTGAAACCGCTTCAATTGCATCGTAAATCGAAAAACCTTCTATGCTTCGGCAAGAGCCTCTGGCGGTTTCACCGTCACGGGAAATAACAACGCACGGTCTGCCGTAGCGTTCCGTTATTCTTGCCGCAACAATACCTATAACACCCTGATGCCAGCCTTCGCCATCTACAACTATTATTTTGTCATTGATTATTCCCGTTTCTGAATTAATCATTGAAACAGCGCTTGAGAAAATGGACATTTCCGTCTGCTGGCGCTCGGAATTCATCGAATTGATAACCTGTGCCGTCTGCTCTGCGGCAACATCATCTTCGGTAAGGAGAAGGTCAAGGGCTTTGTTTGCCGAACCCATTCTTCCCGCCGCATTGATTCTGGGACAAACGGTAAATGCCGCCGTGGATGCCGAAAAAAGCTTCTCACCGACGCCTGCTATTTCCATAAGCGCATTGATACCCGGTCTGGGGCACTCATTTATGAGTCTGAGACCTCTGCGCACCATAACTCTGTTTTCGCCCGTAAGGGTAACAACATCACCTATCGTTCCGAGTGCAACAAGGTCGCCGTATTCTTCGATAAGTATATCACCGTCATCGCCCTCAAGCGCACACGCAAGCTTGAACGCAACGCCGACGCCCGACATTTCCTTGAAACTGCTGGGACAATCCTCACGGTGAGGGTCAACAACAGCAACAGCATCGGGAAGCACATCGCCTACCTTATGGTGGTCGGTGATGATAAGGTCTATTCCGAGTTCTTTCGCTCTGAAAGCTTCGTCAATCGCAGAAACACCGTTATCAACAGTAACGATGAGCTTTACACCCATTTCGCAAAGTTGCTCAATTGCACCAATGTTGAGTCCGTAGCCTTCCGTAAGTCTGTCGGGGATATAACGGATAACATTTGCGCCTCTTGTTTCGAGATATGAATAAAGAAGCGCAGTTGCGGTAACGCCATCTGCATCGTAATCACCGAAAACGCATATCATTTCAAAATCATCAATGGCTCTGTTGATTCTTTCAGCTGCCTTACCCATATCGGCAATTGACAGCGGTGAAAGGCACAAAGGCGCGTCGTGGTCAAAAAAGTCTGCAATTTCGTCTGTATTTTCAAAGCCTCTTGAGGTGACGAGCAACGCGGCAAAAGGGTCTATGCTCAGCTCTTGTGCAACCTGAGCGGCAAGGTCCTTATTACCTTTTGTCACTACCCACTTTTTACGTCTCAAAAGCAATCATTCCTTTCAATATCTTATTAGTATAACATTATATTTAAGATATTTCAAGAAAAAAAGACTATAATATATTCCAAATTTATTTTTATTTTGAAAATACATGTTGGCAATATTTTCATCTTTGTAAAAAACAAAAGACCGTGCACTCAGCACGGTCAATTTATTTTAATTTAATATTCAATTTTTCTTTCTGCTCACAGCCGCCGTTACCGACTCATCAAACAATCAACCTGTTCCTGATTACGGTTTAAACGGATCGTTGCAGACTTGAAAATATTAATCTGATTTCACCATTAAATCCGTAGTAATTATCTGTCGGTTTCAGCGGCTGCGAGCTGATGTTCTGCACTGTACATCGGGTATCGCCGCCTTTCTTTTATTCACTTGACTCTGACCTTCTGCCTGTGAATCTATGGTCAAGAGGATTCAACGCGGGAATCGTAAATTTAATTTGATTTTTTGCTTCCCTTGTTCCTTTCCTCGACTATAATATAGCATATTATTTAGTATTTGTCAATAGTTTTTTCTCTTGATGTTGATAATTTTTATTCAAAATGCACTTAACGATAACAAGGAATAAAAGTAATATTTTCTATTGACTAAACGTCGGTTTGGGGTTAAAATATAATGGATGTGAAATGAAAGGAATGTAATAAAAATGAGCAATGAAGAATATACTCCCGATATAGTAAGCATTGTTGACGAAGACGGTAAGGAACACGTTTTCGAAGAGCTTGACAGAATCGAAACAGACACCGGCAGATATGTCGCTCTCCTTCCCCTGCCCGAAACTCCCGACAAGATTACTGATGGTGACAATGAACTTATCATTCTTAAGGTTGAAGAAGAAAACGGCGAAGTCTTCCTTTGCCCCATTGAAGATGATGACGAATTCAACGAAGTAGGTCAGGCATTCGAAGAAAGGCTCTCCGAAATGTTTGATTTCGAGGAAGAAGAATAAAAAACAGTTCAGAAAAATATAATCCTGCCTTGTGCGATTTATTTGCAGTCTATATGTAACCCAACACGTTTTAATAGGGAGCTTTGCTCCGGTGGCGGATTGCAGACCTCCCGGTCAGATCTTGAGTCTGATTGGACGAAGGGAGCGTGAAAGCATCGGGCGGCACCCACCTGCTAAAAGAGCAGGTTACAATCGACTGCATACGGCTTGGCGGGATTTTTATTTTATCCAATTTTTCGGAGGAATTATAAAGGTGCAAAAACTCTTTAACGCGGATTTACTTGATATTGTGCCGATTGAACGCGGTTTCGTTTATGCCTGCAAGGAAGACCATCCCAACGGCGGCGAAGCTGTGGCTTTTTATATCTATAATCAGGAAATTGACATTTTTGAGAAAATCCCTGTTCTTACCTACATAAACGCAAAATTCGGTGAAAACGGTGCAGATATAGCAAAAGCTCTCGGAGATTTCGTTACCTGCGATGTTGTCAATCTCACAAACAGCACAAAGGCTGTCAGCTATTCCGACGGAACATTAAAAATCATCGGAAGTATCGGAGAAACAATATCGGAAAGTAAGGTTGAATACCTTGATAACCCCGCATCCTCACCTGTTTCCAACGGTCAGGATTTATGGTTGGTTGTGCCTGATTCAAACGCAATTATCAATTACTCTGTTAAACACGACAGAATCGAATTCAGAATCGGAAGTCCGAAAGAAAAGGCGTTTTGCCACCCGACGGATGTAACTGTTTATGACAACAAACTGTTCATCTGCAACGCTTATTCTTACAAAATCAGAACAATCTGCCTTAACAATTTTACGGTTGCGGATTACTGCATTTTCAATGAACCCGTAGTCAAATATTTCAGGGTCAAGGATGTCGAATATGCAGTTATGCAATCTGGTGTATATAGTCTGTAAATCCACAGCAGGTATTGTCCTGCTGTTTTTCTTTTACTGTTACATTCTGCAATAAAAAGATGAAAGAATTATATTGATTTTTGTATAAATTTATGTTATTTTAGTTATATTATATTAGGTTGGAGGAATATCAGAATGAAAACCGCACTTGAATACAGCGACCGCTTTGACATAAAAAAGCTCGGTAAATATGCTGTAAAAAACATCACAAGAATATGCAACGAAATCGGCCCCAGAAAGCCCGGTTCACCCGAAGAACTCAAGGCTCAGCAGCTTATGGCAAAAGACCTTGAAAAATACTGCGATGATGTCAGCATTGAAGAATTCAAGGTTCACCGCCAGGCATTTATGGGCTTCATACCCTTCACCGTTGCCTGCGCAATAGCAAGTGTTTTTACATATGCTTTCGCAAATCCTGTTATCGCGCTTATCCTTGTTATTCTCGGATTCATCCCCCTTCTTCTTGAATTTGTTATGTATAAGCAATTCATTGACCCTCTTTTCAAAGGTCATCCGAGCCACAATGTTATCGCAAAAAGAGCACCTAAAGGTGAAACAAAAAAACGTTTTATCATCGTTGGTCACGCAGACAGTCAGTTTGAGTGGACTCTCAACTATCTTCTCGGCGGCGTAGGTATGAAATGCGTGCTTATCCCCGCTGTTGTCGGTCTTGTTGCTGACCTTATTATAGCAATCATCGGCATAATCTGCGCAGGCACAGACGGCGCTCTCAATGCCGCAGAACCCCGTTGGCTTATGATTCTCGGCTTCGTTATCGGTTGTGTTTTCATTCCGTTCCAGCTTGCATTCCTTCTTTTCCAGAATCCGTTCAAGAGCGTTCCCGGCGCAAACGACAACCTCACAGGTTGCTATGTTGCAATGGGTGTTGCAAAAGCTATGGCTGAAACAGACACAAGACTTGAAAACACAGAGCTTGTTGTTATCTGCTCGGGTTCGGAAGAAGCAGGTCTCAGAGGCGCAAAGGCATATGTTGATGCTCACGAAAAAGAACTCAAGGAAATCGAAACCTGCGTTATCGGTGCAGACACATTCCGCGACCTTGACACAATGGCTGTTTATGACAGAGATTTGAGCGGTACCCTCAAACATCATTGGGGTGCAAAGCATCTTGTTCAGAACGCAGGTAAAAACTGCGGTTATGACCTTAAATTTGAATCAATCTATATCGGCGCTTGCGACGCTGCTGCATTCACTCAGAAGGGCATCCCCGCAACAGGTTTTGCCGCTATGGACCCCACTCCTCCCCGTTACTATCACACAAGACTTGACGATGCAAGCTGCCTTGTTCCCGAAGCAATTGAAGCAGGTATCGAAATTATGATTGAAGCCGCTTGTATGTATGACAAGGATGGTCTTCCCACAGAATAATACTGTCAAATCGGAGCCGAATTCCCTTCGGCTCCTTTTTTTGAAAGGAGATAAAAAGAATGGCAAAATACGAGGCTGAACTAAGAGGAGATTTTTATGAAATTCTCAAAGATGTAGACGATGCGGTTATAAGCAACAGTGCCTCTTCATCACTCGAAGATAAAAGCGACTTCAGCGCAAATAACACAATATGTGCAGTACGCGTTTACGAGCGCTACAGCTATTCGGGCGGAAACAGAGTCAGTATGAACATCACACTGTTAAAATCTGATGAAAGAATATTTATATCAGCAATAACCTCCGGAGGCAGTCAGGCTATGTTTTTCAAGCTCAACACATTCGGCGAAAGTTCTTTTCTCGACACGATTATTGCCACGATTGAAAGATATAAAATTTAACTATATTATATTGATTTTTTCAGATTTATTTGATAATATATTTTTAATGCTTTATTCAGCTAAAGGAGGCTGCCTATGCACACTATAAAACCGCAGATTCTTAAGGATGATATGTTCAAACAACTTAAGAATTACTGCATTCTTCACAAAATGGATATCGACATCTGGGAATATACAAAAGGTATGTTCCTCGGCGACAGATATGAAATGGAAGATTTCAAGGGTGAAATCAAAAACGGCGACATCTGGTATGCCGCTTATGACTCAGCTCATTTCTTCAAGGCAAGCATAACCGTTCCTGAAGAGATGGACGGCCTTGAACTCAGAGCAAAGTTTGCCGTCGGCGGCGAAGCTCTCGTAAAATGCAACGGTCACTTTATTTCAGGCTGTGCATCGAGAGAATGCATTCCCGACAGAACAGAGGTTGCTCTCGGTGTTCATAAGGCAGGCGAAGTTCTCAACTTCGAAATCGAGGCAACACTCGACTCAATGTATTTCTGCGACGATGCTATGGACGGCGCAAAATATATGGAATGCCGTTTCGGCGAAACCTGCATTTACGTTGCAGACACCGAATGCGAAGGCTATTATCTTGACCTTGAGGTTGCTTTCCAGGCACTTGAATACATAAAAGACGAACATATCAAAGCGAAGGTTTATGCAGCTGTTGATGACAGTATGCATATGGTTGACTACGATTTTGACGAAGACAGAGTAAGAGCATCAATCGTTGAAGCAAGAAAATTCTATCTTTCAAAAATCGCTTCAATCGATTGGTCGGCACAGAGCAAGGTTATTCTTACAGGCCACAGCCACATCGACGTTGCGTGGCTCTGGAGAATTCAGGAAAGCATCAGAAAGAGCGCAAGAACATTTATGAACGTTACATCGCTTATGGATGTTTATCCTGAAATGACCTTCGGTCAGAGTCAGGCTGTACTCTATCAGATGATGAAAGACCACTACCCCGAAATCTATGAAAAGATTAAAGAAAAGGTTGCGGCAGGTCAGTGGGATATCTGCGGCAACGTATGGGTTGAAGCTGATACCAACATCGCATCGGGCGAAGCTCTTATCCGTCAGGTGCTTTACGGCACTGAATTCTTCAAGAAGGAATTCGGCAAAGTTTCAAAGACCTACTGGCTCCCCGACTGCTTTGGATTCACCTGGGCACTTCCCCAGATTATCAACGGATGCGGTATGGAAAACTTCATCACATCAAAGCTTTCCTATAATGACACAACCAAATTCCCCTACAGTATGTTTATGTGGCAGGGTAACAACGGTGACAGAGTTTATGCTCACCTTATGCGCCCTGCATATAACTGCCATTACAACGTTGACGAGATTATGACCGTTGACAATGAATGCAACAATAAAAACGAACTTAATGCATCGATGAGTATGTATGGTTACGGTGACGGCGGTGGCGGACCGACAAGAGCAATGCTCGAAAGAGGCAGACGCCTTCAGAACTTCCCCGGTCTTCCCAAGACAGAAATCGGCCATGTTGACGATTTCTTTGAAACTTTCAGAGGCCACGAGGACGAGCTTCCCGTATGGAACGGCGAAATGTTCTACGAAAATCACAGAGGTACATTCACAAGCCAGGCTTTTGTTAAGAAAAATAACCGTAAGGGTGAATATCTCTTCACAAGAGGCGAAATGCTCAGCGTATTCGCTGAAAAGCTTCTCGGCAAGGAATATCCTAAGGAAGAGCTTGAAAAGGGTTGGAGAATCCTTATGACCAACCAGTTCCACGACATTCTTCCCGGCTCATCAATCCACGAAGTTTTCGAGGACTGCCGCAAGGATTATGCCGTTATGAATAAAATCGGCGAAGACATTTATAACGGTGCTCTCGAAGCACTTTCGGGTGCTGTTACAGCAGACAAAAACAGCATCACCGTATGGAACCTTACAAGCGTCAACAGCTATGAGCCCATCGAAATCGAAGGCGTTCCCGAGGGAATGTATATTGCAACAGCAGACGGTCTTTCACTCCCCTGCGCATATGTTGACAACAAGTTTATATTCCTTCCTGACGAGCTCGAAGCAATGAGTTGCAAGACCTTTGTCCTCAAAGAGGGCGAATGCATCTACTCACCCGTTGAGGCTGAAACAAACCTTCTTGAAAATGCAGTTCTCAGAGTTGAACTCGATGAAAACGGAGTTATCACAAGCATTTACGATAAGCTCAACGATCGCGAAAGTCTTGACGGCAGAGGTAACATCCTCACCATTTCACTTGATAAGTGCGTTCACGAAACTGCATGGAACCTTGAACTCAACTATCAGAAAAAGATGTGGGAACTCAAGGCAGACAGCATCGAAGTTGTAGAGTGTAATGCCGTAAGAGGCGTTATCCGTGTGATTTATAAATTCAATAAATCAACAATCACTCAGGATGTTATTCTTTATCAGAACGGTGAAAGCGTTGTATTCGACACAACTGTTGACTGGCACGAAAGCGACAAGGTTCTCAAGGCGGGATTCGACGTTGCTGTTATCGATACCGATGCAACATACGACATCGCTCACGGCGCAACAAAGAGACCCACTCACTGGAACACTCTTTATGACCTGACAAGATTTGAAGTTGCCGCTCACAAGTGGGCTGACCTTTCCGAAGGCGGCTACGGCTGCAGTATTATCAACGACTGCAAGTATGGCTATGATATCCACAATAGCCACATGAGAATCACTCTTATGCGCGCTCCCACCTGCCCCGACAGAACAGGTGACCACGGTATCAACACCTTCAAATATGCATTCCATCCTCACGCAGAAGATTGGAGAAATGACACCGTTCAGACTGCTCTTGCATTCAACGTTCCTCCCGTTGCAGTTTACAATGCTGATGCCGTTGAAGGCAATATCACCGAAGGATCATTTGTAACACTCAGCGAAAAGAATGTTGTTATTGATGCAATTAAGAAAGCTCAGGACGGCAGAGGATATATTATCCGTGTTGTTGAAGAAGAACAGAAGAGAGGCAACATCACACTCAACTGGAGCTTCGGCTTTGAGAAGGTTTACGAATGCAATATGATTGAAGAAGATAAGGCTGAAATTGCCGCTGACGGCGACGAATTCGAATTCACAATCAAGCCTTTCGAAGTTAAAACATTCAGAATTATCTAATCAAAACATAAAAAACCACCCTGCGGAACCAATCCGCAGGGTGGTAACTTTTTGTTTTAGAAAATCTCTTCTTCTGTTGCAGTTTTAATGCCTGCACCCGCAAGAGCGGCAGCAGCAACCTTGTTATCATCAACACGGAAAACAAGATAAACTGTATCGCCAATTGTAGCGAGTTCGTAAACATACTCAATCGAAACATCTGCTTCACAAAGAACATCTGTAATCGAAGCAAGTGCTCCGGGTGCATCCTTAACAGCAGCAACGAGAACCTCTGTAATTGTGGTGAGATAGCCAGCATCCTTAAGAACGCTTTCAACTGCTTTTACATCTTTGCAAATAAGACGAAGGATACCAAAATCCTGTGTGTCGGCAATTGAAAGAGCGCGGATGTTGATGTTGTTATCTGCAAGATAACGTGCTACCTTTGCAAGTCTGCCTTTTTTATTCTGAATAAATACGGAAATCTGTTTTACAGCCATGTCGATACTCCTTTCAAATCAGTCGTGAAGCTTTCTCTTATCAATAACTCTTACCGCTTTACCTTCACTTCTTGTGATGGTCTTGGGAGCAACAAGATGAACCTTGGGATTGATTCCGAGCATAATCTTCATTGCATTTGCAAGAGCCTTTTCTCTTGCTGAAATTTCTTTAACGGTATCCGAGAACTGCTCGGGAGTAAGTTCAACATAAACATCAAGAGTATCTGTGTTGTGCTCTCTGTCAACTTCGATAAGATAATTGGAAGTATAACCTTCCTTGATAAGTACGGTTTCAATCTGTGAGGGGAACACATTAACACCGCGGATAATAAGCATATCGTCGCTTCTGCCCATGGGCTTTGTCATCTTAATGAATGTACGTCCGCAAGAGCACTTCTTTCTTGAAAGAATGCAGATATCTCTTGTACGATATCTGAGAAGAGGGAACGCTTCCTTGTCAAGACTTGTGAACACGAGTTCACCCTTTGAACCTTCGGGAAGAACTTCGCCTGTTTCGGGGTCAATGATTTCTGCAAGGAAATGGTCTTCGTTAATGTGCATACCACTCTGCTCTGAGCACTCGAACGCAACGCCCGGTCCGCTGGTTTCGGTAAGACCGTAGATATCGTATGCCTTGATGCCGAGCGATTTCTCGATATCGCGGCGCATTTCTTCTGTCCAAGGTTCAGCACCGAAAATACCCGCTTTAAGGTCGATATCATCGGGAGTAAGTCCCATTTCTTTGAGGGTTTCGCCGATATAAGCTGCATATGAGGGTGTGCAACAGATGATTGTTGAGTGAAGATCCTGCATAAACTGAATCTGACGCTCTGTGTTACCCGATGACATCGGAAGAGTCAGACAGCCTACCTTGTGTGAACCACCGTTAAGACCCGCGCCGCCTGTGAAAAGGCCGTAACCGTAAGCAACCTGACAAACATCGCCGTCTGTGCCGCCCGCAGCAACAATTGCACGTGCACAGCAGTCCTCCCAGAGGTTGATATCTCCCTGAGTATAGAATGCAACAACGCGACGGCCTGTTGTACCGCTGGTTGACTGAATTCTTACGCAGTTTTTGAGGTCTGTACCAAGAAGTCCGTAGGGATATGCGTCTCTGAGATCTGCCTTGGTAAGGAACGGAAGTTTATACAAATCATCAACAGACTTGATATCATCAGGTGTAACACCCTTTTCATCCATCAAATCGCGGTAATATTTAACATTTTCGTAAACATGCTTAACCTGTTTTACGAGTTTTTCGCTTTGAATCGCCTTTAATTCTTCAACCGATGCGGTTTCGATTTCGGGCTGAAAATAATTGCTCATTGGTAACACTTCCTTTTTCTTTATGTTTTCAGATGTTATATCCCATTTCAAATGCCTTGAGATTAAGCTCAAGGAATTTCGAAGGAACGCTCGCTTTGAGAGCGTCAATCCACTTTTCTTTCGATACCGACTGCATATTCTTTGCCATTGCACCGATAAGGACAACATTGACAGCTTTTGCAGTACCTGCTTCAACAGCCATAGGAAGAGCATCGATCTCTTCAACATCTGCACCTGCAGCCTTGAGCGCGTCGATAATGCCTTCGGGATATTCAGCAGCGCCCATAACAACAGGCATGGGGTCAATCTGCTGAGTGTTTACGATAAGCTTACCATCGGGTTTAAGATATTCTATCCATCTTGCGGCTTCAAGCTGTTCAAAAGCGAGAACGATATCTGCTTCACCCTTTTCAATGATGGGAGATGCAACATTTTCACCGTAGCGTACATATGTTACAACTGAACCGCCGCGCTGACTCATTCCGTGAACTTCGGAAACTTTTACATCATAACCGCAATCGATAAGAGCAGCACCGAGAATACGGCTTGCGAGCAGAGTACCCTGACCGCCGACACCGACTATCATAATTGATTTGTTCATAGTATCTCTCCTCCCCTTTTATTCTTCGATTGCATCGAATTTACAAAGCTGACTGCAGACTTTGCATCCGAGACACTGAGTAAAGTCAATGTGTGCCTTGCCGTCCTTCATGCTTATGGCAGGGCAACCAATCTTCATACACATCTTACAGGACTTACACTTTTCTGTGTTGACCTTAAGAGGCGGATTGTGTTTTACAGTCTTAAGAAGAGCACAGGGTCTTCTTGAAATAACAACTGCAGGGCCGTCTGATTCAAGAGCCTTTTTGATGCCTTCTTTGGTTTCGGCAAGATTATACGGATCAACAACAATAACATTCTTGATTCCGACAGCCTCTGCAAGCTTCTCAAGGCTTACTGCGTTTGCAGGCTCACCCTTGATGTTCTTGCCTGTTGTGGGATTCTGCTGATGACCTGTCATACCGGTAATTGAGTTATCAAGAATAATTACAACCGAGTCGGTTGCATTATATGCTATATTAATAAGTCCTGTTACACCCGAATGAATGAAGGTCGAGTCGCCGATAACAGCAACGCTCTTCTTTGCATTTTCGGGATTTGCGGCATTTCTTCCGTGAAGAGCAGATACAGAAGCGCCCATGCAAAGAACCGTATCAATCATTCCGAGAGGCTGAGCCGAACCGAGAGTGTAGCAACCGATATCGCCGCTTACGGTAACATTAAGCTGCTTGAGAGCATAGAAAAGTCCTCTGTGGGGACATCCTGCGCAAAGCACGGGAGGTCTGGGAACGATGTTCACATCCGACTTAAGACTCTCGGTCTCTTTGCCGAGGATAACCTTTGCAATAAGGCTCTGTGAATATTCACCCTGAAGTGTGAAAGCTTCCTTGCCGATAACGTCAATTCCGTTTTTACGGCAATGAGTTTCGATATAGTCATCAAGCTCTTCAAGAACATAGACCTTTTCGCATTCGGCGGCAAAATCCTTGATAAGCTGAACGGGAAGAGGATAAACACATCCGAGCTTGAGATATGAGGCGTTTTCACCGAGAGCTTCTTTTGCGTACTGATAGCAAATGCCCGAAGTGATTACACCGATTTTTTTGCTGTTATACTCAACCTTGTTGAGTCCGTTTTCAACAGCTTCCTTTTCACAGTAAGCTGTCTGGTCAATGATTCTCTGCTCAACAACAACATGCTTTACCTTTGCGTTTGCAGGAACCATAACATATTTCTGAGCGTTCTTTGTGTATTCTTTAAGACCGTTATCAACTCTTTCAGAAACGGGAGCAACACTTCTTGAGTGAGCAACTCTTGTTGTGAGTCTGATGATAACCGGTGTATCGAATTTCTCCGAAAGATCGAATGCTCTCTTCGTGAAATCAAGGCATTCAGCGGAATCCGAAGGCTCGAGCATCATTGTTTTTGAGCCAAGAGCATAGTGTCTTGAATCCTGCTCATTCTGAGACGAATGCATTCCGGGGTCATCAGCAACAAGGATAACCATACCTGCGTTAACACCTGTATATGATGCAGTGAAAAGAGGGTCTGCAGCTACGTTAAGACCGACATGCTTCATCGCACAGAATGAACGCGCACCTGCTACGCTTGCACCGAAAGCAACTTCGCAGGCAACCTTTTCATTGGGTGCCCATTCGGAAAAGATTTCATCATATGTTGCGGCAAACTCCGTTACTTCCGTGCTGGGAGTGCCGGGATAGCTTGAAACTACACGGCAGCCTGCTTCGTAGAGGCCTCTTGCGACCGCTTCGTTACCTAAAAAAAGTTTCAACTGGGTTTCCTCCTAAAATCATAAAACGCTTTTGCTTTTATGTACAACAATTTTCTACAATATATTATAATATTTATATAATCAAATTACAATAGAAAAATTCACAAAAAACTGCAGAAAATCATCAAAAAAAATTACTTATCCATCTTCATTTCAACCTGAGACGCAACAAGACTTTCGCCACAGTAAATCTTGCGAAGCTTCGGCTTCTCAATTTTACCCGTCGGATTTCTGGGCACTTCGGCAAAAATCAGTTTATGCGGACGCTTGTATCTGGGAAGGTCGCGGCAGAAATCGTTGATATCATCTTCATCTGCTTTGCAATCCTCTTTAAGCTCGATAATTGCCGCAGCAATTTCGCCGAGTCTTGCATCGGGAAGACCGATAACGGCAACGTCCTTGATTGAATCGTGCTTGCGAAGGAAATCTTCGATCTGAACAGGATAAAGATTTTCACCGCCCGAAATAATAACATCTTTCTTACGGTCAACAAGGAAAATGAAGCCATCCTCATCCTCCTGCGCCATATCGCCCGTAAAGAGCCAATCGCCGTGAAGAACTTCGTTTGTTGCCTTCTCGTCGTTGAAATAGCAAAGCATAACACCGGGGCCCTTAACAGCCAGCTCGCCTACCTCGCCCTTTGCAACCTCATTTCCGTTTTCATCAACAATCTTGGTTTCCCAACCATAGCCTGCTTTACCGATTGCGCCGACCTTATGAACATTGTCAACACCAAGGTGAACACAGCCGGGACCGATTGATTCGCTCAGACCGTAGTTGGTATCATATTTATGATGAGGGAATTTCTCAAGCCATCTTTTAATAAGGCTGGGAGGAACAGGCTGTGCACCGATATGCATAAGTCGCCATTGCGAAAGTTCATATCTGTCGAGGTCAATATCGCCTCTGTCAATCGCATCAAGAATATCTTGAGCCCAAGGCACAAGAAGCCAGACGATTGAGCATTTCTCTTCGGAAGCAGCTTTGATAATCCACTCAGGCTTTGCGCCCTTGAGAAGAACTGTTTTACCTCCGACAAGAAGCGAACCGAACCAATGCATTTTCGCACCGGTATGGTAAAGAGGCGGAATACAAAGAAAAACATCATCTTTGCTCTGCATATGATGATTCTGCTCAACCCTGCACGAATGAACAAGAGCCTTGTGGGCGTGAAGAATTGCCTTGGGAAAACCTGTTGTACCCGACGAAAAATAAATCGCGGCATATTCATTGTCGGTAACAGCAACATCAGGTTTCTTTGATGTGCAATATGTTACAAGCTTATTGTAGCTCTCTGCAAATGTGGGGCAATCGTTACCGATATAGAATTTGAGCCTTACATCGGGAATACGGTCGCAAATCTGCTCCATACGGCCTGTAAATTCGGGACCGAAAACAATTGCATCGCTTTCCGAAAGCTTGAGACAGTATTTGATTTCATCTGCAGTATAGCGGTAGTTAAGAGGAACAACAAGCGCACCCGTCTTAAGAATACCGAAATAAATCGGAAGATATTCAATACAGTTCATAAGAAGTATTGCAACTCTGTCGCCCTTCTTGATACCTCTCGAAAGAAGAAGATTGGCAAAACGGTTAGCTCTTTTGTCGAAATCTTCCCAAGTAATTTCACTTCTTCCGTTGCCGTTTGAGCCCTGTTCAATAAGAGAATATTCACGCCATGTAACACGGCTTTTCTCCTGAAGTTCAGGATTAATTTCTACGAGCGCAATATCCTCGGGATAAAGCTTCGCATTTTGTTCAAGAAATTCTGTAATAGGCATTTTTATCATCCCTTATATTAATTTGCTATAATAAAATACAATTCAGAGTGGCGAAGCAAAAGCCGCGTCACTCCGTAATGACTGTATTATTTTATCATATCCGTTTCAATCTTTAAAGCTTTAAAGCTTTTATGCGTTAAAGCGTATTGCTATGATACAATATTTTGTTTTACTTGTCAATAGCAAAACAGAATTTTTCTCAAAAAAAGAACCTCCGAACGTGTACTCGGAGGTTCCGTGTAAATATGCGCAAATAATATATTTTTAGATGAGACCCTGGGCCATCATTGCATCTGCAACCTTGATAAAACCTGCAATGTTTGCACCCGCAACGAGATCGTAGCCAAGACCATACTGCTCTGCTGCAAAAGCAGAATTGTCGTGGATATCCTTCATAATCTGCTTGAGCTTTGCATCAACTTCTTCTGCAGTCCAGCTGTATCTCATTGAGTTCTGGCTCATTTCGAGAGCTGAAACAGCAACGCCACCTGCGTTAACCGCCTTTGAAGGAGCAACTGCCTTGCAGTTTGCCTTAAGGTAAGCAAGAGCATCGTTTGTTGTGGGCATGTTTGCAACTTCAATGTAGTAAGGAACACCGTTTGCAACAAGCTTTTCAGCCTGCTCCATATTGATTTCGTTCTGAGTTGCGCAAGGCATTGCAACATCAACCTTAACACCCCAGGGCTTCTCGCCTGGGAAGAACTGTGCGCCGAACTTGTCTGCGTAATCCTGAACCTTATCTCTGCCGGATGCACGCATTTCGAGCATATAATCAATCTTCTCAAGAGTGTTGATACCGTCCTCGTCATAAACATAACCGTCGGGACCGGAGATTGTAACAACCTTACCGCCAAGCTCGGTAATCTTCTTTACTGCACCCCATGCAACATTTCCGAAACCTGAAATTGCAAAGGTCTTTCCCTTGATTTCTTCTCCGAAATGCTTGAGCATTTCAACTGCATAATATGTTGCGCCGAAACCTGTTGCTTCGGGTCTGATAAGTGAACCGCCGTAAGAAAGTCCCTTGCCGGTAAGAACACCGTTTTCAAATGCGCCCTTGATACGTCTGAACTGACCGTAAAGGGAGCCGATTTCTCTGCCGCCTACGCCGGTATCGCCTGCGGGAACGTCAACATCGGGACCGATGTGTCTGTAAAGTTCTGTCATAAATGCCTGGCAGAAACGGAGAATTTCAGCATTGCTCTTGCCTCTGGGATCAAAATCGGAGCCGCCCTTTGCGCCGCCGATGGGAAGACCTGTAAGGCTGTTTTTGAAGGTCTGCTCAAAGCCGAGGAACTTCATAATGCCGATATATACTGAAGGATGGAAACGAAGACCGCCCTTGTAAGGACCGATTGCGCCGTTGAACTGAACTCTGTAACCTGTGTTAACATTAACTTTACCGCTGTCATCAACCCAAGTAACTCTGAATGTAATCTGTCTTTCGGGTTCAGCCATTCTTTCAAGCAAAGCGTTTGCTTCGTATTCGGGATGCTGCTCAATAACGGGAGCGATCGATTCAAAAACCTCTGTTACGGTCTGAACAAATTCAGGCTCTCTCGCATACTTTTTTGCCACCTGATCGATGACTCTTTCTACATAACTCAAAAGTAACACTCCTTCTATAAAATGCCGCAACAATTGCAGCATCAAAATTTTACTGCTTTAACGCAGAAAAAACTGCTTGCATAACATTTTATACCTAACACATCCAAAATGCAACAAAAAATATTGCAACTTTCATTATTTTGTAAGATTTCATAAAAACCGCTCTAAAAAGAGCTGCAGTTTGCAACAATTAATAACAAATCTTTCAAGTTTTCCTGCATTTCATGCATAATAATGCAATTTTTCATTCATAAAATATTTTAGGTTTCCCCTTGATTTGAGATGAATAGTGATATATAATAATAAACAGTTATGCAATCCTCCGTTTGTATAAACGGAACGAAAGGGTGTTTGAATTGAAGAGAGTCGGTTTTGACAATGCTGTTTATATCAGCAAGCAATCCGAACAAATCAGAAAAAGAATCAACGAATTCGGCGGCAAACTCTATCTCGAGTTCGGCGGCAAGCTTTTTGACGACTATCACGCATCCCGCGTGCTTCCCGGCTTCGCTCCCGACAGCAAACTGCAGATGCTTAAAAGCATTGCGGAAAATGTTGAGGTTGTTATCGTTATCAGTTCAGGCGATATCGAGAGCAACAAGATGCGCCGTGATCTCGGAATAACCTATGATGTTGACGTACTCAGACTTATCGATGCATACAGAGCTTCGGGTCTTTATGTCGGCAGTGTTGTGCTCTCTCAGTTCAAGGGTCAGCCCGCCGCTCAGGCTTTCAAAGAAAAGCTTGAACAGCTCGGCATCAGAGTTTTCATTCAGTATCCCATTGAAGGTTATCCTTATAATGTTGCACACATTGTGAGCGATGCAGGATTCGGCAAAAATGATTTTATAGAAACAACCAGACCTCTTGTTGTTATCACCGCACCCGGTCCCGGAAGCGGAAAAATGTCAACCTGCCTTTCACAGCTCTACCACGAAAATCAGCGCGGCAACAAAGCGGGTTATGCAAAATTTGAAACATTCCCCGTCTGGAATCTTCCCCTCAAGCATCCCGTTAACCTTGCCTATGAATCTGCAACCGCAGACCTCAACGATGTCAATATGATTGACCCCTACCATCTTGAAGCATACGGCGAAACAACCGTCAATTATAACCGAGATGTCGAAGTTTTCCCTGTGCTTAATGCTATTTTTGAAAAAATCGAGGGCGTAAGTCCCTATAAATCCCCCACAGATATGGGCGTCAATATGGCAGGCTATGCAATCTGCGACAGTGAAGCTGTCATTGAAGCATCAAAAGAAGAAATAGTACGCAGATACTTCGCAGCACTTTGCGATGCATCAACCGGCAGAGGAAAGCAAGAAGCGGTTGATAAAATTGTTAGTCTTATGAATCAGGCAGGCGTCAGCGTTGAGGACAGAAAAGTTATCAAAGCGGCTCTCGACAGAAGCGAAGAAACAGACGGTCAGCCGGCTGTTGCAATTGAGCTTCCCGACGGCAGAATCGTTACAGGCAAAACTTCAAATCTTCTCGGCGCATCAAGCGCAGCACTTCTCAATGCCGCCAAAGCGATTGCAGGACTCCCCGAAGATTTGCTTATGATTGCCCCATCAATAATCGAGCCTATTCAGGAACTGAAAACCGGCATACTCAAGGGCCAGAATCCCAGACTTCACTCCGACGAAACTCTGATTGCTCTTTCAATGAGTGCAAACACCAATCCCGTTGCAAAAAAAGCTCTCGATGCAATTAAAGACCTCAAAGGATGCGAGGCTCATTCAACAGTCATTCTTTCACAGGTCGATTCCGATGTATACAGAAAAATCGGAATCAATCTCACCTGCGAGCCGAGATATCAGACTAAAAAACTCTATCACAAATAATTAATGCAAAAGTCTGTGCCGTTACAAATGTAACAGTGCAGACTTTTTATATTGATATAAGATATTACATATGATAAAATTATATAAATTTTTTTAACTGGAGAAAAAATATGGGTAAGAAGATTATTGTTGCAGGTCTCGGTCACGGCGGTATTGCGGCTGCTGCACTTATCGCAAAGCAGGGTCACGATGTAACTGTTTATGAAAAAAAGAGCGAAGGCACACTAGGATATGACTGGACAGACATTTTCGCACCTCAGGCGCTCGAAATTGCAGGCATAAAAATGCCTCCCGAAGATAAGTACGAATACAAAGAGGATATGACTTTCTTCAATCCCTCTTTTACCAAAAAGCTTCAACAGCATGTTCCCGAGGATAAGCTTGAAATCAAGATGGAACGCAAGGATATATATGAGCATTTTATCAACAACGCACTCGAAAACGGTGTTAAAATTGTTTATGACTGCGAAGTTAAAGGTCCTATCGTTCTCGGTAACAGAGTTGTCGGCATCAAAACCGAAAAAGGCGATTTTTACGGCGACCTTGTAATCGATGCTTGCGGAATGAGATCGCCCGTGCGCACCAATCTTCCCTCTTCTTTCGGGATTGACAAAGAAGTCGGAGACGGCGAAAGAATCTGCATTTACAGAGCGTTTTTCAACATCGGAAGCGATGAAGAAGCGGAAGCAAAATTCAAGGTTATGCTTTTCCCCGGCGGAATCAAAGGCATTGGTTGGATTGCATCCGAAGAAAAATATACAGATCTTCTTATCGGCAGATTTGAAGATTTTGATATGGACGAGGTTGAAAGATTTTCTGATTTTCTCCGTGAATCCAACCCCCGTCTGGGTAAAGAAAAGCTCAGAGGCGGCCAGTTTGTTGAAATCCCCGTCCGTCAGCCGCCCGCAATTATGATTGCAGACGGATATGCCGCTATCGGTGACAGCGCATTTATGACAGTTCCCCTTATCGGTTCAGGCATTGCAAACAGTCTTAAAGCTGCAAAGGTTCTTTCGGATACTGTTGCTGCAGATAAAGAAGGTTCATTCAGCGCTGAAACTCTTTGGAAATATCAGGCAGGATATTACAAAGTACTCGGCAACAGCCTTGCACCGCTTGCGTGCATAAAGCTTATGCTTCTTTCGCTCAAGCCTGAAGAAATTGACTATGTTTTTGAAAAAGAAATTCTTACCGATGATCTTATCACAATCGGTGCGGATTTCACAGGCATCGGCAACGTTATGAAGTTCGACCCCAAAGACCTCATCAACAAAGCAAAGCAGGTCTGCGGTGACACCGAGCTTCTCAAAAAGATTATTAACTGCGGTGTTCGCATGGGTAAGGTTTCTGCAGCTTGCACAATGATGCCCAAAAAGTGGAACGAAAGCCGCGTTAAAGCCTGGGCAAAGGTATATAATTACTCATTCAAATAACAAAACAATTACCCGACGGATTCTGATTTCCGTCGGGTTTTCTTTTGTGAACTATATATATTTTTCTATATCCTCAACCGTTTCTGCGATATATGTCGCACCTGCGGATTCAAGTTCTTCACGGCTTCCGTAACCGAAAAGCACTCCGATTGAATTGATTCCGTTTTTATTGGCACCGATTATATCGTGCTCTCTGTCGCCGATCATAACCGCCGCCTGTTTATCGGTTATTCCGCATTCGGAAAGTGCGTATTCAATAACCTCGGCTTTGTTTGTTCTTGTTTCATCCATCGTACTTCCCGCCGCAAAGAGAAAGTATTTTTCAAGACCGAAATATCTTAAAATTTCTTTTGCAAACGGCTCAGGCTTTGATGTTGCAAGAATAATCTTCTTCCCTTTTTCATAAAGCGATGCAAGAAGATTTTCAATCCCGTCGTAAACCTTATTCTCGTATATCCCCTTGTCTTTATAGTATTCTCTGTAATAATCAACGGATTTTACCGCTTCCTCGTAAGTAAAGCCAAAATACTTTTCAAACGAATCAATAAGCGGCGGCCCAATAAATTTATAAAGGCTTGTTCTGTCAGCAACCTCGATTCCATATTTTTTCAGTGCGTGCATAACGGAATTTGTTATGCCGAGACCGGGATCTGTCAGAGTGCCGTCAAGGTCAAAAAGTATAACATCATATCTTTTCATTTTCGTTGCCTCACTTCTTTTTCAACACAAATAATCCGAAAAGTACCGCAACTTCACGAATATAGTTCGCGGGTACGGTATACCATTCAATTCCGGCACCCAAACGAGTTGTATTTATACCAAGTTCCTTGGCAAGTCTTTCCGCACGCCAGATATGGAAGCTGTTACTTACAAATGCGACAGAATATTTCTCTCCGAATTTTGTTTTCAAAATCTCTGATGAGAAAACAAAATTCTCATAGGTCGTGGTTGATTTATCCTCTTTAATGATTACATCATTACCGATACCTTTCGAAATCAGATAATCATACATCGCCTGCGCTTCGGAAACCTTGTCATCGCTCCCCTTTCCGCCTGAAACAACAATTATGGCAGATGGGTTCTTTTGATGATATTCTATTGCTTTGTCAAGACGCTTCGCGAGATTGACGGGCACTTTGTCACCGTCAAGTCCTTTACCGAGTACTATAACCGCATCTTCCCTAAAAGTGACATTATCTCTTCGGCCGTAAAGAGCAAGGGCAACTGAAATTGATATTATAATAAGGATAAAGATAATCAAAACAATCATTTTATCACCGCATTAGTAAAAAGGGCACCGTTTTCACGATGCCCTTAAAATTATTTAATGTTTGCTTTGAGAGTTTCAAGCTCTGCTTTAAGAGTTGCGGGAAGTCTGTCGAACTTACCGTAGAATTCTTCAATACCTGCAACTTCATCCTTCCAGAGTGAAACATCAACGCTGAGAAGCTCTGCAAGCTGTGCGTCGCTTACTTCGTCCTCGATGCCTTCAAGGTTGATATCTGCTGCCTTGGGAACAAAGCCGATAGCTGTTTCGTCAGCATCAACCTTACCTTCGCAACGGTCAATAATCCAATCAAGAACACGAAGGTTGTCGCCGAAACCGGGCCACATGAAGTTGCCTTCGTCATCCTTACGGAACCAGTTAACATTGAAGATCTTGGGAGCCTTTTCGGGATCAAGACCTGCACCGATGTTGATCCAATGCTGCCAGTAATCAGCCATATCGTAGCCGCAGAAAGGAAGCATAGCCATGGGATCGCGGCGAACAACGCCTACTGCGCCTGCAGCTGCAGCAGTTGTTTCGGAAGCCATGATTGAACCAACAAATACACCGTGATTCCAGTTTCTTGACTGATAAACGAGGGGAGCAAGCTTTGCGCGTCTGCCGCCGAATACGATAGCAGAGATGGGAACACCGTTGGGATTCTCAAACTCGGAGCTGATGCAGGGGCAGTTAACTGCAGGAGCTGTGAAACGGCTGTTGGGATGTGCGCCCTTTTCTTCGCTCTCCTGACCGTTCCAGGGATTACCCTTCCATTCGATTGCGTTTGCGGGAGGATTCTTGTCGAGACCTTCCCACCAAACAGTGTTATTATCAAGGTTATGAGCAACGTTGGTGAAGATTGTGCCCTTTCTTGTTGAAGCAAGAGCATTGGGGTTTGACTTTTCGTTTGTGCCGGGAGCAACGCCGAAGAAGCCGTTTTCGGGGTTGATAGCATAGAGTCTGCCGTCTTCACCCTTGCGGATCCACGAAATATCGTCGCCTACGCACCATACGCGGTAACCGTTCTTATAGTATCCTTCGGGAGGAATAAGCATAGCAAGGTTGGTCTTGCCGCAAGCTGAGGGGAATGCAGCGCAGATGTATCTGATTTCGCCGTCGGGCTTCTGGAGACCAAGGATGAGCATATGCTCTGCCTGCCAGCCTTCGTTCTT
>JAZRLY010000003.1:0-1604 GCA_045647065.1 Acutalibacteraceae bacterium
GTCACCCGTAGCATCTATGGTGATTTTTGCATAAATATCGGTTTTTCCCGACTTGTTTATAACGGATGCACCAAGTATTTTGTCACCGTCACAGATTGCATCCTCTGCAAAGGTATAGAGCATAACACGGCATCCGACCTCGTCAAGCATTTCAAGATAAAGTGTTTTCAGCTTTTCGGGGTCAATTATATTGGTTATTTTATTTTTAAATTCACCTTCGTTATTTTCGGCACTTCGCCTTAATATTTCATTAAACAACGGACTGCCGCAGCTTCCAGTCCAATGGCTCATGAGACCCGAAGTTGAAATGCCTCCCACATCGCCGCTTTGCTCAACAAGAATAACCTTAGCACCGTTTTTTGCCGCCATATATGCCGCAGCGAATCCCGAAGGTCCGCTCCCGAGAACCAAAACATCTGTATGTAATTCAAACTTTGCTACCATAGTCTGCTCCTTATAGTGTGGTGTGTTTTGAAAGATGTATTTATGAACTTGATAAATTCTTATTTTTTGAGTTGATTATACCACTCATACAAAGAAAAAAGCAACAGCTTTTTGGCTGTTGCTTTTTGTTCTGAGTTGACTTCGACAGATAATTTTTGCCGTTTATCAGTATTACATATAACGATGCTCTGCATACGCCGCACCGTCCGAGTCAATTGATATTACCGTTCCGCCGACAAGACCGTCGGTATAATAAGCACCGTAGCCGGTTTTAAGCGTGTAGTTGAGTCTGATACCTTCATGATAAATCTGAGAATTATTTGCATGATCGTGACCTGCAAAAATATTTTTTGTGCTTCCGAGTTCTTTGCAAACATCAAAGAATCCGTTGTTTACGGGAGGACAGGATACGCCTTCACCGTTAACGCCGATTGCAGCGGGTGCAAGTTCGGGAACAAGAGTTCCGACTTCGTCGCTTCCATAAGCATTTATCCATGCGTCTTTGTATTCACAAACAGGAATGTGTAAAAATACCGAACTTTCTACAGTTTTGCCCGTGATTTCGGAAATGCCGTTAACGGCCCACTTATACCACTCAATCTGATTATCCCAGAGATGGTCATAACCGCCTGCTGTTGAGCCGTCTTCGAGAGTGTATTCGGTATTATTATGAGTGTCAACCATAAAAAGAGTGTGGATAATTTTTCCGTTTTCGGTAATGTTTATGATATAGTTGCCGTAGCCCATATTTTCGGGGCCAAACTCAAAAAGGCAATTTTGGGCTTTGTAGAGAAGATGAGCTGCCCAGAATTCACTTATCAGGCATTGTCCGTCGTGGTTGCCCATAACGGGTGCCCAAGGAATACCGTAAGAATCAATCTGATGGATAAGCTTGATATATGCTATTGTACCCCAAGCGTTATCACCCGTCAGCGTAATAAGGTCAGGCTCGGTTTCTTGGACAAGCCTGTCAATCATCTCTGCTGTTTTCTCGCCCTCATCCTCATAAACCAAATCATCTTTAAGCTGAATGTCGGCAAGATTGAGGATGATAAAATCTTCGTCCGGATTCTTTTCAATTTCTGCACAATAATCTGTCGTGAAATTATCCGTTACAGACCACTCGGTAAAAAAAGCGCTTTCACCGAAATTCACAACAA
>JAZRLY010000004.1:0-115509 GCA_045647065.1 Acutalibacteraceae bacterium
TGAAAACGGTCAGCACAACTCCATGACGGTTTACACCTGTCAGGTCTACTGCAACGCACCCATCGCAAGCAAGGAATTCAAAGAAAAATACGGTATCCGCTGGGAGCGTCAGCCCCTCCACGGCATACACTATCCCGCAAACTTCAACGGCGTTCAGGAATATTATAATGTCGTTGTTGAAACCAATGAAATGAGCAAGGATATGTGGGTAAAGGCAAATATGTTCTCGGTCTGCCTTCAGAGTTTCCACCATCTCGGTCTGCTCAGATGCTTTGCAATCTATGCAAGGCACGAACTCGGAATGAGCTATTTTGATTTCTATAACAGACTGCTCGACTATATTTTCAGCGACAGTTCGAAATATATCTATAAGCTGTTTGAGGAAATCCGCTGGAAAACAGAAAACACCGAAGTCTCCGACTGGTGCTATCAGAAAGATATATTCAGCAAGGTCGGCTGGTATTTCGAAGAAGGAATCTTCCTTGATCTTATCTATAATCGCGACTCACTCTGGCAGGACATCGACGGATTCATAAACTCGCTCGGCATCGACGAAGAAATCTGCAATGAACTTCTTGCTTATCAGAAAAACATTCTCCGACTTCCCAATACCGAAACTCTCACAGTTGATTCCGACTACGATTTTTACACATATTTTGAAAATATTTATGACGACAGATATGCTCCTCTCGAAAAGAAGAAAACATGTCTTGACATAACTCTTGAAAAGAAAATTGATTCGTGGGCAGACTACGCCCGTGAAATAATCTGGTTCGGCAAACGCAGAAGCGCAACCCTCTGCACTAATTCAAGAGAAAAAGTTGAAGTCAGCTATAAGTAATTTTAATTCACAGGATTGATAAAATGAAAGCATTGTTACTCTTTCCCCCTCAGTGGACTCCCAACGCCCCCTATCTCGCCTTGCCACTTCTTTCCGCACAGCTGAAAAAACACGGCTACGAAACCGAGATAAGGGATCTGAATATCGAATTTTTCAACCGTATTCTTACGAAAGAAAACCTTACACGCAGGCTCGGTGAAGCCAAAGAGCTTTTCCGCACTCTGGGTGATATTGTCGCTCGCGATTATCCCGATGCGGTAAAAAATTTTGATTCATATTCGGTCAAAGAGCAGACAATGCTGATGAAATATAAGCGCATTGCCGATATTCTCGGTGGAGAATATCCCCCAGAAGAAACAATCGAAAAATGTGAAGATGCCGTGCGCATTTCAAAAAGCAAAGACGACTTCTACAACCCCGAAATCCTCTTCGGTGCAAAAAAAGTTATTCAGGAGGCTCTCAAAATCGCTTCTCTCCCCTTTGCACCGAACGAAATGATATACGATAACTACTTTGCAAATCCGCTTTTGAAATATGACTGGGTGAATATCGATGCTCAATGCAAAGACGCGTCGCTCAATATGTTCATTGAATTCTTTGAAGAAAAAGCAAACGAAATCAAAGAAAATCAAAGTGAATTTAACCTCATTTGCATTTCCGTGCCCGATCTCAGTCAGCTCATCCCCGCATTCACGCTCGCAAGAATCTTAAAGTCAACAACGGATATTCCCGTTTCAATCGGCGGCAACTACATCACGCAGAATAAAGCAGATTTTATGAATCATCCCGAAATTTTCGGCGAATACTGCGATTACCTTTCCGTCGGCGACGGCGAGCTTTCAATAATCCATCTTGCAGAATTTATCGATGGTAAAAGATCGAAAGAAGATGTAACAAACCTTGTTTATTCCTGTGGTGGCAAGGCAGTCTGCAACCCTTCCGCACGCGAACTTGACTTCAGAGAAGTTGCGTATGCAGATTTTGATTCCTACGATTTTTCGCGCTACTTTTCACCCGAAACCGTGCTTCCGATTCAGCTTTCAAAAGGCTGCTACTGGGGCAAATGTACCTTCTGCGACTACTACTTCGGTCAGCAGTGCTACGATACCAAGAAAATCCCTGACGTTATCGATGAGATAAAATATTTCATAAACAGATACGGCGTTAACCATTTCATTTTCATCGATGAAGCAATACCGCCGAAATATTATAATGAACTTGCAAACGCCATAATCGAAAATAATCTTGAAATATATTTCTATTCTTTCGTGCGTCTCGAAAAAGGCTTCACAAAAGAGATTTTCCGCAACCTTTACCGTGCAGGTATGAGAGTCGGTTTGTGGGGCTATGAGGCAAAATCCGAAAGAGTTATGAAAATGATGAATAAAGGAATTGACCTTTCGGAAAGAATCAGGATTCTCACCGACGCAAGGGAAGCGGGAATCTGGAATAACATCCTTTTCATTATGGGTTATCCCACCGAAACACGCAAAGAAATTGACGAAACAATCGCAGTTATGTATGAACACCGAGATATCGTCAACAGCTGCACGCCTTCGAATTTCTCGCTCAAAAAGAATGCCATTCTTATGAACTTCATCGGCAGAAACGGTCTTCTCGGCTTTGAAACGAACGGCGAATTCTACACCGTGCTCAAAGACAAAATCGACGGTGTACCGCAGTCCGTAAGACGCACCATAAGACGCGATTTCCACACAAACTACATCGAAACCTACAAGCATTGCCTATGGCCGGTAAACTACTCGGATTTTGACCATCTTCTGCTTTACCTGTCAAAATACACCTGCGACTATGTTACGGGATATCGTTCAGAAGGCAACATCTGTCTGCAGTTCAGATAAAAATCAAATCTACGGAGAAAAGAAAATGAAAAACATCTATATGGTTCAGGCATCCAATGTTTATTCGGGCAACTCGTTCAAGGCTGCATACCTTCCGTATGCGGTCGGGCTTCTTGTTGCTTATGCGTTCACGGATGAAACCATTAAAGAAGAATACAGTTTCAAGCGTTTCATTTTCACAAGAGAAAACACCGACAGCGTTGTTGAAAATATGGATAATCCTTCATTCGTGGGATTTTCAAACTATATCTGGAACACACAGTACAACCTCGCTTTGGCAAAAAAAATCAAAGCAAGGTTCCCCGAGTGCGTGATTCTTTTCGGCGGTCACAACGTACCGCCCGACAATTCATTCCTCGAAAAATATCCGTTTATCGATTTTCTTGTTCACGCGGAGGGCGAAGAAGCATTCCGTTCGCTTCTTCTTGAACTTCTTAAAGACAAGCCTGATTTTTCTTCAATCAACAATCTTTCTTTCAGAAATGCAGATGGCTCATTCACCAAAACACCGGTTGAAATTCTTGACAAAACAGATTATCCCTCGCCTTATCTGACGGGTCTTTTCGACAGCATCTTTGAAGAAAATCCCGATATGCAGCTTGATGCGATTCTCGAAACTTCAAGAGGATGCCCCAATTCCTGCACTTATTGCGACTGGGGCTGCAACGGCTCAAAAATCAGACTTTTCCCGATTGAAAGAGTCTATGCCGAAATCGACTGGCTTGCCGCCCACAAGGTTAAATTCATCTGGGGTGCGGATTCAAACTTTGGTCAGTTCAAAAGAGATATCGACATCGTTGATTATCTTATCGATGTAAAAGAAAAAACAGGCTATCCCGAAAGACTTCGTATCAACTATGCAAAGCACAATCCGCAGGTTGTTTTTGAAATCAGCCGCAAACTTGATAAATACGGTCTGAGCAAAGAAGGCGCAACAATCTCCTTCCAGAGCCTGGACCCGACGGTGCTTGAAAATATCGGCAGAAAAAACATCAGTATGGATAAATTCAGTCAGCTTCTTTCTATGTATAAAAAAGAGGGTGTCATCACCTATTCGGAACTTCTTGCGGGTCTTCCCGGCGAAACATACGAAAGCTTCTGCAAGGGAATCGGCTCTTTGCTTGCCGCAGGTCAGCACAGACTGATAACCGTCTATAACTGCGAAATTCTTCCGAATTCTCCCATGGCTGAGCCTGAATATATGAAAAAACACGGCATCAGGACAGTCGAAATCGACGCGCTTACGGCGCACAGCGAATTTGATGAGGAAATCCGTGAAAAGACCCACTACATCATCGGCACAAACACCCTTCCGACAGAGGACTGGATTGCCTGCAACATCTTCACCTGTTTCGAGGAATCATACCATCACTGCGGCATTCTCAAATTCATCGCAATTTATCTTTATTATGAACTCGGTGTTCCCTATGAGGATTTTTATAATGTAATAATAAACAGTGCAAAGGCCGATAAGAATTCAATAGGATATTCCGTTTACGAAAAGCTTTATTCTTTCTTCAAAGCTATTGCGGACGCAAAGCCGATAAAGCTTTATTCAAACGAAATTTACGGCAACATCACCTGGGTGCCCAAAAAGGTTCCCCATCTCGACACGGTTTACAGGCTGGATGCCTATTACGAGGAAATCAGACCTCTGCTCATTTCTTTCGGTGTGAGTGAAGGCGATGCCGATGAGCTGATTGAATATCAGAGAACTGCATTGAAACTCCCCAACCGCAACAATTTCAGCGTCGAATTCAGCAAAAATTGGCACGAATATTTCACAGCTGTTCTTGCTGATCAAAATATTCCGCTTGCCGAAAAGAAAAACCGAGTTACGGTAAATAACCGTTCAATTCCGACCAACTGGAAAGACTACGCTCTCGAAGCTATGTGGTTCGGTCAGAACGGAATCACATTCAATCCCGAAATTTCAAGCGAGGATATTTAAATGTCAGAATTCAGAAATGTTTCAATAATGGCAGGCGCCGTCACCGAAACCTACACTCTCAAGCAAACTGTTGATACCATTCTCGAAATCTGCAATCACAAAGATTTGGCGGAAATTATCCTCTGCTATTCCGAGGAGAGGACAACCCTGGGCTGCTACGAGGTGCTTGACGAAATCCGTAAAATCGAAACCGATGTTCCCATTGTCATTATGAAACAGACACGCCCCGGAATGGCAAGCGTCAACGACACAATAGATGCCGCGCGCGGCTCGCACAGCCTGCTGATTGCATCGGATATGGCACTTGACCTGAACATCATCCCTGAAATGATCGAAAATGCAAAAAAAGAGCCTGACATTATCCACTCCGCATCCCGCTGGATGAAAGGATGCAAATTCTACGGCTACGGCAAACTTAAAAAAATCATTAATTTTTTTGCACAGAAATTTCTGGCAGTTCTTTATATGCGCAACCTCACGGATTTCACAATTCCCGTTCAGATTGCGCCTTCAAAGCTTTATAAATCAATCCGTTTTGAGCGTACGGACTTTGCATTTCTGCTCGAAATGGTTTTGAAACCCATCCGTCTCGGATATAAGTTCAAGGAATATCCCACCAACTGCTATCCGAGAAAAGACGGTAAATCCAGCAACTCTGCAAAACAAATCGCATCTTATCTCGGCGTGGCGCTTCACATAAGGTTTATGCCGAAAAAGGACATCCTTTTGGAGGAACATAAATGAAAACACTTTTTATCCTGCCGCCGCAATGGTATCCGATGAACCCTTATCTCTCAGCGGCGCAGCTTATAGGTCAGTTCAAGAAGAACGGCATGCACGCCGTTGCAAGAGACCTTAATATTGAATTTTTTAACGATATTCTCAAAAAAGAAAATGTTCTTTCCGCCGCAAAGCAGGCAAAGGATTTTCTGAATGACTTTGCTCCCGAAGTGAAGTCAAACGGCTACTGCGAGGAAAAATTCAATGAATATCCCCGCGAACTTCAGACAAAGCTTCTCCGATTTGTTGCGTGTTCGGAATTCTTTTCGCAAAACGAAATAAACGCGGAAGATGTTGCCGAAAGAATTGAAGATGCCGTTTCGGTTATGAAGGATAAAGAGCGTTTTTATGACCCCGAGCAGCTTTTTGCGGCAAAAGACACTCTTATGGATGCTCTGCGAATCATCTCACTCCCCTTTATGCCGAGCAGAATAATGCTTGATAATTTTATCGCAAACCCCGTTTACGGCTACGACTATGAGGATATAAAACTTCAGTGCAACGACGCCGATCTCAATATGTTCGTTGATTATTTTGACAAAAAGATAAAGGCCGAAGATTTTAAGGAATATTCGCTCATCGGCATCAGCATATTTGATCTGAGTCAGGTTATTCCGGGTCTTACACTCGCAAAATATCTCAAAGAAAGAACGAATGCCCACATCACTCTGGGCGGTAACTATATTTACAAAATCCGTGAATCGCTCAAGAAACTCCCTGAATTCTTCGGAACTTTCTGTGATTCGGTGCAGATCGGCGACGGCGAAATTGCAGCGGTTACTCTTGCAAAGGCGATAAGCGGTGAAATCCCTTTTGAAAAAGCTTATTCTCTTATTTACAAAGCTGAAAACGGCGATATAAAAGAAACCGAAACCGCTCCGCTTCTCGATATGGATGCTCTTGCACCCCCATGCTTTGATGGCTACGATTTCGGCAAATATTTTTCGGCGGATATAGTTTTACCCGTTCAGCTTTCAAAAAGCTGCTACTGGGCGAAATGCACTTTCTGTGACTTCTATACGGGTCAGCAATGCTTCGACATAAAGAGTGTCGACCACGCCGTTGATGAAATTCAGTCGCTCGTAGAAAAATACGGGTTCCATCATTTCATCATTGCCGATGAAGCTGTGCCTCCCAAGTATTACAATCAATTCGCCCTTGAAGTTATCCGCAGGGGCCTTGAAATCAACTTCTACTCGTTTGCTCGCATGGAAAAGGGATTCACAAAAGAAGTGCTTCAGAATCTCCATAATGCCGGTGCGCGTTTCTTCGCGTGGGGATATGAGGCTGAATCCGAAAGAGTTATGAAACTTATCAACAAGGGCATCGACTGCAGCTACCGCAAAACTCTGCTCGAGGATGCAAAATCAGTCGGCCTGTGGAATATGTGTACCTTTATGTTCGGCTATCCGAGCGAAACTCCCGAGGAAGCCGAGGCAACAAAGAACACAATCCGCAACCGCGACCTTGTCAATAGCTGTACCCCATCAAACTTTGCATTGAAGAAGAATGCTCTTCTCATAAAGGATACTGATGACGCGGGAATCAAGGACATTGTTGACAACGGCGATTTCCATATTTCCTGTAACTATGTTGCAAACGGCAATCCCACAAAAAATGTAAAGAAGGAACGTATGAGTTTTCAGGCGGAATTTCTGCACGAAACCGCAGATGCACTCTGGTCACTCAGCTTTACGGATACCGACCATATCCTGCTTTACCTTTCAAAGTACGGTGCGGAATGGGTATACAGTTATAAATTGAAATATAAAAAGCATAATTTCAACGGAACATAAAAACAAGCCTGTCACAAAAGTGACAGGCTTGTTTCATTTATCTTGTCTTTTTCCGATTCCGTACTTTTTCTTCACTTTCGGGAAGAAATGGGAATAATAAACAATTGAGAGAAATTCCGTGCCCGAGAGGAACATTGAAATCACAAAATCCTTAAGTTTGCTTCTCTTAAGCTGTTTTATCGCATCGGTAGCAACCTTTTTTGCGAATGAAAAATTCTTTGTGTCCTCCGAAAGACTCTTCGCAGAAAAGCTTCTCCACATATACCACGAGCGGATGACCTTGAGATCAATCTCAGGCACATCAGTGAAGCGGTATTCGTTTCTTTCAATGGGTCTTATATCCGCGACCTCACTCAGGTCGGTTATCTCGTGATACTTACCCTCTTCGATAAGACGGTAATAGATATCAGAACCCGGCACAAGAGCAAAATAATTGAGATTAACGAGCGAAGTTTCAATTCTTTCAATAAGATTGACCGTCTTTGCAACATCGTCAACCTTTTCGCCTGGAAATCCGACTATGAATGAACCGATTGCGATAATTCCCGCCTTACGGCAATTACTGAAAGTTTCCTCGATTTTATCGTAAGGAATGCGCTTGTTCATTTTCTCAAGCATATTTTCGGAGCCGCTTTCAACCCCGAAGAAAACCCAACGGCATCCCGAATCATACATATACTTGAAATCTTCTTCGCTGAAAACGCCGATTCTTGTCTGACATCCCCAAACGAAATTAAGGCCGAGGCTTCGCAAACTGTCGCAGATCATACGCATTTCCGTGCGGTTTCTGCCCCACATTTCGTCGGCAAAATAAACGCCGTCCATATTATAATTCTTAACTAAATATCTGATTTCGTCAAGCACGTGTTCCAGGGGGCGTTTGCGGTAAGTACAGCGGTGAAAATCCTTGTTGTAGCAGAATGTACAGCTGTGCGGACATCCCTTTGCACAGTAGAGATAGAGCATACGCTCGCATTCATATGAGGATTGAAAATACTTCGGCACATCGACAAGTGACCAATCAATCGGTGGAAGTTCACCCAAATCAACAAAATCACGTTCTGCCGTAATGACAGTTTCTCCATTACCGTTTCTGAGTGCAATACCCGCCACAGATTCAAAATCACTTTCACCCGCCGAGAATTTTTCGGCAAGCTCAATCCACGTTGCTTCGCCTTCGCCGATTGAAACAAGGTCAACACATTTTTTCTTAAGAACAGTTTCGGGAATTTCGGAAGCAAGAGGTCCGCCCCAGACAACGGGAAGGGAAAATCTCTTTGCATATTCCGACATTTCAAGCGCGTCGTAAACCGATTTGAACGAAACAAGCGAAACACCGACAAGCTCAGGTCCGAACTCATCAAACACTTTCGCCGCTTTTGCCTTTTCAACCGTTCTGTCATAAAGTCTTACCGTGTGACCTTTTGACTGAAGGCAGCTCGCAATCGACAAAAGACCGAGCGGTGCAGTGACCGACCTCGAATATCCGACGGTTGCGGGATTTATAAGAAGTATCCTCATTTTTTCAACTCACTTCAATGACATCTTTATAGGACTTGCTGCCCATTTTGCCGTACCATACAACAAATTTTCCGAAATCTTCCCAACCGTGAACGGGATTTGAATCGGTAAACACCGTTGTGAATCTGCCTTTTTTGAGCGGTGTATATTTGTTGACATAAATATTTTTAAAGTAATCGTAAAAATTATATTCCGTTTCACATTCGCATTTCTCTTCATCAGGTCTTCTGAGCACCGACTTCTGATAAGTAAGAAGCTGCGAAAGAATGCTATCATCATCAATGACGCTTTTGAGATAAGGCATCATTTCTGCATAAAATTTTTCGCAATCCCTGCTGATGCTGATAAACATATATTCATAATGATCCCATACAAGATTTCCCGCAAACGGCACAGTGAATCTCGGATTCACGCCCTCTGCAAGTTTTGCAAAGGATTCCTTTACTGTCTGATAAAGCCCGTTTGTGAACGGAGCGTTGCCTGATTCAATATAGTCCATAAGTCCCTCGTAAAAGCTTCGGTAGCTTTTGCCAAGCTCATGGAATGCGTAAACCGAAAAACAGCGCATAAGACCGCACGCGTGCATAGCCTGCGTAAAACCTGCAAAAAGTGAACTCCTCTGCCAGTCTGCGCAGGGCATAGTTGCGGTTTCGGTGATAATATCAATTTTTTCGGGGATATAATAAGCGTCCGCCGCGCAGTGAAACCGCACTATTTCGCTTCTCGAAGTTTTTATGCCGTGCCTTTTGATATAATCTTTCTGACCCAACTCGGAATTGGGAAGCACAATGCAATGATAAACCTCAAAAATAAAGTGCTGACCTATTTCAAAAAGCTTACATATTCCGTCAACAAAGCTATCGTAGGTTTCGCCGGGCAATCCGAGAATAAGCTCGGAATAAACCTGAAGCCCCTCCTCGTGATACACGCTGAAATGCTCACGGAATCTATCAAGCGACATATTTTTTCTGCCGATATTTTCAAGCACAACAGGCGAAAGACTCTGGAGCGATATTGTTGCACCCTCGCGGTCGATACCCTTTCTGTTGAATCGACGGACGATTTCACGAACCCGTTCGGAATTGCCTTTTGAATAATTAATCCTTACTCTCTCGGGATAACCGTATTTCTCCTTTGCAACGACAAGTGCGTCGGCAATTTCCAAGTCGTCCTTGCCGATTCCGAAATTTGCATCGGCACCCCAAACGAATCTTATCTTGTTTCTGCCAATCCAATCAATCTCGGCAAGCACCTTTTCAAGGGAGAAAAATCTTGTTTTCTCCTTGAGCGGTCCCCAATCGCAGTATGCACAGTGATTCGGGCAACCCCTGCTCGTTTCAAGAATTGTATTGAATTCAATATGCGGATATTTTGCAATGATTGCGTCAAACCATCCGTCGAGATAAGGCGAAGCGTAATCGGACATGCAAATCGACTTCATTTCATTCAGAAATGGTTTTCCGTCTTTTCTGTATGCAATATTCGGAACTCCTTCTGCTTTTCCGACGGCAATCGCTTCAAGAAGCGCTCCGAAAGTAACCTCACCCTCACCAAAGCAGAGATAGTCAATCTGCGGATATTTTTCAAGAAATTCCGTATTCTGAGGAATGTTGTGGCCGCCGAAAACAGTTATACAGTCGGGATGATTCTTTTTGATTTCACTCGCAAGCGCAAGGTTATATTCGGTATTCCAGCAATAGTTTGAAAAACCGACAACCGAAGGACTTTCCATTTTCGAAACAACATGCTCTATATTTTGTCTGACAAAAACAAATTCTTTGAAATCATATGTATCGGAAACTGTTTTGTTTTTCCAGGCGTTTGCTACGATGACACCTGCGGTATAAGGCAGATAAACAACCTTTGAATCCTTACCCGACGAAACGTCAACCTGAACAAAATAAACGTTTCTCTTCATCGGCAAACACATCCTTTCAAAAAATTATTCTGCTTCGGTCTCTGACTTATCTTCAATTTTGTTAACAAAACCGTCTGCCACCCCTGCAACTTTGTCCGCAACAAGCTGAAGCTGTGTACCGTTGGTGCAGATAATGAACATTGCTGTAAGCAGGCTGACAAGGCAGCACATTGAATACTTACCCTCAAGCATAGCCGATGCGACTGCATAAACCGCAGTTGCCGCATATACAAAGCCGCCGAGATAGTCAGCTTTCTTTTCTTTTACGGCATAGTTGTTTTTCTTCGTCTTGTTTTTATGCTTTGAACCCTTTACGGACTTAACTGAAAATACTGCGCAAACAACAAAAACAACTGCAATAATCACAAGAGGAATTGTTTTCTTATACATCGCAAGCAGGGTTGACATGCTGAAAATAAAACGCATCTGATATACCACATAAATAAAGCATGCCGCAAGTGAAATTAATGCCGCGCTGAAAACAATCTTTTCCCACTGCTTTGCTTCTTTGAGTTTCGGCGCAGCAAGAATAAGAAGCACAAAAATTGCACAGGGAATAACAGTATAAGCAAATGGCTCATATCTTATCAACAATGCAAGAGTTGCAACAACGCTGATAGGTATAAGCTTAAAATCAGCGCTGCAAAACAAAATAACGGGTATCAGCATCATAACCATATTGAATGCCGCGTTCACATAGAAAAGCGAAAAAGCGCCGATGAAAACTACTGCCGCCGCAATAATGCGGATTATATTGCGTCCCGTAAAAAACTCTTCTCTTTTTGTCGGGAAATCCAAGAAAAAGAGAACGACAAAAAACGCACACATCAAAACAGCAAAAACCAGCGCCTCAACACTGGGCATACCTTTTCTGAACATTACAACCAGAGTCTTTGACAGAACAACCGCAATAAGAAACACAAATGCGGAAATCTGACCCTTTGAAACAGATAATTTTTTTAACATATCAACACTCTCCTGCCTTAATTTTTTTTGGCGAATAGCAACCCGATGAATAGAGCGCCGCCGCCTGATTTCTGCCATACCATACAACGCGGCAGGCATAATCATAAAGAGAATCACATTTTGCTTTATCTTCAACGGCAATAACCGTTTTTATCTTTTTAAGAGGCTCGTATCTGCCCTCATAGATATTTTCCATATAGCCGTAAAAATCATAATCCGAAAAGATTCTGATTTCACCTTCGTTGCCGATTCGTTTCAGAATGCTCCGCTGATAATCAAACACCGCTTTGGTTTCGGCGTTCATTTCGAATTTTCGGTCAACGAGCTTTTCAAGTTCGTCATAAATTTCGTCTGCTCTTTCAAGAGTTTTGAGAAAGAAGATTTCATCGAACTGCCAGCAAATATCGCCAAGCGAATCGCAAGCGACAGCCCACGCATTCTTTCCCTCCGACATTCCTTTGGCAAAATCACGCACAAGAGAAAAAACGCTGTTGCCTGCTGAGCCTTCATTTTTTGAAAAATATCCGGCAACCGAAGAATATATTTCGTGATAGCTGATTCCTTTTTCATTTCTCAGATACATGGCAACTGCTCTGAAAAATCCGATATTATGAAACGCCTGAACAAGGCAGGCAAACACCACACAGTAAATCCAATCGTCAACACTCATTGAGTTTGTTTTTATAACTGTTGAATTGTATTCCTGAATCTCATGCTTTTCAAGAGCACTGCAGTGCGCCTGAAAAAACGGCGTTTTTACGCTTTCAATTCCAAATTTCTCAACAAATTCCGGCGACCCCATATCAGAATTCGGAAGAAGGTCGCAAGTATAAACCTGAATAGCCTTGTGCTGACCGTATTCCAGCAAATCACAGATACCTTTGGTGAAGCTTTCTTTCGTTTCACCCGGCAAACCGAGAATAAGCTCGGATGAGGTTGATATCCCGCATCGGCTGTATTCGCTCATCAGTTCTTTGAAATGGTCGAGCGAAATGTTTTTTCTGCCGATATTTTCAAGCACCTCGGGAGACAGACTTTGAAACGAAAGAGTCTGCGCTTTATCAAGACCGAATTCATTGAATCTTTTGCAGATTTTTTTGACGAATTCCGTTCTGTTCTTCGTAAAACACACGCGGAAATTCTTAGGATATCCCGTTGCTTTCTTTGATCCGATTATGTATTCCGCAATTTCTTCATCTCTGTCAACAATACCGAAATTGCCGTCAGCGCAGTAAACATATTCGATTCCGTGAGAAGAAATCCAGTCAATTTCAGCCTTTATTCTTTCCATCGGGAAAAGTCTGACTCTGCTTCCGAGAGTGCTCCAATCACAGAATGCACAATTGAACGGACATCCTCTGTTGGTTTCAAGAATCGCGGAAAAATTTGTTTTTCCGTCGGTTATCGAGTCAAAAATCCCGTTAAGATAAGGTGACGGATATTCATTCAGGCAAAAATCCTTTTCTTTAGTTTTGAAATACCGCCCGTTTTCTTTGTATGCAATATTTTCAACATTTTCAAGCGTTTCACCGTTCAGAAGGCAAAGCACCAGCTTACAGAATGCCTCTTCGCCCTCACGGTAAATAAGCACATCTGCTTCGGGGCATTCATCGAATGTTCCGAAACCACGCGGAATGTTATGACCGCCAAAAACAATAACCGACGACGGATATACTTCTTTAATCGCTTTTGCAAGTGCTTTATTATATTCATAATTCCACACAGAACAGGAAAAAGCAACAATAAAAGGGTCTTGCATCTTTTCGAGTGCTTGAGAAACCGGTTCATGGGTAAAAACGAATCCGCCGAGCCGACACTCTTTTTTTATCGTTTCATTTTCAAAGGCATAAGCGGCGATGCAGCCCGATGCATATGGAATATACACACTTCTGCGCTCGTTGCCGTAAACATTATTTGCCTGAACAAAATATATGTTTTTCACCGTCGCCCTCCTTTTATTACATATTTAAAACATTATATCATTTCAAAAAAACAATGTCAACAAACACAGAATGATTGCAGGATTTACACATAAAAATCTTCACTGTCATTGACTAACCGAAAACAAAGTGATAAAATAATGCTATATCAATTTAACGGAAGTGAAAAAAATGCTTAATATTCTTGTTACCGGCGGCGCGGGCTATATCGGCTCGGTGCTTATTCCCCTTCTTCTTTCAAAAGGATGCCGCGTTACGGTGCTTGACAATTTCTTTTATAACCAGAATTCTCTGCTCGAATGCTGTGCAAACCCGAACTTCGAGATGATAAACGCCGATGCACGCAATGAAAATGCTGTCAGAGAAGCCATGAAGGGCAAAGATTACATCATCCCCCTTGCTGCGCTTGCGGGATTTCCCATCTGCGACAAAGAAGCTTGCTCGGCATATTCAATCAACCTTGACGCAATAAAAATGATACTTCGCCTTAGGGAAAAAGGTCAGAGAATCATCTTCCCCTGCACCAACAGCGGTTATGGCCTCGGTGAAGGCGAAAGCTACTGCACTGAGAATTCGCCGATAAAGCCCATATCCATCTACGGAAAAAGCAAGGTTGAAGCAGAAGCTGCAGTGCTCAGCGAAAGCGGCACAACCGCTTTCAGATTTGCAACTCTTTTCGGTGCTTCTCCGAGAATGAGAACCGACCTTCTGGTCAACGATTTTGTTTACAGAGCTGTTTTTGACAGAACTCTTGTCGTTTTTGAAGGCAGTTTCAAGAGAAACTATCTTCATGTCAGAGATGCTGCAAATGCATTCTGGTTTGCAATTGAAAACTTTGAAAAGATGGAAGGCGGCACTCACAACTGCGGCCTTTCAGATTCCAACCTTTCAAAAATTGAACTTTGCGAAAAAATCAAGCTCATTCTTCCCAAGTTTGTTTATATTGAAGCCCCCGTCGGCGAAGACCCCGATAAGAGAAACTATATTGTTTCAAACGAAAAACTCGAGTCGCTCGGCTGGAAACCCCTCTATTCGCTCGATGACGGCATCAGAGAACTCACCAAGGCGTATCAGATCATCAAAAACAATCAGTATTCCAATATATAAACAAAAGACTGTTCCGCAACGGAACAGTCTTTTTCTTTATCCTGTTATTGAAAACAAGCTTATGCTTGACGCATAAACCACCCATACTGCCGCAACGATAAAACCTTTGCCTTTGAGCTTTTCTTTGAAATAAAGCATCGTCTTTTCAAACGGCTCATCCTTCACGGCAAACATAAATATACCCAAACCAAACTGAACGATAAGACCTGATGCCGCCCATCTTGTCATATCCGTTGAAAGGATGCAACACAATATAGCAAAAATCGGAACAAGCATAAAGCACAAATAAACAAGTTTTCTCGGCTTTGTCGGTGCATTCTTTATACACCTGAACCAGATTACCCAGAAAACTGCAAAAACAGGAAATGCTCCGATTGCAACAGCCTTTATGCCGCTGAAATTATATCCTTCCTCACGCAGATACCATAAAAGTGCCGCAATAAACTCTGCGGGAGTCATTCCCGACATATCGATTCCGAGGCGTTCTTCGTTCTGATGACTGCCGTAAAGATAGTAGTCAAAATAATGGATCTGGTCATATGTCAGCTCTTCACCGAGCTTTTGTTCCATTATTTTATGCATCTCATCAAAGGTAAATGTTGCGGTTTCTTTTCCGACAAATGCACAGTAAAACATAAGCGCAACAGTCACTGAACACATAACGATGAACAGAATTATATTGCCCGTTTTCTTTTCCTGTGTAAAAATAAGATACAGCAAAACTGCGGCAATCAGCGGAAAATATGCAATGGTGTAAACATAGTTTACCAGTACTCCTCCAATACAGAAAAGCGGAATCAGCCATCTGAACATTTTGTTTCTGACGGCAACTACCGAAAGCACGGTGAACAAATACATATATATATCGAGCAAACCGAAGAATCTTGAGAATGTGTATACTCCGAATGCACCCGAAACAGAAAACAGCGAAAAAACAATTATGCACTGGCGAAGTTTTGAGTCTGTTGATTTTATAACTTTACCAATCAGTACTGCAGTAAAAAGATAAACCAAAACAAGAATAACAGCGGCAAATCCGTTCATCCATTCAACTGTCGGTTTATCAGTCAGAAGGTTAACAAAAGAACCGATAAGCAGCCTTGATGTTTTGCCCATTGTAAAGTCGGCGAGATAATAGCCGTAATAGCCAGGGTCCATTCCACGAAAAACAGTCGTATCAATGCATCCCTGAATACACAGAAGAAGAAATACGGAAAGTTCATATTTGAATTTTGAAATAATATTCAATGCTTTTTCTTTCAATCGATTCACCATCCTTCGGGTTAAAATTTTAGCATTAAAAAAACGCCTTGTCAAGCAAGGCGTTTTTTGTGATTTATATAAGTACCTTTGAAAGGAACTCTTTGAGTCTGGGATCCTGAGGATTATCGAAGAAATCCTTGGGATTGTTTTCTTCCTTGATAACGCCCTCGTCGATGAACACGATTCTTGAACCGACTTCCTTTGCAAATCCCATTTCATGGGTAACGATTACCATTGTCATACCCGACTTTGCAAGCTCTTTCATAACTTCAAGAACTTCGCCAACCATTTCGGGGTCAAGCGCAGAGGTAGGTTCGTCAAAAAGGATAACATCGGGATTCATAGCAAGCGAGCGTACTATCGCAACTCTCTGCTTCTGACCACCCGAAAGCGTTGAAGGATAAGCATTCGCCTTATCTTCAAGACCGATTCTCGCAAGAAGCTTCTTTGCATTTTCTTTCTCGGTCTTTTTGATTTCATCCTTTGATCTTACCAGCTCTTTTTTCTTTGAAAAGATATTATGGATTATCGCTTTTCTTCTGTCGGAAAGTGCACAAAGCACGGGCGAAAGCATAATATTCTGAATAACGGTTTTGTTGTTGAAAAGGTTGAAATGCTGGAACACCATACCGATTCGGCGGCGGTGAATATTGATATTTACCTTGGGGTCTGCAATATCTACGCCGTTAAAGATAATCTGGCCGCCCGTCGGGTCTTCCATACAGTTGAGGCAACGGAGAAAAGTTGATTTACCGGAACCCGAAGGACCGATAACAACAACAACATCGCCCTTATTGATTTTGATATCAATGCCTTTGAGAACATCAACTTTACCAAAACTTTTCTTAAGATCAATTACGTCTATCACTCTTCTTCAGGCTCCTTTCCATAAATTTGATAAGCAATGTGATAAGGCAAACAATCACAATATAAATGATTGCCATTGCAAGGTAAGGCACCATAAATTCGTAGCTGTTTGAACCGATATAGTTAAACGCAACATAGAGGTCAGCCGCACCGATAAACGAAACGATTGATGTTTCCTTGATAAGAACAATGAATTCATTTCCGAGGGTCGGAAGAATATTCTTTACCGCCTGCGGAATGACAATTTTCATCATTGTTGTTGCGAAACTCAGACCAACCGAGCGTCCGCCCTCGGTCTGGCCGTAGTCAACCGACTGAATGCCGCTTCGCATAATCTCGGATATGTACGCACCGCTGTTGAGGCCGAAAACTGCAATAGCAACACTAACGGAGGGAAGATTAATTCCCATAAGAGGAAGAGCAACATAATAGAACAGCAAAAGCTGAACTACCATAGGAGTTCCTCTGAAAAAGCCTACATAGAATGTGCAGATTGAATTGAGAACTCTCGGAAGTGTTTTGTACTTGGGAATAACCCTGACCGTTGCAATCAGAGTACCGATTACAATACCGATAACAAGACCGAGAATCGCAATTTTCAATGTGTTCTCAAGACCTTCAATAACTTTTACATAACCTTTGTAGTCAATAAGAATTTCTAAAAATTTATTTATTTTAGCTTCAAAATTCATAGCAAAATCCCTTTGCAGACAGTAACCCCACCCTTAGGTGAGGTTACTGCTTATATTTTATGTTTATTACTGAACTGCGTTGATTGCTTCTGTAATGCAAGCAGCGGGAGCAGAGTCGATGATAACATAGTTAACACCGCCGTTGATAAGGTCCTGAACTGCAAGTGAGCCGTTTTTATAGCCTACGCAAGTTGCCGCATAACCTGTGAAGCCCCACTCAGCGTCGCCTTCAACGTAGAACTGACCTGTTGTGCCGTTCTGAACACCGATCTTTGTTGATGCATCGTATGTGTTGAGGATTGCTTCAACTGCTGCTGCATCTGCACAAGCATCGAAAGTTGTGTCGTCACCCTTAACGATGAGTTTCTGAGATGCTGAATAATATGAATCTGTGAAGTTAACATATTCTTCTCTGTCGGGCTTGATTGTAAGACCTGCCATCGCGATGTCGCACTTCTGCTGACCAACTGAAAGGCAAACTGAATCAAAGTCCATATTGCTGATTACAAGTTCTTTACCAAGCTTTTCAGCAAGAAGAGCAGCGATTTCCATATCGATACCGTAGTAATCTTCGCCCATTGTGTACTCAAAGGGTTCGAAAGCTGCGTTTGTTGCAACAACAAGCTGATCCTTTGAGGGATCAAGAGCTGCTGACTTAACAGCTGTGGGAGTGCCCTCGCCGAAATATTTGTTGCAGATTTCATCAAATGTGCCATCAGCCTTGATTTGAGCGATAAAAGCATTTACATCCTCAAGAAGCTCGGGCTGAGTTTTGTCAACACCGAATGCATATTCTTCCTGAGTAAGTTCAATATCAATAACCTTTACTGCTGCGGTTTTTTCAGCTTCATTGCCGCCACAACCGAAGAGCATTGTTGCAGCAAGAACAACAACCATAACTACCGCAAAAATCTTAACGAATTTTTTCATTGGAATTACCTCCATAATTTTTGATGTGTTCATTATATCATTATATTCCAAAAAAGTAAAGCAAAAATGTATATTTATTCAAGGCTTTCCGTTGCGCGAATGAAATCTTCATAAAAATCCGCTTCAAACTCCATAGTCTCACCCGTCACGGGATGGGTAAAAAAACATCGGCGACAATGAAGAAGCTGATGACCGATATCAGTCATAAAGTCACCGTACATATCATCACCCGCAAGAGGATGCCCCGTAAAAGCCATATGCACCCTTATCTGATGCGTTCTTCCCGTTTCAAGACAAAGACTGAGAAGAGTTGCGCCGTCATAATTCTTTTCGACATGCCAGTTTGTGACCGCAGGCTCAACACCCAATTCATATGAACACGCACGCAGAGTTTTCATCAGGTCGGGTCTGTAAATCGGCACATCAACCCTGCCCTCTCCGTGAAGTTCGCCCTTTACAAGTGCATAATATTCTTTTTGAACACAACCCGCAAGCTTGCTGGCCGAAAGCTTATTAAGTGCGCACACAACCAGTCCCGACGTGCCTTTATCGAGTCTGCCGACTGCTCTGAAAGCTGCATTCTTTCCTTTTTCGGCAAGATAGGCCGTAACCGCATTTGCAAGAGTGTCGCCCTGATGGTTGTGGGTGGGATGCATTGCCATAAACGGAGATTTGTTGACAACAAGGATATCGTCATCCTCATAAACAACATTTATCTCCGCATGAAGTGCTTCGGGCAAAGCATCATCATCAGGAAGCGTTACGCTGATAACATCACCCGCTCTGACAACATCAATCGTGCGGAGCTGTTTTCCGTTGCAGATGAGGCTGTATTTTACCCTTTTCATCACTCTTGCGGAAAATCCGCATCCGCCCCTGAGAAAATGCACGGTTTTTCTGCCGTCATATTCGGGAGTTACTGTATATTCAATCGTTCTGGGCATCGTTTTTCTCCTGTCAGATAATGTGAAGAGTATACCATATAGTCAATGTTTTGTAAATGTTTTGCGATTATTGTCCTTGAAAAATCTTTCGTTTTGTGTTAAGGTGAATGGGTAAATCCCGTTCACCTTATTTTTTACGGAGGATAATATATGAAAAAAATCTTTGCAGCCTTTCTTGCGTTGCTTATAATTTTTCTTTCCGCTTGCTCCGGAAACACAACCACGCCCGATACCGAAAAAGCAAGTCCTGTTTCAGAAAAAGCAAAACACAATATCATTACCGAATGGGGTACCGACCTTCTTCCTGAAAAATTCCCCTCTCCCCCGAAAGGTACTCACGATTTTTCCGCAGTCCGCGGCGAAGGCACAAAGGCTGCTTTTGCTTATACCTCGGACTTTGTCAGAATAACATTCATCTGTCCCGAGCAGGAGATATATAATTTCGCAAATAACCTGAATGCCCTCGGATACAACGGCGGAATAAAGAAAATTGAAAACGCAACCTACTACTCAAACGGTTTCCACGGATTCTGGCAGAACGGTGAAAAAACCATTATCATCAACGACTCAACAAAAACCGATTCGGGTGAATATATTTTCAACATCGACATTGCAAACTGCGTTGACAACTTCCCCGAAGAACTCGAATATTACTTCCCTAAATTTGAAGGCTACTGCAAAAGCATCGGCTCTTTCTGCGGTCACGACGGAAACGGTGAACAGATAACCGACAAATTTGAAGGCGACTTCGGTATGCCCGAATGGCATTGGGAATTCAGATTTTCCAACGGATTCATCGGCGTTGAGCAGGTTGATTTTGAGAGATATTTCTACGACATTGAGTCTGCCGGCTGTGAAGCAATTCTCTCAACAAGCGAACTTGACGGATGCACGGTTATGACCGGTGACCTCGTAAAAAGCACTAACGAAGGTGATTACGGTGTGTTTATGCTCTATAATATCAACCTGAAAACACTTGACATTGCATACACCAACACTGCATCAATCTATACAGAATACGGCGCAAAAGCATAAAACATAAAGCGGATTGCAAAGGGTAAATTCCCATGCAACCCGCTTTTATTACATTCCTCTGCGTCTGACGCAGTTTTCAAGGTTTATTGCATCATAAACGCCGTTATCAAACAGCTCGCAAATTCCCTGATACTCTTCAAGAGAAAGGGTTTCAAGAGTTTTGTTTTCTCTTATGCAAAGTGCAACAAGCTCGCCCGTTGCCTTGTATGCATCTCTGAAAGGAAGCCCCTTTGAAACAAGATAGTCGGCGCAGTCTGTTGCATTGATAAATCCGCCTGCCGCTGCTTTTCTCATATTTTCGGGAATTGCCTTCATGGTCTGAATCATCGGTTCAAGAGTGATAAGGCAGATTTTGACGGTATCAAATGCATCAAAAATCGCATCCTTATCTTCCTGCATATCCTTGTTGTATGCAAGGGGCAGGCCCTTCATGACGGTGAGAAGAGTCATAAGGTCGCCGAAAACTCTGCCGCTCTTGCCTCTTACAAGCTCTGCAATATCGGGATTCTTCTTCTGCGGCATAATGCTTGAACCGGTTGAGAATGCATCGTCAAGCTCAACAAACTTGAATTCCCATGAGCACCAGAGAATAATTTCCTCACAGAGTCTTGAGAGATGCACCATACAGATTGAAAGTGCACTTGCAAGCTCAATGCAGAAATCTCTGTCGGCAACACCGTCAAGAGTGCTCTTTGTGAATGAATCAAAGCCGAGGAATTCAGCAGTCATCGCTCTGTCGATGGGATAAGTTGTGCCCGCAAGAGCTCCGCTTCCAAGAGGAGATGAATTCATTCTCTTTCTTGCATCCTCAATTCTGCCGAGGTCTCTGGTGAGCATCTCGGTATATGCAGTAAGATGTGCCTTAAAAGTTATGGGCTGTGCACGCTGGAGATGTGTGTAGCCGGGCATAATTGCATCGGCATATTCATCGCCTTTCTCCTCGAGTGCCTTTATGAGTTTCTTGACGAGCACGAGAGTTTCATCACACTGCTCACGGAGATAGAGCCTTACATCAAGCGCAACCTGGTCGTTACGGCTTCTGCCTGTATGCAGACGCTTGCCCGCGCTGCCGATTCTTTCGGTAAGAGTCTGCTCAATGAAGGTGTGGATATCTTCAGCATTGGGGTCGATGAGAAGCTCGCCCGATGAAATCTCGTGTCTGATTTTTGCAAGCTCAGAGCAAATCAGCGCACCGTCATCCTGAGAGATGATTCCCTTTGCGGCAAGCATTGTTGCATGGGCGATACTGCCCTCGATATCGAAATAATACATCCTTGAATCGGTTGCTATGGATGAGTTGAAATCATTGGTTTTTTTATCCGCTTCCTTTGAAAAGCGGCCTGCCCAGAGTTTCATTTTATGTCCTCCTTATACGGGAAAAAGAGCCGTCATAATGGCGGCTCTTATATTTTGTTTTAATAATCGAGTAAAATTGTACTGAGATTATTTATTTGCGTTGCGCTCTGCTTCGAGAATAGCCTTAACCTTGATGGGAAGACCGAAGAGGTTGATGAAGCCTGCTGAATCCTTCTGATCGTAAACTTCGTCTGCATCAAATGTTGCGAAGTCTTCGCTGTAAAGAGTATAGGGTGAAGTTACACCTGCGTTGATGATGTTGCCCTTGTAAAGCTTAAGTTTAACATCGCCTGTAACTGTTTCCTGAGTCTTGTCAACAAATGCTGCAAGTGACTCACGGAGAGGTGTGAACCACTGACCGAAGTAAACAAGTTCTGCATACTTGTGAGCGATGATTTCTTTATAGTGCATTGTGTCTCTGTCGAGGCAAAGAGTTTCAAGAATATCGTGAGCCTTAAAGAGGATTGAACCTGCGGGATTCTCATAAACGCCTCTTGACTTCATACCTACAAGACGGTTTTCAACGATGTCGTTGAGACCGATACCGTTCTTTCCGCCGACTTCGTTAAGATATGTGATAAGTTCAACGCCGCCCATTTCCTTGCCGTTAACAGCTGTAGGAACACCCTTTTCAAAATGAATTGTAACATATGTGGGTTCATCGGGAGCCATTTCGGGTGAAACGCCCATCTCAAGGAAGCCGGGCTTGTTGTACTGAGGCTCGTTTGCGGGATCTTCAAGGTCGAGACCTTCGTGTGAAAGGTGCCAGAGGTTCTTATCCTTTGAGTAGTTTGTCTCTCTGTTTATCTTAAGAGGAATGTTGTGTGCCTCTGCATATTCGATTTCTTCTTCACGCGACTTGATATCCCAGATTCTCCAGGGAGCAATGATTTCCATTTCGGGAGCGAAAGCCTTGATGGTGAGCTCGAATCTTACCTGGTCGTTGCCCTTACCTGTGCAACCGTGGCAGATAGCGTCTGCGCCCTCAGCCTTTGCAATTTCAACAATTCTCTTTGCGATGATGGGACGTGCAAATGATGTGCCGAGAAGATATTCCTTCTCATAAACTGCGCCAGCCTTGAGAGTGGGGAAAATATAATCGCTTACGAATTCATCCTGAAGATTTTCGATGTAGAGCTTTGATGCGCCTGTCTTGATAGCTTTTTCTTCAAGACCGTCAAGCTCTGTGCCCTGACCTACGTCGCCTGAAACAGCGATAACTTCACAGTTGTTGTAGTTTTCTTTGAGCCAGGGAATGATGATTGATGTATCAAGACCGCCTGAATAAGCGAGAACAACTTTTTTGATTTCTTTCATGATAATTTCTCCGTTCGTTTTATTTTTATGCATTAATTATACATCGAATATTCAGAAAATCAAGTGGTTTTTGAATATTTATGCAAATTTGTCGTATTTAACAAAAATTCATCGAAAATCGCTCATTAACCAAGCAAAAGACCGACTTTTTTCTTTGTTTTGGTGAGAGTTCTGCTTGCAATGCGTGCCGCTTTCTCAGCTCCTGCGGCTGCTGTGTCAAGAAGATACTGCTTGTCTGCCATAAGGCGCTTGTATTCTTCCTGTACAGGGCGAAGCTCTTCGATAACCGCTTCGGCAACCTTTACCTTGAAGTCGCCGTAACCCTTACCCTCAAATTCCTTTTCGATTGCATTGAAATCAAGACCCGTGCAGCAAGAGTAGATAGCCATAAGGTTATTGATGCCGTCCTTGCCGTCTGCATATCGGACACAAGCTTCGCTGTCGGTAACCGCTGACTTGAACTTCTTGAGGATTGCCTCGGGAGTATCAAGAAGCGAAACCGAAGCCTTGGGATTGGGATCACTCTTCGACATTTTCTGAGTGGGATCCTGAAGGCTCATAACTCTTGCGCCTACCTTGCCGATGAAGGGTTCGGGGAGAGTGAAAGTATTTCCTCTGAGTGAATTGAATCTTGTAGCAATATCACGTGCAAGTTCAAGATGCTGCTTCTGATCCGCACCGATAGGAACAAAATTTGCCTGATAGAGCAGGATATCCGCCGCCATAAGAACGGGATATGCAAACAGACCGACGTTGACATTATCTGCGTGCTTCTGTGATTTTTCTTTGAACTGAGTCATTCTTGAGGCTTCGCCGAACTGGGTGTAGCAATCAAGAATCCATGCAAGCTCTGCGTGTGCCGCAACCTGGCTCTGAATAAAAACAATGCTCTTTTCGGGATCAAGACCGATTGAAAGAAGGATTGCATACATTTCGAGAATCTGCTGACGGAGCTTTGCAGGCTCGGGATGGATGGTAAGAGCGTGAAGATCTGCAACTGCGTAAAGGCAGTTGTAATCATCACTCATTGCCTTCCAGTTTTTGAGTGCGCCGAGATAGTTGCCCAGAGTCGGAACCGATGTGGGCTGAATCATACTTAAAACTATCGGCTTCTTTTCAGGAGCTGTATTTTCCATAGGGTTTCACCTTCCTTAATTATAATGAACGTGCAACCTCGCCGAGAATCTTAACACCTTTGACTATACCTTCATCAGAGGGAGTTGAGAAATTCATACGGATGAAGCTGCATTCCTTGTCGCCGTCAACCATCATTGCATTGCCGGGAACAACGGATACGCCTGCGGCACTTGCTTTTTTGACGAAATCAAGCATATCAATGCCGTCATTAAGCTTTGCCCAAACGAAAAGGCCACCTTCGGGTCTGTGATATGTAAGAAAATCACCGAGTTCGGCATCAACACAGTCGCAAAGAAGATTGAGCTTGCGCTTATAAATCTCACGGATTTTGTTGATGTGTCCTTCAAAATCACACTCGGTAAGCCACTTGTAAACAACAAGCTGTGAAACAAGCGGAGTATGAACATCCTGAGTCTGCTTTGCAACGGTAAGCTTTGCAATAACCGCCTTGGGAGCAAGGACATAGCCGACTCTTATGCCGGGAGCAACAATCTTTGAGAACGAGCCGGAATAAACAACGATTCCGTCCTCGTCAAAGCTCTTGATTGCGGGCACATCCTCGCCCGAAACACGAAGGTCGCCGTAAGGATTATCCTCAAGCACAAGAACTCCGTATTTCTTTGCAAGTTCATAAACAGCCTTTCTCTTTTCGAGCGACATTGTTGCACCTGCAGGATTCTGAAAGTTGGGAATTGTATAGATAAACTTGATGTTTTCTTCTGTTTTGAGCTTTTCTTCGAGAGCTTCGATATTAATTCCGTCGCTGTCAATGGGAACACCGACAAGATTTGCGCCGTAGCTTCTGAAGCAGTTGAGCGCACCGATGAATGAAGGCTCTTCGCAAAGAACTGTATCACCGTAGTTGATGAAGCACTGGCTCATAAGACTCATTACCTGCTGAGCACCGCTGACAACGATGAGTCCGTCGTCGTCTGTACCTACACCGTATCTTGACTTGCAAAGCTTTGTCAGTTCTTCAACAAGAGGGCCGTAGCCTTCGCTGATACCGTACTGAAGAGCAAGAACGGGGTCTGTTTCAAAAACCTCGCCGACAAGCTTTTTGATGTCATCAACAGGGAATGCATCGGGTGCGGGATTTCCTGCGGCAAGAGGGATTGTGTTGCCCGAGCTTTTCAGAATCTCTCTGATAATCGAAGGCTTGAGCGATGCGACGCCCTTCGAAAATTTATAATCCATTATATTTTCAGTCCTTTCGGGATAAATAGCATTTTAATTATAATAATATTAGAGTATAACACACTAAATCAAAAAAGTAAACAAAATATTGAACGATTATTTGATATATGATATAATTTTTAAAGGTGATAGTATGATTTCAAAATATAGGGCTGTCTTTTTTGATTTTGACGGCACAGTAGCCGACACGGGCGACGGAATTTTTCATTCCGTTAAATATGCGATAAAAGAATCGGGATATCCGCCGATAAGCGATGAAAGTCTGCGCACCTTCATCGGTCCGCCCGTTTTTGATTCATTCAAACGGGAACTTGGTATGAATGAAGAACAGAGTGAATTTGCCGTTATAAAATACCGTGAGGAATACAGCCGCGAAGGAATATTCCGCTTCACGCTCTATGACGGAATCGAGAACCTTTTGCGTGAACTTAAATCAAGTGGAATTCAGATTGCAATCGCAAGCTCGAAGCCTTATAATTTCATCCTCAGAATCATTGATTATCTGAATTTCGGCGAGCTGATCGACTTCATCTCCTGCCCTTTGAGCGACAAGGCGCACGAAAGCAAGGTTATCCTCGTAAGCCGATGCATTGAGCATTTTGAAATTGAAAAGAACGAAGCGGTTATGGTCGGTGACAGATACTTCGACATCGACGGCGCAAACGGTGCAGGCATTGACAGCATTGGCGTTACATTCGGTTACGGCGATGAAAAAGAACTGAGCAATGCAGGTGCAACCCACATTGCTCAGAATGTTGAAGATATTAAGAATTTTATTTTTTCTTGACCGCTTTTTTTGCAACAACTGTATAAAGCGCATAAAACAGCACGATGCTAATAAGCATTATTGCAGGAATAAATATACTGCCATCCCTTATCAGTCCAAGGATTGATGAGGGATTTTTCATTTGTGCGTAAGGCAGAGAAAGGATATTATTATCGCCAGTGCAGAAATATCCGAATGCCGTCACGGCAAAATAAACAGGCATTGCCTTAAGGCAGAAATCCTCTGTTCTGACCACAAAAAGATTGGGTAATTCTTTTTTGATGATGTTTTTATTTGCGATTGAAGCGGTGACGATAATCCCGATAACACAGAACACTGCAGTGATAATATAGCTCGGAATCTCTTCCTCTTCAACCCAGCCTTTATAGACCATCCACTCCGCAATCCTCATACCGAGAGGTCTTGCGGTTGTCACAACAAATGTTGCAAGAAGAGTCATAACAGCACTGTAAGCCGCATAGAGTTTCGCATTTTTGAAGGGCATTTTGTATTCAAACCAGCCTTCGCCACCCGAAACTTTTTTGGGCAGGCAGACGATGAGAAGCATAATGCCGAATCCGAGGAAGAAACCTGTAAGATACTCCCAAAGCGACCAGTTGCCGCCCTCAAGGAAACCGGGAAGATTCTTGAGTTTAAAGAATCCTCTGTCGGAATCAAGCACCATAACAACATCAGCAAGGGTAATTGAAATTGCACAGATTGCGTTGATAGCGAACGAAATAAATGCAGTAACCTTGTCTTTCTTTGCAATAAGTGTCGCAAGTGAAAGAACAAGTGCACCCGCTGAATAAGAGATGATTCTGACGGTTGCATAGTAATTTCTGCCGTAGGGAATCTTTTTGAACCAAGCCTCGGAGCCGAGATTTTTTGCGAATGCAACAATCGGCGAATAATCATATCCTCTGTCGGCAAGACCGTCTTTAAAAAGTTCAACCGCATCGGAATTCACAAAAGGTGCGATGTAGTGAGCAACAGTGAATTGGAATGCATAAACAACAATGTAAAATACCGCGATGAGCGTTATGTAGTGCCAGATCTTATATTCTTTCTTTGAGAAAAGAGATCCGATGAACATTGCCCAGAGAGGCATCCAGCCAAAGCCGAGGAGAAGCATCGCCCACATGCCCGACCACGGACTGATTTCGGCAATTGCAACGGTTTCTTCACCTGTGAACGGAACGGTGCTTCCAAGATAACCACCCATCTGTGAGTTGAGTGTGCCCCATCCTCCGTTGGTGATTCCAAGAAGAATTACCGCAATCGGGAGAACCTCAAGAGTCATTTTTCTGCGGTTGCCGAAGAAAGCAAAAATAACGAGAGTCAACATCACGCCGACGGCAAACATTCCCCACATCGAGCCCCATCCGTGGGTACCTCTGACACGCCACATAAAGCCTGTCATAATTGCTGTCATAAGCACAAGCAAGGTTTTGAGTGCAGGTGTAAGGCGTCTTGCGTTGAGAAAATCAAGATTGTCTTTGTTAAGCGTCATATTCCATCATTTCCTTTCCGTCAAAATCTTTCCATATGAACTTTCCGTTTTCAAGAGTCATATAGCCGTGCCACGAATTCTCTTTCGGAATCGAAACCGAACCGGGGTTAAGATAAACATAGTTTTCGTGCTGTGTGCATTTTGGTACATGGGTATGCCCGTGAAGAAGGATATCCCCGTTCTGAAGCGGCGGAAGATTGCTTTCATTGAAATTATGACCGTGGGTCACATAAACGAGGCGGCTTCCTGCGGTAAGAATCGCATAGTCGGCAAGAATCGGGAAATCAAGCACCATCTGGTCAACCTCTGTGTCGCAGTTGCCTCTGGCGCAGAGAATTTCCTTCTTCAGTGCATTGAGAATTTCAATCACCTTTTTGGGTGCATATCCTTCGGGAAGGTCATTTCTCGGGCCGTGATAAAGAATATCACCGAGAAGAACAAGTCTGTCGGCTTTTTCGTTTTTGTAAGCCTCGATCAGCTTTTTGCAGTAAAACTCCGAGCCGTGAATGTCGGACGCAATCAAACATCTCATTTTATCATCTCCTGTGATGATTATAATATAACAAAACCCGAAAAGCAACGCCTTTCGGGTCATATTATCAATTATTTTCTTTGAATCTGTTGAGAAAGTGCTTTGTTCTCTCGTTCTGAGGATTATTGATAACCTGATCGGGAGTACCCTGCTCGGCAATAACACCGCCATCCATAAATATAACTTTATCTGAAACATCGCGGGCAAATGCCATTTCGTGGGTAACAATAACCATTGTGCATCCCGATTCCTTGAGTCCCTTGATAACATTGAGAACTTCCATTGTGAGTTCGGGATCAAGTGCCGAAGTGGGTTCATCGAAAAAGAGAATTTTGGGATTGAGTGCAAGCGCACGAGCAATCGCAACTCTCTGCTGCTGACCGCCCGAAAGCTGACAAGGATAAAAATCAACCTTTTCTTCAAGACCAACCTTTTTAATCAACTCAAGGGCATTCTTTTTAATCGAAACCTCGTCACCCTTTTTGAGAAGAGTGGGCGCAAGAGTAAGATTTTCAAGAACCGTATACTGCGGAAAAAGATTGAAATTCTGGAACACAAGCCCGAAATTCAGTCTGCTTTCTCTTATCTTTTCATCGGTCAGATATGACTTATCACTGCCGTCAAAAACAACGTCACCATCAACCATAATCTTGCCGTTATCAGCAATTTCAAGGAAGTTGAGACATCTGAGCAATGTTGTTTTACCGCTGCCCGACGAACCAATGATTGAAAGAACCTCGCCTTTCTCGAGAGTAAAGCTGATATCTTTGAGAACCTCGGTTTTGCCGAAGCTTTTTTTAATATTACTGACTTCTAATATCGACATAATTTAACTCCTGAAATAGCTCAGTTTCTTTTCTGCCTTGTTGAGGACGATAGTGAGAATACCGACAAACACAAGATAGAACACACCTGTAAAGAACAGCGGCCATATCATTGCCTTTGTTGCCGCAAGCTCTTTTGCGTTCTTGATGATTTCGCAAACCATAATGCAGTTGGCAAGAGCGGTATCCTTGATGAGTGTTATAATTTCGTTTGACATAGGCGGAACAATACGCTGAATAACCTGCTTGAGAATAATTTTTCTGAATATCTGCGATTTGGTCAGACCGAGAACATAGCCTGCTTCATACTGACCCTTGGAAATGCTTTCGATACCGCCTCTGTAGATTTCCGAAAAATAACAAGCATAGTTGAGAGTAAAAGCGATGAGAACCGCCGTTATTCTGCCCGCATCGGAAATACCGTATTCGATGAACATAAAGCGGTCAATCTTTCCGAAAAGCTGATAATCAAACAGCAGACCGGGAACATAGTAGATGATAAAGATCTGAAGCATCAGCGGAATACCTCTGACAATCCAGACAACTACCTTTGAAATTGATTTCACAATTTTGAAACGGCTCATCGAACAAAAGGCTATAGGCAAACCAAGCGGTGCGCCGCAAAGCAGCGTCACCGCAAAGATAAGCAAAGATATTTTAAAGCCGTCGAACAAAAAAGCCGTGACTTCTAAAAAGGACATATTAAAACTCCAATTGATATATCTTTAAGTAATTATTTCTGGTCAGAGAAATCTGTGATAGCTGTGTTAGCAACGCCGTACTTCTCTGCAAGAGCGGAGATTGTTCCGTCTGCAGCGAGAGCTTCAAGCTGTGCATTAACATTAGCTGTAAGAAGGCTGCCCTTTGCAAAACCGATTGCGTAGTATTCAACATCACTTGAAAGTTCTTCAACGATTGTAAGATTTGCATAGTCGCCCTTACCTACATAGCTCTTTGCGAGCTGTGCGTCAACAACTGCGAAATCTGCTGTACCTGCACTGATTTCTGTGAGACATTCTGTCTGCTTGATGAAGCCCTTGAATGCTGTGCCTTCGAATTCTTTTGCATAAGCTTCGCCTGCTGAACCGCTTTCAGCAACGCCGAACTTGCCATTGAGGTCTGCAGCTGTTGCGATGCCTGAATCAGCCTTAACAACTACTACCTGACGGTTTTCCATATAGTTATAGGAGAAGCCAACCTTTTCTGAACGGAGAACGCCGTCATCATCAGCTGTATTAGCTGTGAAGCCGTTCCATACACAGTCGATTGTACCAGAATCAAGGTCTGTGTACTTGCTGCTCCATTCGATTTCCTGGAAGATAACCTTATAACCAAGGTTGCCGAAAACTGCTTCTGCAAGCTCTGTATCGAAGCCGACAAGCTTACCGTTTTCATCAAGATAGTTCATGGGCTCATAGATTGTGTAACCGACAACGATTGTTTCTGCTACATCTGTTTCTGTTGCAGGATCTGTTGTGTCGGGAGTGGTGTCGCCGCCACAAGCTGCAAGCGAGAACATCATAAGCATTGCAAGAACCAAAGCAATAATCTTTTTCATATTTTTTACTCCTTTTATGCCTTAATTCGGCTATTTATTGTAGTATTACATTATCATAGTAAAGCGATTTTGTCAATGATTATTTAATTGTAATATAAAAATACGGGACGACACAGAGGTCGTCCCATACATTTGTATTTAATTCGTGTCCATTCTGCTGTTATAGAGATCGTAATAGAATCCTTCTTTTTCCATCAGCGAATTATGATTGCCTTGCTCAATGATTTTTCCGTCTTTCATAACAAGAATCACATCTGCATTTTTGATGGTTGAAAGTCTGTGTGCAACAATAAAACTTGTTCTGCCCTGCATCATTGCCGAAAAAGCTTTCTGAATACGGATTTCCGTTCTCGTATCAATGGAGGAGGTGGCCTCGTCAAGAATCAACATCGGCGGCAGACAAAGCATAACTCTTGTAATGCAAAGCAGCTGCTTCTGACCCTGCGAAAGTCCCGACGCCTCATCGGAAATAACGGTATCATAGCCTTGCGGCAATCGTTTTATGAAGCTGTGGGCGTGAGCTGCCTTTGCGGCAGCGATGATTTCTTCATCTGTCGCATCGGGTTTACCCATCGCAATATTTTCTCTGACAGTACCCTCTTTGAGCCAGGTATCCTGAAGCACCATACCGTAGCTCTTGCGAAGAGATTCACGGGTTGCAGAGTTGATATCAACTCCGTCAACGCTGATCTTACCCTCATCAACATCATAAAAACGCATAAGAAGGTTGACGAGCGTTGTTTTTCCGCATCCCGTAGGGCCGACTATCGCAACTCTGTTTCCGCTTTCAACGGAGAGATTAAGATTCTCAATAAGCTCTTTATCTTTTGAATATGAAAAAGCAACATTCTCCATTTCAACTCTGCCATCAACATTCGAAAATACCGCTGCCTTCTCCGCATCAGGAGTCTGCGAAGGCTGTTCGATAAGTTCAAAAAGTCTTTCGGCGCAAGCGAGAGCATTCTGAAGCTCGGCAATAACACCTGAAATTTCGTTGAACGGCTTTGTGTACTGATTCGCATAACTGAGGAAGCACGAAAGTCCGCCGACGGTTATCGAGCCGCCGACCGCCGCAATCGCACCCGTAAGACCGACAGCGGCATAAACCATACTGTTGACAAATCTTGTTGACGGATTTGTAAGCGACGAAAAGAATATTGCTTTCAGCGAATATTTCTGATATCTTTCGTTTATTTCATCGAATTCTTCAAGCGTTTTTTCTTCTCTTGAGAATGCATCAACGATTTTTTTGTTGCCGATCATTTCTTCAACAAACGCAGTCTGCTCACCTCTTGTTTTAGCCTGCATCGTGAACATCGAATGAGTTCTTTTGGCAATAAAACGGGCAACAAACAGTGAAAGCGGAGTAAGAATAACAACAACAAGCGAAATTTTAAAGTTAATCGAAATCATAAAACAGAGCGTGCCGATAATCGTGACAACACCCGTAAAAAGCTGGGTAAAGCCCATAAGAAGTCCGTCTGCAAACTGGTCCGCATCGGAGATTATGCGGCTGACCGTATCGCCCGACGGCTTTGAGTCGATATAACTCAACGGAAGACTCTGGATTTTTTCGATTGCCGCATTCCTGATATCACGCACGACTCTGAAAGTAATTCTGTTGTTGAGCGTATTCATTATCCACTGTGCGACGGCGGTAAGAATTGCGAGAATACCTATACCTATGAGATTCGGCATCATTCCTTCAAAATCAACCTTGCCCTTGCCGATCGCAAGGTCAATTGCATTACCCGCAAGTACGGGAATATAGAGCGTCATCGCAACACTGACTGCGGCAAGGATTATCGAGAAGAAAAGATGGATTTTATATCTTCCGACATAGAAAAGTATCTTTTTGAGAGTACCTTTATTCAGTTTCTTTTTCATTGTGCACTCTCCTCCTCATCAAACTGCGAGAGATGAATCTCTCTGTAAACAGCGTTATTTTCAAGGAGTTCTTCGTGAGTGCCGACGGATGCTATGCCATCATCGAGCACAATGATTTTATCCGCATTCATTATGGAAGAGGTTCTCTGCGACACGATAAAAACGGCAGCATCGCCCTGATTTGCAGCAATTGCCTTTCGCATCGCCGCGTCGGTCGCATAATCTAGTGCACTTGAACTGTCGTCAAGAATAAGAATATCCGCTTTTTTCATAATCGCTCTTGCAACGGTAAGTCTCTGACGCTGTCCGCCCGAGAAATTGCGGCCGCCCTGCTCAACGGGAGCATCAAGTCCACCGTCTTTCTGCATAACGAAATCTGCCGCTTGAGCAATTTCGAGCGCTTTCATTATATCTTCGTCGGTTGCATCGGAATTACCCCAGAGCATATTTTTTCTGATTGTGCCTTTGAAAAGTACTGCTTTCTGCGGCACAACAGAAACTATCGCACGCAATTCCTCAAGCGGAATATCATTGACATCTGCACCACCAACAAGAACACTGCCCTCTGTTGCTTTGTAGAAAGCGGGGATCAGGTTGACAAGTGTTGTTTTGCCCGAACCTGTTGAGCCGATAATGCCGACAGTTTCGCCCCTCTTTACTGTAAAACTGATATTTTCAAGAGATTTATCACCCGCTCCGTTATATGCAAATGAAACATTGCGGAATTCAACGATATTTTCGCTTTCGGGATCGATTTTTCCGGCTCCGCTATCTTCATCTGCCGGGATATCAAGCACCGCGCTGATTCTGCCGGCGCATGCAACGGACTTGGTTATGCTTATAATAAGACTTGCAAATTTGACAAGTTCAACAAGAATCTGCGACATGTAATTATAAAGTGCAACAACCGCACCCTGAGTGATAAGACCCGCATCAACTCTTATTGCACCCGCATAAATCAACACAGCAATTCCGATATTTACGATAACGCAGGTTACGGGATTCATAAGAGCAGAGATTCTGCCCGTATATTCCTGAATAACGGTCAAAGCATCGTTGCGCTCTTTGAACTCTTCAATCTGCTCATCCTCTTTGCAGAATGCTCTTATTACCCTTGCACCTGTAAGACTTTCTCTCGCGGTTGAAAGAACTTTATCAAGCGCAAAACGGACCTTTTTATAAAGCGGAATGCAAAAAAGCATAATTCCGAAAACAACAACCGAAAGAGCGGGAATAACAACCACAAAGGTCACCGCCGCCTTACTGTCAACAGTAAAAGCCATTATCATCGCGCCGATAACAACAAACGGCGAACGGAGAAGAAGGCGGAGAGTGAGATTCAGACCGTTCTGGACACTGTCCATATCGCCCGTCATACGGGTTATCAGGGTAGATGTGCCTTGAGAGTCGAGCTGGGTGTAAGAGAATCTGCCGATACGCTCAAAGACGGCGTGTTTGAGTCTTTTGACAAAGCTTACCGATGCTTTTGCGGCAAAAAACTGCGCCGTTAAAGAAAACGCAAGTCCCACCGCACCAAGAAGAACAAGCAAAAGGCACATTTTCACTATGTAATTTTTATCGCCGTTACCGATACCCGTATCGATTATCGCCGCAACAACAAGCGGCACAAAAAGTTCGAGTATTGCTTCAAACATTTTAAACAGCGGCGCAAGAACACATTGCATCCTGCTGCCTTTTAAATAGATAAGCAGTTTTTTCATCAGTCAGAATCCTTTGCAAGTAATATCATTGTATTCTACCATATTTAATATATTTTGTGAAGTATAAAATACCGAATTTTTAATTGTTAAAATTTATCTTTTTTCCATACGAGAATAAACAGCGTTGTGGCTTATGGTATTATTTATATGAATATGAATTCAGACAGGAGGTTTCCCCCTATGAAAGCAATAAAAGAATCCCATTTCGGTATAGCAAGAAAAATTGTCGCCAATATGACAACAGAGAGCTGGGAAACAATTCCCCACAGCTCATTCATCTATGAACCCGAGGTAACAAAATTCCTTGAAGTTCTCAAACAGCTCAATGAATCTGGCAGATTCCCTACAAAAATCACCGTCAACACCATTATGCTCAAGGCTTTTGCAGAAGCATTCAAGGCTGCTCCTCAGCTCAACGCTCACATTGAGTTCAACCGCAAGCTCGTAAGAGGTAAGGTTACACAGTGGGATGAGGTTCACGCAGGCATGACCTGGCTTCTCCCCAACGGCGAAATGATGACAATCAATCTTCACGATATCGGCAACAAGAGCCTTGTTGAGCTCACCGAGCATGTTGCAGACACATCAAGAAGAATCAACAACACCGATTTCACCGAGGTTATGTTTGAGGTTTCTTTCAATGACACAATCGAAAAGCTCAAAAAGGGCAAGATTATGAAGGCCATCTACCGCCTTGTCGGTGCAAAGACCGGTAAACATAAGATCAAGACTCTTTCAGGCAAAGCTAAGAAAGACTATTATTCAATTCCCGAAACAGACAGACTCACTCCCAAGGATATCAAGCAGGGCACCGTAACCATTTCAAATGTTGGTCCCCTTATCAGAGGTGTCAACGGCAGAGTCGCTCTTCTTTCAATCATTCCTCCCCAGGTGTTTGTATGCTGCTACGGTTCAGTTATGAAGAAACCCGTTGTGGCACAGGATGAAAATGGCAACGACATCATCGTTGTCGGCAACGAGCTTCCCATCGACCTTTGCTTCGATCACAGAGCAGTTGACTTCGGCGATGTAGTTCCCTTTATTCAGAGACTCGAGGACATCTTCAAGAATCCCGAGCAGATGTTTGAGTGGTAATATCAACAGAAACGGATTGCATTTCTATGTAATCCGTTTTTTTATTGACAACACACTTTGATATAAAGTAAAATAATACCATGACTTCACTTTGGATGGTGGAAATCTATGAAAAACCAATCTTTTCGCAATATTTATTATCAGCAGGGTGAAAATCCCGTTTTCTGTTACAGAAGCGGACTTGCCGTGCGCGAAGAAACCCTTCTCGACGGGGTTCTTGTTTCGTCGGGTCACAATGCTGCAGGCTATCCTCTGAATGTACTTTGCGGTTTTCCATCAAGACTCAATCCCTGCGATTTTGCCGAGCCGTCTGCTTTCAACATCGAAATCGACGGTCAGAGTATCGACTACCGCCTCACTTTCGTTAATTTCGAAACAGTTGAAAACGAAAATGCAACGGAATGCATACTCACCCTTGAAAGCGGAATAAAACCCATAACACTTAAAATTCACACTGTTCTCGACGGCACACAGATGCTCTCAAGACATTTCGAAATCATCAATAATTCCGACAAACCGATGAGCTTGAGCCGTCTCTCACTTATCAGCGGCGGAATTGAGGATTTTGACCGCCGAATGCTGACCAACAAAAGCATTGATGAGATTTATTCGGTCGGTTATTTTGCAAACGACCAATGGGCAAAAGAGGGCGAATTTGTCTGGAAAAAACTCGCAACCGACACTCTCTGCATTGATTCACGTTTCGGACGCGACAGATTCCGTCATCCTATTGTTTTTATCCGCAACAATTCAACGGGTACAATCTACACCTGCCAGACAGGTTGGAGCGGCGGATGCAGATTTTCCGTTGATTATAATGCAAACGAAGAAAGAAACTTCATCTACCTTTCATTCAAAGCGGAAATTACATCTCACAAACCGATCACGGTTATCCCTGCTGGCGAAACATTCGTTACACCCGAAGTGCATTTCGGTATTGTCTGCGGAAGCCTTGACGATGCTGTCAACGATATGCACAGCCATATAAGAAAAAGTGTTCTTAATATGCCCGAAGCCGATCCGACTGACTGCCTTGTCGGTGCAGGAATGGGCGCGGAACACACAATGAGTGTTGAGGATTCCAAGGACTTCATGCGTCAGTTCGCATCGCTCGGCGCAGAAGTTTTTATCATTGATGCAGGATGGGAATGCCCTCCCGGCAGACAAACCGAATGGGGCGAATTCAACGGAATGAACATTCCCAACCCCGAACGTTATCCCAACGGACTCGGTGAGCTTTCAGACTACTGCCACTCTCTCGGTATGAAATTCGGTCTTTGGGTTGACATTGAAACTCTCGGAAAATTTTCAGACATAATAAATGAACATCCCGATTGGTGCGGCTCTGATATCTTCGGAAATCAAAGCAGAAACTATATCGATATGAGCAGACCCGAGGTTGCCGAATGGGCAGAAAACGAGCTTGCAAGAATCATAACCGAATATAAGCTCGACCTTCTTCGTGTTGACCACAACATTTCATTCAGAGATTATTTTGCAATCCGTGACACGGGCACGGGAATCCCCGAATGCGTGTCTGTACGCCATATCAACGCCGTGTATAATATGTATAAAAACCTGAAAAAGCGTTTCCCTGACGTTATTTTTGAAAACTGTGCGGGCGGAGGTGCAAGAACCGACCTCGGTATGATGAAAAACTTCAACCACACCTGGGTTTCAGACTGCCAGAGAGCGCCGCACTCCGTTATGATAACCAATGGAATGACTCTTGCTCTCCCACCCGAAAGAGTTGACCGCCTTTTTGCGGGTATGGGATGCCACGAATTCTGCTCACTTGATGTTCAGATGAGAAACACTATGCTCACTCATATGACACTCAATGTAATTGCACCCGTCGGCGCAGAATTAAACAGCGAGCAGGCGAAATTTGTCCGCCACAGCGTTGATATTTACAAAAATTTCATCAGATCTTTCCTTCCTGAAGCCAAAATTTATCACCACACTCCCGAAGCCGCAAAAGATACAGATAACGGATGCGTACTTGAAATTGCATCGCCCGACTGCAAAAAGGGCGCAATCGGAGTTTTTTCGTTCCCGTGCGGCAAAACAGCATTCAATGTTATTCCAAAAGGCATTGATGCCGGTATGAGTTACAGAATCACGCTCGATAACAGCGGTGCATCATTTACCGTCAGCGGATATGAGCTGATGACAAACGGACTGAAGATAAAATTACCGTCATCACTCTCTTCCGAATTAATTCTTTTCGAAGCGATTTGAGTCTTTACAATTTGTTCATAATATGTTAGAGTGAAAGTGACAAAAATTTCAGGAGGTTGAAAAAATGTCAAAGAAAAAATTTGATATCGGCGAAGGTATCTATGACGCAAAACAGCTCGGATATCCCAAAATGGCGGTTCTCGGAATTCAGCATATGTTTGCAATGTTCGGCGCAACCGTTCTCGTGCCCGCGCTTACAGGTCTGAGTGTTTCTGCAACATTGCTTTTCGCAGGTCTCGGTACGCTCTTATTCCATCTTCTTGCCAAAGGCAAGGTTCCCGCTTTCCTCGGTTCATCCTTCGCGTTCATCGGCGGTTATGCCGCAATCACTTCAATAACGGATGACGCCGGCAATGTTTCAAACGACTACAGCCTTCTTCCCTATGCATGCTTCGGTGTTGCTTGCGCAGGTCTTCTTTATCTCGTGCTTTCCGCACTTATCAAAGCTTTCGGCGCAAACAAGGTTATGAAATTCTTCCCGCCCATCGTAACGGGCCCCATTATCATTGCAATCGGTCTTACCCTTTCTTCAAGCGCAATCCAGAACTGCCAGGCAAACTGGCTTATCGCAGTTATTGCAATCGCAATCATTATCGGTTGTAATATCTGGGGCAAGGGTATGATTAAGATTATCCCCATTATGCTCGGCGTTCTCGGCTCATCGCTCGTTGCGGTTATTCTTCACTTCACAGGTGCAATGGAAGTTCTTGACCCCGCAAAGCTTGAAGCTTTCAAAACTGCAGATTGGATTGGTCTTCCTTTCCAGATGAAGGACACCGTATTCGGCCTTCTCGCAGGCGACTTCGACAAGAACCTTCTTGTTTCCGCAGTTATCACAATTATGCCTATCTCTCTTGCAACAATGGTTGAACATATCGGTGATATCTCCGCAATTTCATCAACCTGCAAGAAAAATTACATTGCAGATCCCGGTCTTCACAGAACACTTCTCGGCGACGGTCTTGCAACAATTCTCGCATCACTCTTCGGCGCTCCCGCAAACACAACTTACGGCGAAAATACAGGCGTTCTTTCTCTCTCAAAAGTTTTTGACCCCAAGGTTGTCAGAATCGCAGCTTATCTTGCAGTTCTCGTTTCATTCTCACCCAAGTTTGCAGCTCTCGTAAGCCTTATGCCCACAGCAACAATCGGCGGTGCATCTCTCGTTCTTTACGGTATGATTTCCGCAGTCGGTGTGCGCAACGTTGTTGAAAACAAGGTTAACTTTGAAAACACAAGAAACGTTATCATCGCTGCTATCATCCTTGTTCTTTCAATCGGCATCAACTACGCAGGCGCAATCCAGATTCCCGTCGGCTCCGTTACAATCAGCCTTTCGGGTCTTGCTGTCGGCGCACTTGTAGGTATCATCCTCAATGCAATCCTTCCCGGCAAAGATTATGAATTCGGTGCAGACGAAAAAGGTGACAAATCGGTCAATTTCAAAGTGTAAATAAAACCTTTATAAATACAGCAAAACCGGCAGGTTTTTACTGCCGGTTTTTATTGTGTTAATAACCAAAAAATGCTGCGCGTTATTGTATGTATTTCATAAAAAATATTTGTAGTATTGTAAACTCATTAATGTTATGTTAATATAAGTCTATATAATTTAAAAGATAGGAGAGATTATATGGCATCAGAATCAACAGCCAAGGTTGTTGAAGAGAAGGCACCAAGCGCCGTCCCTAAGGACAGACGCTATGTCGGCTCCAAAGAAACTTTCGCATACATACTTGATGACATTGCCCAAAGCTTTAACATCGGTAAATACGACGATGTTTTCAAGATGAACATCCTTAAAATCGACCTTGTTCTTCAGTCGGTTACAAACGGTATCATCAGCGTATGGGATATCATCAACGATATTTTCCTTGCAACTATCGTTGACAAAACCCGCACCAGATGGGGTAAATTCAAGCCTTGGCTTGTAGTTTATGCTGTCCCCGGCGTTTTCCTTACCGTAATGTACTGGGCACTTCCCGCGTTTATGGGTACTGAGGGTATCGGCACTGCCATTCCGAGGTTTGCGGTTTATCTTTGCCTCTTGATTTTCAAGAACCTTGCGGAATCGTTGATTGCAATTGTCCGTCAGGGTATGACCTCAACCATCACACCCAACATCATCGACCGAACAAGACTTATCACATCAGCTAATCTTCTTTCAGGTTTTGTTGAGAAGGCTCCCGAAATTCTTATGGGTCTTCTGATAGATATTTATATCAACAGCCCTGCAAACCAGATTCTTCAGACAGCAAATCCCGAAGCTTATCAGGCAGGCTACAACAAAATGTTCATCATCGGTGGTGTTATAACAGCCGTTGTTTCAGGTCTTTTTGCTCTCTTCTATGCATTTGTTGCAAAAGAAAGAGTTATGCAGACCGTCGACAAACCCAGTATATTCAGCGGAATCAAGTCGGTTGTCACCAACAAGCCTCTTCTTCTCATCACTCTTTCCGAGTTTCTCAGCGCATTCAGCCTCAACTCGGGCACAAATCTTTACTACATCGAAGTTCTCAACCTTGCATCAATGTCAACAATCGTTGGTATTCCCGGTGCGGTTGTTTCACCCATTTCCTATTCATACGTTCCCTGGGCACGCTCCAAGTTCTCAACAAAAGCTCTGTGGATTGCAGGCTCCCATGTTGACAGCGTCCTGATGCTCGGCGTATTCCTCGCAGGTAAGTTCATTAACATCGGCGGCAAGAAGGGCTACGAAAGCCTTGCTGTTATGATTCCCGCATTTATGCTCCGCGAAACAATCTGGATGTTCTTCTGGGGTATCAGAAAGGTTATCCCCGAAGAAATGAGAAACGAGGCCATCGACTACGGTGAGTGGAAGAACGGCTTCCGTTCCGAAGGTATGACAGGCGTTGCAAAGGGTCTCATCACAAAGATGGTTAACAGCGTTAAGGGCGTTATCCAACCCCTTCTCTTCAAAGCTTTCGGATACGATCCTTCAAAGAATCAGGGTGCACAGACTCCCGAGGCACGTTATGCTCTCTTCTTTATGTGTACTCTTCTTCCCGTTGTCACAGGTATTCTCAGCATCATTCCTCAGCTCTTCTATGACCTTCAGGGCGAAAAGAGAGCAAGAATGTATATGGAACTCCGCGAAAGACGTAAGGCAATCGCTGCTGAAGTCAATGAATTCAACGATCAGGCAGGCGAAAACTCAAACGCAGAATAAACACACACAAACCCCGACACACTCTCTGTCGGGGTTTTAAAATTAGATAAAATTATGGAAAAGCTATTTAATAGAATAAAAGAAACACTTGGTTCAAAACCTTGTGCAGTCATTGCCGTTGACGGTATGTGCGCCTCAGGTAAGACAACGCTCGCAAATCTCCTGGCAGACGAATTCGGATTTGAAATTGTTCATACGGACGATTTCTTTTTGCCCTTTGATATGCGCACTGAAGAACGGCTTTCACAACCCGGCGGAAACATCCACTACGAACAGATTGTTGAAGAAGTTGTTATTCCTCTGAAAGAAAACAGAGATTTTGAATACAGCGTTTTTGAGTGCTCGTCGGGTACATATGGTAAACGAAGAAAAATCCGACACGGCAAACCCGTAATAATTGAGGGCGCATATTCTCTGCACCCTGAAATCCCCGATATATATGATTTAAAAATATTTTTACAGATATCACCTGAGCTTCAGCTTGAACGCATCAAAAATCGTAACGGTGCGCAGACACTTGAAATTTTTAAAGAAAAATGGATTCCGTTTGAAAACAGATATTTCGTCGCATTCGGAATCCGCGAAAAATGCGATATAATAACTGAGGTGAAAATAAAATGAGTACCGTTAAATCAATAATTGCGCTGATCGAAGTTGTTCTTTTTTCAATCGGTCTGATTCCCGTAAGCAGCGATATCGACTACGGCGGCACACCGTATGAAGCGCCCGCAATAACAACTCCGATGTACATTGTCAAAGACGGCAAGAGTGAATTTTCAATTGTCACTCCCGACAATGCAGACGAATGCATTCTGACTGCCGCTGAGGAACTCCAGACATACATTGAAAAAATCAGCGGAGCTGCTCTTCCCTGCATAACGGAATCCGAGCTTGAAGAGGATGAAAAAGCAATTATTCTCGATAATGACTGCACCGAAATCGGCGAGGACGGATTTCTGATTTTCTCAAACGGGGATTATCTTCTCATCAACGGCTCGGACAGCCGCGGCACTCTCTACGGCGTTTACACATTACTTGAAGAATATTTCGGTGTGCGTTGGTTTACACCAACACTCGAAACCGTCCCCGAAAGCAAAGATATCATCGTTGATGCAAACATAGACCGACTTGTCGAGCCTTCGTTTGTGCTTCGCAGAAACGAATCCGCAGGCGGCAACGATACATTCCGAGCAAGAAAAAAGATGAATGTTTCATTCTGGAATGAAATGCCTGAATACGGCGGTGCACTGACCTATGTGCTCTGGGATGTTACACTAGATGTACTTGTTCCTGATGCTCTTTTCAACGAGCATCCCGAATATTTTGCAATGAATCCCGATGGCACCCGCACAACCGACCACGTTTGTCTCAGCCATCCCGACGTGCTTCCCATTGCGGTTGAAAATGCAAGAAAAGCAATGAGTGAATGTCCGAGAGAAACCACTGACCATATCCACATCGGGCAGAAGGATAATTCAAATTACTGTCACTGCGAAAACTGCGAAGCACTCTACAAAAAATACGGCAGCATATCAGCTCCGACGCTTATATTCACAAACAATTTTGCCGATGCGCTTGACGAGGATTTCCCTGAATTTACTTTCACTTTCTATGCATACGGTGAAACTGAACGTCCGCCCGAGGATTTGACACTCAGATGCAACGACAATGTTGTGCCCGTTCTCTGCGGACTTCACAAAGCATGCAGAAGCCATCCACTGACAGAATGCGGTGCGCAGGACGGCGACGAAAGCTTTGAAAACCTTTACGGTAACACGAACGCAACCATTGCTGAAGATTTTGCAAACTGGGTAAAAATCGCAGACAGAACATATATCTACGATTATACAATCAACTTCCTCAACACCGCACAGTTTTTCTCAAATTTCGAAACACTTCAGTCCACGATGAAATATATGCACGACATCGGTATCACGGGTTATGTTTATAACTGCGGTGACGGCCACTACGCGGCATTCAATGAGTTGAGGAACTATCTTCTTGCAAAAATTCAATGGGATGTCAACTGCGATGTTGAGTATCATATGATGGACTTCATCAATGCTTATTACGGCGAGGAAGCCGCACCCTACATCAAGAAAATCATCGACTTGCAGACGGCACATCTCAGAGGCACGGGGCACGCATTCGACTTTGACTGGCACTATCAGGCAGGCTTCATTCCCCTCACCGTCTGTGCGGAGATTGATATTCTTTGGGAAAAGGCACTGAATGCGGATATAACCGATGAACAGCTTTTCAACGCAGAGGTTGCAAATCTGAGCTGGGAATATTTCAAAGCGAATCTCTTTATCGGCGAATATTTCTTCCTAAACCCGTTCCGTATGAAAGCAACAGAAGAACTTTATGACGGTTTTGCTTCACACGGGCTTGACAGAGTTTCATCCTTCGCAATAATCCCCGAAAAGAGCGAGGTTGATTTTATCCAAAGACCGTTCAATTGGGGAAAATAAAAAAACAACTAAAAACGGCAGTCACACCGCTATCGGTATGACTGCCGTTTCCTTTATTCATTCGGCGTTGCGCTCATTTCAAAAACAAGTCTGCCGCCGCCCGTAAGCTGGGCGTGGGTTATGTAACATCCGTCAAGCTTCTCGCCATTAAGAGTAACCGACTTGACATAAACATTATCTTCTTTCTGATTTTCTGCAATAATGCTGAGTGTATTTCCATTGGAAAGCTTTATTACCGCATCCCTGATGCAAGGTGAGCCAATCCAGTATTTGTCGCTTCCCGCAAGAGGATAGAATCCCATTGAAGAGAATACATACCAAGCGCTGATTGCGCCGCCATCGTCATTGCCGTCAAGACCGTTGATATCGGTGCTGAAACGATTATCAAGAGTCCAGCGCACCCACTTCTGAGTGAGGTCGGGTCTGCCTGCGTTGCTGAAAAGATACGGGGTATGGATATCGTGCTGATTGCCTATCCAGAAACCGTGTCCGGGGTCAACAGCCGCTCTTGTGAGCGAAGCATCCTTCATAAAATCTTCAAGCTCGCTGACAAAATATTCCTTTGAGCCAAAAAGCTCAATCATTCCGTCGATATCGTGGAAAACATTCCATCTCCACTGTCTTGCGCTTCCCTCGCAGTAGCAATCCGCAAACTTCTTTATCATAACCGCATCATAGAATGTTGTGATATACGGATTGAAATTCCAAACAAAGCTTCCGTCTGCATTTCTCGCCTGGAAATACTTTGTTTCGGGATTGAAAACATTCTTATAGTACATCGATTTTGCGCCGTATTTTTCCACATCGTCGTCCTTACCGAGCGCCTTTGCAAGCGAGGCAATAGCCGCATCCGCCCAGGCATATTCAAGAGTACGGCTTACCGACTTGTTGACACCCTCGGTATCCTGAGGGACATAACCATATTTGTTATACTCATCAATATAATTTCTGCCGTCCTTGTTAACCGCATTATCGGATGTGTATTTCATATATTCGAGTGCCGCTTCGGCATCAAAATCCGTTATGCCTTTGAGATAACTTTCGGCAATCATAATATTTGCCGCGTCACCTATCATCGAACCTGTGTATCCCGCGCCCATCGGCCATCTGGGGATAACGCCCGCACCCTGCTCTGCCATATTGACAAGGCTCTTGAGGCAATCTGTCTGGATTTCCTCTGCAATAAGAGTATAGAGCGGATGAGTTGTTCTGACGGTATCCCAAAGCGACATATCCGTTCTGTATGTATAACCGTCCGCGATATGTGTTTCTTTATCAAAACCAAGATATTCGCCGTTAACATCGGTGAAATCTGTCGGCATAATCATACTGTGATAAAGTGCGGTGTAAAACTTGATTTTTGTTTCACTGTCAGCAGTAATTTTTATCGATGAAAGACGCTCTTCCCACTCATTAACAGCATTTCTTCTTACTTCATCAAACCATATTCCGTTTGTTTCATCAGTAAGATTAAGCATAGCATTTTCTTCGCTGACATAGCTGATACCTATTTTAATTTCAACGCTGTCATTTTTAAGATTGCCGAAGTTAAGGTCAATTCCGCAATCCTTTGCATCGGAATTTATTTCATATGAAAGAACCGGTTTGCTTGTAACCGCCGCAAAATATGCGGGAAGTCCGTCTGATCTGCCCGAAAACTGACCGTCGAGAATGCATCCGCCGGTTATCACTCCGGTTTCTTCATCATACTCAACATAGCCACCATAAGAATCATCTTTTGCCGAACCACTTGTGACATCGATATAAAGCCGTGCATCGTCGGAGTCATAAAAACTGTAACGGTGAACGCCGGTATGAGAATCCGCCGTCATTTCCGCAAGACAACCGACAGTCGGAAGATAAACCGCATAGTAACCGGGGGATGCGGTTTCCTTATCGTGAGAATAAGTCATAACCGAGGGACTGTTGCTGCCGATTACGGGAGTTACTCTGAAATTCGAATAGTCCTCTGCACCCGTACCCGAAAGCCTTGAGTGGCTGAATCCTTTGATATGACCTTGCTCATAATAATAACCCGATGTGTTCATTTTTGTTATGTAGATTCCGCCGACAAAGCTTGTGTCGGGTCCGAGCCTTACGGCTCCGAAAGGCACCGTTGCCGCAGGACTGAGCATACCGCAGGTCCAGGGAGTACCGCCCGTGCCGATAAACGGATCAACATATCTTCCGTATTCCCCTGCCTCAACCTTCGGCATTTCAACTGTTTTAAAATTTACTCCGTTTATCATTCCCGTAAGCATTGTTTCAAACGACAGAAGCAACGCTACAAAAACTCTGATTATTTTCCACATAAAAAAACCTCCCCAATGCCTTATAGTTTTAATATAGATTATATATCATAAAAAGTCAAGAGAAAACAAAAACCGACCGAAGAGCATAAACTGCTTTTCGGTCAGCTACATTTTGTAAGTTAAAAATCAATTATTCTGCAAAGCCTGATTCAACAAGCTTAACAAGCTCAAGAACAGCCTGCTCCTCGTCAGGACCGCCGGCAATGATGCGGATATCTGTGCCGCCCATAATGCCAAGTGAAAGAACACCGAGAAGGCTCTTTGCGTTAACTCTGCGCTCTTCTTTTTCTACCCAGATTGATGACTTGAATTCGTTTGCCTTCTGGATGAAGAATGTTGCAGGACGAGCATGAAGTCCAACCTGATTCTGAACGGTTACATCTTTAACAAACATAATCTATTTCTCCCACGATGAAAATTTTCTTACTGATACAGTATATTATATCATAAATCTTTGCTTCGTCAACAATTTTGGCAAGAGTTTTGATGCCCCGTCTGATAATTCGGCTTGTCGGCCAAAGGGCAGGCATTCAATAATTTTTCTTTTGGTAAAATTGACGGACAAAAAAGATTCCCTGAACAGTTTTTCCAATTCAGGACAGTAATATTAGTTTAATCTTTAAGCCAAAAAAAGTCAATGTACAAAAGTGATATTGTTTAATTTACAAAAAACGATAAGTCTATCATTTTCAACAAAAAAGCAGTGCTTTAATCAGCACCGCTTTTTCATTAATCAGTTAAGCACATAAATTTTGACGCCTCTGTTGCCCCAGTCATCACACATATCCTCATTATCCATATAGAGGTCAATGTCTGTGTTACCCATCTTGACAAAGCCACCGGTATCAGCTGCAATGCAATAACCGTAAACATATTTGCCGTCTGCGGAAACAACATAGAGCTCTGTTCCGTAAGGATATTCTTTGGGGTCAACCGCAATGTGACCGGGCATAGGCTTTCTGCCGGAAGCGGTTTCAGGGTCACCCGTATAGGCTGTTGCTTTGCCTTCAACGCAGTATGCGTAGTCTACGGGGATTCCGTTCTTATCGAGTTTGATATCAGAAGGCACTTTAAGGTCGGAAATCGGAGCCTTGTTATTCTTGTGAGAAGCGAGAGTCGCTTTCTTTTTTGTGCCGACTTTTATTACCTCGTTAACAGGCTTCTTTGTAACTTTTTCACGCTCAAAGATTTTCTCTTCAAGCTCGCCGTCAACATATTTAGCTGTGTAGAAAACTCTTTTTTCGCCGTCAACACCTTCGGTCATCACAATCTTTTCGTCGATAAACATATCGTCGCTGTAGACTACCTCAGTTTCGTATTCAACCGGCTGAGTTTCTATTTTTGTGTCGTATTTAACTCTGAAAATTCTTATGTCGGTCAGACCTGTAACAGGTGTATCAAGCGAAGGGACAACAATATCATCCTTGCTGATTCTGATACCTGACTTTTCGATTGCATCCCTGACAGTGCCCTTTGTTACGAAGAGCTTCTTTGTTTTACCGTCAGAGTTGATGCTGATACCCGACGCTCTTTTTATGAAAACTCTCATTCCGTCAAAAATGTTTTTTGACGTATCTTCACCCATTTCATCATATTCGCTGAGGCTGATGCCTTCTTTGCTGAAGATGTCACCGAGAGTTTCGCCGTAACCGACGAAGTAGGATATGATGCCGTTATCCTCTACCCTGATGATATTGGCTCTTTCGATAACAATTTCGCCACCCTTGCCCACGGTAAAATCCGAAATGTCAAGATGGTCGTTTGCACCGAGCTTGAAGCCTGCCTGCTTGACAAGCTCACGGGGATTATTGGTCTTGGCTGATATGCTTACCGATTTTTCTCCGTCTGTAACAATAACATCATATCCGCTTGTTGCAGCGAATGTTGTTACCGTCACCGAGAAAACGAAAAGAACAGTAATGACGGCTGTAAGAATTTTAAAGCTCGTCTTGCTTGTTCTTGCGTTTACGGATACAGAATTTGTAATCATAAAACACTCCTTATTTTTGCGCATTAGTAGATTTTTGGATGGCCTTTCTGGCGCGGCAAATATGCCGTTTTGGGGGTCAAACCTCGATTTCCTTTTGCAACGCGTCACATTATATTGACAAAAGTTTAATTTGTCAAATTTTTTTCGCAACATTTTTTGTGCAATTTGCACAAACCATCATCTTTGTTTCACTTGTATGCAACTTTGAATGTTTGGATATCTGTTAACGAATTGTCAAAAACAGTCAATTCCTTTGTAAGAAACATAAAAAGTTACAAACGGTTACAACAGTGCCAAAAACAGGCGTTATTTTTCTAAAAAGACATAATCGCACATGTTTTGTCATTTTCCATATTATTACTACGATGCTATTATTACCCGTTTTCAGCAACATTAATCATATGTTAAAACGCGCAAAAAAATGAATAACCCGTGAGCACATTTTATACTCACGGGTCATATATATTATATAGTATATTAATATACATTATATATAGCTTTTTGTTTCATCAAAAAGACTCTTTTCGTGCCCTTTTTCGGCATCAAGATAGTAAACTTCGCCGCCGTCATTTCCTTGTAGAGTGTAGAATTTTCCGTTATCATAAACCATTGCCGCACCGTTTTCAAGAGCAATTCCCGAGTACTTTCTGCCCTTGATTGCCTCTGCGTAGCTCGGCCAATTTCCACCTTCGAAATGGGGACAGTTAGAGAAAGGAAGAAGGCCCAGACAATCAACAAACATAAACGAACGGTCATCGGCACAGTCGTCATATCCTTCCGCAAACCAGCACATTGAACCCGAGCTGTAACCTGAAAGGATAACACCCTTTTCGTAAGCTTTTTTAAATATTTTATCCGCACCCGTTTCAGTCCAGGTATCCATCAGAAACTTAAGATGTCCGCCGCCCGCATACACAATATCGGCAGAAAGAATTTTTTCTTCGATTTCTTCCTGTGTGAGTGATTTGTCGGTCAGAAGAAGCGCGGAAACGCTGCAACCTAGTCCGATAAACAGCCTGAAAATATGCTCATCGCCATTTATGTCATCAAAACCTGCCGTCGGAACAAACAGAACAGACGGATTCTTTTTCTTTGTGAGCGAAACAAGATGCTCAAAAATCGGCAGAACTTCGTTATCGCAGTATCTTCCGCCGCCGATACCCATAATAATTCCCATAAAATCACCCTTAATATATAATGTATATATAATAGTACCACACACATCCACCCTTGACAAGCAGAGTTTTTTGATTTAACATTAAAATGGTGATTAAAATGTACAAACAGAAGTTGTGCCTTGCCCTCAGCAGTCAGTTCGGAATTGCTCCCGAGGAGCAGATAAGATTATTTAAAAAAACCGGATTTGAAGGATTTGCAATTGATATGAGCGGCAGAGATGTTGACCCCGCTCCGCTTGTGAATCTCGCAAAAGAAGAGAATATGTTCATCGAATATATTCACGCACCATTCAACAAATCTGACGATATGTGGATGCAGGGTGAAATCGGTGAAATTGCCGCGAATGAGCTTATCGGTATTCTTGAAACCTGCGCAAAACATGAAATACCGACTGTTGTTGCGCACACATTCATCGGCTTTGACAGCGACAACATACCCACTGAAATCGGAATTGAACGCTACGGCAGACTTGCAAAAAGAGCAACCGAGCTGGGAATTAAGCTCGCTCTTGAAAATACCGAGGGCGAAGAATATCTCTTTGCTCTTATGGATGCTTTCAAATCCGAAAAAAGCGTCGGTTTCTGCTGGGACACAGGTCACGAGCTTTGCTACAATCGAGGCAAAGACCTTATGGAAATGTTCGGTGAACGACTTTTTGTTACGCATCTTAACGACAATCTCGGCGTCAAAGATTATGACGGAAAAATAACTTATATCGACGACCTTCATCTTCTGCCGTTTGACGGAATATCGGACTGGGATTCAATTGTCCGTAAGCTTGTAAAATACGGTTTTGATGGGCCTCTGACCTTTGAACTCAACACGCTCAGCAAACCCGGCAGGCACGAGAATGACAAATATTCCGCAATGCCGATTGAAAGCTACCTTGCAGAAGCATATTGCAGAGCCTGCAGAGTTGCAAATCTTTTTATAAAAGCAAAGGAGAATTAAAATGAGTGAAAACCAGAAAATGACTAAAAAACAAAACATAATTCAGGTAATCAAGTTTGCGCTTTTTTCTGCATCTGCAGGAATAATCCAGATCGTATCATTCACTCTGCTCTTTGAGGTTGCGCACCTGAACAACACCGTCGCATATATTATCTCACTCACACTTTCGGTGCTCTGGAATTTCACATTCAACAGAAAATTCACCTTCAAATCAGCGGCAAATATCCCCGTTGCGATGGTAAAGGTTGCTCTTTTTTACTGCGTTTTTGCCCCCCTTTCAACCTGGTGGACTCACGAGCTGACCGCCCTCGGCATCAACGAATATCTCATTGAAGCGGGTACTATGCTTGTCAATCTCGTTACGGAATATCTCTTCTGCAGATTTGTGGTTTACAGAAACTCAATGAATACAGCGGAATAAAGTAAAATCCTCCCTTGTTAAAGGGAGGATTTTTTTATTTCAGCACTCTTTCGAGGGTCTTTCCAAGTATTTTTTCTTTTGCACTTTCACTGATATCAAGATTTTTTATTCTTGCAATATCGGATTTGATATGCTCGGGTTTTGCATACGGAAAATCAAGACCGAATATGCTGCAATCCTCACCCGTCTGAGCAACAACAATTTCAAGCTCATCATCTGTCAATGCCCATTCATCGCCCTTGCCCTTGCGGTTGCTTACGCTTGTCCAACCCGCAAAAACATTACCGCCTCTGCGTGAATTGTTGCACATAACAGCAAGCGCTTCCTTGAAGAAATGATAACCGCCGATATGCTCCATACTGAATTTAAGGTCGGGAAAATTCCAGGCAACCTCATCAAAAAGAATGACTCGGTTATCGCGGAGTCTGTGCCAGTGCATTCCCGAATGGAAAGAGATGAAAAGTCCGAGCTCCTGTGCTCTTTCGTAAACCTGAAATGCTTCAGGCCCGTCAATGACAAATTCCTGATAGGGCGGATGCATTTTTATGCCCTTCAAACCCAAGTCTGCAATTCTGTCAACCTCATCGCGGAGATTGTTGTGAAAATCTATTGTGCCGAATCCGACAAGTCTGTCCATTCCTTTTATTTCGTTTGCAAGCCAGACATTCTGACTGCCCTCAAAACCGCCTTCGTGGAAACGGTCGTCAAACGGCGCAAACGCAACTGCCTTGTCGATTCCGCATTCATCCATAAATTCGATTAGCTTTTCTGCCGTTGCTTCGGGTCTGAGTTCCTTTGGAAAAACATGCGCGTGATTTGCAAAAATCATTTTTATCACTCCTTGTTTTTATGATAAATAAAATTCAATTATTTGTCAATAAATTCTGTATTCGCAACGGAAATACTAATATTGAATAAACATTAAGGAGAATAAAAAATGGAAAATAAAGACACGATTTTTTTGCTTAAAGAGTGCAGCGCGGGTATCAGAATGGCGGTTTCCTCGATTGACGATGTGCTTCCTTATCTCGATGACAAGGAAATGATGCAGGTACTCAAAGAAAGCAAAACCGAGCATAAAGACCTTGAAAAGGATATCGACAATGCACTTCACAAGATGAACTGCGAGGGCAAAGAACCCAACCTTATGGCAAAAGGCATGTCAAAAATCAAAACAAATGCTGAAATGGTGATGAAACCAACCGCCGCACAGGCAGCAAGCCTTATCACGGACGGATGCGGAATGGGAATCAAATCCATCCACAAGTATATGAATCAGTATCCTGCCGCGGCACCTGAGGTTATGAATCTTGCCAACCGTATCAGCTCGCTTGAAGCAAAACTTGAGGATCAGATGAAGCCTTTCCTTTAAAAGAAAAAACAGGACTGTTCAAACAGTCCTGTTTTATGCTTTTACATTTTCTCTACTCTGAACGAATATGTTGCACCGTCAACGATTTCAACTTGATCCGCGCCCTTCATCGACATTTCTCCGTCAACATAGAATGCCCAATATGTGCCGTCAACATCGTAATCGGCGGTTATACCCTTGATCTTTTTAATGTAAAGACCGTAAGGACCTTCTTCGCCTTCAAGATAACCGAGTTGCTGAAGCACTTCTCCGACATATCCGCCGTTGGTTTCGATTGTTGTCTGAGTTTTGTTGCCGTCCTTGTCAACAACCTCAAAAACAAAACTCTTTTCGTAGCCGTTGTCGGATTCATTGATGCTCTCAACCTCAGTAACAGGTGCTTCGGGAGTTTCTTTGCCTGCACAGCCAAACATAACTGCCGTAAATGCAAGAATAAAAACAAGAAGCGCGATAAGTAATTTTTTCATAGTTGATTTCCTTTCTGAAAACAGATTTTGAAAAACAAAAGTGCCCCTCCGTTTCGGGAGAGGCACAAAGATAACGTTTTTGCTATACTTTCCTCCGCTGCCCAAGGTAAATAACATTTCAGCTTCAAACGGCATTCCGACTTTAACGGCAATGGCTGTTGCGACGGATTTTCACCGCACTTTCCCGTTTTTGCTTATACTATATTAAATTAGAAATCAACCTTGAGGTCATAGTAGCAGCACTTGAAGAGCTTTTCCATCTCTTCCTGGCTGGGCTGACGGGGGTTGGAACCTGTGCAAGCGTCACCGATAGCATTCTTTGCAATTTCGGGAAGTCTCTCAAGGAATACTTCTTCAGGAACAAAGCCCTGCTCGCAGGGATAGCTGTCTGCGCCGTAGTTCTTGATGCACTGGGGAATGTTAAGCTTATCGTTCATACCGCGGAGATATGCGATAAGAAGCTGAACCTTCTCTTCAACTGTTTCGCCGCCGAGGTTCATTCTGTCTGCAATCTTTGCATAACGCTTTGCAGCTGATTCAACCTTTGCATTGAATTCGATAACCTTGGGAAGATACATTGCGTTTGCAGCGCCGTGGATGATGTGAGCACCGTTGCCGTAATCAGCAAAAGCTGCACCTGTCTTGTGAGCCATTGAGTGAACAATGCCGAGAAGAGCATTTGAGAATGCCATACCTGCAAGGCACTGTGCATTGTGCATCTTTTCACGGCAATCATTGTCGCCGTTATATGAATCAACAAGATTCTCCTGAATCATTTCGATTGCGTGGAGAGCAAGGGGATCTGTGTAGTCACAGTTAGCGGTTGAAACATAAGCTTCAACAGCGTGAGTCATTGCGTCCATACCTGTGTGTGCAACGAGCTTCTTGGGCATTGTTTCTGCAAGCTCTGAATCAACGATAGCGATATCGGGGGTGATTTCAAAGTCTGCAAGAGGATATTTGATACCCTTTTCGTAATCTGTGATAACTGAGAAAGCGGTAACTTCTGTTGCAGTTCCCGATGTTGAGGGGATAGCAATGAAGCGTGCCTTATTGCGAAGCTCGGGAATGCCGAAAACTACGCACATTTCTTCAAATGTGATTTCGGGATATTCATACTTGATCCACATTGCCTTTGCAGCATCGATGGGTGAACCGCCGCCTACAGCAACAATCCAGTCAGGTTCAAACTCAGCCATAACAGCTGCACCCTTCATAACTGTATCAACCGAGGGATCGGGCTCGATACCTTCGAAAAGCTTAACTTCAAGGCCTGCTTCTTCAAGATAAGCTACAATCTTATCGAGGAATCCGAATTTCTTCATTGAACCGCCGCCTACGCAAACGATTGCTTTCTTGCCTTTGATTGTCTTAAGAACTTCAAGAGAACCCTTACCGTGGTAGAGGTCTCTGGGGAGAGTAAATCTTGCCATTGGAATCAATCCTCCTTTTTTAATACAATTGAATTATATCATACATTATACAAAAGCACAATATAAATATTTTTTACAGATATCAGATGTTGAGAAAATCTCTGAACGCAGTGATATAGCCCTTTGCAGTTTCTTCGTTATCGCTTTCTGCAAAGATTCTTAACAGCGGCTCCGTACCCGAAAAACGGCAGATAACAAAGCTGTCGTCGTCAAAATAAACTTTGCAGCCGTCCTCATAGTTAACCTTTGCAACTGTTTTTCCGAAATCGGGAAGCTTCTTCTCTCCGAAAATAATTCCGTCGATAACAGATTTGTATTCGGGAGCAAAATGAAGATTATCCTCAACCATAACATATTTGCCGTACTGCGCCTCAAGTTCGTTGAGGATTTCAGTCGGAGATTTACCAACGACGCTTATCATTTCGCAGAAAAGCGAAGCTGCATAAACTGAATCTTTTCCGTGGATATGACCTCTTACGGTCAGACCGCCTGATGATTCGCCGCCGAGCACGGCATCAACCTCATCAATTTTAGATGAGATATATTTGAAGCCAACAGGCACTTCATAGCATTTTTCGCCGAAGCTTTCGGCAATCTTATCAAGCATATGGGTTGTTGCAAGGTTTCTTACAACTCCGCCCTTCCAGCCTTTATACTTGATAAGATAGTAGTAGAGCATACAAAGAGTCTCATTTGCATCTATGTATCTTCCGTTTTTATCAACAATACCGAGACGGTCACCGTCGCCGTCCATCGCAATGCCGAAATCATATTCACCCTTGATAACCATATCGCTGAGTGTGCTGAGAGTCTGCTCTGTGGGCGCGGGCATCTGTCCGCCGAAATACGCATCCTTGTTAAGGTTGATTGTATCAATCGTGCATCTTGCGGTGTGAAGGATAACCTGAAGAGGATATGCGCCTGAGCCGTGCATCGTGTCAAACAGCACTCTCAGACCTCTGTCGCGCAGAGCTTTCATATCAAGAAGGTCGATAATATCATCAAGGAATTTATTGAAAGGGCTGTGGAGATAAATAATTTTACCCTGCTCAACAGCGGTGTCAAAATCAACATATTCAACAGGCGTATCAATCTCTTCTATGATTTTTTCAAGTCTTTCCGTAACCTCAAGCGGAGCATCTCTGCCTTCGTCAACAAAAAGCTTGATTCCGTTATAGTTTGCGGGATTGTGGCTCGCAGTTATTTCGATTCCGAAATAAAGGCTCTTGTCCTTTACCGTATGCATAATAAGCGGAGTGGGCGCGGAACGATTGAGAAACCAAACCTCAATTCCACCCTCAGCAAGCACCTCTGCAACCCATTTAGCCGCTCCAACCGAGAGAAATCTTCTGTCATGACCGATGATAATGGGCTTGTCCAGTTTGTTTTGTTCTTTTGCGAGTCTGAGTATACCTTCCGCAACCAGACGGATATTGTCGCAAACAAAATCATAACCGATGACGGCTCTCCAGCCGCCCGTTCCAAATTTAATCATAATTCAGCCTCCCCTATTTCACTTTACACTTATCATTTTAGCACATCTTTTTGTAAGAATCTTATAAAAATAGCCGTTAAATTTATAATTTTGGTCTCTTTTTTGTTGAAAAGCGAAATTAAAAGTATTATAATATCAAAAAGAGGTGACGGATTTGGAATATATCAGAACAGAGTTGAAAAAACCTCTCATAATTGAGGGAATATATACCATTCATTATTTTGAGTACACCAAGGATTTTGCATATTCGGGTGAATTCCACAACTTCTGGGAAATTGTCTATGCAGATAAAAAGAGCGTTGTTATAACCGCGGGTGCTCAGGAGCTGACTCTGACTGCAGGTCAGATGTACATTCACAAGCCGAATGAATTTCATAAAATCCGCTGTGACGGCACTCAGGCAGCAAACTCCGTCATTCTTTCGTTTGACTGCACCTGTCCCGAATTGATGTCAATTGCAGGAATGGTCATCAACTGCACATCCGAGGAAAGACGGCTTATGGGTCTTATCATCAGCGAAGCGGAGGATGCATTTTCGACTCCCTTGGGAACATCCTACACAAGAATTCTTGAAAAATCCGATGATGGTAATTTCGGCTGTGAGCAGATGATTCAGCTATATATTGAGCAGCTGCTGATTCGTCTCATCAGAGGCAACAAACGCTCCGTCGCACAAAAAAACAATGTCAACAGCACTCTCCTTCCGAGAATCTGCGAATATCTTGAAAACAATATTGATAAACGGCTGTCTTTTTCTGATATTCAGAAAGAATTTAACATTTCAGCATCCGTTGTCAAAAGACTTTTCAGAGACAATATGAACTGCGGAATTATGGAGCATTTCTCCCGTCTTAAGGTTGATGCCGCAAAACAGATGATAAGGGAAAACGAATATAACTTTACCGAGATTTCGGAAAAACTCGGGTTCAACACTCCGCAGTATTTCACCACCGTATTCCGCAGAATTTCAGGTATGTCGCCTTCGGAATATGAAAAATCCGTCAAACTGAATTTCATTTCCCGTTGACAAATGCATAGTAATATTGTAAAATTTAAGTAATAAATTTTTGGAGGTAAAAACTTATGGTTTTAGCTGCTGTCGGCAAAAACGGCACAGGCAAGGATTTCTTCCTTGAATATGTCGCAAAGACTTACGGATTCCCTATGATTTCAATCGGTGACGTTGTAAGAGAACTTGCTGCTCAGGATGGTCTTGAGCTCACACGCGACAATCTTCACGCAACATCAAAGAAATATATGACTGCTAACGGTCAGACTTTCTTCCCCGAAATGATCGTTAAGAAGATTAAAGAATCAGACAGCCCCAACTTCCTTGTTTCGGGCATTCGTCCTCCCTCAGATATCGAGGTTTTCAAGAAGGCATTCGGCGACAAGTTTGTTCTTGTTGACGTTGTTATCAGCGATGATGAAGTACGCTATCAGAGAATGCTCGCAAGAGGTTCAGAGCGTGACGGCAAGAGCATCGAAAAGCTCCGTGAAAACGACCTTCACGAAGAAGAAATCTTCCACACCAGCGAATCTGAAAAGATGGCCGACTACATCATGAAGAATGACGGCACTGTTGACGATTTCTATGCAGGCGTTAAGGATTTCTACGACAACTATCTCAAGGCAAAGCTTGACTGATAAAAACAAACAAAACGGGTACAGAAAGTTCTGTACCCGTTTTTATTTTTTGGAATCAATAGTTTCTTGTTGCTATTTTATATCTTCCGACATAACCCACAGAGCCGCTGTAAGAGTTATTATCCGCAAAGCATCCGTCGGTTGAATCGGTGCCACCTGCAACAAGAAGTTCGCGGTTGCCGGAAGAATATGCAAGACAAAGCGCAGCATCATCACCGGAACCTGCCTGCGAAAGCACCTTGACAGCAGTACCATTGACATCAAGGAAATAAACAAAACCGTCTGTACCGCCCTTGTTGCCGATTGATGAAAATTCGCGGTTTGACGATGTGGTATATCCGGTCAGAGCAAAGCCACCGTCTGTCTTGACAACATCGGTAATATAGTCATCATAGAATCCTGAAATGATTCTGTACCACTGTCTTTCGCCGTTTTTGTTAATACGAATTGCAAGTGCATCGGTATCGCCGCAGTTGTGGATTCCTTCAAGAGTGCCGTCGGGAGAAACGGAGGAAACCATAGTATAGTTGCCCGCAACAATGCATCCGCCCTTGCCGTCAGCCGCAATCGAATCAAATTCATCTGCACCCGATGTTGCAATCACATAGCTCCATTGAAATTCACCTGCAGGGTTGAATTTCATAACAACAGTGTCGGAATAGCTGCCGAAAAGTCCTTTGAACGATGCAAACTGTCCGTCAGTTGCAGTTGTTACACAAGCAAGGAAAATGTTGCCGTCATTATCAACATCAATTCCGTTTATACTGCTGCTCTTCGAGCCGTTGAAGTAGTGCTTCCAGAGAACTTCATTATCATTGTTGAAATTGATAACAATAGAACTTATATCCTGAACTCCCGAAAAATCACCGTCATGAGATGTTGTTTTTCCACCGACTACGTAACCGTCCGAAGTGGCACTTGTGCAATAGAAAAAATCATCGCCCGAGCCTGCATAAATGTTTTTTGAAAGCTCTCTTCCAACAGATGAAAGAGTAAAAATCACAGCGTCATTATCTTTCTTTTCATCGTAAGGAGGCGGTGTTTGTATGCCGACTGCAACGATATTTCCGTTGTTGAGAACCGCAACATCATAAATTGAAACCGAGAATCTCGAATCGCCGAAAAGTTTCACCCATTCAACAGTTCCCGCTCTTGAAAACTTTGCAACAAACGAAAACGGAGTTTTCCAATTCGATGAGGGATTGAAAACACCCGCAAAATCACCGTCGGTTGACGCCGTTGTACCGCAAGCTATATATCCGCCGTCGGAAAGATCGTCGATGCCTCTGATAACAGTTTCAATGTTACCTGCATTTCCGCCAAAAATCGCAAGAGCAATCTCACTTGCGCCGTTAATATAAGGTCCTTTTTCGGTTGTAGGCGCCTTGGTGGTTGATGCAGTTGTTTTCTTTGTGGTTGAAGGTTTTGTTGTTGTGATTTTTTCGGTTGTTGATTCTTCTGTGGCAGGTGCCGCAGTTGTGGGCTCGGGAAGAGTCTTTACATCCGTTGACGCCTTGTTGGTTTCTTCGTTGGAACTCATATGAGTTTCGGTAGCTTTATATCTTGCTGTAACCGTATGGTATGTGTCGGGTCTGAGATTTTCAAAGTGAGTTTTGTCGCCCCAATCGCTGACAATACCCTGAGTTTCGCTTGTGAGACGGTATTCGCATCTTGCATCATATTCCACGGTGACGGAATTATGAGTCACCGATTTTATAACAGGTTTTGCAGGAGTAACCGGGTCATAAACAGTAACAACAACTGGCTTTGAGCTTTCTTCAACGCCGTCAATTACACCGTGTACGGTGATTGAATATGTTTCGCCCGGAGTAACTCCGATAAATCCCTGCATCCCGTTACCCATATCCATATACTGAGCTTCAGGTTCAATTGCAAGGGTAATATTTTCGCAACCTTCAACAACAGGCGGCACAACAAGGATACTGCATATGTCGTCAAACACTGTTACCTGAGGTTGAGGAATTTCATATGTTATTTCAGGCTGAGTGGTTGTTTCCTGTGTTGTAGGCACGGGTGTGGTATAGATGGGAGCAGTTGTCGGTGCAGTTGTCGGAATTGAGGGAGCAATAGTTGCAGAGGGTTCCTCTGCTGTCGTCCTCTCATTGGATGTCGATTCTTCCGTCACGGTTGTTGTGTAGCACGAGTGTGGCTCGGTCTCAATCAAATCACCCAAACCGAGAAAATTTCCAATGCCGTTGACAACAATTGCAAAAATAAGTATAAACAAGCTTATCAGCTTAACAAAAAAATTGCAGTCACAGGTTAACCACATATTTTTGTCCCCCTTTGTGCAGTGCGCACATATTAATACATTATATATACTATCATAAAACGCACTGAAAATCAATAGCCGGCGGAATGAACCGCCGGCTGTAAATTCTGTATTTTAGATTTCAGGGATTTCGATTTCGATTTCTCTGCCAAGCTCTGCCGAACGTGAAATACCATCGATAATAGCCTGGTTGTAAAGAATCTGGCTGCAGGGAACGGGTGCTTCTCCGTCTTCCTTAACAGCGTCAACAAATGAGCGGATTTTGATGTCGAAGCAATCAACATCGTTGTGCTTCATAGGAATGTAGGTTTCAATCTGCTCACCTGCGATTTCACGGTAAATAACAAGAGGACCGCCGATGCTGCCGTTCCAGCACTCTGTCGAGGGAACTCTTACCGAACCCTTTGTACCCATAATGATTGTGTCACCCGGAGTATCAAGGTTCATTGCCCATGCAATTCTGAAGTCAAGGATGATGCCGCCTTCAAGACGGATGAAACCTGCTGCGAAGTCGTCAACACCGAATACATCGTGATGCTCATATGAGGGGCTCTTGCCGAAGAAATCCGACTTGTAACCTGAAACTGTAAGCGGCTTGGGATAGCCGATTGAATTGAGAACCATATCGAGTGAGTAGCAGCCGATATCGCCGAGAGCACCGATGCCTGCTGTTTCTTTTTCAATGAACGATGTGCCGAAGGGAGTGGGAATACCTCTTCTTCTTCCGCCACCGGTCTGGATGTAATAAATCTGACCGAGTTCGCCCGACTGAACAACTCTCTTGAGCATCTTCATATTTTCATCAAAACGAGGCTGGAAACCGATTGAAAGAACGCCCTTGCTTGCCTTTTCTGCCTTGCAGATTGCAACAGCTTCTTCAAGGGTAACGCACATGGGTTTTTCAAGAAGAACGCTTACATCGTGTTCAAGAGCATAGATTGTACACTCGGCGTGAGTTGCGTTATATGTACAAACACTTACTGCATCACAGATACCTGCATCAATAAGCTCCTTGTGGCTGGGGAAAAACTTAACATCGCCTTCAACGCCGTATCTTTCGCAGAATGCTTCTGCCTTGCCGGGAACAAGGTCTGCAGCAGCAACAATTTCAACATCGGGGCACTTCTGATATGCCTTGACGTGTGCTTCTGCAATCCAGCCGGTACCGATGATACCAACCTTGATTTTTTTGCTCATATCTCTGACCTTTTCGTCAGCGGGAGCATCTTTGAACTTATCAAGAATATTTTCTGACATAGTATTTACCTCGCTTTTATTTTAATTTACCAATTAAGAGTCTTAAGATATTCTCTGCTGAGCTTTACAGAATTGAGCGGGGTGTCGCCCTTTGCGGGTGAATCCTGCTCAACAACAACCCACTGTGCACCTGCGTTTTCACAAGCGGCAAGAATTGCAGGAATATCCTGAACACCGTAACCTACGGGCATAAAGGAAAATGCATCCTCTTCTTCCTGCTCTGCTTCATCGTCGATGCCTATGAGGTCATAAAGCTTGCCGAGCTTGTCGCCGCTCTTCTTGAAATCCTTGAGATGAACAACGGGGGAACGGCCGCTGTATTTTTCAACATATTCAGCAGGATTAACGCCTGCAACATTTACCCAGCAGCAATCAATCTCTGTTTTGAGAAGATCCTCTGAAACGCTTGAATAAAGCACATCAAGAGCATATTCGCCGTCAATGGTGACAAACTCAAAATCGTGGTTATGATAAAGAAGTTGAAGTCCGAGCTCTTTTGCAGCTGCGCCGATTTTACGGATTCCCTCAACAGTTGCGACAAAGCCATCTGTACCGGGTCTGCATTCTTCGGTAAGATAAGGAACAACAACATACTTACATCCGATTTTTGCATAATCCGAAAGCACAGCTTCGGGATTTTCAAGCATATCGTAGTAAGGAACGTGCGCCGAAATGGGAACAATTCCGATTTCTTCGCAGAATGCCTTTATTTTTTCGGGATCCTCTCCGAAAAGACCTGCAAATTCAACGCCGTCATAGCCGAGGTCTTTCATCTGCTGAATAGTGCCGTAAAAATCCTTTTCCATTTCGTCTCTGACGGAATAGAGCTGGACAGCCACGGGAAGTTTCATTTGAAGTTCACTCCTAAGTTTATTAATTAAATTGTATAGTTACGCTATATATAGTAGCACAAGTAAAAATTTAATACAAGTGAAAATGAAAAATATTTTTATTTATTTTCGACTAAATCAAGATATTTTTCTGTTATCTCTGCTGCACACCTGACAAGCTCTGAGCAAGGACGCTTCTTATAGTATTCTTCCGTTCTCTCCTCGGGCACAGGCAATGAATTCTTCTCTGCAAGACCGAGAAGCTCACGGCAGATAATCGAACCGTTTTCTTCTCTGAAGTCACCTGCCGCCTTCTGAATCAGCTCATAGAGAGCGGCCTTTTCTGCTTTATTATTGGGGTCGGATGATGCAAATTTGTTTGAAAGCACCATTGTCATTCCGCTCACCGCGCCGCAAACCTCTCGCAGTCTGCCGAAACCGCCTCCAAAACCCGCCGAGAGGCGCAATGCATCCTCTTTTGTCATATTCGTTTCATCAAGAAAAGCGCAAAAAACTGCCTGACAGCAGTTACATCCGCCCTCAAATAATTCCTTTGCTTCTTCAGGTCTGTTCATAGTCCGTCTCCTTTCAGGGTTTATAAATATAGTATAACTTATGGACAAAAAATGTCAAACATTTTCATTTGTGGAAGAATATTTCCCGAAAATTAATAAAATATTAAAAATTAACTATTCCATTTTTCGGGATGATATGTTATAATGCGATTATACATCCCCTGATTTTGGGGAAAATATAAAACGGAGGATGAAAAAATGTCCAAAATCAATTCAGCAACAAAAAGATTGCTTGCACTTCTTCTTGCAATGACTCTTATTTTCTCCGGCGTAGCTATAACTTCAAATGCGTCAGGCGAAAATCAGGATCCCGACACAGCTGTTACTACAACAGAAACCACATCAGAACCTGCATCAGAGTCCACTACCGAATCTACAACAGTTCCCGCTCCCACAGTTTCCAAGCCCGAAGTTACAAAAGATGATGCCCTCAAAACAATCACTGTCAAAGCTCCCGTTGTTGATGGTTATGAGGTATTCATTCAGTTTGAGCCTTCAACATCTTACAAAAAATTAGATGACGGAAGCTACTACTATGAAGGTCTTACTGCAGGTAAAACATACACAATAAAGGCATATATTGAATATAATAATAAACAGATTTTTTCACCCGCAGTTTCAGTAACAATCAAGGACAAGTATCCCACTCCCAATGCACCTGTTGCATCAAAGGTTACATCAACATCAATCACTGCAGTCAAGGTAAGCGGTTGTGAATACAAGCTTGTTAAATTAAGCGACCAGTCAACCGTAAAAGACTGGAGCGAAAACGTTTTATTTGAAGGTCTTACATCCAACACCAAATACATTCTTTCAATCAGAAAGAAGGGTGATGCCAACACATACGCAAGCGACCCCAGAAGCATCACAGTTATGACACTTGAAAAAGGCAAGGCAAAGGTCGGCACACCTGTTCTTGTTGACAAAACAGACAAAACTATAACCGTTATGTGCGCTAAGGGTGATGAGAAGAAAAACATTGAATTCTCAATCGACAAGGGTAAGACCTGGCAGCATTCAGGCGAATTCAAGAATCTCACCCCCAACACAATCTACGGCATTATCGCAAGAGAAACATATAACCCCGCTATTCAGGACCCCAGCACCTCGAGTGCAATTCTCGAGCTCAAGACAAACACAAAAGCCCGTTTCGAAGCATCTCTCAGCAAGTGCACATTCAAGCTTGCAGAAGGCAAGGTTTATGCAAATGAGCTTATCGGCGTAACAGTTACAGGCGATGCTCCCGCAGACCTTTACCGCGTTGAATACGGCGACACAAAGCTTGTTCCCTATTCTGTTCTTATCGGCGGCAGAGAATTCTTCATCGTAGACAACAAGGCTGAAATTATTCCCGGTGAAGTCAATGCAAACAAAACTGCTCAGGCTTCTGTTGTTTTTGAAAAATACAGATATATCGGCGGCAGCGAATGGGAACTTGTAGGCACTGTTACTTCCAAGCAGGAAATCGAGGTTGGTCCCGTAAGAGACGTCTTCGTTATTATCGGTGAATTCTTTACAGAGATTGCTAACGTATTCCTCAACACTATCCCCAATCTTATTCTTGGCACCGGCGAATATTGGGAAAAGGGCCTTGCTCTTCTCTTCGGTATGTTCGGTGAAATCAACAAATAATTGACAAACAAAAGACACTTTCCGAATGGAAGGTGTCTTTTTTCTTTGGCATATCATTAAAACACAAAGCCGGTCCGAAGACCGGCTTTGTGTTTATCTTTTATCTTATTTGTTGAAATACTGGGGAAGAAATTCCTTGTGTGCTTCTTTAAGCTCATTGAAGCACTTGACAGTCTTTTCGTAGTCGCCTACAAGGGGATGAACAAGAAGACCCTTGATTGCGTAATCGTCGTCACCTGTGATTGCAGCCTTAACAGCGTACTTTTCATAAGTCTTGACAACTCTCATAAGTCCTACGATATGGTCGTTGATTTTTTCTGTTACAGGAACAGGTGTTGCGCCGTCGGAGCCGATAACAGCTGCGATTTCAACGATATCATCATCAGCCATAAAAGGAAGAGTACCGTTGTTCTTGATGTTGACAACATGAACATCTCTCTTGTTGTTTGCGATTGAATCGATGAGTGAAACCGCTGCAAGTGAATACTTGTGACCGCCTCTCTTATCAAGAAGAGCAGGTTTTGTAACAATTTCTTCATTCTGATACATCTCAAGAAGCTGTTCCTCGATTTCCATGCAAACTTCTGCACGGGTCTTGTCGTCTTCTCTCTGATGAGCAAGCTTTGCCTCGCGGCAATAGTAATACTGAAGATATGATGAAGGCAGACCCTGAACTGTCTTGAGGCAATCGATTGAGAAGCCATCATCCTTGATGTTTGCCATAACCTTGGGTGAAAAACCGCTTTCAATAAGACCGGGAAGAAGCTCTTCTCCGTTCTTCTTGACAGAAGTAATCCAACTGAGGTGGTTAAGACCTACATATGTAATCTCGCTGTCTTCGCCTGTAATTTCCTTAACATCGTCAAGCATATCGATGGGAACATTGCAAAGACCGATGTTCTTTACATTTGTGTGGTTAAGAATAAACTCGGTGATGATGCCCGAGGGATTTGTGAAGTTGATAAGCCATGCATCGGGGCAGATAGCTTCAATTCTGTCACAGATCTTCTTGATAACAGGGATTGTTCTCTGTGCCTTGAAGAAACCGCCGATACCGGTTGTTTCCTGACCGATGAGGTTATACTTCTTGGGAATGCTCTCGTCAAGATGGCGGCAAGGAAGCTTGCCGACACGAATCTGGGTAACAACAAAATCAGCACCCTGAAGAGCTGTGTCGAGGTCATCTGTAAACACTACTTCGCAATCGTCGCCGACATTCTTGAGCATTCTTACGCAAAGGTCACCGACGATGTTTCTTTTTCTTTCGTCGATATCCATAAATGATATTTTCTTAAGCTTAAGGCTGTCCTTTGCCTTAAGGAAACCGTCAACGAGTTCGGGGCAATATGTGCTGCCCGAACCGATAACTGCTACATTAATTTCTCTCATTACAATCTACTCCTTTGCTCAAGCATAATCCTGCATAATCCAGTTGATACATCCGGTTACAGGCATCGCTTCAAGCTTGATAAACTTAAGCTTCTTGCCGCTCATTGCCTCTGCCTTTGAGAGAAGCATATCGAGATAAAGCTTGTTATCGAGCTTGACATTGATTGAACCCGAAAGAACAACTTCAACTTCGCCGTCACCGAAATTCATCTGATTTGCGAGTGCAGAGATAAGCTGAGCACCTCTTGTTGCCATTCTTTCGCAGTATTCTGTTGCAGGCTTATCGCCCTGCTTTACAGCTTCAAAGAAGAATGTGACCATCTTGCGGATGTAATCATCACCGTTTTCGCCCTCAATCTTTTCGATAAGACCAAGAACTTCTTCTCTTGAAGTGAAACCGAATTCTTTATTCACCATATCGGTGATAAGTGTCTTTTCAAGGCCAAGGAAAAGTTCGTTATAAACAAGGCGGAAAGCTTCAATAACAATGTTGCCGCCACCCGAAATATCGCCTGAAAAATCGCCGAGACCTGCAAGCTGAAGTCTGTTGCCGTCAAGGTCGATACCGTTGCAGCAAACGCCGGTGCCGCAGTTATAACCGATTGCACTCTTGCCGCTTGCGCCCGCCTTTACAACAATAAAGCCGTCGTTGAAAACTTCAAAGTTTGCAAGACCCTTTTTTCTGAGGAGGTCGCACATAATTTCATACTGATACTGATGGTCGATACCCGCAAGACCCATAAGAGTGAAGCTGACATCAGCAAGCTTTATGCCTGCCTTTTCACAAAGGTCATTGAGACCTTTGATAATGATATCGCTAGCACCTTCGAAAGCAGTTTCAATATTTTCGTGGTTACTGCCCGCACCTGTTACGGAAGTGAGCATCTTTTTGTTTTCATCAAACAGCGCAAACGCAGTTTTGGTACCGCCGCCGTCAACACCGATATAATATTTCATATCAATTATTCTCCTTCGTTAAAAAAATCGTTGCAAACTTCGTCCAGACAGAACACACCTCGTCTGTAGGGTTCTCTGTCTATCCACATACCGTTAGTGAAATCGGGGAAGGCAACGGGTGCGCTTCCGAGAGCGATTGACTGCTCTGAAAGACATGTAACAGCCATCATAACAGCTGTGTCATAAACGTCGATGGGAGGAGCAGCATCGAGTCTTACGCTCTCAACAAACGCGCTGAGAACAAGGAAGTCCATACCGCCGTGACCACCGTGAACACCTTCTGTCTGATATTTTTTCCAGAGAGGATGCTCATATTCTTCAAGGTAACTTTCAAAGCTGTCAGGACGGTGCATCCAGTCACCCTCGATATGTTTGGTGCGGTCTTCAATGTAAATTGAGTCGCCGTCTTCCATATAGATACCCTTTGTACCCTGAACACGGTATGCTCTCGAATAATGTCTGGGAAGCGAGCAGTCGTGAGTAAGTACAACGGTTTCGCCGTTTGCGGTCTTGAGCATTGTTGTTACGATATCGCCCTGGTTGAAATCGTAGTTTGCAAGGTCGTAATCTTCGCCCTTATTCTTTTTAATCCACTCATTAAGACCCTTTGACTTGCTTGCCATTGAAACAAGCGAAACAAAGCGGTTACCTCTGTTGATGCCGAGGACCTTTGTGATGGGGCCAAGCTGATGGGTGGGGTAAAGCTCGCCGTTACGGTGCTGGAAGTTGAAAAGTCTGCCGTGTCTGTTTTCTCTGCCAAGAGAAATTTCATCACGAAGGTCGTGCTGATAGCCACCCGTCATATGAATGATTTCGCCGAAAATCCCCTGCTTGACCATATTGAAAATTGCCATTTCGTTTCTGTCATAGCAGCAGTTTTCAAGAAGCATACAGAATTTGCCGGTTTCTTCGCTTGTTCTGACAAGCTGCCAGCATTCTTCAATACTTGCGGCGCCGCCTACATCAAAAGCAACGTGCTTGCCCGCTTTCATTGCATCAATTGCAATTCTCGAATGGGTAATCCAGGTTGTTGCGCAGTAAATTGCATCAATATCATCTCTTGCGAGAAGCTCTTTATAATCAAGATACACCTGAGGCTCTGTGCCTGTCTTTTCCTTAACAATTTCAAATCCATGCTGCGCTCTGTCCTCATATTTATCGCAGACAGCAGGCACTCTTACACCCTCGCAGTCAAGAAGCTCACGGAGCATACCCGAACCTCTGCCACTAAGTCCGATAACACCAATATTTACAAAATCCTTCATTGTTTTTACCTCACTAGTAATAAAGAAAAATAACCGCCGAAAAATTCAGCGGTTATATTATAAAACATATTATTAAAAAACGCAACCTTATTTGAAATATCTTTTAAAATGTTTTTGCCACTTCATAATGTAGAGCATAATCATCTTGCTCATCGCTATGTCATACATAATGAACGCAAGTGTTCCCGTGCCGAGAAGAATGGGAATTGCAAGCGCTCCGAATTCCTCTGTTTCATCAATCGTGACACCCATAAACCTCATCATCAGCGCATATGAAACAACCATTGTCGCAACAAATGTTGCAACCTTGAGTATCCATCCGACAACACTGTTAAGCTTTGATTCAAAAACAGCCTTGATTATCGGATAATACCCGAAGAATGCAAGATACATAACCGCAACTTCTTTATCGGGCACAAGCAGCATTCCGAGAATCGCAACCGTGCAGTAAACTCCGAACGCCCATTTTTTATCGGTTTCAATAACCATAAAAACTATCAGCATACCTGCCGCCGCAGGCAATGCATAGGTCAGAAACGGGATGATTGCAACCGAAATCATCATAACAAGCGACAAAGCGGCAACTATGCCACCGAGCGCACATTTTGAACTTTGTTTCAAATCCGTTCTCCTTTAACAGCAGGGAATAAGATCGCCGCCGAAGCATTCGCAGCAGCAGTCCGCGCACAAAAGTCCTGTGCAGATATCACATCCCGAGCATCCCTTTTTCTCATTGGCAGAACGGCGTCTTTCCGTTCTGTATCCGCCCGTGCGTGCGTTATTGACCTTGTTATATGCCATTTTATATGTGTTGTTTGATGGGTCAAGATTGCTTGCTGTTGCAAAATTCTTTGCCGCCTCTTCAAGCCATCCCCTTTTCTGTTGAATTGTCCCCTTGAGATAAAACCAGTGTGCATCCCTTGCGTTTTCAGGAACACCTTCAAGAAGTGTCTGTGCATCGTCAAGTCTGCCCGAATTGATTTTCGCCCTTATGTCGGAATAATCAGGATTATAGCTATAGCCGCTGTAACCTCCATGATTTGAAGTGTTTGAATAATCGCCCATAACTATGCTGTCATAAGCCTGATTAAGCTCATCCATTTTTCTTCCGTCGCCGCTATCCTGATATTTTCGCATAAGCTCTCTGTAAGCGGCATTTATCTGCTCCTGAGTTGCTCCCTGCGGAACACCCAGAACCTCATACGGATTTCTCATATTTACACCCCTTTTCTTCGTTTTTGCCGTACTTACTCAACACAACTTTTCTGCTGTGGTCAAGTCCGTCAAAAACAATATTTTCAAGTATATCTTCAAATCTGTTTTTTTCAATTTCATCAAGTACATCAAGTGCACTGCTGTGAGTAAGATTAAGCATTTCATCCGCTTTTTCAGCGAAATTCTTTCTGCAATCTTCGTCTTTTATATTTCCGAATTCTGCTTTGAACGGATTGAAACTTCCGCTTTTCACATCGTCTTCAAGGTCATCCGCCGCATCGAGAATATAAACAAATCTGCCGACCATATAACCGAGAGAATAAAGTCTGTTTTTTATATCGTCATCAAAGCCGAGTGATATGACTTTTCCCAAAGCATCTGCGCTCGGATGAGCCGCTTCGTCAATCCCGACATCGTTTTTCTCTTCAATTTCAGACTGTTTTTTCATCGAATCGCCAATAATTTTTTCGATTTCGGGGGCAAGGCGAACCGCTTTTTTATGCATAAACCAAACAATCGGATAAATCAGCGCCGCAATAAGTTTTGACTTGACGCCCTTGTCGTGAAGATTGTCGAGAACTTTATAATAAACTGTTATTATAACCGCATGAGAACAATAATCAAGCTCGCTTTTTTCCGAACAAATCATACATTTTTTCGCAGGATTATATGGGCATCTCTTTTGAGAAAATGAAAAGCATTCCTGCATAACAGCAAGCCTGAGCACGGCGGCAAACGCAAAATCGTAGCTGAGGAAAAGCTGGGCAATCGGTGAATAATTTCTGCCGAGTGCACGGCAAAGAGAGCAGTAAATGCCCCTGTAAAGCTCATAATCCTTTATTTTCATTTCGGGCTTGAAAGCCTTGACATATCCGAGCAAATTCAGACCTCCGCAAAATTGTTCCATTATATTTTATATTAAATTTTTATAAAATCGGTTAACATATTGTAAATTTTAATAAATTTCATAAATAAAAAACGGGTGACTCATCAAAGAATCACCCGTCATATATGCGTTTTTATTTATCTTATGCCGTAATTTTCAATGATATAGTCCATATCCTTATCGCCTCTGCCCGAAAGATTGATGAGGATTGAGCCATGATCCATAGTCTTTGCAAGCTTCATACCGTAAGCAACCGCATGCGAGCTTTCGATTGCAGGGATAATGCCTTCAAGACGTGAAAGCTTGAAGAATGCATCGATTGTCTCTTCGTCATCGATAACATCATACTTGACTCTGCCGATTTCCTGAAGGAATGCATGTTCGGGACCCGATGAAGGATAGTCAAGTCCGCTTGCAACCGAATAAACGGGTGCCGGCTCGCCGTTTTCGTCCTTGAGCATAATGCTGTTGAATCCGTGCATGATACCTTCCGTGCCGTACTTGAGGCTTGCAGCGTGGTCGCCGAGCTTGGGACCTCTGCCGAGAGGCTCAATACCGTAAATGTCAACGGGGTCGTTGAGGAAACCTGCGAAAAGACCTGCCGCATTCGAACCGCCGCCGACACAGGCAACGATTGATGAAGGAAGATGACCCGTCATTTCGATGAACTGCTCTCTTGCTTCAATACCGACTACACTCTGGAAGTCGCGGACCATCATCGGGAAGGGATGAGGGCCGAGAACTGAGCCGATGCAATAAATCGAATCCTTATATTCTTTGCTGTATGCATCAAAAGCGGCGTCAACAGCTTCCTTGAGTGTCTTGAGACCGTGAGTAACTTCAACAACGTTTGCACCGAGAATTTTCATTCTTGCAACATTGGGAGCCTGCTTCTTGATGTCGACGCTGCCCATATAAATATCGCATTCCAGACCGAAATATGCAGCTGCGGTTGCAAGAGCAACGCCGTGCTGACCTGCGCCTGTTTCAGCAATAACCTTCTTCTTTCCCATATACTTTGCAAGAAGCGCTTCACCCATACAATGGTTGAGCTTGTGTGCACCCGAATGATTGAGATCCTCGCGCTTCGCGTAAAGCTGTACCTTGCCGCCGAGCGCATCCGAAAGTCTTTCAAGATGTGTCACGGGAGTGGGTCTGCCCTGAAATTCCTTACGGATTCTGCGAAGCTCCGCGATGAATTTTCTCGACTGGCAGATTGAATAATATGCTTCCGTGATTTCAGCCATTGCAGCCTTGAGCTTGTCATCGATATAAACTCCGCCGTATTTGCCGAAATAGCCGTTTTCATCGGGATAATTATTAAAATATGTTTCGAAATCAACATTATTGAGTTTCATTGTAATTTCCTCCATAAAACAAGATATAATTAAATTGATGAGAATTATTTTATTTCGCGCTTCGCCATCGTTTTGTGAGCAAAAACATCTGAAATCCTTCTTTCAAAAACAAAAAATCCCCGACAGAAAAAACATTCTGTCAAGGACGAATAAAATTCGCGGTGCCACCCTGATTTGCGGCTTGCCGCCGCACTCTCTGCGGAATACTTTCATATCCCCGGCAACTAACGTATGCCACCACGTTGCAGAATACTCCGGGAACTCACCCGTTTTACTGCACCCTCCGCGGTCCATTTGACAACTTGTTTCTTGCCTGATTTTCAGCATCGCAGGCTCTCTGTGAAGGCATAATTGCCGTTATCTCCGCATCAACGGTTTATCTTTATTGATTTTTTATGATAATATCATATTTTATTTTCCTTGTCAAGCACCCTGTACTTTATTGCAAATAAAATAATTTTGGAAATAAAGTCAATTTGCTATTGACAATTCAAAAGACTTGTGTTAAAATAACTTCCGTTCCAAAATATGCGGGTGTAGTTCAATGGTAGAATCCCAGCCTTCCAAGCTGGTTGTGTGGGTTCGATTCCCATCACCCGCTCCAATATGCGCTTGTAGCTCAGCCGGATAGAGCAACTGCCTTCTAAGCAGTGGGTCAGGGGTTCGAGTCCCTTCAAGCGCGCCAAAGCTGTGGTTTAATTCCACAGCTTCCAAATGGTGGCTGTAGCTCAGTTGGTTAGAGTGCCAGGTTGTGGCCCTGGAGGTCGTGAGTTCGAATCTCATCAGCCACCCCATTTAGATTGAAATTACGCAAAGCTTTCGGCTTTGCGTATTTTAATATATTTTAAAATAACAATAAATATTGGGGCGTCGTCAAGCGGTAAGACAACAGACTTTGACTCTGTCATTCGCTGGTTCGAATCCAGCCGTCCCAGCCAGAAAGCACTTCTTCGGAAGTGCTTTTTATTTTAAATCATTGAGTAATGCAAAAATTTGTGGTATGCTTAATATATCACAATGCGAAAGGAAGTTGCACTATGACTCAGAAGCATTTTTTTCATAACGCCAAGTGGGTCGGTGCCGAAAACCGCACCACGTCGGATTTTTCTGTAATCAGAGGATATTTTGAAGCCGATGCGGATTGCAAGGCAACACTGAATATTCTCGGTCTTGGATTTTTCAAGTGTTTCATCAACGGCATCTGTATAAATCCCGATACATTCCTTCCTCTTTCCTCCGATTTTGAGGGCACGAACGACCCTGTTGATGAGGTTATCTCCGGTCACAGGATATATGTTCCGCAGTTTGATATAACGCCGTACATCAAAAACGGCAAAAACTCAATCGCAATCCACTACGGCGGCGGATGGTACACTTTTGAAAACCGCGTATTCGGTCTGCCGAAAGCGATTTACTGCATTACCGTCGAAGCCGAAAACGAACCTCGTACTTTTGTTTCGGACGAAAACTGCCTTGTTGGAAAAAGCTTTGTCAACAAATATAACTTCACACACCGCGAACATCACGATTATACGGATTATCCCGACTGTTTCTCATACGATTTTGATGATTCTTGCTGGAACAATGCCGTGCCGACAGAATCGCTTGACACCGAATACTGCTTAACTGACTGTCCCTGCGATAAGCTCATCAAAAATCTTGATGTCAAAATAATCAAAGAAACTTCTTCGTGCATTATTTATGACTGCGGAGAGAACATAACAGGTTATCCCGTTCTGAAGGTTACCGCAGAAAAAGGAGAAACGGTTACCGTCAATTTTGCTGAAGAGATTATATCCGACGGCACGCTCGATCCGACGCATATCCACGGTCAACAATTCTGTTTTGTTTCGGACGGCAAAGGCGGTTTAGTTCAGCCCGAATTCACCTGGTTCGGTTTCAGATATTTTGAGGTTATCGGAAACGCTGAACCCGAATGTGTCAAGGTTATCCACGCAGATGTTCCTGTGTCATCAACATTCGACTGCGATAACGAAACTCTCAACTGGACATATAAAACATTCATTCACACAATGCTCTGCAATATGCATACGGGACATCCGTCCGACTGTCCGCATCTCGAAAGAAGAGGCTATACAGGCGACGGTCAGGTTACCTGCCACGCTGTTTTATCGGTTCTTGATGCCGAATCATTTTACAAAAAATGGATGCAGGACATTGCAGACTGTCAGGATGTGCTGAGCGGTCATATCCAGTATACCGCACCTTATATTCGGAGCGGCGGCGGCCCCGGCGGCTGGGGATGCGCAGTTGTCGAAGTGCCGTATCAGATGTATAAGCACTACGGCGACAAAGAGATTCTCATAAAATACTATAACAATATGCGCCGATATATAGACTACCTTGAATCGCATTCCGAATACGGACTTGTCACGAGCGACAAAAAAGGCGAATGGTGCCTCGGCGACTGGTGCGGCCCCAACATTCTTTATCCCGACAGAGACATCACATCCCACAATCAGCAGGTTATTCTGCCCGCTCCGATGGTCAATACATATTTTATGATAAAAACTCTGAACCGACTTTGCGAAATTGCCCGCATCATCGGTAAAAACGGGGACATTGAGGAATACGAAGAAAAAATCAGCTTTCGCAAAGGCGCATTTACCGCCGCGTATTTCAACGCTTTTGACGACAATTTCATTATGAATGTTCAGGGTGCAAATTCATTTGCGGTTGATATCGGTCTCGGAAATAAACAGACCTATAAAAATATGGTCAGCTACTATAAAAAGCTCGGTTACTATGACACCGGTATCTTTGCTACAGATATCGTTACCCGCACTTTGTTTGAAAACGGAGACAGCGACCTTGCCGTTAACCTGCTCACCAACAACGGCGACCAGGGATATGAACACTGGCGCAGAAACGGTGCAACTTCTTTCCATGAATACTGGGACAGTAACCGCAGCCGTTCTCACAGCCATCCGATGTTCGGCTCAACAGTTGCATATATCTTCGAATATCTTCTCGGAATAAAACAAGAAAAAAACACTGCAGGATACACCTCACTCGTTATTTCTCCGCAGTCGGTTGACCGTTTCGGAAGAATGAGTGGAAGCATGAAAATTCCCTCAGGAACAGTTTCGGTAAGCTATGAAAACAATTCAGGTACCGTTAAATTTGCTGTTTCAATTCCCGACGGAGTAAAGGCGGTGTTCCGCTTTGAAAGCAAAGAACTCACTCTCTCACAGGGAAAGAATGAGTTCGTAATTGAATTATGATTTTTAAGGTGGCGGGAGCAATCCCGTCACTTTAGTTTTTAAGAATTTCTTCTATCTTCTTAATTTGCTCTTCCGTGGGGCTGTAATCGGGATTCGAGCAGCAAGGAATGTTGGGCTTGCTTCCGTCAGTGCCGCAGAAAGGAGTCTGTCTGTCGTTTTCGTACTGCTCTCTGCATTCCTCATTGCGAAAATCGGGAATGTCATAGGGTACTCCGCTATTCAGAATTGAGCGGTGGGCAAGAATTGCCGTTGATGCCATTGTTACCGCAGAATAGATATCATACGGATGGGCAGGCTGTTTACCATCTTTTATGCAATCAATGAACATTCTTGCAATTATGTAGTCACCGCCGCCGTGACCGCTGTTTTCAATCTTATCCTCATCGCCGTCATTCCACTCGGGGTCATAGAAATTGGCAGACTCCTTGCCCTCAGGGATATCCCAATCATTATAGCGGAGCATAACCTTTTCACCCATTCCGCGAAGGTTTTCTATCTGACCTTTTTCACCGCAGATACGATAGGAATTATGATGTGCGCCGAATGCGGCACAACCCGTAATTCTGAAAACAGATTCATCATCATTGAGTGTTGTGACAATTGCAGCTCTGTCACCAACACGGCGTGCAGTCGCCTCCTCCTTGACGGGTGAATAAACAGGCACGGCACTGACTCTTTTGGGAGTTGCGCCCGTTGACCACATAAGCGGCGCAAGCGAATGGGTTATATAATAAGTACGGGGCAGGTAGTTTCTCCAATGCTCTGCAAAATATAACCCTATTTTGTTGAACTCGTGGTCATCCGGTTTGAAAGGATGGTTATATTCGCCTTCGGCATAAATAATTTTACCGAGAGTACCGCCATCACATACCCTTTTCATTTCACGGTTAAATTTCATCTGAGGATAGTTTTCTGCAAGCATATAAATTGAATTGCTCTTCTCATAGGCACGGATAAGTTCAACACCCTCTGCCATAGTGCCGTTACTGATGCACTCAGAAAAAACATGGATTCCCTTTTCAAAGCATTTGATTGCATAGGGCGTGTGCTCGTGGAAATAGTTTGCAAGAACAACGGCATCCATACCGTGCTCGATAAAATCGTCAAAATTATCATATACTGCAACAGCTATCCCAAGCTTTGCAAGAGCGTTGTTTCTTCTTTTTTCATTAAAATCGCAAAGAGCGACTATTTCACAATCATCAATCTGCATCAGATTTTCAGCAATGTCTGCTCCCCTGCCTGCTCCAAAAATACCGATTCTGATTTTACTCATAACTCAAACCTCCTGTCGGTTATTAAGTTAAGTCTAACAAATATTCAAAAATTTAACAATATAAAAAACAAAAAATCCGAACTGAAATCAGTTCGGATTTTTCTTTGGTGACCCGGACGGGAATCGAACCCGTGTTACCGCCGTGAAAGGGCGGTGTCTTAACCGCTTGACCACCGGGCCAAATTATTGGTAGCGGCAGTTGGATTTGAACCCACGACCTACCGGGTATGAACCGGTTGCTCTAGCCTCTGAGCTATGCCGCCATTTAACTGCCCTCACCAAAGAGCTTGTTCATTATATTATATGTTTTCCGTTTTGTCAACACTTTTTTCAAAATTTTTTTAATATTTTTTAAATTTTTTCGAACGAAGTCAAATCTTGCAATTTTTTTATCGTTATGATATTATGAAACTATCAACATTCGGGAGATGATATGATGAAAAAACGCAATGCCGCTTTAGGTTTAGGTATAGCGGGTGCAATCGGTTTCCTTTCGCTCGGCGCAGGCGGATTCAAAATGGGATGCGTCGCCGACCGCAGCAAAAAGCCGCCCACAGACCCGAAAAGACTGCTCAGAACCGAAATAAGAAAAAAGAACAATGCTTACCTATTCTCGCACAATCCCGAGGATATTGAAATCATAACCCCCGACAAACTTCGCCTAAAAGCGTGGTATGTACCCGCCGAAAAGGAAACAAAGCGTTTTGTTATCGCAATCCACGGTCACAACTGCAACGGTCCCGATGAATGCGGCCATCTTTTCGGATTTTATCATAACGATATGGGATTCAACTATTTTCTCCCTGACCTCAGAGGACACGGCAGAAGCGACGGAAAATTCATCGGCTTCGGCGCGCTTGATTATAAAGATATCAATCTCTGGATTGACTACCTGATCGAGCGTTTCGGTGAGGATATCGAAATTATGCTTCACGGAATTTCAATGGGTGCGGCAACATCAATGCTTGTCAACAACAACAATCCCCGTGAACAGGTCAAACTGATTGTTGAGGATTGCGGCTTCACCGATGCATATGAAGAAGTCAGAGCCGTTGTTTCGGGTATGTTCGGTTTCAGGAGCAGAATCACGCCCATCGCAACCAACGTTCTCTGCAAGGCGATTGCGAAATACGACCTTAAAAAGGACGCCACTCCTCTCGGCACAATGGCAAACGCAAAGAATCCCGTGCTTTTCATTCACGGCGAAGAGGACACTTTTGTTCCGTTTGAAATGTGTCAGAAACTTTATGATGCCTGCCCCGCCCCGAAGGAAATATTCACTGTTCCCGGTGCTGTACACGCATACAGCTATTACGACGCAAAAGAAGAATACGACGCTAAAGTAAAGGCTTTTATTGAAAAATATATGTAAATTTAAAGGACTGCCGGATTTCCGACAGTCCTTTGATTTTATCAGAACGGATTGAAAAGTCTTTCAAATGTTACGGGATTATAGCCCAAGCCAAAATATTTGAATATCCAGATAATCGGATTGACTCTGAAGAAAGCGAGATCAACGACAGTTACAAGGCTTCTGAGGAACCAAGGAAGGTCATAAATCTTTTTCGCAACCTCAACGGGCGCAAACTCTTCGCCCTCAACATTGAGAACGAACGGCTGTGAGTAGCAGATGCCGTTTTCGCCTGTAATATAAAATCTTACATAAAGGTAAGGCTCATCGAGAAGCTGAGAATGAAGGTCAAGAGTTGCCGTACCATCAGCAATATTGCTTTCACGGAGAATAACATTGCCGTTTGAAACCCATGTTATCTCGTTGAAGTTGGTGCCTTCGATTGTGATTATGTCATTATCCTGATTAACGGTAACGCGTGTAACCATCGGAGTGTTGTCAAGAAGATAGCTTTTTGAATCCTCAACTTCCTTCTCAACAAAATCGGGCATTTCTTTCATTCCGTTAAGTTCAACACCGTTCGAATAATGTGAAACAGAGAAATATTCGCCCTTTTCAAGGCAGGTACGGAATGCATCAACGCTAAGTTCAGGCATAAGCGACATCGTGTATGCATCGTTGATTGAACGCTCATTGTGAGAATCCGCAAAGGTGTTGCACCATGGCACAACGCCGTTGGGAATTGTTTTCTGAAGAATCTGATCATAGAGAATACGGTCACAGCGTGTATGAGCATCCGTTGCGCTGTTGATGCCCATTCCAAGGCTCGAACCTGTATAATCCATAAAAAGACGCGCAAACTTTGTTGCGTAATAATCATCAACGGGCTGACCGACATAATTTTCACTGTCTTTATCGGTATAAACATATTCACCGACATGAGAAAGGAATGAGATTCCGCCAGCTTCCATAACGCCCTTTGACGGAGTTTCGTAGTCGCCGAAAACGCCTGCAAGACCCTGACCGTATTCAGCATAGTATCCTGTCAGATGGCAGTCGGCAACAGGAGTTGCCATATTAAGCTCGATGCCGAGAGGAATGTCAATCATCCCGTTTTTATGTGTACGTGTTTCGGAGGGTGCTGTACCGCTGAGATACTGATTGTAAAGCTCGTCGCTGATGGGCACAACAGGTGCATTCATTGTGCGTTCCTTCTTTATCAGACGCATAAGCGGAACGAGTTCAGGTTCTTTGTTCCAGCCTCGGTTGAGGGTACCATGGTCTGTAAGCGCTACAATATCAAAATCCAGGTCATAGTGCTTCTGAACAAATTCGTCAATTTTGAGGAAACCGTCGCTGGCAGTTGTGTGGCAATGAAGCTGAGTTTTATAAACTCCCCATTCATCCCAGTCAACGTCCGCATACGGGTCGGTGATAACATAGTCTTTTTCGCCTGCGGAAGATGCCGCTCCTACACCCGCCATCGAGAAGACCGTAAGCATTGCCAGAAGAATCGCTGTTAACTTTTTAATCATTTTGGTACCCCTTTCACGGAAGAATCCGATTAGTTGTTATATAATTCACACCAAGCGATGTGAGTATATCCATAAAAGGAAGGAAATCAACTGTCCACGCCGCAAGCGTTATTCCCTCCTGCTTTGCGGATTTTATCATACCGTAATTCGCAAGTTTCTTATGATTGAAGGCAATTGCAGTGCCGTGTTCTTTTGCGAATTCAACAGTTTCTTCGTTGCCTTTTGAAACCAGATACCAAAGCTCGATTCCGGAATCAAGCCTTCTGAGTTCCTGAATTCTGTCTGCATTGAAATCGATAATCAGAGCGTTTTCAGCATCCGTCATTCTTATGATGTTGAGCAATCCTCTCATATCTTCGACTTCTCCGCCTTTGACCTCAATCATCGGACGCATTGAATATTTTCTGCATATCGAAATTGCTTCTTCAAGCGTAATTATTTTTTCATCGGGATAATTTTTGATGCCGTTTCCGTTATCGATTTTCAGCTTTGAAATCTCGTCATATGTAAAAGAACTGACTTCGCCCTCGCCATCGGTCATTCTGTCAACCTTTGCATCATGCATAAGAATCCACACACCGTCAGAAGTGGGCGCAATGTCAAACTCCGCAGCATAATAGCCCGCTTTACCAGCCTGCTCAAGGGATGAGGCGGTATTTTCGGGAGCAACAGAAGAAAGACCTCTGTGTGCCGTAAGAAAACATTCTTTTTCTGTCAGCGATGAAACGGAAAAGCGGAAATTGACGGTATCCGCCACGCTCGCATATGCCGCAATCATCGCAATTACAACGCATAGCGAAATTGCAGCTTTGAATAATTTTTTCATCAACCGACGCTCCTTTTGAATTATTATACGTTTATTATAGCATAATGCAAAATAAAATCAATAAATTTACAAAAAAACTCTCCGAAGCAAAAACTTCGGAGAGTTCAGTTTTACCACACAACATTAACGGTCAGTCCGTCAACTGTATAAGTCATATCTTTTTTATAGTGATTCTCAACGGCGTCACAAAACGCACCGAGCATTTCTTCGTCTTTCATATCAATTGAAAATTTAAGTGTCATCGAGTTTGCCGGATATGTCTCATAAGTGAGTTTGAAGCCTGTCAGCCACCAATGAAGCTGTCTGGGACGCGAAAAAATCAAATCGTCGCCGTGATAAAGCTCCATTGACATTTCCATCATCTGTTCATCGGTTGCGCAGTCATAATAAGTGCCGAATCTGCTTTCTTCTCTCGAATATATACCGACTTCCGCGCCGTTTGAAATGATATAGTTGCCTTTCCAGATTTGAATCATCCATTCAAGTCCGGCATAGTCAAACTTGATGCGGCGTGTTTCATAGAAGAAAAACGGAGTGGTATATGAAAAAATATCATAAAAAAGCATAAAACCGAAATCTCTTGTCCACGCATTTACCTGTGCATAAAGAAGCACTTCGGGAATCGAGAAGGAATATCCCGTGCCGAGAATTCCGTTGCCGTTCTTGCCGTAAGCCTGACCTGTTGCCGAGTTGAAGGCAACGCCGGTTGTTATTGTTTCAACTGTTCCGTCTTTTAGCTTGATATCAAGAGCTATTTCATAAACATTTTCTTCTTCAAGCGGGATGCAATATGCCTTGCATTCCTCGATAACGCTGAAATACAGACCCATATAATAGAACAGAACAGCCATCGGCTGATTGCCCTGCTCATCCATTTTGTATCTCAGTTCATAAAGGGCGTCTCTCATTGCGGTTGTGTCAATATTGAATGTTTCAACAACAAACTCAACACCCTGATTTGTTTTCGGGAATGAGCTTATCGTTCCGACAAGGTCAAGACCCGATTCTTCCTTGATATGGTTGCATATTTCACCAATCATCTCATCGGTAACAAAATTAAAGTTTTTGCGCTGAAAAAGGTTCTTAACATTTAATGATTGGTCTGAGTAACCTTCTTTTTCCAGAACTTCTGCATACTCCTCAAAATTCTGAGGTTCTTCCGTCATTTCTTCTGCGCTTACCAGATATACAGGGCAAGCTGTCAACACAATTGAAAGTACTAGTATCAGCGATAATAATCTTTTTTTCATGCTGCCTCCCGTTTAAACATTATTTCTGACGTTTGCATCATAATGTCCCGAATCCAGAAAACCGTTTTCATCAGGAATCCTCCTTTCGGAACATTCTTTGGTATTATATAACAATTTTTTCTAAAAATCAAACAATATAGCATTAAGATGTTTAATATTTTATTAAGGCTATATTAAGAAACCGACGGCATAGTCATTTTATGACTATGCCGTCGGTTCTATGCAATAAAATTTGAATGCCTGATAACTACAGGATTTATGCTACGAAATAAGATACGTTATTGTCTGAAACAACAGTGAGAACGGGTGCTTCAATGCATTCTGTTTCGGGCGCTCTCTTCTGTGCTTTTGAATTATATGCCATTGCAGCCTCTCTCTGCTTGCGGATGCGACGGTTGCGAAGATGGATTCTGATTGCTCTTGCAAGTTTGACCTCAAAAGCAACAACCTTCTTTTCGTTAACAAAACCTATTATAAGCAGTATTACTGCCGCCAATTCTAAAAATGTCTTTATAATTTCTGCAAATGCCATTTTAAATCCTCCTTAAACGAACAAGTGTTAAACATTTGTTCTGTGTGTTCTATTATAACGAGCGAACGTTCGTTTGTCAATACATTTGTTCGATTTTTGTCGAACATTTTTTCGAAAGTTTGTTGTGCTATGATTTTACCACAATATGTATGTATTGTCAAGCCTTCTAACCACAAACTGTGCCATTCGACAAATTATGAGAATTTTTTATGATCATTTCCGCACCTTCTTTTCCTGAACATTTTGAAGTTGTTTTTCACTTTATGACTTTATTATATATCGTTGAATGTCCCATAAAACTCCCTTTCAAATATATTCGCAAAAATTATTATTATTCTTCAAATCATTGACAAAAAATCCCGTCGGCAATATAATTGACTTAATAAAAATGAAGGTGGTTATCAAATGTATAAAATATGGGGTTTTGTCAGACAAACAGCAATTAGAGCATATCTTGCCGCAGCAAACGCTGTTTACAACATAACAGGCGGCAAGAAACCCTCCCTGCTCTACTGCAAAGCAGATGAATCACACAGAATCGAAACCGATGTCAGAATAATATCTCAGGATAAAAATTCAACAACAATTGCGAAGGTTGATGAAAACGGAAATCCTACAGACGGTGATTTTGTTATCGTGACAAGTACAGACCTCCATTTCAGCGATGACAACGCACAAAACAGAAAGGTCGTTGAATACTTCACCAGGCACATCAAAGAGGTCAAGCCTGACCTTGTTATTCTCACAGGTGACGTTATCCTCGGTAAATTCCAGCAGATTGAGGCAATTCAGTTTGCACAGATGATGGAAGAAATCGGTGTTTACTGGGCAGCTGTTTTCGGCAACCACGAAACACGCGAGGACAGAGGTTTCTACAAATGGCTTCTTATGAAAAGCTTCACCGATTATGAGCATTGTCTTTGCAAATTCGGCCCCGAAGAACTTTTTGGCTACGGCAACTATACTATAAATATTCTCGGTGAAGGCGGCAGACACAGACAGACCCTTTTTCTCTTTGACTCAGGCAGAGATATACTTGAAAGAGATAAAGAAGCATACGGAATCCCTGCTGATATGAAAGGCTACGACTTCCTTAAGAAAGAGCAGATTGAATTCTATAAGAGCGAAACTGATGCCCTTATGAAAAAATACGGCCACGCAGATTCGATGATGTATATGCACATTGCATTCCCCGAATTTGCGGATGTTTTCAAAGAGGTCGAGGGCGGCAGATACGAGCCGACAGGCAAATATGAAATCCTCTACGGCGAGCAGTGGGAAAGTGTCGGTTGCTCACCGTATAACAGCGGAATGTTTGATGCAATTGAAGAAAAAGGCACAACAAAAGCTGTTTTCGTCGGTCACGACCACGTCAACGACTGGTGCGCAATTTATAAGGGAGTTTATTTTGTATATAACCTTCCCGGAGGTTACCTCTACCATCACGGCACCAATTTCGGCTTGCCCGAAAGCAAATGGGTACTCGGTGTTACCGTAACAACACTCAAAGCTGACGGTTCTCTTGACATCAAGCCGAGATACAGCAGAATTTTTCTTGAAAACTGAGGTGCATATATGACAGAAAAAGAAAAAATTCACAGTCAGGATTTATATCTTCCCAACGGCGATGAAATAATGGTCGAGCAGCTTCAATGCCTTGAAAAGCTCTATGACTACAATATGACCCGACCCACGGAGCAGAAAAAACGCGAGGAAATGCTCAAAGACATGTTTGCCGAAATCGGTGAAAACTGCTACATCGAGCCTCCACTTCACGCGAACTGGGGCGGAAAAAATGTTCACTTCGGCAACAACGTTTATGCAAACTTCAATCTCACTCTTGTTGATGACACACACATTTATGTCGGCGACTGCACTATGTTTGCACCCAACGTAACCGTTTCAACCGCAGGCCACCCGATAAACCCCGAGCTTCGTGAGCAGGCTTATCAGTATAATATCCCTATTCATATCGGCAAAAACTGCTGGATAGGCGCAGGCGCGGTTATCACTCCCGGTGTTACAATCGGTGACAACACCGTAATAGGCGCAGGAAGTGTTGTGACAAAAGATATTCCCGCAAATGTTGTTGCGGTCGGTAATCCGTGCAGGGTTATGCGCGAAATCGGCGAACGCGACAAAGAATATTATTTTAAAGACAGAAAAATCAAATTATAAAGATTGATTAACTCAATTACATGTGATATAATTAAGTGATAAAATCAATCCGAAAGGGAAATGATATATGGCTAAGTATCTTATTGTTAACGCAGACGACTACGGTATGTGCAATGCCGCAAACCAGGCTGTTGCAGAGCTTTTTGAAGGTGGTTTTCTTAAATCCGCAACCATTATGATGCCCTGCCCCACAGCAGCGGATGCAGTTAAATTCTCAAATGATCACCCCGAACACGCAATCGGCGTTCATCTTACAATGACAAGCGAATGGGGTAAATACCGCTGGAAACCCCTCACAAACGGCAAAACTCTCATCGACGAAGAAGGCTTTATGTGGCACGAAAGCGATCAGGTTGAAAAGAACGCTTCTTATGAAGACCTCGAAGCAGAAATCCGCGCACAGATTGACCTTGCACACAGTATGGGTATGAAGCCCTCTCACATTGATAACCACATGGGTTCGCTTTACGGCCACTACACAGGCAGACTCGGTCTTTCGAAGATGACTCTTCGTGTGTGCGGCGACTACGGCTATGCCTACAGACTCTACACCGCTCACGACAAGCGCATCTGCCCCAACGGCACACCCTACTTTGCTTATGCGGCGGTTACTCTTCTTTCAAAGCATTGGGGCAAGAAATATAATGTTGTTATCCCCGATTATCTTCTTTTCCCCGATTGGAACGACGATATGCGCAAGAGCTATGAAACATACAGAGATATGATTCTCAAAATCTGGACCGACCTTCCCGACGGCGTAACAGAAACATTCATTCATCCCTCTGTTGAGAGTGATGAGCTCAAGGGCATCACCGCCAGATGGCAGGACAGAGTCTGGGAATATCAGCTTATGAAAGACCCCTACACTCACAAGTATCTCAAAGACCACGGCATTGAACTTATCAGCTACCGCGAACTCATCAAGATGAAGGGCGGCACAGTCAAAGGATAAAAATCAACCCTGTGAATTTCGTTTGCGGATTCACAGGGTTTTTTATTGACTTTTATGTTTCCGAGTATTAAAATGCTGAATATAAAAATCTCGGAGGGATCAGAATGACCGGCACTCTCGTCAACTGCGTTGCGGTTATAACAGGCGGGCTTATTGGTCTGCTTTTCAAAAAAGGAATAAAGACTGCCCACGCCGAATCAATAAATAAAGTTCTCGGTCTGGCTGTGCTTATCATCGGCATCAACGGCGTTGTCGCCAATATGTTTACCGTTGAAAACGGAAAAATTTCAAGTAGCGGCGAGCTTCTGCTTGTTGTTTTTCTTGTTGTCGGTACGCTCATCGGCGAGCTTCTGAAGCTTGACGAGCGTTTCAGCAGATTCTGCAGCAAAATCGAAAACAAATTTCAGGCAAAAGGATTTGCCTCAGGATTCATAAACGGCACCGCACTTTTCTGCGTTGGCGCAATGGCAATCATCGGCTCAATCAACGACGGTCTGACGGGTGACAGCTCGATTCTTCTTGTAAAAAGCGTGCTCGACGGCGTTAGTGCAGTTATTTTCGCGGCAACTCTCGGATTCGGTGTTATTTTCACTTTTATCCCGTTGCTTGTTTATCAAGGCGGAATTTCTCTTCTTGCCGGTACTCTCAGCGGAGTTCTTCAGGGTGAGTTGCTTGAGCAGGTGTGTATGGTCGGCTACGCAATCATTATGGCAATCGGCTTCAACTTCCTTCTCGAAAAGAAATTCAAAACCCTTAATATGATTCCCGCGCTGATTCTTCCGGTTGTTTATCACTATATACTGATTTTGATTGAACACATAAAGTCATAACAACAGTTTATCGGATGAACGATTTGTTGTTGACATCGCATTATAATAGTTGTAAAATTAAACAAAAATAAAAAAGGAGAAAATATAATGGCAAAAATTCTTATCAGCCCCGGCAAATATGTTCAGGGCGCAGGCGAAATGAAAAAGCTTTATGATTATGCAAAGGGTTACGGTAAAAAAGCTCTTGTTCTCATCACAGAATCAGGTTACAAGAGAATCGGCGCAACCGTCGAAAGCAGCTTTGCAGGTCAGGATTTCGAACTTGTTTTTGATTACTTCAACGGCGAATGCTCAAAGAATGAAATCAACAGACTCATAAAGATTATGGAAGAAAAAGGCTGCGACCTTGTTATAGGTATCGGCGGCGGCAAGATTCTTGACACATCAAAGGCTGTTGCATATTACTGCAAAACACCCGTTCTCATCTGCCCCACAATCGCATCAACAGATGCTCCTTGCAGTGCACTTTCCGTTATTTACACCGATGAAGGTGTTTTTGAAGAATATCTTTTCCTTCCTGCAAACCCCAACATGGTTCTTATGGACACAGATATCATTGCCGCTTCACCCGCAAGACTTACCGTTTCGGGTATGGGCGACGCACTTGCAACATATTTTGAGGCAAGAGCAGTTATGGCAAAGGATGCTGGCACCTGTGCAGGCGGCAAGGTTACTTGCGCAGCGATGGCACTCGCAAAGCTCTGCTTTGATACACTTATGGACGAAGGCGTAAAGGCAAAGATTGCTCTTGAAGCAGGAGCTTGCACAGAAGCTGTTGAAAAAGTTATCGAAGCAAACACACTTCTCAGCGGCATCCGCTTTGAAAGTGGCGGTCTTGCAGGCGCACACGCAATCCACAACGGCCTCACTGTTCTTCCTGAATGCCACCATATGTATCACGGCGAAAAGGTTGCTTTCGGCACACTCACACAGCTTGTTCTTGAGAATGTTGACGGTGATGAGCTTGAAAGAATCATCAGTTTCTGCATTGAACTCGGTCTCCCCGTAACCTTCAAGGAACTCGGCATCACAGAAGTTACCGACGAAAAGCTTATGGCTGTTGCAACAGCAGCTTGTGCGGAAGGTGACACTCTTCACAATATGCCCTTTGAAGTAACTCCCGAAAAGGTTTGCGCAGCGCTCAAAGCTGCAGATGCTTACGGCAGATATTTTCTCGGCGAATAATTAAATCAAAACTTTCATCAAATCAAAATCCCTGTGACGCGCAGTAATGCGCATCACAGGGATTATTTTTTCTGGTCATTCGTTTATCCTAAAATTTTCAACGCACCCGTCGGGCATACTTCCGCACACTTGCGGCAATCCTTGCAGACGGCGATTCTGTCGCTACCCTCAAATTCGGGTTTGATAACAGTCTTGAAACCTCTGCCAACAAGGCCGAGAATGCTCTCGTTTGCAACTTCTTTACAGGTACGAACGCAAAGGTTACAAAGAATACACTTGCCCTGGTCTCTCTCAATTGTGACAAGGCGTGTTTCCTTGAAGCATTCGTGCTTTGCACCTGCAAGACGTGCGGGTTCAATCGGATCAAGGTTTGCATAGCGGATAAGCTTGCAATCTTTGAAGTCGTGGCATCCGCATTCAAGGCATCTCTTTGCCTCTCCTCTTGCCTGCTCTTCGGTGAATCCGTTAAGAATCGCTTCAAAGTTACCCTTTCTGTGTTCGGGAGCCTTGACAGACATAACCGCTCTGGGCATCTTTTCTCTGTCAGCAAGCATTTCGGGGGTAACTTTTCTTTCTGAATAATAGGGTTTCGGGAAATCCATAGGCATTCCGAGAAGATATGCATTAATTGCTCTTGCGGCAACATTTGCCTCGGCAATCGCATCGATTGCGATTGATGCACCGTTGTTGGTAGCATCCCCCGCTGCAAACACACCTTCAAGATTTGTGAGACAAGTTGATTCATCCGCCTGAATTGTGCCCCAACCGGTGACGCCGATTTCTTCAAGACCCGAGGGAGCATATTTCTGACCGATGGCTGAAATAACAGTATCAACATCAAGTGTTTTAAATGCGCCTTCAACGGGAACAGGCTTTCTTCTGCCCGAAGCATCGGGTTCGCCAAGTTCCATAATCCGAAGCTTAACAGCCTTGACTTTGCCGTTTTCGCCAATGATTTCGTCGGGATTTGTGAGGAAGAGGAATTCAACACCCTCTTCGATTGCTTCTTCGATTTCTATATCCTCTGCGGGAGCTTCGGCTCTTGTTCTGCGGTAGATAACATAAACATTCTCTGCACCGCATCTTACAGCCGTACGGCAGGCATCCATTGCAGTGTTACCGCCGCCGACAACAGCAACGTTCTTGCCGAGATCGGGAATGTTGCCCATATTGACTTCGCGAAGGAAATCGATTCCGCTGAGAACTCCTTCAAGCTCCTCGCCCTTACATCTGATGCTGCTGCCTTTCCATGCACCAACGGTAACGAGCACGGCATCGGAATCGTTTCTGATTTCTTCAAAAGAGATATCCTTACCGACCTTGATATTGTTTTTCATCTCAACGCCAAGCTTTGCAATTGCGTCAACTTCCTTTGCAAGAACAGCTTTGGGAAGTCTGTATTCGGGAATGCCGTAGCGGAGCATACCACCCATTTCAAGCATCGCTTCATAAATTGTTACATCGTGACCCGAAAGGCGGAGATAATAAGCCGCTGTCAGACCTGCAGGACCGCCACCGATAATCGCAACTTTCTTACCGCTTGCTTCTTCGCAAACTGCGGTATAAGGATTCTCGGACGCAAGGTCGTTATCTGCCGCAAAAGCCTTGAGATATGCAACCGAAAGAGGTTCTTCAACAAATCTGCGGCGGCAGTTTGATTCGCAAGGATGAGGGCAGACTCTGCCGATTGATGCGGGGATGGGGATTTTTTCTTTTATAATGCGTACAGCTTCTCTGTCATCGCCGTTTGCAATAGCCTTGAGATAACCCTGAATATCGGTATGTGCGGGGCAATTGAGCGAGCAAGGGGCAACACAATCTCCCTCGTGGTCACTCATAATAAGCTCAAGCGCAATTTTTCTTGCCTTTGCAACTCTCGGAGTCTGTGTGCTGAGCACCATTCCGTCCTGAGCAACAGTTGCACAAGCACGCATAAGCTTGGGGATTCCCTCAGCCTCAACAAGGCAGAGGCCGCAAGCGCCATAGAGCTTGAGCTGTCCGTTATAGCAAAGATTGGGAATTTCAATTCCGTTTGCGGCGGCGATGTTGAGAACGGTTTCGCCTTTGTTACCAACGCATTCCTTGCCGTTGATTGTAATTTTAATCTGTTCCATTATGCCGCCTCCTTATTCTACGATAATCGCACCGAAGCGGCAGGAATTCACACACTGACCGCAGCGGATACAAATATTCTCATCAATGATATGTGCTTTTTTGACATCGCCGCTGATTGCCTTTGCGGGACATTTCTTTGCACAGAGAGTACATCCCTTGCACTTATCAGCATCAATCGAATATGTGAGAAGGTCAACACATTCCTTGGCAGGACACTTCTTCTCTTTGATGTGTGCTTCATATTCGTTGCGGAAATATCTGATAGTTGTGAGTACGGGGTTGGGTGCAGTCTGACCGAGACCGCAGAGCGCGCCGTCTTTAACAGCATCGCAAAGCTCTTCGAGAAGCTCGATATCGCCTTCCTTGCCCTCACCCTTTACGATTCGGGTAAGAATCTCCTGCATTCTTGCAGTACCGATGCGGCAGTGAACACACTTTCCGCAGGATTCAAGAGCAGTGAAATCAAGGAAGAATTTCGCCATACCTACCATACAGGTGCTTTCATCCATAACAACCATACCGCCCGAGCCCATAATTGCACCCGTTGCAGCAAGTGCCTTGTAGTCGATAACGGTATCAAGCAAGTCAACGGGGATACATCCGCCTGAAGGGCCACCCATCTGTACCGCCTTGAACTCCTTATCGTCACGGATTCCTCCGCCGATGCCGTAAATAACATCGCGAAGGGTTTTACCCATGGGAATTTCAACAAGACCGCCCTTGCGGATTTTACCCGTGAGAGCAAAAACCTTTGTGCCCTTGCTGTTTTCAGTACCCATAGCGGCAAAAGCTTCGCCGCCGTTGTTTATAATCCACGAAACATTTGCAAATGTTTCAACGTTGTTGATGTTTGAAGGCTCATCCATATAGCCTTTCTGCGCGGGGAAGGGAGGCTTGAGTCTGGGCATTCCTCTCTTTCCTTCGAGCGACTCGATAAGCGCGGTTTCTTCACCGCAGACGAAAGCACCGGCGCCCGCTTTGATTCTCATATCGCAAGAGAATCCCGTGCCAAGGATGTTTTCACCGAGAAGATTCGCCTTTCTTGCAGCATCGATTGCAATTTCAAGATTTGTGATTGCAAGAGGATATTCCGCACGGACATAAACTATCATCTCGCAAGCGCCGATAGCATATGCACCGATGAGCATACCTTCAATAAGACTGTGAGGGTCAGATTCGATTACAGCCCTGTCCATAAATGCACCCGGGTCACCTTCATCGGCATTACAGATAAGATATTTTCTCTCACCGACGCTCTGACGGGCCGCATTCCATTTGAACCAGGTCGGGAAGCCTGCACCGCCTCTGCCTGCAAGACCCGAAACTTTGATTTCTTCGATAACCTGCTCGGGCGTCATAGTTTTAAGAGCCTTTTCGAGAGCCTGATATCCGTCTGCATTTCTGTAATCATCAAGCGAAACGGGGTCAATCAGACCGCAGTGACGCAGAGCTATTCTTGTCTGACGAGTAAGAAACTCCTCATCATCCGCCGATATAACAAGCTTTTCAACGCCTGAAAGATCACCACTCCTTGCCGCTTCAACAATTGCAGCAGCATCGTCTGCGGTAACTTTAACAAGACGCTTGATAAGTGTTTTTTCGTCGTAGAGGTCAACAATGGGTTCGAGGAAACACATGCCGATACATCCTGTGCTTCCAAGAGTAAAGCTTTCGTTTGCAGTCATAAGAGCTTCAATCGCCTTATGTACCTTCGCCGCACCTGCCGCAATTCCGCAGGAGCCTTCGCCGATAACTATACGCATTATTTGCCCTCCTTTTCCTGAATGCCTTTGATAACGGCAACCGCCGAATCGGGAGTAAGATTGCCGTAGGCTTCGCCATTTATCATAATAACGGGTGCAAGTGAGCAGCAGCCGAGGCAAGCAACATTCTCAAGAGTGAAAAGTCCGTCTGCAGTTGTTTCGCCGTTGCCGATTCCGAGATATTCAGAGATTGCAGCAGTCACTCTTTCGCTTCCGTTGACATGACAGGCAGTGCCCTGACAAGCCATAATAAGATATTTACCGATAGGGGTAAGTCTGAACTGCGAATAAAAAGTAGCAACACCCATAACATCGGCGGGGGCGACACCTACCTTCTCTGCGATACAGTACATAACATCCTTGGGCAGATATCCGTAGATATTCTGTGCCTTCTGGAGAATCGTGATAAGATTACCCGATGAACCGCCGTATTCCTTAAGCACTTCATCCAGCAACGAAAGGTCACTTTTGGGTCCCTGACAGTTGCAGTTGCACATAATTATTTCCTCCTTAAGTCAAAAACAAAATATATTTCGACATAACATTTAGAATATAACACATATTAATTAATTATTCAAGACAGAGGTGTAAACAAAAAAAGAACCCGCGGAAAACCGCAGGTTCAAAAAATGTTTTTTAGAAGCCGAACCACTCAGCAAGGAAATCACTTACTGCTGCCCAGATGGGATTCCAGACAGGAGCGATGTATGTGAGAACTTCGCCAAGATAGTCAAAGTTGATTTCTTTGATATCAAACTCTGAAAGATACTTGAAGAATGCAAGGATGAGATCCTGAGCACCTGATGTGTCGATATCACCGAGAATTGTACCTAAAAAATCCATTTTTTTGTCCCCCTGATTTTATTTCCTTGATTTTGACAAGGATGATTACATCTTTAAAATGATGCATAATTATTATAAAACAAGATTATTCGGTTGTCAATACCCGAAAGTTTTAACAATTTGTTACATTTTTTGAAGATTATACACAGTAATCCTTGTATCTGTCTATCATTGTAACATCCGCAACAAGTTCAAAATAAAGTCCGTCGGCTCTGTATTCTTCAACATTGATAACACTGTCTTTGCGGAGAATTGCCGCCGCACCGCCGTCGGAATAAGGAATGAGCATTTTAACCTTTGCTCTTGTCGGCGGAAGCGCCTTTGCAATTGCTTCAAGCAGAGCATCAAAACCTTTTTCCTCGAGAGCGGATATCATAACCGAATTTGGCTCAAAAAGAATATTCTCTTTCGCTTCGGGTAAATCGCATTTGTTGAAAACGGGAATAACAGGTTTGCCAGAGCATCCGAGTTCGTCGAGCAGCTCATTTGTGACCTTGATATGCTCGGAGCATTCGGGGTCGGATGCGTCACAGACATTGAGGATAACCTTTGCGCACGCCGCCTCTTCAAGCGTTGATTTGAATGCTTCAACAAGGTGGTGTGGAAGTCTTCGGATAAATCCTACAGTATCAATAAGCATTACCTTTCTGCCGTCCGGCAATGTCAGCGCACGCGAAGTCGGGTCAAGCGTTGCGAAAAGCTTATCCTGTGCAAGCACGCCAGCCTGAGTGAGAGCATTCATAAGAGTGGATTTGCCCGCGTTTGTATATCCAACGATAACAACGGTTTCAACTCCGTCTTTTTCACGCCTTGCCCTTGCAAGACCTCTTCTCTTTTCGAGAGCTTCAAATTCTTCTTCAAGGGATTTGATTCTTCTTCTGATATGACGCTTATCGGATTCAAGCTTTGTTTCGCCGGGACCTCTTGTACCGATACCACCTCCGAGTCTTGAAAGACTCGTGCCCTGACCGGTGAGCCTCGGGAGCGAATAGCGAAGCTGGGCAAGTTCAACCTGAAGCTTACCTTCGTTGCTCCTTGCTCGTTCTGCAAAGATATCGAGAATCAGCGTTGTTCTGTCAATAACTCTGATTTTTGTTGCTTTTTCGATGTTTCGGAGCTGTGCGGGAGAAAGTTCACTGTCTGCAATAACAAGGTCAACCTCATTATTCTCGCAGAATTCTGCAAGCTCCTCGAGTCTGCCGCTGCCGAGAAAAGTTGCGGAATCGGGTTTATCTCTTTTCTGCCAGAGCTTTCCGATGACTTCCGCACCTGCGGTTTTTGCAAGTTCCTCAAGCTCGTCGAGCGAGGATTCGCAGTCATAGTCACCCGTGTCAACGGCAATAAGCACCGCTTTTTCGGGTTCTTGCTTGTTTTCGTAAAATTCCATAAATTCACCTTTAATATTATGCAAAAGTCAGCCGTAATTAACGGCTGACTTTTCAGGTTAATTTTTAACAATTGAGTTTGCTTCGATGATTGCGCCGTCGCCTTCGTAGGTAACGGTTACAGCGTCACCGACATTGAGAATAACAACAGACTCTTCTTCCGCTGCCTTAACAGAGAAATATGCAGCATTTGAATCAAGCTTGATATAGTAGTAGCTGTTGCCGCTGATAACCGCTGTTCTGATATCGGCGATATTGCCGCTTACGGTAAGAAGCTCTTTTGCGGGTTCATCTTTTTCGGGATTTGAAGGCTCAACAACAACATCCTCAGGGTTGATATCAACCTTGATTCCGCTCTCTTCAAGAGCCGAAATATAGCTTGCAAGACACTTTGCAAGGTCTGTACCTGTTGCGCCCATCTTGTTGTTGTTATACTGTGCAACATTGATGAGAGCATACTGCTGAACGATGTTGTTGGTGGGGTCTTTGAGCGACATAAAGTATGTGGGTTCTCCGCCGATATTGAGAAGAAGCGGGAAGGTTGCACTGTAGCCAAGGTCCTTTACTCGGCCTTCAGCCGCCTGCTGTGCCGAATATTCGGTACCGCCCGTAACTCTGTAATAAACAGATTCTTTTGTTCTCTGGTTGATGAGAATGAAGCCTGTGATTGACTGGTCGGAGGTAACGGAAGTAACACCTGTGTACATCCATACGTCGTCATCTTTTGCAAGGTAGTTATAGTTAGCGGTTGTTGTAATAACGCCCTTCTGGCCGAGAATTGAATTCCAGAAACCGTTCTGATACTTACCGTAGTAATTATACTGCTGAACGAGAAGGTCTGAATCATAGATTCTGTCAAGCCACTGAAGTTCGGGCTTGGTCTTGATATCTTCGATGGTGTAGTATGCACTTTCGCCGTCATCGCTGTCTGCCTTGACAACAACAGCACCGATTACATCTGTACCGCCGAAAAGACCGATTGTCTTGTCAAGACGCGCGCAAATCCAGTAGGGATTGCCGTTATCGTCGATTTCGAAGGTTGCTTCGGAGAACATAAATGTGGGGTATTCAAAACGGAGATGTCTCTTGAGAAGCTTGTTGAAATGCTCTGCAGGAGAAATCTTGATGCTGTTTTCAAGCTCAACAAACTGTGTTGACTCGTTAGCCATATCAATAATAACATAGCCGGGGAATCCGTTTCTTGTGTTGGTGAACCACTTGATTATGCTTGCATACTGAAGCGGCGCAACTCTGACGGGTGTATCCTTATAGTTAATCTGGGTATACTGAGGATAAACCGTGAACTGTGAAACATAACCCTTTTCTTCAAGAACACCGAGAGCTCTTGTTGCAAGCTGAGCAGCTGCATCCTCGTCAAGCTTGGGGATAGCGCTGAAACTCTCTGCGTTTTCTTCGGGAATATCCTTCGAGAAATCGGAATCTGTTCTTACTTCAATGATGTTGCTGTAGCTTTCGGCTCTGAAAAATTCGCTTGAAACGAGATAGCCGATGCCGACTGCAACGATAAGAATACCGATAATGATGCCGGGCACAATCGCTCTTTTCTTAACGTAAGGAACATATTCGGGCTTTGCAAGAACATTTGCAAAGAGGCCGTTAAACACAACATATGAAGCGGCAACTGCACCGATATAAATGTAGAAGTCGTATGATTTGAAGTTAAGAGCGGGCATCATAAAATAGAATGCACCTGCAGCAAAAAGGATTGTGCAAAGAATGCTGAGCACAATCTTGAGAGCGGCCTTTTCGGGAGGGATAACTATATCCTTCTTTCTGCCGCCATCTTTCTTGGAAAAATCTACCTTAATAGGATCCATTTGTACATCTCCTTGTTTGCGTATTATCATACAGTATAACCTATTTAATAAAATAATACAAGTGTTTTTTGTTAACAATGCAATTTGACAGATATTAATTTTTTGTGGTATTATGACATCATAGTGTTTTATTATATTTAAAGAGGTGGATTTCATATGTTTTCAGATTATATCGACACAATTTCGCTCGTAACAAAATGTGATGAAGAAGTCGGTCTTGCAATGCAGGCTGAACTTAAAAGACAGAGAAGAAATCTTGAACTCATTGCATCCGAAAATATCGTTTCCCCCGCTGTTATGGCAGCTATGGGCAGCGTACTGACAAACAAATATGCAGAAGGATACCCCGGAAAGAGATACTACGGCGGCTGTGAATGCGTTGATGTTGTTGAAAACATTGCCATCGAACGTGCAAAGAAGCTTTTCGGTGCTCAGGCAGCAAACGTTCAGCCTCACTCGGGTGCACAGGCTAATATGGCGGCTTATGCGGCTATTCTTGAACCCGGTGATGTTGTTATGGGTATGAATCTTGCTCACGGCGGTCACCTCACTCACGGTTCGCCCGTTAACGCAAGTGGTAAGCTCTATAAGTTTGTTCCCTACGGCGTAAATGACGACGGTTTCATCGATTACGACGAATTCGAAAAAACCGCAAACGAAGTTAAGCCCAAACTCATCGTTGCAGGCGCTTCGGCTTACCCCAGAGTTATTGATTTTGAGCGCATCGGCAAAATTGCAAAGTCAATCGGGGCATATTTTATGGTTGATATGGCTCACATCGCAGGGCTTGTTGCGGCAGGTCTTCACCCCTCACCCGTACCTCATGCTGATATTGTAACCACCACAACCCACAAAACACTCAGAGGTCCCAGAGGAGGTCTTATCCTTTCAACTGCAGAGCTTGCTCCTGCAATCAACAAGGCGATCTTCCCCGGCAACCAGGGCGGTCCTCTTATGCACGTTATCGCCGCGAAGGCAGTCTGCTTCGGCGAAGCACTTGACCCCTCTTTCAAAATTTATCAGGAAAACATCATCAAAAATGCAGCAGCCCTCGCAAACGGACTTACCAAGAGAGGTATTAATCTTGTTTCAGGCGGCACAGACAACCACCTTATGCTTGTTGATCTTCGTTCAACCGGTATCACAGGCAAAGAACTTGAGCGCAGACTTGATGAAGTTTATATCACAGCAAACAAAAACGCTATCCCCAACGACCCCGAGAAGCCCTTTGTTACAAGCGGCGTAAGACTGGGCACAGCCGCAGTCACATCAAGAGGTCTTAATGAAGAGGATATGGATAAAATCGCAGAGTTTATTTATCTTTGCGCAACCGACTTCGAAAACAACATTGAAAAAATTAAGGCAGGCGTTAACGAAATCTGTAAACGCTATCCCATTTATGAATAAATTAAACGGAGATGTTAAAAATGAAAGGTATTTTCACCGCACTTCTCACCCCCTTCAAGGATGACTACACAATCAATGAAACTTCCCTCAAAAAGCTTGTTGAATTCAACCTCGAAAAAGGAATCAACGGCTTCTATGTAGGCGGAAGCACCGGCGAAAGCATGGTTATGACCGCCGAAGAACGCAAGGAAGTTTTCCGCATCGTCAAGGAAGCTGCAGGCGACAAGGTCCCCATGATTGCTCACTGCGGTGCAATTTCAACAGATGCCGCTATCGATATGGCAAAGACAGCCGAAAGCCTCGGCTACGATGCAATTTCGGCAGTCGCTCCCTTCTACTACGGTTTCCCCGCTGCTGCTATCAAGCAGTACTACACCGACATCGTTTCGAGCGTAAACATTCCTATGGTTATCTATAACTTCCCCGGCGGAAACGGATTCACATTCACTCCCGACTATGCTGCAGAAATGTTTAAAGATAAGAGATTCATCGGTATCAAGCACACTTCAGCCGACCTCTTCACACTTCAGCAGTTCAAAGAAAAAATTGACGGCGTAACCGTATTCAACGGCTTCGATGAAATGTGCCTCGGCGGTCTTGCTATGGGTGCAGACGGTGCAATCGGCAGCACATATAACTTTATGGGCGATAAATTCCTTAAGATTTACGATGAATTCCACAACGGAAGCATCGCAAAGGCTCAGGAAATTCAGAACGAAGCAAACGTTATCATCACCGAGATGATTAAATACGGAGTGTTCCAGTGCGAAAAGGCAGTGCTCACTCATATGGGTATCGATATGGGTCCCTGCCGCAGACCTTTCCTCCCCATCAGCAAGGAAGGCTGGGAATCAATGAAAAAGGTTGCAGAAAATCTTTAATAGAATCAGACCCTGACGGTTTCAAACCATCAGGGTCTTTATTATTTTAAAATTATAGTAATCAATAAATATATATACATTATTATTTTCGAACCTGCACGCGGCAAGAATGCATAGTTTTTCCGCGCCATCGATATCTGCCGTGCATATCAATGAATTATCGTATGCAAGCGTTGAAGGAATAAGTTTTTTAACATCGGGAATTGAATCGGCTGTCGAAATATCCGTACGGTATCTGCGAATGTAGGCTGAAGCATCAAAATATGTGACCTTACCGCTTTCAAGACAGATTCCGATTTCGATTTTTGCGGGCAGAAGCAAAACTCCGCTCACTTCGGGCGCAAAAACAAAATCTGCGGTAAAAATATTCTCCGCAGATTTAATTTCTGCCATATTTTCAAAGCCATGTTTTTTCATAAAATCCAATGCTTTTCTTTTTGCGTCACTAAGGCTGTAAACCTTGATTTCACAGGGTTGCGGGTCAATTATCCTATATACCGTACCACCAGATTTACATATATCAACTTCGGTATCGCCATTTTTGAGTGCATAAATTTTCACACCGTCAATATTTCCAGCCTCTCCGCCTCTCCACAACGCCTCGTCAATCCCCGTCACTGCACTCGCCGTTCTTTTCGCTTCATCAACAGAAACGCTCTCTTTGCCCTCAAGAAATTCAACTCTGTTGCTTTCAGCAGACACCGCAGATATTATGCCGTAAATCTCATCGTTGCCGTAATAATCAAGCTTATCCTCAAAATAAGGCGCATTGGATTTGCGATAGATGCTTTCATATTCCGTAAGGATGTATTCGCCGCTTACAACAGCATTGGTCAGGTCGCTGAGATGATAATAAATTTCCTGTGCGTGGTCCGAAAGTTTCACCGCTGCCCTTCGGCTCTCTTCGTTTCCGGAAAACCTTTCGGAAAAGTCATAAACCCCGCTGAAAAAGCGTGTAAGATTATCAACCTTTTCGGTGTAAAAACATCCGAGACTACCCATTGCGCCGACAGCGCGGGCGCTCACATACGCAGAGCTGTCCGCAAGCGAATCCCCTGCAGAAACAGCAAGCAATCGCAGTCCGCTGCTGATTTCACGAGAATATTCCGTCAGCGAAGCAAGAGCTTCAAAGCGTACTCTGCCGAGAGCGGTTTCGTAATCAGTTTTTGCTTTTGCGGTAAACACTCCCGATGCCGCAAACACCACACAAAGCGCAACAAGATAAGATATTATTCTGATAAATTTTCTTCGCCTGAGCATAAAAAATCACCCTGCCTTCACTATAAAAGTGTGCAGGGTGAGAAATTTTATACAAGGTAAAATTTATTTAACAAGCAAGCTTTCACCTGTCATCTGTGCAGGCTGCTCAATACCCATAATGTCAAGCATTGTGGGAGCGATGTCGCAAAGCTTGCCGCCGTTTTCCTTAAGCTTGCAGTCGTGACCGACAACAACAAAGGGAACGGGATTTGTTGTGTGAGCGGTGAAGGGTGAACCATCGGGCTCATACATCTTGTCAGCATTACCGTGGTCAGCAGTGATAAGCATTACGCCGCCCTTTGCCGAAACAGCATCGCAAATCTTACCAACGCAGGTATCAACAGCCTCAACAGCTGCAACAGCAGCATCGAACACACCTGTATGACCAACCATATCGCAGTTAGCGTAGTTGAGAATAATAACATCATACTTTTCTGTGTCGATTGCTTCGAGAAGCTTGTCTGTAACTTCATAAGCGCTCATTTCGGGCTGAAGGTCATAAGTTGCAACAGCGGGTGACTTAACAAGAATTCTGTCCTCACCGTCATACTGCTTTTCAACACCGCCATTGAAGAAGAATGTTACGTGAGCATACTTCTCTGTTTCGGCAATTCGAAGCTGAGTCATACCCTTCTGTGAAAGGAACTCGCCGAATGTGTTATCAAGAGTCTGAGGCTTGAATGCAACCTGAACGTTGGGCATTGTTGCATCGTACTGAGTCATACATACATAGTAGAGATTCTTGAGCTGTTCACGCTCGAATCCGCTGAACTCACTGTCAACAAAAGCTCTTGTGATTTCTCTTGCTCTGTCAGGACGGAAGTTGAAGAAAACAACTGAATCGTTATCCGAAACAGGCTCTGCATCCTTTGAAACAGCAGGAACGATGAATTCGTCTGTAACTTCGTTCTTATATGATTCTGCAATCATTTCGCAACCGCAGTCAAACTTAACACCTTCACACTTTGTCATTGCATCATATGCTTTAACAACGCGTTCCCAACGGTTATCTCTGTCCATTGCATAGTATCTGCCGATGATTGTTGCAATTTTACCAACACCGATTTCAGCAAGATTCTTATAAAGGTCAGCAACGAAATCCTTACCCGATGTGGGAGGAACGTCTCTGCCGTCCATAAGGCAATGAACAAAAACTTTTTCAAGGCCCATATTTTTTGCCATCTTAACAATGCCGTAAAGATGAGTGTTATGGCTGTGAACACCACCATCCGAAAGCAGACCCATAAGATGGAGTGCGGAGTTATTCTTTTTGCAGTTTTCCATTGCGCCAACAAGAGCTTCGTTTTCAAAGAAATCGCCGTCGTTGATTGACTTTGTGATTCTTGTGAGCTCCTGATAAACAACACGGCCTGCGCCGATGTTGGTGTGACCAACTTCGCTGTTACCCATCTGACCGTCAGGAAGACCTACATCCATACCTGATGCACCGATATATGTCATGGGATTTTCAGCCAGAATTTTATCAAGATTAGGGGTTTTAGCAGCAACAATTGCGTTACCATAATCGCTGTCGTTTCTGCCGAAACCGTCCATAATGCAAAGAAGAACAGGTTTTTTGCTCATAGTAAACAGTCCTTTCATAAATATAGGGGTCGAAGCCGACCCCTGAATTTAAATCAAATTATTTCGAAGCCGCTGCAACGATAGCTGCAAACTTATCTGCAACAAGTGATGCGCCGCCGATGAGACCACCGTCAACATCATACTGAGCAAGAAGCTCTGCTGCGTTTGCATCGTTCATTGAACCGCCGTACTGGATAACGAACTTGTCAGCAGCATCCTTTGTGTAAAGCTCTGCGATAAGAGCACGGATAACTGCGCAAACTTCGTTTGCCTGCTCGGGAGTAGCGGTAAGGCCTGTGCCGATAGCCCAAACGGGTTCGTAAGCGATGATGATGTTTGCAAGTTCAGCTTCGGATACACCTGAAAGAGCAACCTTTGTCTGAAGTCTTACAACCTCTGCAGTAATGCCGAGTTCTCTTTCCTTGAGAACTTCACCTACGCAAAGGATAACCTTGAGGCCTGCGTTGAGTGCAGCTCTTACACGGTCACGGACTGTTTCGTCTGTTTCGCCGAAATACTGTCTTCTTTCGGAGTGACCAATGATAACATAGGGAACGCCTGCAGCCTTGAGCATCTCAGCTGAAACTTCGCCTGTGAATGCGCCTTTTTCTGCCCAGTGGCAGTTTTCAGCACCGATCATGATGTTTGAGCCTGCTGCAGCTTCCATAGCTGCATAAAGGTCAATATAGGGAGCGCAGATAACAACGTCACAGTCAGCGTCTGCAACGAGGGGCTTCATTGCTTCGATGAGAGCCTTTGTCTGCTCGGGAGTGTTGTTCATTTTCCAGTTGCCTGCGATAACAGGTCTGCGGAGTGACTTATCCATTTTAAAAATCCTTTCGATTGCAATTGTTTATTACAAATCAATTTTGATTATATTATATTGATATCGGGATTTTGGATGAAATTTGATTTTCGCACCGAAGGACGCGTGTTGTTATACGCGACTGAGGGAGAAAAGTAAATCTCGCCAAAATTACTTATCATTAACTGCTTCGATGCCGGGAAGAGCCTTACCCTCGAGGAATTCGAGTGATGCGCCGCCGCCGGTTGAGATGTGAGTCATCTTATCGCCGAAGCCGAGTGTGTTAACAGCTGCTGCTGAGTCGCCGCCGCCGATGATTGTAACTGCATCTGTTTCAGCAAGAGCCTTTGCAACTGCGATTGTACCTGCTGCAAGAGTGGGGTTCTCGAACACACCCATGGGGCCGTTCCATACAACTGTCTTTGCGCTCTTAACTGCATCTGCATAGAGTTCTGCAGTCTTGGGACCGATGTCAAGACCTTCCTTGTCAGCGGGAATAGCATCTGCTGCGAAAACTTCTGTGTCGATGGGAGCATCGATGGGGTTGGGGAAACCTGCTGCTGCAACAACATCGATGGGAAGAAGAATCTTAACGCCCTTAGCATCTGCCTTTGCAAGCATATCCTTGCAGTAGTCAATCTTGCTTTCGTCAAGGAGTGAGTTGCCTACGCCGTAGCCCTTAGCAGCAAGGAATGTATAAGCCATACCGCCGCCGATGATGAGTGTGTCAGCCTTGTTGAGAAGGTTTTCGATAACGTTGAGCTTATCAGCAACCTTTGCACCGCCGAGGATTGTAACGAAGGGTCTTTCGGGATCTTCAACAGCGTTGCCGAGATACTTGAGTTCTTTGCCCATAAGATAACCTACAGCTGCTTCTTCAACATAAGCTGTTACGCCAACTGTTGAGCAGTGTGCTCTGTGAGCTGCGCCGAATGCATCGTTAACATACATTTCGCAGATGCTTGCAAGATCCTTTGAGAAAGCTTCGCCGTTCTTTGTTTCTTCTGCACGGAAACGTGTGTTTTCAAGAAGAACTACATCGCCGTCGTTCATAGCTGCAACAGCTGCCTTTGCATTTTCGCCGACTACTGTATCGTCAGCAGCAAAAACAACTTCCTTGCCGAGCTTCTCGCTGAGTCTCTTTGCAACGGGAGCAAGTGAGAACTTTGCTTCGGGGCCGTTCTTGGGCTTGCCGAGATGTGAGCAAAGGATAACCTTTGCGCCGTCATTTATAAGTTTCTGAATTGTGGGAAGAGCAGCGTTGATTCTGTTTTCGTCTGTGATAACGCCTTCCTTGAGAGGAACGTTAAAGTCGCAACGAACAAGCACCTTCTTGCCCTTTGCATTAATGTCGTCAACTGTCTTTTTGTTAAGTAAGCTCATTTTTTGTCATCCTTTCGAAATTTATAATAGGAACATACTTTACCAATTATTTATTTTATAATATTATGTCAAATTTTTCAAGTATTATTTATCGGCAAATCGCCGAATATATGCAGTTTTTGCAGACAATTTTCATCTTGACTTTACAACGCGATTTTGATAGAATATTTGACTGTAAATAAAATATATATTTGCCTCCTTAGTTAAATGGATATAACAGGCCCCTCCTAAGGGTCAGTTGTGGGTTCGATTCCCGCAGGGGGTGCCAAAAAGGACGACGCAGCTGCGTCTTCCTTTTTCAATCTGCAGGTATATACAACCCTATTTAAATACTATAAACACAAATTTTCACTTCAACAAAAACATCATTTGCCTGTTCCGTCACACATCGGGCATTCGCCTACTGTATACGGATCATATCCGTCAAGTATTGCCTCCAGATCGCTGCTTCCGTAATAATATCTCACATAACCGGTTCCATTACAAGTCGGACATTTTTCACCGCTGCTACTGCTTCCGGAATTACTGCTGCCGCCTGACGGCATACGCTCATTATCCAAATCACCTGCTGAATTATGTCCGAAGATTTCCATATTCATAGCCTTATCTGTTGTTCCTGCGAGGTTTATACATATAACAGGTCTGGCACCTACATCTGTATAGGTATATTCTTCAGGTGCTTTGGGATTTGAGCCGGCACTGCGAACATTTCCATCTGTTTCTACCACAACAACACCTTTTCCGTTTGTCGCTGTACTTACAGAACGTGTCCACCAGTCACCTTTGTCATGATGATTTTTAAAACCTTCATTCTTCAAACGTTCTGTTATGTACGCAATTCTGGATGAATCTGTTCTGAATAACAGTCGAGCTTCCTCTGCGCTCAAAAGAAAAATCAAATCATCGGTTTCATTAGATGTTATCATTCTCTGCATTTTTGCTCTTTCACCATCGTCAAATGAATTAAGATAAAAATCATCATTCAGCCACTCTCTGATTTCGCTGTTTTCCCAATACGGAGCATATCCGAAACGTATTTTTTCGATAATATATCGTGACATCAACAATAATTTATCCTCGTTTTTTGCCAGAACAATCCATTCAATGGGTTCTTTTTCAGAAACATCTCCATTCTGTTCGTATTTACCAAATTGAACTATATTTCCGATTTCTGCATCATTAATATCCGTGTAGGTCAATGTTGCCGGTCCATATATATCGCTCTGTTCCTCTTTCATAAGCCATATTGCTGGTCTGATGCCGTTATATCTATTAGTGTCGACATATCTGCCATCTGTTTCTATAACACCGTTCTCATCAACAATCATAGCATCTTTTTGAGTTTTTCCGGGAGTGCGAAGCCACCATGTGTAAACAGCTTCGTCCCAGCTATATTCCTCTATTGCATATGTCGTAGGAACTGCACGTCTTGATTCTTCATCCGGCAAGTATTTAATTACTTCATCATAACTGAGAATAAAAAAACGGTCAATTGTATCGGAACCGCCGTCAGTTCCATGCACAGGATTGTCAGAATTTGTTATATATGACCATCTTATATGCTTTGCTTCTTTTTCCTCGAGTTTATAGATTTCAAAATCATTCCACGATGACCATATACTGCATTTTTCCCATGTGATATTGCCGCCATCATATTCATAAGCTCCAAAATCGAGAATATACTCGCTGAGCAAAAGAACTCCTTTTTCATTTTTATCCAAAACACGCCATTCTATCGGTTCTCTGCCGTTCGTTTTGTCATTGTCCTGTTCATATGTTCCGAATATAAAAGCATCCCCGATTTCAGCGCTGTCAATAGCACCGGCATAATCACCGTCTATTATTTGAACACCGTCAAACGGTTTTTCATCGGGCTCTTCTTCAGTACATCCTGTCATTGAAAACAACATTGCACTTATCAATAAGAAACATAAAAATACTGTCAATTTTCTTTGATTGAATTTCATTTTTATTAACTCCTTATATTTTCTTTTAATTGAATTATATAATCCTGCTTATCGAATGTCAACACGCTTATTACATGAATCGACAACAAACACCATAGCCACCCATTGTGGAAAACTCCTAAGGGTCAGTTGTGGGTTAGATTCCCGCAGGGGGTGCCAAAAAAGCACCGTTCGGATGAACGGTGCTTTCGTTTTTGTGATTATCTGTTGTTGATAAGCTTTGTGAGTTCAACGGGATCAACAATCTTGCCGTCCTTATAAACACGCATATTGCCCGAAGCAATTTCGTCGATAAGGATAACTTCGTCGTTGTTGTAGCCGAATTCAAACTTAATATCCCAAAGTTCAAGACCGATTGACTTGAGGTCATCAGCAACAATCTTTGTGATTGCAAGAGTCTGAGCCTTCATGCTTTCGAACATTTCGGGGCTCATGATGCCGAGAGCTGCAAGGCCTTCGCCTGTTACGAGGGGATCGCCGAGAGCGTCATTCTTGAATGTGCACTCAACATATCCGCCTTCGAGAACTGTGCCGTCTGCGATGTATTCGCCGTATCTGCGGATGAAGCTGCCTGTTGCAACAAGGCGGCAGATAACTTCAAGACCGTGGCCGAATACCTTGCCGGGAAGAACTTCCATTGTTGCTTCATCAATGTTTGCACTTACATAGTGTGTCTTGATGCCTGCAGCCTTGAGAAGCTCGAAATAGTGGATTGATGATTTGAGGTTTGCTTTGCCGATGCCTTCGATGGTGAGACCTACAGTGTTTTCACCGGGATCAAACACGCCGTCTTTGCCTGTGCAATCGTCCTTAAACTTGAGCATAACGTTGCCGTTTTCAAGTGAATAAACGTCTTTTGTTTTACCTTCATAAATCTTTGTCATGACACAACACTCCTTTGAGTCTTTTAAACACTAATACTTTATCACAATTTTTTCGATTTGTATAGTTTTTTTGGCGAATTTTTTGTACGGATTTCAACTTTTTTTATATGTCACAAAAAAGAAATAAAATTAATGATTGTATATATAAAATTTAACCATTTGTCAAATAAGTAAAAGCGACACCTTGAAGGTGCCGCCGCTTTCAGCTTCAGAAGTTTTCCTTGTTGTTCTTCTTGTTCTGCTGATTCTGCTGGTTTCTGTTCTGCTGATTATTCTGCTGGTTGTTATTCTGTCTGTTGTTTTCCATTTCGAGGTTCCTCTCTTAAAAATTATTGAACACTTGGTTCGTTTCTATTATGCGCAAAACATTGCTTATTATTTATTGACAAAAAATTTTGTCAATGCTACAATTTTAAAAAAGATTTTCAGTAAGGTATTTTTTATGATTTATTATTTTTCCGCAACAGGAAACTCAAAACACGCGGCTCAAGTTATCGCCGAAAAAACAGGTGATACTGCCATCAACATCGTTGACATTCTCAACGGCAAAGAAAAAGTCAAAGAAAAAAGCAAGAAAACAGGGTTCGTTTTTCCCGTCTATTTCTGGGGTCTGCCCGAAATTATCAAACAATTTGCTTCGCTGACCGAAGTTAAGAACGCTCTCGGAGATTATGTTTACTGTATCATCACCTGCGGTGCAAACACAGGCACGGCAGATAAAATGCTTGCAAAACTGCTCGGAAGAAGTCTTGATTTCAGCTATTCCCTCAGAATGCCTGACAACTATGTTATGCTCTATGACCCGAACCCTGAAGAGAAGGCACGGAAATTTCTCGCTCACGCAGACAAAGAGCTTGAATCTGTCTGTGAGGATATAAATTCTTTTGCAAAAAAACGTGCAGGAAGCACGGAGGGAGAAATCAAAAGTTTCTTCATCTCAAAGCTTTATAATTTCTGCCGTACAACAAAGAAATTCTATGCAGACGACAAATGCATTTCCTGCGGTCTGTGTGCAAAAAACTGTCCTGACGGCGCAATTGAAATCAGAAACGGCAAACCTGTATGGACAAAGCCGAAGTGTCAGCACTGCACGGCATGCATCAACCGTTGCCCGAAAGAAGCAATCCAATTTGGCAAAGGTACGGAAGCAAGGCGAAGATATAACTACGATAAGACAATGAAATAAAAGGAGATTCAAAATGAAAAAAATCGGTCTCGGCGAAAAACTCGGCTACGGCGTCGGCGCCGTCGGTCTTGACCTCAGTTACGGAATGTTCTATTCATATCTTTCGATTTATCTCACAAATGCACTCGGTATCAGCCCTGCTTTTCTGCTCATTATCACTCCCCTTGCACGTCTTTGGGACGGTTTCAACGACCCGATGATGGGAATGATTGTTGACAAAACAAAAACAAAAATGGGTAAATACCGTCCGTGGATTTTAGCGGGTGCGATGATGAATGCCGTCGTACTCTGTCTGCTCTTCAACAATCCCGGATTCAGCTCCGGTTCAACAGGACTTTATGTTTATGCGGCTGTGCTTTATGTGCTCTGGGGTATGACAAACACACTTGCCGATATCCCATTCTGGTCGATGGTGCCTTCATTCGCATCCGAGGAAAAAGACAGAAACCTTGTTTCGACAATCGCAAGAGCATTTTCAGGTCTCGGTCAGGGAATCATCTCAATCTTCACTCCAATGGCAGTTGCATTCTTCGGCGGTGTTGCAGGCAGCAAGCTTGACGCAATGACATCCGACACACTCAGCAAAGGTTTCGGCAAATGGTCTGTTATTATGGCGGGCGGACTTATTCTGTTTGCTCTTATCAGTGTTCTTTCGACGAAAGAAAGACGCATTATCGTAAACAACGAAAAGTTCTCGTTCAAAGCGGCAATCAATGTTATCAAGAGCAACGACCAGCTTCTTGTGTTTATGCTATTTGCGATGATTTCAAATGCAGGCTTCTATATGACATCGGGCATCAGCAGCTATTATTTCACATCCGTTCTCGGTGACCTTACACTCCAGTCGAAATTCAATCTTATGGGTACGGTAGGTTCTGTGCTTTCAATCCTTGTTGTTCCCGTATTCTCAAAATTTATGAACAACCGTTCAATCTACAAGCTCTCTCTCGGAATGGCAGCGGCAGGCTACATCGGAATGGCTGTTATGGGATACGGCTTCACAGGCAATGTTACCGCACTCGGCATTTTCTATATTCTCACATCACTCGGCACGGGCAGTATGTTCGTCAACCAGACGGTTATGCTTGCGGACTGCGTTGACTACGGTGAATTCAAGACGGGCAGCCGCAATCAGAGCCTTACATTCTCAATGAAGGGATTCCTTCAGAAGATGGCATATACCGTTCAGGCGATTATTATGTATGCAACCTTTACGGTTACGGGTTATGACGGCGAAGCGCTCGTTCAGACCGCGCAGGCAAAGAGCGCAATTTCATTCCTTATGTTCATCGTTCCGCCTGTTATGATTATCACCTCTCTTATTATCTTCACGAAGAAATATAAAATCTTCGGTGATTTCAAGAAAGAAGTTCTTGAAGCGGTAAGTGAGAAACAATAAAATTAAAAACAAAAAAACGGAAGTGTACCGAAAAAGTACACTTCCGTTAATTTTTATTCATCAAGATTTTTGACGGTAGGCAGATTCCAATGGAAAACCGTTGCAAGAATTCTGATAATCATCACCAAACCCGCACCAATGATAATCGCCGTCGTTGAAGAACAAACGCTGTAATATATGAGCAGATAATAGATAACCGCTCCTATTATCGCTGCAAGGGCATAGACTCTTTTGTGCAGAATCGTCGGCACTCTGCCCGCCATAATATCTCGCATGACACCTCCGCCGACTCCCGTTAAGGTTGCAACAAAAATTGCGAGAAACATATTCTCTTCAAATCCGCAGGCAATTGCACTGTTGACACCGCCGACAACAAAAACTGAAAGTCCGATTGAGTCGAAAATATTTATGATCTGCGAATAAACATCATAATGCTTCTGTATTCTTTTACCAAAGAAATATGCGATAATAAAAACCGCAAGCGAAGTTACGACAGCGGTTATGGCATAAACTGATTTTCTGAATGCCATCGGAGGGGTATAGCCGAGAATAAGGTCTCTCACAATACCGCCGCCAACCGCAGTAACCGTCCCGAGAACGATTGCACCGAAAATGTCAAACTTCTTTTCGATTGCGGTAATTACACCTGTTATTGCGAAGGCAACGGTGCCGATTAATTCAATTGCAAAAAACAAATTTTCAAGATTCATCGGCATTCCCCTTCTTTCTTTTTCTCAAATCCGCAAAAAAATCCGACAGAAGTGCGGCACATTCATCCGCCATAAATCCCGCAACAACCTCGGGTTTGTGGTTGTAAGGCAAATCAAAAAGATTGACAATCGAGCCGCACGAACCTGCCTTCATATCCGATGCGCCGTAAACAAGGCGGCGTATTCTCGAGTTGATTATTGCGCCCGTACACATCGGACAGGGTTCGAGAGTGACATACATTTCACATTCCCAGAGCCTCCAGCCGCCGAGCTTTTTGCACGCAAGGTCAATCGCTTCGATTTCGGCGTGAGCAAGAGCATTCTTGCCGTATTCGCGTCGATTTCTGCCGACGGAAACAACCTCGCCGTTTCGCACGATAACCGCACCGACGGGTACTTCAAGCCCGTCAGCGGCGATTTTTGCCTGTTCGATTGCTATGTTCATAAAATCACGGTCGGTCATAATTTACCTCAAATCAACAAGGCGACCCGATTGAGCCGCCTGTTTGTTTAATTATTTCTTTTTGCTTCTGAGGTCGATTTTTTCGACATTCCAGATATCTCTTGCGTAATCGTTGATTGAACGGTCAGCTGCAAAGACACCTGCACCTGCGATGTTCATAAGCGACATCTTTGTCCATCTGTCCTTATCCGCCCAGATTTCCTCCGCAAGATTCTGAATATTTCTGTAATCTGCGAAGTCTGCAAGAACCATATAGGGATCGTGATGAGTGATTGAGCCGCCAATTTCGCCAAACATCTTGCCGTTGATTCCCTTATTGATAAAATTGATAAGGTTATTAAGCTCGGCGTTGTTGTTATAGTAATTCTGGGGATTGTAGCCGCTTCTCTTAAGCTCATTGACCTCGGGAGTGCTCATACCGAAAATAAGAATATTTTCGGGACCTACAGCATCATAGATTTCAACATTTGCGCCGTCCATTGTACCCACTGTAACAGCGCCGTTGATCATAAGCTTCATATTACCCGTGCCGCTTGCTTCGGTACCTGCAAGAGAAATCTGCTCGCTGATATCAGCGGCGGGCATAAGAGCCTCTGCCATGGTTACATTATAATCCTCCATATAAACAACCTTAAGAAGGTCCTTTACATCAGGGTCATTGTTGATAAGATCTGCAAGAGCACAGATGAATTCGATAATCTTCTTTGCCATAAAGTAGCCTGAGGCTGCCTTTGCACCGAAAATATATGTGTGCGGAGTGTAATTTCCGTTGGGATTCGCCTTGATTTCAAGATACTTTGCGAGAATGTTGAAAGCATTGAGGTGCTGACGCTTGTACTCGTGAAGACGTTTTACCTGAACATCGAAAATAGAAGTCGGGTCAAGGCTGATACCTGTCTTGTTCTTAACAATTTTTGCAAAATTTTCTTTATTTTCAAGTTTTATCTTGCGAAGGTCTTCGAGCACTGCAGCATCGTCCGCATATTTTGCAAGTTTGCTGAGTTTTGATGCATCATAAACAAAATCCTTGCCGATAAGACCGCTCAGCATATTTGTAAGGCCGGGGTTAGCCTGGCAGAGCCAGCGTCTGTGAGCAATGCCGTTTGTGACATTGGTGAATTTATCGGGTTCAAGAGTATAGAACTCATTAAAGATTGTATCCTTGAGAATCTGGCTGTGAAGAGCAGAAACACCGTTTACCTTATGGCAGACTGCAACGCAGAGGTTTGCCATCTTTACTGCGCCGTTTGAAATAACAGCCATTCTTTCAACTCTGCCCGCATCACCCGTTGCATCCCAGATTTTCTTTCTGAAGCGGTTGTCGATTTCCTTGACAATCTGATAGATTCTGGGAAGAAGGCGCTTGAAGAGGTCTTCGCCCCAACACTCAAGAGCTTCTGCCATAACGGTGTGGTTTGTATATGCACAGCATTCCTCAACGATTCTGTATGCATCGTCCCAACCGTAACCGCATTCGTCAAGCATAATTCTCATAAGTTCGGGAATAGCCATTGTAGGATGGGTGTCATTAATGTGAATTGCATTTTTCTCTGCGAAGTTTTCAAGTGAACCATAATCCCTGAGATGTCGCTGAACGATATCCTGAACCGAAGCGGAAACAAGGAAATACTGCTGGCGAAGACGAAGGCTCTTTCCTTCGGGATGGTTATCTGCGGGATAAAGAACCTTGCTGATAACCTCTGCCATAGCCTTTTCTTCCATAGCTCTCATATAGTCGCCCTGGTTGAACATTGCCATATCAAGTCCGTCAACCTTTGCTGACCAAAGGCGGAGCACCGCAGCGCCCTTGCCGTCTTTACCGGCAACCATCATATCATAGGGAACAGCCTTGACTGTTTTGCAGTTGACATGCTCAACATGGTGATATGCACCTTCCCAGTTGTCGATAACATCGCCCTCGAATTTGACTTCAACAGTCTTATCCTCTCTGGGAACAAGCCATACTTCGCCACCGGGAAGCCAGAAATCGGGCATCTCGGTCTGCCAGCCGTCAATGATTTTCTGCTTAAAAATACCGTATTCGTAAAGAATGGAATAACCCATACCTCTGTAGCCCTGATTTGCAAGAGCATCAAGATAGCACGCCGCAAGTCTGCCCAATCCGCCATTGCCCAGACCTGCATCGGGTTCGCAGTCATAGAGTTTCTCAAGCTTTACGCCGAAGCTCGAAAGAGCCTTTTCCGCAGTTGACGTAAGGTTGAGATTATAAAGAGTATTCTTAAGGGTTCTGCCCATAAGGAACTCCATGCAAAGATAATAAACCTTCTTCTGACCCTTTTCGAGCGACTCTTTGTCGAACTCTCTTCTTGAATCTCTTACCATATCTCTGGCAATCATCGAGAGAGCTCTGTAAAACTGCTCATTGGTCGCATCTTTGGGTGAAACGCCGAAGAAATGAGAAAGCTTTGATGAAAGCATTTCTTCAAGCTGTTTTTTGGTAATCGCCATATATAATCCTCCTATAGTTACCGACAAACAAAAATATACCTTTATATTTTACACTAAAATTCAAAATAATACAACAGAATTTTAACAGTTGATTAATTTAAAGCACTTGTAACAGATAGAAATTTGAGGTATAATAATTAAAAAATTTGGTTGAAATGCAAAAAATCAACAAAGTCGGTGATGATTTGTATAACTTTTATGACCCTGACAATTCATTATATGTCCGAAGGGAAAACGAAAGAGACTCCATAAAAAGAATAAGCAAGGCAGCGGGTATGAGCGTTATCGCATATGTACTGATTCAGAATCTGCTGTCCATCCTCGTTTATCTTTCTCCCATCGGTGAAATTTATGACAAGGATCCCGCAATGCAGAGCGTTGTAGCAATCTTTCTTTCAGTTCTCGGATTGCTCTTTCCGTTTGCCGCCAGCGGATATTTTATCAACAAGGGCAAGAACACTCCTATGGTTGATTTCCGAAAACCTGTCAGCATTCCGCTTATGCTCTCGGCAACAGCTCTCGGATTTTTCATCTGCCTTGCAGGCAACTACGTTACGGGCATTTTCGTTGACCTTATGGATTCGGCAGGCATCACTCTTTCCGCACCCGAATATTCTCCCCCATCGGATTTCGGCGGCAGATTAATCTATGCTCTTTCGATTGCGGTTGTTCCCGCACTCGTTGAAGAGTTTGCAGTCAGAGGCGTTATCCTTCAGCCTTTAAGAAAATACGGCGACAGATTTGCAATTCTTGCGTCCGCTCTTATTTTTGCGATTATGCACGGAAATCTCATTCAGGCACCGTTCGCCTTGATTGCTGGAATCGGAATCGGCTATGCAGTATGCATCACAAACAGCATATGGACGGGCATTCTCATTCACTTCTGCAACAATTTTTATTCAGTTGTTATCGAATTCCTTGTTGCCGATATTGCCGATGAAGCAAAGCTCAACTCAATATATCTTTCAATCACGGTTGTGCTTTACGCTGTTTCAATTATCGGTTCGGTTGCATTCGTTGCAATCAAAAACAAAAGAAAAGTTATGCCGTCATTCACGGCACTGAACGAAAAACAAAAAATGAAAGCGTTCGTTTTTTCGGTTCCAATGATAATTGCTCTTCTGATGATGATAAAAATAACATCAAACTTCATATCTGCAAATCAGTAAATTCCCATAAAAACAATGCCGTCCTCACGGACGGCATTGTTTTTTTATCAGAATCCGAACTGATTAAAATATTCAAACGGGTCAATATAATATGCCTGAGTGGTTGTTATCGGCTCCGAGCCGCCTTTATCTTCAACAAGAGTAACTTCTATTTCAAATTCGTCAATCGAATAATTGCTGTTGACACGGCAGAGAGTAAGAGTCATCTTGTCGCCGACCTTACCGTTATCGATTCTTTCAAGAAGCACGTCCGCAGTTGTGAGCGGGATGCCGTCAACGGCAATAATCATATCATACTGCCTTGCTTCGGTATTAGCAAGTGATCCGTCACTGCTGATTTCATTGATAATGAGAGTTCCTGCGGGAAGACCTTTAATCTGGGCAATCATACTGTACTGTGCGCTTGCGCTGACGGGATAGTAGGTAATACCGAGCTTGGGTCTGTTGGGAACATAATGATAGGTGATAAGATCTTCGATAATGGACTTTGCAGATGTGATGGGGATTGCAAATCCGATGCCTTCATAGTCGGTTGCGGCAATCTTCTGCGAGTTGATGCCTATAACCTGACCGTAAGCATTGACAAGCATGCCGCCCGAATTACCGGGGCTGATAGCCGCACTATGCTGAATGCTCTTCATCGTGTAGCCGATTTCACTGTTGACCGGTCTGTCGATTGACGAAACATATCCGCTTGTGAATGAACCGAAAAGCTCAACACCGCCGGGATTGCCGATTGCGTAAACGGGGTCTCCGACAACAAGTGCGGATGAATCTCCGAACTCTGCGGCAGGAAGTCCCTTTGCTTTGATTCTGAGGACACCGATGTCGGTTCTTGTATCAAAGCCTGCGATTTCGGCATCATAAGTTGTGCCGTCCTCTGTCTGCACTCTTACACTCACACCCGCATCGCTGATAACATGAGCACAGGTGATGATATAAGTGTAAGTTCCCGTTTTATCTTCGCCCATAATGATACCCGAACCTTCGCCCGCAGATGAGTTGGAGTTTCTTGTATAAACAACAATGCCGACATTGCTCGGTCTGAGCTTTGCCGCTATCTGAGCAGTTGAAAGCACTCCGCCGGTTGAAATCTTTGTGGGTGTAACGGGAGACTCATTGATATTAAGAGCTGGTCCGTCGTTCTTTTCTTTTTCATCATCGGAAACAGAAATTCCGCTATTCTTATCTGAATGCTTCATCACAGTCGATGCACCGAATCCGAGAGCGAAAACGAGAATAAGAGCGATTGCCGCAGCAAAAACTTTAAGTCCCTTTTTCTCTTTTTTATTATTTGCAGATTCAGCAGGCTGAGTCTGCGGATAAGAATAATAGTTCGGCTGGGGATTGCTCTGCTGATATGAACCGTACTGCGGATTGTTGCTGCTCTGAGTGTAGCCGTAATAAGTTGTCTGCTGATGGCGGTAGGCGGAATTGGGTTCTTCATCTACTTTTTCAACTTCAACCTCGGTAATATCATCATTTGTCGTTTCGGGAGCAGAATTTTCTCCGTAAACTTCATCGTTATTGAAATTCTTCTCAAATTCTTCGTTCATTGTTTTGCCTCCGATGCAATTTATATCGCTATTTTAACCAACTTTTGTTACGTCAATTTGAACACGGATTTAATAAAATTAAAATATCAGTTGAGCGGAAGCTGGAAGATGAATTCCGTATATTTATCAATCTCGCTTCTTGCGGCAATCTGACCGCCGTGCATTTCAATAATCATTTTGCAAAGATAAAGACCCATGCCCGCACCCTTGACATCAAAGCTTCGGGATTTGTCGATTTTATAGAATCTTTCAAAAATCTTATCAATTTCATCGCTCGGGACTCCCTTACCGCTGTTGCGGATTTTAACGATAACCTTTTCGGCATCCGCTTTTGAATTGATTTCAATATATCCGCCTTCGGGAGTGAATTTGACCGCGTTATCAATGAGATTATAGATAACCTGATTTATCATATCCTTATCCGCCGTGAGCGTATTGACATTCATCGTTTCAAGGCCGCGGATTTCAATATGTTTCTTCTCAATCATCTGTTCAAATCCGAGAAGTGTGCGGAACAGCATTTCCGAAATATCAAAGCTGACAGGTTTGAGGTCAAGCTCACCCGCCTCAAATTTGCTCATATTCAGCATACCCGTGACAAGTCTTGAAAGACGCTTGACTTCATCCGAAACAATTTTGAGATACTGCATCTCTTTTTCTTTTTCGATTGTGCCGTCAAGAATACCATCGATAAATCCGCCGATTGTTGTCATCGGAGTTTTAAGTTCGTGCGAAACATTGGCAACAAAGCTTCGTCTTGACGATTCAAGCGTTGCGAGAGCCTGCGCCATACTGTTAAATGCCTGAACAAGCTCGTCGGTTTCATCCTGCCCGAAAAGACGTATTTTCGAACGTCTGATGGCGATTCTCTTTGAAAAGTCACCCGTTGCATATTGCTTTGTTGCTGCCGACATTTCGCGCAGAGGTCTTGTGAGACTGTAAGACACAAGATAAACAATTATGAATGTCACCGCGAGAGCAAAAAGCACCGCAAGAAAAAACATTCTGAATATGCCTGAAATATACGGAGTAAGACCGTCAACAATAGGCTGAGTAGAGAAAACAACGGCAACCGTTTTATCCCCGACTACAACAGGTGAACTGACAATAAAATGTATATCGCTGAGCACGCCGCCGAAATCACCGGTTGAGCTGCGCAGACCCGTCATTGCTTTTTCCATTATATCTTTCGGCACTTTGTACTGATTATGCACCATACAGTTACCGGTATAAAGCGCCATATTTGACTGAAGAATTTCCTTGCAGTAAACAACGTCGCCGTCAAGATTGGTTATAAAAACGTCTGCATCGATTGCATTTGAAATCTGTAAAAGAGTGTTACAGATAACAATAACCGAGCCACGTCCGCTGTTTGTCAGATAATCGGATTCAAGGACATCGCTCGTATTTTGCGCAACGCTGACGCAGTTTTCGGTGAGCAAAGCACTTTTTTCATCCATCCAGAGCTTTGAAACCAAAAGCAAGAGAGCTCCGCCTATAAAGACGAAGCTTGCAAGAATAATTGAAATTGTAACAAGGAAATATTTCCGGAAAAGCCCGGAGCTTCTTCTCTTTGCCACCTTAAACACTCCATTAATCCTTGGTTTCGAACTTATAACCTACGCTCCACACGGTTTTAAGCTCCCATTTTTCCGAAACGCCTTCAAGCTTTTCGCGAAGACGCTTGACGTGAACATCAACAGTTCTTGAGTGGCCGTAATAATCGAAGCCCCAGACCTCATCAAGAAGCTGGTCTCTTGTGAAAACTCTATTGGGATTGCTTGCAAGGTGATAGATAAGTTCAAGCTCTTTGGGCGGAGTGTCAACCTTTTTGTTGTCAACTCTGAGCTCATAATTTGTGAGATTGATTGAAAGCTTGTCATAGCGGACTTCCTTGATATCCGTCTGAGGAGCCGAACCGCTTCTGCGAAGAACAGCCTTGACTCTCGCCATAACCTCTTTTGCGTCAAAAGGCTTCACAACATAGTCATCTGCACCGAGTTCAAAGCCAAGAACCTTATCGAAAGTTTCACCCTTTGCGGTGAGCATAATGATAGGCTTGTCCGAGAATTTTCTGACCTCGCGGCATACCTGCCAACCGTCAAGAACGGGAAGCATAATGTCGAGAAGCATAAGGCTCGGTGAAATTTCCTGAAAAGCTTTTACGGCGTCCGCGCCGTTGTTTGCAATAGCAACTTCATAACCCTCTTTTTCAAGATAGAGTCTGAGAAGTTCGCAAATATTGGTGTCATCATCAACAACAAGAATTCTTTCTGCTGCCATAATAAAAATCCCCCTCCTGATAATTTTTATCTACAAGTATAATTATACGCTATTTTTTAACAAATTTATGAATTCTCAGATAATAATTTGTTACATTTAAGCCGCAATAATGAACAAATCATTAATTATTTGACAGAAAATCTGAAAACGGTGCAAGATCTGAACTTTTCGCCAGCATCAAATGTGCACTGCGGAAACTCGGGCATATTGGGTGTGTTGGGATAATACTGGGTTTCGAGGCAGAAACCTGCGTGCTGAATAAGAGGATTACCCTCTTTGCCGATTATTGTGCCGTCAAGGAAATTGCCCGTATAAAACTGAACTCCACAGAGGTCTGTGAAAACTTCAAGCATTCTGCCGCTTTCGGGGTCATATGCAACAGCCGCGGGGCCATCACCCTCGTTAAGGCAGAAATTATGGTCATATCCTCTGCCGATTTTTATCTGGTCATCGTCTGCTGTGATATCCTTGCCGATTGCCTTTGATGCTCTGAAATCAAAGGGAGTTCCTTCAACGGGACGGATTTCGCCGGTGGGAATTGAATTTTCATCAATCGGTGTGTACGCATCCGCATTAATCATCAGTTCGTGACCGAGCACATCGCCCTTGCCTGCAAGGTTGAAATATGCGTGGTTGGTCATATTGATAACCGTCTTTTTGTCGCTGACTGCATAATATTCAATCTTCAGCGCATTGTCCTCATGAAGAGTGAAGGTTACTTTGAAATCAACCTTACCGGGGAAACCCATTGCGCCGTCGGGACTTGTGTAATTCATTTCAAGCGAATTATCATCGATGATAATTGCTTTCCAGACCGCTGTCGAAAGCTCCGCACCGCCGTGAAGACAGGTGAT
>JAZRLY010000005.1:0-142301 GCA_045647065.1 Acutalibacteraceae bacterium
TCTGAAGTCGCCCTTTCTGTGAGGACCGTCAAGAACCATCTGATCGCCTGTGTAAGCGTGAACAGTAGTCATGATACCGCTCTGGATGGGAGCATAATCGTTGAGAGCCTTAGCCATGGGAGCAAGGCAGTTTGTTGTGCAAGATGCAGCAGAGATGATTGTATCGTCAGCTGTAAGAGTGCCTTCGTTTACGCTGTAAACGATTGTGGGAAGGTCGTTGCCTGCGGGAGCAGAAATAACAACTTTCTTTGCACCTGCATCGATGTGAGCCTGGCTCTTAGCCTTTGAGCAATAGAAACCTGTGCACTCAAGAACAACGTCAACACCGATTTCGCCCCAGGGGAGTTCAGCAGCGTTAGCCTTTGCGTAGATCTTGATTTCTTTGCCGTCAACTGTGATGCTGTCTTCGCCTGCAACTACTGTATCAGCGAGAGCGTATCTGCCCTGTGCTGTATCGTACTTGAGAAGGTGAGCGAGCATTGCGGGGTTTGTAAGGTCATTGATAGCAACGATTTCGTAGCCTTCTGCACCGAACATCTGACGGAATGCAAGACGACCGATACGACCGAAACCGTTAATTGCAACTTTAACTGCCATGGTAAATTACCTCCAAAAATAATTTTTAATTTTTGACCGTATTTATTTTATACATTTTCAATGAAATATGCAACAGTTTTTTGATTAATTTTTCAGTTTTTTGAAAGTTTTGGTAATGTGAACAAAAATATAAAAAACTTGAGCGAAAAGGGCGTAAATCTGCCGAATGTTTTTTGCCTATTTATGGTATTTTCCACCGCTTGAAATCATAAAAGCGCGGTAAATCTGTTCGAGTAACATTACTCTTGCGAGCTGATGCGGGAATGTCATCGGGCTCATTGAAAGCCTGAATTTTGCTCTGCTTTTTACTGAGGGAGCAAGACCGTGAGAGCCGCCGATAACAAAAACCAGCGAGCCAAAGCCGGAAACGGCACATTTTTCGATTTCTTTTGAGAAGTTTTCCGAGGACAGTTCCTTGCCTTCGATACAAAGCGCGAATACTGCATCGTTGTTGGAAATTTTAGAAAGAATTCTCTCGCTTTCGTCTGCAAGAGCGGCTTCAATCTGAGCATCGTTCGGATTTTCGGGAAGTCTTGCTGGGGTGAGCTCGGTTATTTTTAACTTACAGAATGCACCGAGTCTTTTTTCGTATTCGGCACACGCCGAGCGAAGATAGTCCTCTTTGAGCTTGCCGATACATATGATATTTATGTTAATCATTTTCACCTCCGTAAATGCGTATTTTTAAGTTGATTGGAGTTGATGAGTTTGAAATTGTTAAGAGACCGCATGATAATTCTTGCGGCTTGCGTTTTTGTGATAATCTGTGGAATCTTTGCGACCCGGATTTCAGAGTATTCAACAGATTCTGCTGTTGCGGAAGCTGAAGAAACTACGACTGAAAAATATATAAAATGGGTGGATTTTTCCGTTCCTTACAATGCTTTATGTGATACGATGGAGCTTGATATTTCAACATTTGGAAGCCAAAAACATTTTTCGTGGATTGACACACTTTCTTTTCTTTCCTGCAAAAACGGAGGAAACTGGAGTGGCTATAAGCGTTCACAGCTTGACAAGCTTGTTGAGGCTTTGAGCGGGGATATGACTGTTGACAGTCTTATGGCAACAAATAAATATTATGCGTTTTATCAGGAAGCGTACAGCACCGTGCTTGGCGGAATGCTTGGCGAATACACGAAGGCTTCTCCTGACGGTAATGGCGGAATAAAAGTTATTGAAGGTTACGGTCTGAAAGCATATTCACCGGTTGCGGAAGGCTTCTGGTTCAGCCATTATGACGACTTCGGTGTTTCGCGTTCATATGGCTACAAAAGGCGTCATCTTGGTAACGACCTGATGGGTTCGATAGGCACTCCGATTGTTGCAATTGAAGGCGGGACGGTTGAGGCAATCGGCTGGAATCGCTATGGCGGCTGGCGGATTGCGATAAGAAGCTTTGACGGAAAACGCTCGTATTATTATGCACATTTAAGAAGAAACAGACCCTACAAAGAGGGCCTTGAAGTCGGGTCTGCCGTTAAGGCGGGGGAGGTTATCGGATATCTCGGGATGACGGGATATTCCGAAGAAGAGAATGTTAACGGTATGAAAGTTCCGCATCTTCATCTCGGAATGCAGCTCATATTCAACGAGGTTCAGAAAGAGGGAACAAACCAAATCTGGATTGATATGTATTCTCTTGTTGATTTGCTCAATAAGAATAAATCTACTGTTATAAAAGACGAAGAAACGGGTGAATATAAAAGAGTTTACGATGTTTTTGATGAATCGTATCCCGAGGAGATGAGACATCTGACAACGGTCAGTGTCGCTCAGGTCACAGAGCAATAACGGGATTGTTGTTGCCTGCAACCGCCAGAAGATAATCAATATTTTCTTTTGCACCTGCCATTGTCATAGCAGAACGGGTTGTTTCGTAGGCAAGATACGGCACATTGTTTTCTTTGCTAAGGTGTCCGAGGACGAAACGCGTTGTTCCCGATTCCATAAGCTTTACAGCGGCTTTTGCACAGTTTTCGTTTGAAAGATGACCATGGTTTGAGAGAATTCTCTGCTTGAGAAAATAAGGATATGGGCCGTTCTGGAGCATACCTACATCGTGGTTGGATTCAAGAAGAATAAGGTCACTTCCGTATACGGAATTCATAATATTTTCGGTAATCATACCTATATCTGTTGCAACCGACAGCCTTTTACCGTCGGGCGTGACAATGCTGTATCCCGTGCTTTCTCTGCTGTCGTGCGGGGTTCTGAATGCGCGTACAAACATTCCGCCCGCTTCGACTCCGTTGTCGGGTATGATATCGGTTTTTGTTTTTGCTGTAATAGCACCGAGTTCTTCCATTCCGGCGAGAGTGCCTGCAGAGGAGTATACTTTTATTCCGTAACGTTCAGCAAAAACTCTGATGCCTTTTATGTGGTCATTGTGCTCGTGAGTTACAAAAATTGCAGCAAGCGAGGACGGAGAAACGCCGATATCAGCAAGCGCAAGTTCCGTTCTTTTCGCACTGACACCAATGTCAATAAGAATTCCGCCCTGCGAGCAGCCTATGTATGTGCAGTTGCCGTCGCTTGATGAAAAAAGAGAACAAAATTTAGCCATAAATAAATTTCCTTTAACAAAAATGGGCTGTTCATATCAGACAGCCCATTATCTATATACATTATATATTACGAAATTAACCTACATCAGAAAGTGCATTGGGATCGGGGCAGTAAATACGCTTGATATCGGCACCTATACCCTTGAATTTTTCAACAACATCTTCATATCCTCTGTCGATATGATAAATATCTTCGATTTCCGTTGTGCCGTTTGCAGCAGCTCCTGCGATAAGCATTGCTGCGCCTGCACGAAGGTCATCGGCTTTGACGGGTGCTCCCTTGAGCTGTTCAACACCCTGAACAACAGCAAGCTGACCGTCAGCTTTGATGTTGGCACCCATACGGTTAAGCTGCTCGGTGTATTTGAAGCGGTTTGACCATACACTTTCAGAGATAATGCTTGTTCCGTCTGCAAGAGCAAGGAGAACTGCCATCTGAGGCTGCATATCTGTCGGGAAACCGGGGTGAGGCATAGTTTTAATGTTACATTTATCGGGGCGTTTGTCAAGAGAAACTCTGACTGCATCGTCAAATTCTTCAACCTCTGCACCGCATTCGATAAGCTTCTTTGAAATAGATTCAAGGTGCTTGGGAATGACATTCTTAATGAGAACATTGCCGTAGGTTGCGGCAGCGGCAACCATAAAAGTGCCTGCTTCAATCTGGTCGGGAATTATTGAATATGTGCAACCGTGAAGCTGGTCAACACCTCTGATTTTGATAACATCGGTGCCCGCACCTCTGACATCAGCTCCCATTGAGTTAAGGAAGTTTGCAAGGTCAACTATATGAGGCTCTTTAGCGGCATTTTCAATAACGGTCAGGCCCTTGGCTTTTACTGCAGCAAGAAGAATGTTGACCGTTGCGCCTACCGATGCCATATCGAGATAAATCGGGCTTCCCATAAGCTTGTCCGCTTTTGCGTCAACAATTGCGTTGTCTTCAACAGAAACGGTTGCGCCCAGAAGCTCAAAGCCTTTGATGTGTTGGTCGATGGGTCGGGGACCGAGATAGCAACCGCCGGGCATCGAAACCTTTGCTCTTGAAAATCTGCCGAGAAGAGCACCGATAAAATAATATGATGCACGAAGGTGCTTTGTCATATCGTGAGAAATGACATATGAATTAACATGACGGGAATCTATTTCTATTGTACTTTTGTTGATGACTTTGATTTGTGCGCCGATCTGATTGAGAATCTTCATCATATAGCTGATATCGCTGATTGAGCAGGGAAGATTTTCAATTACACAAACATCTTGCGAAAGAATTGCGGCAGGAATGATTGCAAGGGCAGCGTTCTTTGCACCGCTTATTTCAACCTCGCCGTGCAGGGGAGTGCCGCCATTGATAATAAATTTTTCCACTGATTCTCCCTCTTTCGTTAAAAATTATATATAAAATATAAGTTAAATTCACAGATATAGAGATTATATCACCTTTTTTTTTATTTGAAAAGAGTTTTATTAAAAAAACATGTCACTTTTCTGTCAAAAATCCGCGCTTTTTTTGCGTTTTTTTCGTTTTATTGCAAAAAACAAAAGTTTGTTTGCGGATACAGATATAGTATTGCGTTTTTTTGAATGCATATATACAGTAAAAATTTTTAGTTTTGAAGTTAAAATATACAAAAATAAGATACTCAATTTGTAACAAATTAACATTGACTTTTTTAACAAAAATATCAGTTGGCTTTTTCGGTGAACTTATAAGTTTTAAATTGTTTTGGCAATTATTAACAAATGATAAGATAATAAACTGTTACATTCCCCTAAAAAAGTATTCTCACGAAAAAATGTTACACAAACACTTTTGACGGACATTATTTTTGAAAAATTTGTTTAAAAAGCATAAAAACAGAGCGAAATTCACAATAAATTCAAAAAATAATTGAAAAAAATCGAATATTTCTATTGCAAAAAAACTCTTTATTGTGTAAAATGTAAGATGTCCCAATGGTCATTTTGTATAAATTCACAAAGATGTAAAACAAATCAGATGAGGGGTAATAATTATGTCAAACAGAATTTTTCAGGGTTTGGTCCATCAGATGAGAGAGGCTGTCGGCAGAACTCTGGGCGTAATTGACGAAACAGGAACTATTATTGCATGCAGTGAGCTGAGCAAAATCGGCGAAGTTATCTCAACTGCAAGTGATGTTTTTTCTGACAACGAGCTTCACTACATCAACGGCTACACTTTCTGTAACTTCGGCTCGCACATTCAGACTGAGTACGCTGTTTTTGTTGAGGGTACAGACGAACTTGCAGGCAGATTTGCGGCTGTTTGCTGTGTTTCTCTTGAAAATCTCAAGCAATATTATGAAGAGAAATTCGACAGAGGCAATTTCATCAAAAATGTTATACTTGACAATATCCTTCCCGGCGACATTTATCTTAAATCCAGAGAACTCAGATTCAACTCTGAAGCAACAAGAGTTGTTCTTCTTGTCAGAATAACCGATCATAATGATGCGGCTGTTTTTGATTCGGTTCAGAATCTTTTCCCTGATAAGAACAAGGATTTTGTTATTAATATCAATGAGCACGACATTGCCATTGTCAAGGAAGTAAAAAGCAACATAGAAACCAAGGATCTTGAAAAGCTTGCCCGCTCAATCTCCGATTCGCTGAGCACCGAGCTTTATACACATGTGCTTGTAGGCATCGGCACAACCATCGAAGGAATAAAGGATCTTGCCCGTTCATTCAAGGAAGCTCAGATTGCTCTTGAAGTCGGTAAGGTTTTCGATACTGAAAAGACAATTGTCAGCTATGAAAATCTCGGCATCGCCCGTCTTATTTATCAGCTGCCCACAACTCTCTGTGATATGTTCCTCAGAGAAATCTTCAAGAGAGGCTCAATTGACAGCCTTGACCACGAAACTCTGTTTACCATTCAGCGTTTCTTTGAAAATAACCTCAATGTTTCCGAAACATCAAGAAAGCTTTTTGTTCACAGAAACACTCTTGTTTACAGACTTGAAAAAATCAAGAAACTTACGGGTCTTGACCTGAGAGAATTTGACGATGCAATTGTTTTCAAAGTAGCTCTTATGGTTAAGAAATATCTTGATGCCAAACCCGTCAAATATTAATTTAAGGATTGATACTGTGATTCAATTTACCGGTGTATCAAAGAAGTATGATAATGGCACTCATGCTTTAAAAGATATAAATCTTACCATTGACAAAGGCGAATTTGTTTTTGTCGTCGGTTCGTCCGGCGCAGGTAAGAGTACTTTCCTCAAGCTTATGATGAGGGAAGAGGTGCCTTCAACGGGATGCATAGTTGTTGACGGTACCGACTTGACAAAAATCAAAAAGAGAGATATCCCGAAGTTCCGCCGCAGACTCGGAATTGTTTTTCAGGATTTCAGACTCATTCCCAATATGACTGTTTTTGATAATGTTGCATTTGCAATGCGCGTTATCGGAACAAAGGAAAAGAAAATTCGCAGAAGAGTTCCTTATGTGCTCAGCCTTATGGGCCTTAACGAAAAGGCAAGGAATTATCCTCAGGAGCTTTCCGGCGGCGAGCAGCAGAGAGTTGCTCTTGCAAGAGCTCTTGCAAACAACGCAGAAATAATTATTGCGGACGAGCCCACGGGTAATGTTGACCCTCAGATGAGCTATGAAATCGTTGAGCTTCTTATGCGTCTCAACGAAACAGGAACAACTGTTATTATGGTTACTCACGAGCACAGCCTTGTTCGCTGCTTTGATAAGAGAGTTATCATTCTTGATAAAGGCACTGTTGTTTCCGATGGCGGTGCTCTTGTCAGAGAAGCTGCAACATCTCATATCAATGCAGTCAGCGAAATTTCAAATGAATATGTGGTTCCTCCCGAGGAGGACTATTCTGCCTATGCGCAGGATCGCCAGTCAACCGATTCGCAGGAAAACAGCGAGCCTGTTGAAATTCTGGAGGATTTTAATGTGACGGGAGGCGAAGATTGATGGGTAACTTAGGATATCTGACCAAAGAAGGCTTCCGTAACCTTAAAGTTAATAAGCTTATGTCGGTCGCCTCGATAACCGTTCTTTTCAGCTGCCTTATGCTTATTGGCATTGCGTTTATGCTTCTTGTCAATATCGAAGCATTTATTACGGGAATCGAATCCGAAAACGTAATTATGGTTTATGCCGATATGGAAGCTTCCAATTACGAATATATCAAACTCGGCAACGATCTGCGCGCAATAGAGAACATTGCGTTTATTGAGAATATCGACAAAGAAACCGCATATCAGGAAATTCTTTCGGAGCTTGATGAAGGTCTCAGAGAATATCTCAGCGGACTTAACGAAAACCCGCTTCCTGATGCTTACCGTGTAACTATAAGCAATATGGAAGGCTTTGAGGATGTTGTCAATCAGATCAAGCAGTTGAGCGGCATAGAGCGTGTTTATGAAAACAGCACGCTTGCAAGACAGCTTGAAGGAATCAGAAATTCCGTTACATATATAAGTATCGGTATGATTGCTCTTCTTCTTGTTGTTTCGCTCTTTATTATTTCAAATACAATTAAAGTAACAATGTTCAGCCGACGCCTTGAAATCAGTATTATGAAGAGTGTCGGTGCCACAAATTCATTTATCCGATGGCCGTTTATGATTGAAGGTATCATTATCGGATTTATTGCAGGATTGCTTGCGTTTGCGGCGGTGTGGGGAATTTATGAATTTGCTCTCGGTTCATTCACTTCCGTTCTTTCGGGATTCGGTACAGGAGATATCAGAGTTGAATTTATCGATTACGCACCGTATATAGCTGCGGCATTTATCGGTATCGGTGTGTTCACGGCTGTTTTCGGCAGCGCAACATCAATCAGAAAGTATCTTAAGGAAAGGAAGTTTGTTGAGCTTGATGATTAAGAGAACCGGTTCAAAGAAAAAGTTTCTGTGTTTTCTGATGACCCTTGTTTGCATCATTTCGTCTTGTCTGCCTGTTGTTTATGCACAGAATGATAAGTCACTCGAAGAGTTGCAGAACAGATATGAGGAAATCGAGAAGGACATCCAGGAAAACCAGGAAAAACTTGATGAGGTTGAGCAGGATATCAAAACCAACGAGCAGAAGCTTGATGAACTTAACAATCAGATTGCGGATATTGAGGAGCAGATTGATTTGCTTGACGAAAGCATTGATATTCTTAACGGTGATATCGACGATCTGCAAGGCGACATTAATGTAACAACCAATGATATAAATGAAATCAATGTCCGGATTTCGGAAATTGAGGCACAGATGGTGTCAACCGAAACTCTTATGGAGGACACAAAAGAGCTTCTTCTTGCGAGAATCCGTGAAAACTATATGTCGGGCGGTAACGGTTCAACACTTGAATTGCTTATGACAAGCGGCGATATTTCTTCGTTTTTTGCGAGAAAAGAGCTTGTGACCCGAGTCACCGAAAGAGATAATGAGCTTATTGCGGAACTTTCGGAAAAGCTTATTATGTTATCTGATCTTCAACAAGAAAGCCAGGCACAGAAGGCTGAACTTGAAAATAAAAGAACCGAGCTTGATACGCAGATGAACACTCTTACTGATAAGCAGGACAGCCTTGAAAGCAGTCTGAACAATCAGCAGAAGAAAAAAAATAATGTTACAGGCAAGAAAGATGAAGTGAAATATCTTCTCAAAGATCTTGATAAGGACAGCGATGCATACAAAGCTGCAATCAAGCGTCAGGAAAAAGAGCGTGCCGAACTTGAAGCTGAAATCGAAGCTGTAATCAAAAGTCAGGGTTCAACTGAAAACGATGTTCCCGATGAAGAATTCAACAATGACGGTAATATGATCTGGCCGGTTCCCGGTTCAACAAGACTTACCGCAACATATCCTTCATACAGCGACGGTAGCCCTCACTGGGGCATTGATATCGTCAGAACGGATGTTACAACAAAGGGATCGCCTTTCCGTGCCGCGCAGGGCGGTGAGGTTATCCTTGCGAAGAATGACGGAAACTGGAATTCGGGATTCGGCAACTACTGCATAATTGACCACGGCGATGGTAAACACACCTTATATGCACACGCGCAGAGACTTCAGGTAAGCGTAGGCGATGTTGTTCAGAAAGGTGAGCAGATAGGTCTCATCGGTGATACGGGCAACACAACCGGTCCTCATCTTCACTTTGAAGTGAGAATCAAAAAATCCGACGGTTCTGTCAGCAGAGTCAATCCGCTGAATTATGTTTCAAAACCCTAAAAATAAATTAAAAGAGGCGGCTCAATGCCGCCTTTTTTCAGAAGAAAGGACGGCCGTTTATGAATAAAAAAATTTCACTCGGTCTGTGTATTTCATTAATAATAATTTCAATCACAGCAACCTTTGCTGTTACAATGGTTGTTTCAAAGCAAATCTATAACGGTATTATAAGCGGCATCTCAAGCCGTTCTCAGACTTATGATTCGCTTGAAGAAATCAGCGGAATCATAAATGCCTATTATTACGGCTCTGATGAGAAGAGCAACAAGCTCAATGCGTCGCTTGTCAACGGATATGTTGAAAGCCTCGGCGATTCGAACAGCATTTATCTCAATGCATCGGATTACGCGGAATACACCGCGATGCTGGAAGGTGGACTTACGGGCATTGGTGTTGAAACTGCATATGACTATCAGAAGGGCAGCTTTATTATAACTCATGTCTATGAAGGTTCGCCCGCTGAAAAAGCCGGACTCAAATCTATGGATGTGATTACTGCGATTGATAACCAGACCGTAACGATGAGCAGCTATGCTCAGCTCAGCGAAAAGCTTTACGGCTCAATGCTTTCGGCAGTTCAGATTGAGTATATGCGCGACGGTGAAACAAAGGTTGTTGAACCGATGAGAGGTTTTTCGATTCCCAGCATCACCGCTAGACTTGAAAGTAATGTAGGTTACATCAAGATTAACGGATTCTATAAAAATACCGCCTCCGAATTCAAGAAGGCGGCAGAAAAGCTTATAGAGCAAGGTGCGGAAAGTATGATATTCGATGTTCGTAATACATACAGTGGCACGATTGAATATGCAGCGCAGGTGATTGATGTTATTGTTCCTGCAATTGAAGGAAATATTGCCGTAACAAGAAACAAGACGGGAGAAATTCAGAAGGTGTTCCCTGCGGAATATTACAGCATAACGATGCCGTTTGTCGTTCTTGTTAACGGAGCAACAAGCGGTCCGGCAGAGCTTTTTGCCTGCGACCTTCGCGATATCAGTCAGGCACAGATTATCGGAACGAGAACTGCAGGTGTCGGAACAATGCAGGAGATTTTTGCTCTTGAGGACGGCGGTGCGGTGCTTCTTACGGTCGCCCTCGTTGAACCCAAGGCAGGTGAGCCTGCTGTTTATAACGGAACAGGTATTGAGCCTACAGTTGAAGTAAATCTTACTGCAGGATATGGAGCAAATCTTTCGTTGCTTACAGTTGAGGAGGATAATCAGCTTTCAACCGCACTTAATATGCTTGCGGCATAATATACTATTAATTTAAAATCTTCTTCTCATCTCGGTCACTCTCCCGAGAACGGTAACGGGAAGATTGTAAAATTCACCGTAACTAAAAACCAAAGGTTCATATTCGGAATTTTCAGACACAAGCAAAATGCTTGTGTCTTTTTTTATAATTCTTTTTATCATGGCATCGCTGTCTGCGACAGTCACCGCAACGATGTCTCCATTTACAGCAGGAATGTTTCTGTTGATGATAACCGTATCGCCGGGCTTGAGGGTAGGTATCATACTGTCATCTGTAACAATCAAAGCAAAGAATTCACTTCTGCCGAGTCTTTGTGTTGCGTTTTCACCGCTGAGTTTTTCAAATCCACGGATTCTGTTTTCGTCTTCTCGTTCGTTGCCGATAAGGGTTTCAACAGACACACCGAGTACTTCGGATAACAGTTTGAGACTGTTGATGTCAGGCATTGTTCTTCCTTTTTCCCATTGACTGACGGCGGTCTGGTGAACACAGCAAGCATCGGCAAGCTCTTTCTGGGACATTCCTTTTTTTCTTCTTAATTCTCTTATTATGCTCATATTTCTTTAATCTCCGAAATGTTGTTATAGCTATAATTATTAGCTAAACTATTAAAAATGTCAAGAGAAAATCAAGATATTTTTGAAAACTCTTGACAAACGAACGAATGTTCACTATAATTAATAGCACAACTATTATTCAAGGAGGCGCAAGGATGAAAAACAAAACAAACTCCTCTCCGCCCTTTTATCCCGACAAAGAGGAGATAAAAGCGGCACAGCTTGCGTGCTGCGGGAGATACTGCAGTGCTTGCGAAGCACCTGCTGAGTATGCCTGGCGAAAACGCGAGGTAGATATGGCTTTGCTTTTGGAGAGGGCAATTGAAAATGAATTGAGCGATGCTGAAAGGAATGTTGTCAGGCTTCATTGGTATGACGGTAGATCGATTACCGATATTTCTGAAATAAACGGAGTCACTCCCGCTGCAATAAAAAAAACACTTAAACGGTCACAGGACAAGCTTGAGCGTGTTCTCAGCTATGCGGTGTGTTATCAACAGAATGTTCTTTCTGAGAGCGTTATACCAGTTATTGTCGGAAGAGCAAAGGTTATTTCTGCGGCGAGAAATGCGACGGGCGGCAGTGTCGGTGACAGAATTTTAAGATTACGGCAGAGTCAGTGTTTGACACTTGAAGCATTGGGGGGTGCAACAGGAATAAACCCTTCCAGATTTTTTAAAATTGAGAAAGGTGCTCTGCCGGACGGAGATGAGCTTGTGGCAATCAGTGAATTTTTTTCAGTGTCAACCGATTTTATTTTGAAAGGAGAAACGAATGTCGAAAAAGAAAACATTATTTGAGCTTGGCCTGGAGTATGAGGAGTCGGCTAAGCAGATCAAAAGTATAATTGCCGGAAAACGTGAGAAGTTAAGAGGGCTTGTTGACAGCGTATGTTCAACTGAGGCGTATGATTTGAAGAGGGAACTCAGTCTGCTATATGAGCAGCACAGAGAGTTGAGTGAAATTGCTGATTATCTTAAGCGTTACTATGAACCGCATAACGGACGCAGAGAGCTTTTCAGCTATAAATAATCATTGACATTAATTAAAATATATGATAATTTTTTAACATAAAACTTTTTTCGGGAGGAAATAAAATGGCACTGAAAAGAATTGTTTCCGGTTTGATTTGTATCTGCATGATTTTGTCTGCTACAGTTGTGGGAGTTGCTGCAGATAAAACCGAAAACACACCGACCGTTTCGTACATACAGGATCTTGGAAATCTTGAATTTGATGTCCCCGTTGTATTTATTACAGGTCTTGAGGGTAACTATTATAAAGGCCTTTCAACCGAAACAGAAGAGGATGACGTGCGCATATGGGGCCCGCAGGCGGGTCCGATTGTTGAGGCAGTTTTCAAGAATCTCGGCGGAATTCTCTGGAATCTTTTCATTAAGGATTATGATAAGCTTGCAGATATTCTCGGCGGATTGGTTGAACCCATTTTCGGCGATTTTGTGTGTGATGAAAAGGGCATTCCTAATCCCGATACAGGCAAAAAAGATGTCAGCGACCTTGAACTGAAAGAAACCAACAACTACGAAAACTGCTATAAATTTTATTATGATTGGCGCTATGATACAGTTACAATTGCCGCACAGCTTGACGAATACATTGAGTATGTTATGAAACTTACGGGTTCCGATAAGGTTGCTCTTGTTTCAATGAGTATGGGTACAGCGGTTATGATGACTTATCTTCATGAGTATTATTACGCCACTGATGATTATTCCGAGCGCAATCATATCGATTCAGCTGTGTTTATTGCCGGTGCAATGAATGGTGTCGGCTGCTGCGAAGACCCGTTTTCAGGCAATATAAACATTGATACGGTTTCGCTTATGCGTTTTCTTTCCGAGATTATGAAAGGAAATGCAGGCACGGAAGCTATCTACTATATGCTTGAAGGTCTTTATGCAATCGGCGCTGTTGACGGTCTTGTCGAGTTTGCCGATAATCTTACCAAAGAGCTGCTCGCTCATGGATTTAATGAAGCAATGACCGATTCAATTGCAACAATACCCGGGTTCTATGCTCTTATGTCAACTGAAAGATACGAAGAAACAGTTGATTTCATTTTTGACACTCCTGAGAAAAAAGCAAAGTATTCTGAAATAATCAAAAAGGGCGATTATTATCACTATAATGTTCAGGATAATGGCAAAAAAATTATTCAGTCCCTTCTTGATGACGGAATCAACACTGCAATTATCGCCGAATACGGATATTCATTTATGCCGCTTACTTCGGATAATGACAGAATGACCGATGGAACAATTGCTACTGACCGCGAAAGCTTCGGTGCGACTTGTTCAGAGGTTGACGGCACTCTTGGTGATAGCTACAAGCAGGCAAAAGAATGTGCTTGCGGCAAAAACCATGTTTCTGCAGATAATCAGATTGATGCATCAACCTGTGCATTTGCCGATATAACATGGTTCGGAAAATATCTTAAGCACACCTGTGATAACCGTTTTGTTGCTGACATGGTTAACCTTATAATTTACAGTGACAGACAAATTACGGTTTGGGACTATGAGGATTTACCTCAGTTTATGATTAACCTTGACGGTGAAAAACTTGTACCGCTCACAAAAGAGAATGCGGGCGAAATCCTTCCCTATGAAGAAACAACCGTTATAGGAAAATTCAAGGCATTATTCAAATAAAATTTACGGGTCAGAGTGATCACTCTGACCCGTTTTTCAGTTGAGAAGAAAAATTGCAAGATTGAGATATCCTGCAAATGTGACCCAGAGAAGATACGGAATCTGAAGAATACCTGCAATCGGTTTGATTTTGTAAAATCTGATTATCATAACAAGAATCACAATCCACAGTGCAACAAGCCAGATGAACGAAAAAAGGAATGCACGTATATTGAAGAATATAATGCTCCAGAAAAAATTCAGGAACAGATTTATTCCGTAAACGGTCAGAGCTCTTTTGACTTCATCGGGTTTCGAATCCTTTTCACCGTAAATGAGAGCGGCGCTTATTCCCATAAGTATGTAAAGAATGGTCCAAACTATCGGGAAAAGAATTGAAGGCGGTGCAAGAGGAGGTTTTGTGATTTCGGAATATAAATCCATATTTCCCGATGTCAGCAGGGCAGATAATCCGCCGACTGCAAGTGCAATTATGCTTGATACAATATAATTTTTGATGTTTTCTTTCATTAATCTCACCTCAATTAAATTTATTCATATATTTTGTCCAAATATGCTTTACAATTTGGATAACTTTTGTTATAATAACTCATTATATAAATTTACATCAAACGGAATGCCGGATCGGTGTCCGTTTGATTTTTTTGGAGGTAAGCAATGAAAAAGATTATTGCGATTGTCCTCAGCGTTGCGATGATGCTGAGTATCGGCGCCGTTTCCTTTGCAGATTTCAATGCACCGAAACTTACAAATGAAGAATGGGTGGAATATTATATGTCACTCCGTGATAAAAACAATCTCCCGACTCTTAATGTCGGCGCAGACGAAACTCAGGTCAGCCTTTGCTGGCATACAGATAAAGCTGATGCAAAAGCTGAAGTGCGTGTTTCAAAGAATGCAGATATGTCTGATGCAAAGGTTTTCAGGGGCGAAATAACTCCCGCAGAAAGCGATGCTCAACTTGTCTGCCGCGTCACAATAACTGGTCTCGAAGAAAACACAGCATACTATTATCAGTGGCATACCGGCAAGGCGTGGAGCGAGGTTTGTGAATACAATACTAAATCTTTCGGCAACCACAAGGCTCTTATCGCAGGTGATATTCAGATTACCGAAATCTATGACGGCGGTGACGATGCACAGCAGATAAAAGACGGTCTTATGTGGAACAATCTTCTTGCCGAAGCACTTGAAAAGAATCCCGATATCAGCTATTTTGTAACTCCCGGCGACAACACTTCATCGGGATGCACCGATGCCGAGTGGCAGACTTTGCTTATGCCCAAGGCGCTCAGAGGACTTCCTATGGCAATGGCAATCGGTAACCACGATAAAAAGGGTATGACCTATAACTATTTCACAAATATGCCTAATGAATATTACGGCAAGCATTTCAGAGGCCTTGACCGTGATTTCTGGTTCCGTTACGGTGATGTTCTTTATCTTTTCTTTGACTCAACCTCAGGCGATGCACCTGATCACATTGCAATGGCAAAAGAAGCAGTTGAAAAGAATCCCGATGCAAAATGGAGAATCGGTGTTGTTCACCACGGCATTTATGGTGCAGGTGATGCAATCGGCGATCTTGAAACAGAGCTTCTTCTCACAACGATTTTTGCTCCCATTTTCGAAACGTATGACCTTGACCTTGTTATTACAGGTCACACTCATTCGCAGGGTCGTTCACACTTTATGGAGGATTGCAAAGTAGTCGGTGAAGCGGAAAGCGGCAAGACTTACACAGACCCAAAGGGCGTTCTTTATCTTAATGCAAGCTGTTCTACAAGCACTCTTGTGCTTGATACCGATGCAGACCATCTTGCATATTCCTATAAAGAAACAACTCCCGCTTATTCAACTCTCGAGTTTGTTGGCAACAAGATGATTCTTGAAACAAGAAGAGGTGACAACAGCGAGCTTATTGACAGCATCACAATCGAAAGAACAACTGATGAACGCAACGAAAACTCGGCTGCAAACATTCTCAAAAGACTTCTTTATAAGGTTGTTGAATTCGTAGGATTTATTTATACAAAGATTGACACTCTTGTAAGAATGTTCGGTTAAAAAATAACGGCTGTTACCGTAGAGGTAACAGCCGTGTTTTTTATGCCTTGCACAAGGCTTCGATTTCATCAAGTCTGCCGTAATTTTCAGCTTGCTTAATTGTTTTGATTGCATCAAGATAAGGCTTGGCGGCTCTGCAATAATTTGAGTAGTCCGTTTCCGCTTTTTTGATATCTGCCTTTATCTGTGACTTTCTGTTTCTGAGTGACTGCATTTGAGCATTAATGTCGGCAACTTTATCCGTCTTGCCTTCTTCTTTAGCTTTTTTCATTTCTTTTGAAAGAGAGAGAAGTTCGTTTTCTGTTTTCGTTTCCTCTTCGAAAAGCGCTTCAAGAACAGCAATGTCAAACTTCTTTATGCCGTCCGGGAAGAATTTCTTTGCAGCTTTTTTGGCATCACGGATATCCTTGATGTGTCCAATAACAATTCTGCGTCTTTGCTTTTCTTCTTTTGTGCCGTTCGGCATATTCTTCAGGTCCGTCATAGTCGGTAAATCAGCATCGAGGAAACCTTCAAGTCCTGCGGAAGCGATGAGCTTTGCATATTCAAGTTCGGCAATTCCATCGGGAGTGCCGAATCTGCATAGCTCATCAAGCACAAACTGAGCGATTTCGATCTGCTCATTTTCAGCTTTTATGCGGTTTTTATCAGATTTCGGAGCAGATTTGATATCTGCGGGTGCTTTACCCTGATATGTTCTTGATTCTCTGATGATTTCAACTGTTTCTTCAAGCATTTCCTGTGTTGCGGAGTTGTTGCCGAAATCCTCAAACATTGCGCGGATTTTCAGAACCTTCATAACGCCTTTCTGTTTTGATTCCGTAAAATCAAAGAAGAAATATGGGATAACATTGAGCGCGGCACCGATGATTGAGGCGAAAATCAGCACGGTACAGATGCTTACAAAATAGTTGTTGTCATAAAGCACATCGTAAACATTCGAGCCGTCATATCCGAGCGAAATCGCAACATTGCGGTTAAGACCCGAACGCTCATAGATAACAGGGAGAACAAGCCCCGTAAACATTGTGATGACATTGCCGATAAGACCGACTGCCGCAAACATTCCGTCGATTCTTTCGCCGCTGATATACTGCTGGTAGTCTCTGATATCAGCATTGATGCTCGGTGTGAGAAGATGACCGAGCGCAGAAATGAAGGTGTTGATAAAGTTGCAGGCGAGCATAAACCAGATGATGTTGGGTCTTCCTGTCATTTTAACAACGGGAAGCATAAATGCGATAAGTCCGATGTTGAGTATGTTGGTTGCAATGAGAATTTTCTTTTTGCCGTATTTTCTGATGAGTAACGGCGCAACGAGGTTGGGCCAGAACGAGGCATTGCCTGCGATCGCGGTGATTACGGCATATTGACCTGCGGAACAAGCTCCCTGATAATTATACATCCACTGCATTATGTTGCCGAATGCGCCCTCAAGGAATCCGATCCAGCCTGCAAGAGATATAATCCAGAAATATTTATTCTTTGCAACCGCCTTGAGTGCATCAAAGAAACGTACCTTGATGAAATGTGTTTTTGCACGGACGATTTTTTCTTCAGTATTGACATAAACAATAACTGAAATGAGGAATCCGAAGAAAAGCATCGGCGGGAACAGAATACGGAATATCTTGAGGTCGTAGAGTGTGTTTTCGCCTGTGATAAGCTTTGCGAGGAGTGGGAAGACGATGTTGACGATTGACGGAGAAAGATTCTCAACAACCGACCTTATCGAAAGCACATCTGAGCGTTCGATGCTGTTTGGGGAAAGAACATTGATGAGGCTGTCGTAAGCGTCAAAATAGAAGTTGTAAAAAAACTGGAATCCGATGTTGAATGCAAGCACGACAGCACATTTCATAAACAGTGACATTCCCTCATAAGGCATCCAGATGAATGCCGCACCGAGTATAACGGTCGGAATACCCATTGTGATTATGTATGGTCTGTATTTGCCCTTCATACTGCGCGTGTTGTCAATCATTCTTGCTCTGAGTGCAGTGAGAGGGAAGCCCGAAAGAAGGCTTATTATGTAAATTATGTAAAGCGCGGTGGGGTCAATACCGATTGTGTTACCGATGAGGGTGTTGCTTGTTGAAAGCATCATCTGGCTGACGCAGTAAACAACGAAGCGAACGCCGATACCGCCTCCTGAGAGAGAGGCAATCTCTTTATAGGACATATATCTGCCCTTGGGCGGTGTGCTCCAGTTGCTTTTGAAATTTGCCGGAAAACTCAGGAGAGAGTTAATTATTTTTTTCAACTCCGCACCTCCTTAAAAAATAACCGTTGTTACCGACTGCGGTGTTATTTTTATGCTTTCAGCTGATTTGATTGCGGTTTCGGTAAGGTTGTTATTTTTATCTGTAACAGCTGTTGTACAATCGCAGCCGAGTAAGAAATCTTTTTCTTGATCGGTAGGATTAATGACTATAAGAACGGTTTTGCCGTCTTTTACAAATCCGAGGACCATAATATCACTGTCATCGGCTGCAACATCAAAACGCACAGCGCCATAGGGAATATACTTTGAAAAATTACCTGTTACATAGTAACGCTTTGTGAGTTCAAACGACTGATTTTCACGGTCAAGATAAAGCAAACCGTCACAGTAGTCGTAGTGTGAGCAGGCAATCCAGTGCTGCCACGATGTAACATTGAGAATTGATATATCCTCAAAAATGACTTTTGCCGTTTCGAGTGCGGAATCCATACCTGTGTTTTTGCCGCCCTGCATATGGCACCATTCGCTCATCTTGACGGGAAGATCAGGATGTTTTCTGTCCATCCACTTTCTGTAACGGCGGAGGAATGCGGGTCTGTCATTTGTGAAGGGCAGGGGAGAATGCAGGAAATATGAGTGAATATCAACGCTGTCGATGCATTCTCTGACCTCGGGATAGCGGAGTAGCTCTCGGGTATATGATTTGTTGAACCATCGTATATCGCCGTTTTCAACGCCTGAAAGCATAACTGAATCGAGTTTGTTGCGCTTGCGAAGCTCTTTTGCAACGCAACGCATAACTTTTGCCGCTTGACAGGGACTGTAATGACAGCCTTCCTGACCGCCGTTCCATATCCATAAAGGCTCATTGACGGGCGAAAGATATTTTATAGGCAGTCCATCTTCGACAAAATGCTCCGTTATGTCAACGCAGTATTTTGCAAATGAATCATAATTCTTTTTGCTGAGGTTTGTGCGGAAATAAGCGTGTTTATTGAGATGACCCTTGCCGTTTTTTGTCAGTCTTTCTAATGGAGAGTTGACAAAAAGGATGATTTCATCGGCTCCGTATTCAGCTGCTTTTTTCATCATATATACGGCGTTTGCATCTTTTGAAAAATCATAGTTTCCGTCTTTATCTTCAAAGCATTCGGCTCTGCGATATTCGTCTGAATACTCGCCTCTGCCTGATTCCTTCGAGCCTGCACCAATGTTATATCTGTATGTGCGCAGACCGATGCCGTCTGTTTTGCTCCAGAGAAGCTGAGCAATTCTGTCTGCAACGGGCAGACCGCTTTCGGGGTCAGTATTTTTCCAGCCGCCCGCATACTGTGCCCACCACGCACCGCTTGCACCCAATCCTTCAAAAATCTGATATGTTTTATTCTTATTAAGATTTATTTTCATTTTTATCAATCCCTTGTTAAGAAAAAACCGCCCCCGATTGAGTTTGGGAGCGGTTTATGTTTTGAGCTATGCTAAATTATTCAGCCTTGGGAGCTTCAACGGGGCAAGCGTCAGCGCAAGCGCCGCACTCGATGCAAGCGTCAGCATCGATAACATACTTGCCATCGCCTTCGGAGATAGCTTCAACGGGGCATTCTGCTGCGCAAGCGCCGCAGGAGATGCAATCGTCATTGATGATGTATGCCATTGTGTTCGTCCTCCTTATCAGTTTTTCAACACCATTGTATCATATTATTTAAAAAATGCAAGAGGTTTTTTGAAGTAAATTATCCTTCTATATCCTTTAATGCCTCGATTTCCTCTTTGGCTACTCTGATTTTAGCATCGCGGACGAGCTTAACCTCTTTTCGGTTGAATGATTTGGGCGGTGCATCGGGGTTGTTGTGAAGTTGAACCTTGAGTGTGCCTGTGAGCAGACTGAAATCCGTAACAGTGCCTGCGCCCTCTTTTGTTTCAACAATTGCGCCGGGTTTCGGAGTTATTTTGAGAAGATATTCATAGGCGTCCTGCTCGTATTTGAGACAACACATAAGTCTGCCGCAAGCACCACTGATTTTTGTGGGGTTGAGCGAAAGTCCCTGCTCTTTTGCCATTTTGATTGAAACGGGTTGGAATTCGCCGAGGAAGCTGCTGCAGCAGAAAGGTCTGCCGCATATGCCGAGTCCGCCGAGCATTTTTGATTCATCACGCACGCCGATCTGACGGAGCTCAATTCTTGTCTTAAACACGCCGGCAAGGTCTTTTACCAGCTCTCTGAAGTCTACTCTTCCATCTGCGGTGAAATAGAAAAGAATCTTGCCTCCGTCAAAAGTATATTCAACATCAACGAGCTTCATGTCAAGTCCGTGATTAAGGATTTTTTTCTGACAAATGTCAAAAGCTTCTATTTCCTTTTTCTTGTTGAGAGTAAATTGATCAATATCTTTTTGTGTAGCGGGTCTGATGAGCTTTTTGAGAGGTCTTACGATATCCTCTTCTCTTATTTCCCTGTTATCCATTGCAACCTCGCCGCACTCAACGCCGCGCACGGTTTCAACAATAACCTTATCACCTTTTTTGAGTTTTTGTCCGTCTGGGTCAAAATAGTAAACCTTGCCTACTTCTTTGAAACGGACTCCTATTACTTCTGCCATAAATGTCTCCTTTTCGATCAAAGTGCTTTGCGAAGCTTTGTGCAAAGCGCAGTAACCGTAAGATTGTGGTTTGCATTGAGCTTGATGGAATTCATAAGAGAATCGGTGGCTTCAATCAGCTCAAGCAGTGAGCGTCGGCTGAGCTTTTGAGCAAGCTCAGCCGGTAAAGTACCGAATTCGGATTCTTCATCAGCTGCGTGAAATTTAATTCTGAGAGATGCGGCAAATAATTCCTGAATAACCGGCAATGCCTCGCGCAGAAGCTTTGCATCTTTTTCAAAAACTGCAGCCGCTTTTACAGTTTCGAAATCATTGAGTGCCGTCAGCGAGAGAGCTACTTCTTTTGCGGCATCGATTATTTTTTCTCTGGGGAGTGATTCATCTTCCGACGCAGAGGTCTGACCGAGATTATAGACCGATGCGCGTGAAAGTACGGTCGGCAGAAATCCCGATTTCGAAGAGCAGAGCAATATGAAATTAACATATGCGGGAGGCTCTTCGAGAATTTTCAGGATAGCATTCTGACCTTCGACTCCCATAGTATGTGAGTTTTCGAGTATAAAAACCTTGCGGTCTGCTTCATTGGGTACGATATATGCCTTGCTTCGTATTTCCCTGACGATATCGACCTTGAAAGCTTTAGGCTTATCTTCAACGGAATAGATTAATATATCCGCATGAGAATCTGCAGCCGCTTTTTTACAGTTGGGGCATACTCCGCACGGCGCTTCGGCATTGGTGCAGACAAGTGCTGCAGCTATGTTTTTTGCGAGGCTCATTCTCTCTTCGGGCGATGCACCTTCAAGAATTGCAGCGTGAGGAAATCTTCGTGTGAGCAGAGCGCCTGCTATCGATTTTTCAACAGTATTATCTGTGTTAAAGGGTCTGATTGTCATTTTTAGCCACGCCCTTAAAGTTTGATGAATTTATCAACATCAAGCACAAAGACTGTTGCTCCGCCGACGGTAACTTCAACAGCTCTTGAAATAAAGCCTTCTGTCATAAACGAAGGGGAGGGCGAAACCATCTGTGTGCGTTTGCGTGAGAATTCGCTGATGATTTCGATAACCTCGTCAACTTTTTCGTCTTCGGTGCCGATTATGAGAGTTGAGTTGCCTGCTTTGAGGAAACCGCCTGAGGTGGAGAGTCTTGTTGCGCCGAATCCTTTTTGTGTAAGTTCGCTGAGTACGTTGGGACAGTCGTCATTGTTGATGATAGCCACTATAAGTTTCATAACAAAAAACTCCTATTCTGAACAGATGTTGATGTTTCTTTCGATAACCTTTTTTCCACGCCATTCATATGCACGAGACTCAATGTTGCAGTCAGCCGAAATATGAGAAACGGGAGAAAGGATAAATTCTTCAATTTGTGTTTCCGCGGCGTGTTTATTCATCGGGCAGACATCCTGGCAGATGTCACATCCCCAGACACAGCCGCATTCCTTCATCAGCTTTTTTTCTTCATCGGAAAGTTCACCTTTCTTTTGTGTTATTGCAGAAAGGCAGGCATTCTGATTGAAATTTGTTTCGGAAATTGCTTTTGAAGGACAGGCATTGATGCATTTTTTGCATCCGATGCAGGATTTGGATTTGTCCGATTCTGCATCAATTTCAAGATCGGTTACTATTTCACCTATAAAAACATAAGAGCCGTATTTTTCTGTTATAAGCAGAGTGTTTATGCCTCTGGATCCGAGCCCGGCGGCACACGCCGCTCTGACTTCGGGTATCGGCGAATTATCCGCAAACACAACAAATTTGTTGTCGGGATAAAGTGTTCTTAATTTTTCAGCTGCTTTTTCAAGTCTGGCAACAGTAACCTCGTGGTAGTCAGTTACAACCGCATATTTTGAAATATTGCGATTCTCATATGCCGAATCATTGAGAAGATAGGGAAAGCACGCAACGATTATTGCTTTCGGGTTTTCAGGTAAGCGGCTTTTTGCTCTGCATTCAATAAGATTGTCCTTGACTGTTTCAAACGGGCATATTCCGAACAACGGTGATACGCTGTTCATTATACTTTCAAGGGTCAATACTAATCACCCCACAGCCTGCGCAAGAGCAATCATAACAGGCAGCGTAATTATTGAAATAAAGCTTACAACTGCAACAGTCTGTGATGCAAGACCTGTATTGCGGTCGTATTTTGCGGAAAACATAACAGTGTTATTTGCTGTCGGAGCACCTGCCGAAACAGAAAGTGCAACCAGAAGCGGACCGGTTATGCCGACAAGCCTGAATGCTGCAATCAGAAGAAGCGGCAGAATTATGAGCTTGACGAGTGCAACCGCAAATATACGCCAATTTTTGAAGATGCTTTTAAAGTTTGTGTTTGCAATGTAAGTGCCGAATATCAGCATTGCAACGGGTGTGTTGAGGCTTGCAATGTAATTAATCGGCGAAGAAATAATCTCGGGAAGCTTAACGGAAAGGAGAAAAATTGGCAGACCGATTATGACTGAAATTACTCCCGGATTGAAAATGAGCTTTTTGGCATCAAATTTAATTTTTTCGCCCTGCTTGCCTTTTGTGATGGTATGAATGCCGTGAGTGAAGCTGAAAATCTGGAATGAAATAATAACTGCCGAGCAATAAAATACGCCTTCGTCGCCAAGCACGGCATTTGCGAGCGGTAAAGCCATATATCCGCAGTTGCCGTAAGCACAGGAATATTTATAAATACAGCCTTGATCAATATCGACTTTGTTGAATACAAGCGAAGATATGCTTGCAGACACAATGTGAAGTACAAAACCGCAACCCATGGCAATAAAAAGACTTTTAGCTGTTTCCGGATTGTATTCGAGGCTATAGAAACTTTCGATTATAACTGCGGGAGTGATAATATAAAACAATAGGTCTGTGCAGCTCTTGGCTACCTTTTCGGTATAAATTCCGATTTTATCGGAAATTGCACCGACTGCAACAAGAACATAGAGAATTGCAACCTGCTCGGCTGCTGTCAGAACATTTTGTAAAAACATCAGTTGTTATTCCTCTGAATTTTTAGTTTCTGTATTGGGGAGCTTATCAGTAACTCGTGTGAAAACTGTCCCGATGATAAAAAGCGCGACGCCCAGGTCACAAAATTCAACGGTTGATTCTGCGTAGAAAAGATGAGAGTTGCCGCTTATCGTAACGATGAATCTGGGCACAAAGCAGATAAGAGCGAAAAGCGCTGCCGACAGTCCGTAGGCTCCGATTTTCCATTCAACCTTTTCTGCGGCAATGCCGGTGTTTGCCTGGGCAAATGCCATAAAGAAAAGAATGAGGAATGCAATCATCAGCATTTCAAACATAAGCTCCGAAACTCTAATATAACTGATTGTGCGCATAAATCTTGCAACTATTCTGAATATGCTCCAGATAACGGGAGCAAGTGCAAGCAATCTTATTTTTGATCCGTTGGATGTGCCTTTGAAATATGTGAGCCAGAGCAATATGAAATAAATTGCTGAAAGAAGAGCGAAAATGCCTTCAAGCAAAGCAACGAGCTTTGCTCCGTCTATGGGAGAGACAGCTTGTGTTATAACCGTATCTTTTGCCATAAATTTAACAAAGCAGCTGTAAGCACTGAGGGCTGTTCCGCCTGCCGCAACAAGCGCAAGTGCTGAAAGGCCGGGCCTCTTGGTTGTTTCGAGAGAATATTCAAGTTTGTTTCTTTTTGATATACCAAGCACGAGCAGAGCAAGAACTGCGGCTGCAACAATGCCGAAAAGAAGGTATACGCTCCAGTTTGTTTCGGAATAAAATCCTGTTCCGCCTTCCATAACAGTGAAGAACTGAAGAATTCTTAAGGGGATTGCGATGATTGCGGCAACAACGAAGATTATGCATCCGATGCCGAAACCGCTTTTAACGGATTTGATATTCATTTAACCTAACCTCTTATCTGTTGTTCATAGGTGTATAAGGATGTCTTGTTATGTTGCTCTTGTAAGCGGGTCTGATAATCTTGCCTCCGGAGACAAGTTCTTCCATTCTGTGAGCTGACCAGCCTGCGATTCTTGCGATTGTGAAAATCGGAGTGAAAAGATCGGGCGGAATGTCGAGCATTTTATAAACAAGACCTGAATAGAGGTCAACATTTGCGCACATTGCCTTGTTTGTGCCCTTATGGCAATTGAAAAGTTCAGGCGTAAGTTGCTCAATAAGGCTGAGAAGTCTGAACTCATCTTCAAATTCAGTGTTGACCGCAAACTCCTCTGCTTTCTGTCTGAGAATTTTAGCTCTCGGGTCGGAAAGAGTATAGATTGCGTGACCCATACCGTATATAAGACCCGATCTGTCGCCCGCTTCCTTTTTCATTATTTTCTGAAGGAAATCGGCAACCTGGCCTTCATTGGTTATGTCATTAACGCCTTCCTTGATGAAGTCAACCATTTCGGAAACCTTGATGTTTGCACCGCCGTGCTTGGGTCCTTTGAGTGAACCGATGCTTGCGGCCATTGTTGCGTATGTATCGGTTCCGCTTGATGAAAGCACACGGGTGGTGAATGTTGAGTTGTTACCGCCGCCGTGTTCAGCGTGAAGCATAAGACAGATGTCGAGCAACTTTGCTTCTTTGTCGGTAAAAGTCTTATTCGCTCTGATGGAACGCAGAACAGTTTCGGCTGTTCTCTGTTCAGGTTTCATCGGATGAATATACATACTCTTTTTGTAGTAATGTCTGCGCTTGACCTGATAAGCATAAACCATAATTGCGGGAATCTGAGCAATGAGGTGAATGCACTGGCGAAGAACATTCTCGATTGAAGTGTCATCGGGGTTTTCGTCGTATGAATAGAGTGCAAGAACAGAACGCGAAAGCTTATTCATGATGTTGGGTGAAGGGGCTTTCATAATCATATCCTCGATAAAATCATCGGGAAGTTCACGGCAAGCCGAAAGAATGCGGCAGAAATTATCGAGCTTTTCTTTTGTGGGAAGCACGCCGAAAAGCAGAAGATAAACAACTTCTTCAAAGCCGAAACGGTCTTCGGCGATGCAGGCATTGACGATATCTTCCATGTTGATGCCTCTGAAATAAAGATGACCTTCTCTGGGCAGTTTTTCACCATCATCTATATAGTAACCTTCAACGGTACAAACATTGGTGATGCCTGCCATAACGCCGGTTCCGTCTGAATTTCTCAGACCTCTTTTGACATTGAAACGGTCAAAATCAGCTGCTTCAATATGGTTATATTTGCGAATCTGATTGCATAAATTCTCTATATATTCTTTTTCAACTCTTGATTCGATTGTGGACATATTCTCTACCTCCGTCTATAAGAAGTTATAAACTATATTCATCCATTCTATAATTAGTTTATTATATATCAAATATAATATAAAAGTCAAGTAAACATTTTAAGGAAAGGAAGAACGAAATGCGCATAAATCTTATAATATGCATAGTTCTTGCGCTTGCGCTGATTATCTGCCCCGTTGCAGCTCTGGGCAGCAACGAATCGCAAGGCGAGGAAATACCAGAAACAACATCTGAGCTTGTTGAGACCGCCGATGAAAAAGAATTTATTTCGGTTATGTCATCTTTGACAGGCAGAATTGAAAAAACAGATATGAGGGAGTATATCATAGGATGCGTTGCAGCGGAAATGTCTGCGGCTTATCATTCTGAAGCTTTGAAGGCGCAAGCTGTTGCAAGCTATACATATGCAAAAAAGACCCGTGAGCAGAACGAAAAGCACAAAGATTCTTCTCTCGGGAAAGCGGATATATCCGACAACGCCGAAACTCATCAGGGTTATCTGAATCCAAAACAGCGGAAAGAAAAATGGGGAGATAAACATGAGGAATATGAAGCAAAAACAGCCGCTGTTGTTGACGAAGTGCTCGGGCATTATCTGGAGTATAAAGGCGAAACCGCACTTACGGTCTATTATGCGATAAGTTCAGGCTCGACCCAGAGCGCAAAGAGTCTTTGGGGAATGGATATTCCTTATCTGATAAGCGTTGAAAGCCCAGGGGACAGACTGTCGCCTGACTATATGAGCACTGCAAAATTCAGTGAATCTGAGTTTAAAAAGCTTGCGAAAAAATGCGGTGTGAGTCTTGACGGAGATGCAGAAGAATGGCTCGGAGCGACTGAAAAATCAGAATGCGGCTACACAGTGAGTGTGATTTTCGGAAACAACAAAATAAGCGCATCCAAAATCAGGGATGAATTCGGATTGAGAAGTCTTTGCTTTGATATTGCATACACGGGAGATGAGTTTGTGTTTACCTGCCGAGGCTACGGTCACGGAGTCGGAATGAGCCAATACGGAGCGGATTATATGGCTCGTCAGGGTTTCTCGTGGAGAGAAATACTGATGCACTATTATCCCGGCACGGAAATAGTATAAACTTCCTTTTTTGGCAAACAATATGATAAAAATTGCGGAGGAATCAGATGAAAAAGGTTGTTATTACGGCAGACAGTGCTGCGGATATTCCCGCAGAAATTGCAGAAAAATACGGCATAGAAATTATGCCTATGCATGTTATTATCGGTAACAATGAAAAAAATGACGGTGTTGATATAACTGCAGAAGAAATTTTTGATTATGTTGAAAAGACTGGCGAAATTCCGAAAACATCTGCTGTTTCTCCGGGTGAATATATCGACTTTTTCAGCAGATTTACGGTAGAGGGTAAAGCTGTTGTTCATCTTTCGTTTTGTTCAGAGCTGTCATCTACATTCCGCAATGCAAGAATTGCATCGGCAAGACTCACCGATGTTTATCCACTTGACACGCGCTCCCTTGCGGGCGGAATTGCTTTGCTTGCTCTCAAAGGATGTGAAATGCGTGATGATGGCATGAGTGCAGAGGAAATTTATTCACGGTTGTCTGCTCTTGTTCCTAAAACCGGAGTGAGCTATATTCTTGATGATATCAATTATCTTAAACGCTCGGGAAGATGCTCGGCGGCCGCTGCATTCGGTGCAAACCTTCTTTCGATAAAGCCTTGTGCCGCAATGGTTGACGGCAAAATCGATGTTGTAAAAAAATATCGGGGTAAAATACAAGCCGTCCGCCTGCAATACACAGACGAACAGCTTGAATTGTTTGATAATATTGATTATTCAGTCGCTTTTATTTTTCATTCCGGCGTGGATAAATCCGAGCTTTCCGTTATAGCCGAAATGCTTGAAAATGCAGGCTTTGAGAAGGTCATAACTGCCTTTACGGGGTGTATGATAAGCCTGCACAGCGGAAGAAATACTTTGGGAATTCATTTTCTGAAAAAATAATTATTTTCCAAGAAAATCTAATGTAACGTCGCAGATTTCCTCTGCTCTGTTTTCGATGCACTGATGTCCGCCGCCCTCAACGATATATGTTTCGGCATCGGGGAATGCAGTCTGCATCTGCTCTTTCATTGTGGAATTGATGATAATATCCTTGCTTGCATTCACAAGAAGAACGGGGCATTCAACCTTTGAGGCGTTTTCAAGGTCTGTTGCTTTGACATTGAACATCATTTCACAAAGACCGCCGCCGAAGCCGTTGTACTGTGTAGCATCAGTGACGCCAGTGACATCGTAATTCATTGCGAAATTCCAATCCATTGTTGCGGCAAAGATTATCATTTTAACAAGAGGCTCACATCTTGTGCCGTAATTGAAAAATATGTTCATAACCCATTTCATTGCATCGGAAGTCATAAGGCTTTCCATTGCCGAGGGGAATTCACTCTGAGGAGCGGGGCAGTAGAGAAGAAGAGCGTCAACGGGGTTGTTGACGGCGATGTTAACCGCAACTCCGCCACCCATCGAATGACCTGCAAGAATCCATTCGTCCATCGGGGCAATGCTTTTCATAAGCTCGGTGATAATGATTTCGCGGTCGATGATTTCAATATCATCCGATTCTCTTGTGCTGAAGCCGAAATTCGGAAGGTCAGCCATAACGCATTCGTAGCCCTCTTCAGAAAGAACAGCAGCCATATTTCTCCAGGCATATGTAGAGCAGAGGAAACCGTGAAGCATCATTATTCTGCCCTTCATTTCACCTTTGGCAGGCACAACTCTGTAATGAATATTATAGTCGCCGTATTCAAAGAATTCGCTGTCTTCATACGGCATAAATTCATTTTCGTTTGCATAAGCGAAAAGCGAAAATACGGAAAATGTGATTGCGATAACGCAAAGAATACTGATAATTTTTTTCATAATATCTCCTTAAAAAGCATTCATAAAACGGTATATTACCATTGCAAACACCGCAACCCAAATGAGGTTTGTGACATAAGCGGTGACAAGAAGAGAGAGCGAAAATTTCTTCTTTTTAATCAGAAGAATGACGGATGCAACTGTATATACAATAACCATCACTGCCGCAATTGCGTAAATGATAACGAATGCGGCGGCAAAAGCATCGGCATATGCTATTTCAGCGGTAAGCCTTGCGGCGATAAACGATATCAGCCATAGTGCGAGTACCGATAAATCGGCTGTTGACAGAATATTAAGTGTTTTTTTCACTGTTATACTCCTTTAAGCGAAATAGTTTTTAACGATTTCCTCCGCAAACCCGAACAGCATATTTCCTAATATGAATGTCAGCCCGACAATCGGATACAGACTTAATATCAGGCTGATAATCGGAATAAGTTTTTTCTTGCGTATTATGATGTCGAGAATTGCAAAAAGAATACCGACAGGCAAAACAAAGACAATGCAGAGAATGACGGGAATAACAAGCATTCCTATTGTTCCGGCAACCAGATATGTAAAACCGAGACAGCAAAGACTCAGAAATCCAAACGGGATTTTCTGAAGAATGGCCATAATCTTCATTTTTTACACCTTACCAGTGCTGCCGAAACCGCCTGCACCTCTTTGAGTTTCGTCAAGCTCTTCTGCTTCAACGGGTGTTATGAGTGAAACGGGCATAATGACAAGCTGTGCAATGCGCTCGTCTGGATTGATTGTGTAAGCTTCTTTGAGCTGATTGATAACGCCAACACAGATTTCGCCTCTGTAATCGCTGTCGATTACTCCGACGGAGTTGAGCAGACCGATGCCGTGTTTGATTGCAAGACCGCTTCTTGCAAAAACAAATGCACCGAGCTCTGCTGATGGCAGTTCGATTGCGATGCCCGTGGGGATAACTGCTTTTTCACCGCCGCCGAGTGTTATAGGTTCGTCAATGCAGGCATAAAGGTCCATTCCTGCGCTGCCGGGAGTTGCTCTGAAAGGGATTTTTGCATTCTCGCGCAGTTTCTTAATCTTGAATGTATCCATTATTTCGTCAGGCTCTCCTTATATCTTTCTTCGGGGGGGATCTTTTTGTGCGGGCAGGGGATGGGTTCGATGACTTTAACTGCGGGTTCTGCCCATCTTATTGCATTGATGATAATTTTCTGAACATATTCGTTATGGAATGTGGGATTGCTTTCGTGACCCGGCTGGAAATAGAAAATTTTTCCGAGACCTCTGGTCCAGCAGCAACCCGAACGGAAAACCTCGCCGCCCGAGAACCAGCCGAGAAAAACAATTTCGTCGGGCTTGGGTATATCGAACTGCTCGCCATACATTTCTTCAACGGCAAGGCTGAAGTGTGATGGAATTCCTTTTGCGATAGGGTGGGTGGGGTTGATGTTCCAGATTCTTTCTCTGTCGCCGTCTCTCCAACGGAGATTGCAGGTTGTGCCCATCAGCGATTTAAAAATTTTTGAGTGGTGGCCCGAATGAAGAACAACAAGACCCATACCAGCAAGAACTCGTTTATGTATTTTTTCAACGAGCTTATCGGGAACCTTGTCGTGTGCCATATGACCCCACCAGATGAGAACATCTGTTGATTCAAGAACCTCGTCAGAAAGTCCGCAGCGGCGCTGTGCAAGAGTAGCGGTGCGAACATTGAAATCTTCCTGGGAGGAAAGAAAATTCTTTATGCATCCGTGAATGCCTGCGGGATATACGCCTGCAACTTCGTTGCTTAATTTTTCGTGAACACCTTCGTTCCAAACGGTAACATTAATCATTGTTTGTTCTCCTTTTATCTTAATTTTTTCATTATCTCTTGTGATGCGGCAACAATTTTTGCGGCGGTGGGTTTGGTAATCAGATCCATTTCACCCATAAATTCAACGTAGTCGCCGTCAAAGCGGTGCTTGAATCTGTAAAGACCGAAGAGGGGGTTACTTTCATCAATAACACCTGCAACGCCTCTGAAATCATAGATTCTGCATCCTGCCTCAATTGACCATTTTATCATTTCCCATTGCATCAGATAATTCGGCATGACCTTTCGGTTTTCGTTTGACGACGCACCGTAGAAATACCACACCTTGTCGCCCCAGAGCACCGAAATTGCACCTGCGATGGGCACTCCCTCATAGTATGCGAGATATAGCCTTGCTTTATCGCCGAAGCAGTCGAGAATTTTTGCGAAATATTCTGCGGAGCGAAGCTCAAACCCGTCTCTTTCGCAGGTTTCTTTCATCAGCGAATAGAAAACATCTGCCTTTTCGCTGCCGTGAATCTTTATTTCAACGTTATTCTTTATCGCAATGCGGATTTTTCTGCGATGGTCGGAATGGAATGCCGCAAAAACTTCATCCTCTGTTCTGCCGTTGAGATGGATTCTGATAACATACCTGCACTGAAAATCTTCAAAGTTAATTGTGCGCTCCTTGAACCTGAATCCGTTGGAAAGTGCGATTGCGCGGTATTCTTCATTGTCAACGGGAACATCCTTATCAATTTTCAGTTCGTATGCGTTATATTTTTTGCCCTCTTGTTTTGCTGCTTCAACGAGTGCGGAAAAGGTTTCTTTATCGTTGAAATCACAAACGGGGCCTCTCGGAGCATACATCATATGATAGGGGAGTTTTGAGATTTTTCGAAGGAGCACTCCCATAGAGCCTGTGATTTTGCCGCTGTCATCCTTGCAGATAACTCCGAACCATTTCCAGTCATCCTTGACTTTTGCCCAGAGCGATGTCTGGAGAAAATGGCCGTTTTCGTGCGACTCGACGAACGCATCGAACTCGGCGGCATTGTTTATATCGATAATCTGTGTTTTCACATTCTATCCTCTCAGTCTGTATATAGATAGTTATATTATATCCTAATATTTACCGAAATGCAATAGTAGGAAGCTTCATTTATACCGCTTGTTTCGGACAGAATTTTACTAAAAAACAAAAAACTTGAAAATAAGTCTTGAAATTTATTGAAATAAAAGTCATAATATATATCATAAAAATTGAAAGGATGATATTTTTGGAAGCGATACTTAATTTTGATCTCGCCATTTTCGAATTCTTCAAAGATTTCGTCAGAATGGACTGGCTTACCCCTATTATGAAAATCATAACAACTCTCGGTGACGAAGGAATATTCTTCATTGCTCTCGGCCTTGTTATGCTTTGCTTCAAGAAAACAAGAAAAGCAGGTCTTGTCTGCCTCGGCTCACTTCTCGTTATGACTCTTCTCAACAACGAGCTTATCAAACCCCTTATGGAAAGACCCAGACCCTACAATCTCACCATTCTCCCCGAAGCCGCACAGAAGGCATTCACAGAATACGGCAGAGAATACGACTGGATTGGTTTCTTCGGCAAGGTTGACTGGACTATCGACAGATTCCCCGGCTTTGCAGAAAAATGGAACGCAGGCTACGAGTGGCCCGCAATTGTTGAGTATATGTCATCAAAGTCACTCTCATTCCCCTCAGGTCACACCTCATCGGCATTTACATTCGCAATGGCACTTGCACTTGTTCTCAAGAACAAAGGTGCATCGATTGCTGCATTCATCTTTGCATTCCTTATGGGTGTTTCAAGAATCTATGTAGGCGTTCATTATCCCACAGACGTTATCGTCGGTGCATTCGTAGGCATTATTTATGCAATCATCGGCTATCTCATCTTCGCAAAGCTTTATGATGTTGTTTATCCCAAAATCGAAGAAGCTTTTGCAAAAATGAAGGCAAAGAAAGCAAAATAAAAAATTTTTAAAAAATTTGATTTAGGTATTGATTTTTTGAAAAAGATATGATATTATACTTTGGCAATCGGAACTCAAGCCGACTGCCAAAGTGAATATGCGCTGTTAGCTCAGCCGGATAGAGTGTTTGGCTACGAACCAAAAGGTCAGGGGTTCGAATCCCTTACAGCGCGCCAATTAAGAACCGTAACATTAGTTACGGTTCTTAATTTTTTTGTTGTTTGTAATAAAACAAACAGGAGCGAATCGTTGATTCGCTCCTTGATTTTTTTAAAATCCTCCGCCGACGGTGATTATGTAATCAATCTTTGCGTCGGCTTTTCTTATCATTATACCGCTGATATCAAGATTTTTAATTTCGGGGTCGCAAGTGTATTTCCATGTACCCTTTTCAATATAACCGTCTTTGTTTATCTTGACCTTGAGAGTCGGATTTACATAACGGACAACGATGTCTGCGTTTTCAACATCAACATCAAATTGCGGAAATTCTGCAAGCACAAGCGAAATATCTCCGAGAACCGATATTGCGTGACCGACAGAGCCTGATTGCGCATCGGCGTGAATCGGGTCTGTCTGCGGTTTCATCGTCATTTCAACAACGGTATATTCGCCGCTTTTGTATGCCCTTGCGCTTTGCGCATCATCTGCGGTAAGGTCGCTGAATCCGCCTGTTATTCCGTCAAAGTTAAGAGCGTTTTTCTCAATAACGGAGGCGATTGCAGGCTCGAGAATCTTGATGAAGAATCCCAATGCACCATCGCCATCATTAATGATAAGCTCTTCGAGAACCATAACTTGGCTTGATTTTGCGGTAGGATTGGTTTTTTTCGCCGCCGCTTTATAGAATTCGATAATTTCTTCTTTTGTCCACTGTGATGGGTCTGAAGCAGGTGAAACGGATGTTGCCGATTCGGTTGTTTCTTCGCTTACATAAACTGCAGAACCGTCTGTTGTGTTGATCGAAGGCGTAACCACGGGAATATCGCTGTTGAAAATTTCGGTTATTTCTTCGAATGAACTTGTTTCAGGTGCGGTAACCTGCGGTTCGTTTTCTTTTCTGCACGATGCGAACAAAACAGTTAAAGAGACTGCCATTAACATTGCAACGAGTTTTTTCATAACAACACCCCTTGGTTTGTATTATAATTTGATTCTACAGCACACATCAGCTATTGTCAATATTCTGATAAATAATATAAATACATCTTGATTTAACTGCTTTATTTTGGTATAATCGGGTAGTAAAATATAAAATAGGAGAGTGCGCGGCGTGAGCAGAAACTATGTAATCAAATATTTATCCGGCGGAAAAACCGTTACTTCAAACGCAACAGAGAATGAATTTTATTCACTCGATATCGCAGAGGCAGACGGCAGATATACCGTAACCCTTAATCCCAAAAAGGATTTTGAACTTGTTGATTTCTATGTTGAATCTTCATATGATTTCAAGGCAGGCGATAAGTTCTTTGCAAATGGTTATCAGTCATGGACCAACACAAGAGAATTCACTGCGGATGAAATCAGAAAGGGTACTCTCAAGCTCTCACATATTCACCCTTATCTCAGACACTATGCAAGCATCACGAGCGACGACAGAATCGTTGAATATACGGAGAAACCCGGCGAGTTCCACAGCCACTGCTACACATATATCAGAAACGGCGAAGATATGAAACTCTGGGGTTCACTCTGCGAAAATACAGGTTATACATATTTCAAAGTCGGAATGAACAGCAATTATTTTTCAATCCGCAAGGACGTGCTCGGCAAGAAAGTTACCGAATCACTCAAGATTTTTGATATCGTTTATTTTGAAGGAACATATGACGAAGTTTTTGATAACTATTTCGGAATGTTCAAGATGCCCGAAACAAGAAAGGGCGCAATGAGTGGTTACACCTCATGGTATAACTACTTCCAGAAGATTGACGAAAAAATCATTCTCCGTGACCTTGACGGTCTTGACCCCGCAAAGGATGAAACATCAATTTTCCAGATTGATGACGGTTATGAGCCTTATGTCGGTGACTGGCTTGACTATTGCGACAAGTTCCCCAACGGTATGAAATATATCGCTGATAAGATTCACGACAAGGGTTACCTTGCGGGCATTTGGATTGCTCCCTTCAGCTGCCAGAAGATTTCAAGAATCGCAAAAGAGCATCCCGACTGGCTCATCAAGGACGAAAACGGCAAACCCCAGCTTGGCTGTATTGCATGGGGCGGCGCATATACTCTTGATATCTATAATGAAGAAGCAAGAGCTTATATCAAGAAGGTTTTTGACGTTGTTCTCAATGAGTGGGGCTATGATATGGTTAAGCTTGACTTCCTTTACAGCGAATGCGTAACTCCCAGAAACGGCAAGAGCAGAGGCGAAATTATGCACGAAGCAATGGCTTTCCTCAGAGAGTGCGTAGGCGACAAGCTTCTCCTCGGCTGCGGTATTCCCATGAGCTCCGCATACGGTATTTGCGATGCTTGCCGTATCAGCTGTGACGTTGACCTTACCTATAAGGGCAAGATTTATAACCACATCCACGTCAGCAACGAAATGCTCAGTGCACAGAGCGCAATCAACAACTCCGTATTCCGCCGTCACCTCAACGGCAGAGCATTTATGAATGACCCCGATGTATTCTTCCTGAGAAACGATAATCTTAAGTTCACCTGGGAGCAGAAGAAGCTTCTCGCAAGAATCAATAACCTTTGCGGTAACGTTCTCTTTGTTTCCGATAACGCAGGCGACTACGATGCTGTTCAGATGGGACTTCTTAAGAAATATTTCAAGAAGACCGATGAAAAGATTACATCTGCGGAATATGTAACAAAGGATGTTATCGAAATCAAGATTGATGAAAACGGTGTCAAGAAAGAGCTCGTTTTTAACATTAAGACCGGTAAGATTATCAAAGACGGCGAAGTCAGATAAAGTTTTGTTTTAAAGGGATGGCATTCGTGCTATCCCTTTTTTGTCTTTAAAAACAAAAAACGCCGAAACCGATAACGGCTTCAACGGATGAATTTATATTATAAAAAGAGAAATAGCCCTTGACTGATGTTTCTTTACACAATCAATCAAGGGCTATTTCTGCGAACTCTTAATATCTAACATCTTTGATTAACCTCTCTTTCTGCGATATTGTCCAATCTTAAATTCTTCGATTTATAGTTTTTCGTTTCTTTTAAGATTGTGGATTGAGACTTGGAAATTTCTTTATTTTTGAAATTTTTGTGTCTCAGGTTTTTACCTTCTCATTGGTATCACCCTTTCCTTGACTATAATATAGCATATGTTTTTGCACTTTTCAAGACGGAAATTTGTACAAAGTTAACTCTTTGAACTTATGTAAAACGCAGAAATTTAGTGAATGTGCATATAACCTTCGAGTTTCTTATTGACATTGAGAAAATAATAAGTTATTATTAAAATGTTAGGGGTTATATAACTCCTTATTTTTTTATGCAAAAAAGGCTTGTGCGGACTGTATGTTCACACAAGCCTTTTTAATGTTAAATTTCTACATCTGCATAAACTGCATTGTGGTCGGAGTAAAAATCTCCGTCCACTTTTTTGTTTATAACCTTGAATCTGACAGGTTTTACTGTTGCTTCGTCAACAAAAACAAAATCAATTCTGTCGTGAATTTCATCGGGTCTGAAGCCGTGGAATGTGTAGCATTCGTCGCTGTCGGGCGCAAGCTTTCTTGCATCCTTCATATTTCCGCTTACCATTGTGTTATAGCAATCGGAATCCTGATAAACATTGAAATCACCAGTGCATACCACGGGCGCACCGCCGAACGATGCAGCTTTTTCCTGAATCATTTTTGCGCCGTTAATCTGTGCGATTCTGCCGATGTGGTCAAGGTGGGTGTTGAAGTGAATGTATGACTTACCGTTTTGCTTGTCTGTAAGTTTTACATAGGTTGCGATTCTGGTGCAAGCGGAGTCCCAGCCTTTTGAAGGCTTGTCAGGGGTATCGGAAATCCAGAAATTTCCGCTGTCGCTCGCTTCGAACTTATCTTTTTTATAGAAAACAGCTGAGAATTCGCCGTCTTTTTTGCCGTCCTCTCTGCCGACTCCGACATAACTGTATTCGGGCAGATAGCGACAGAGCTTTTTCATCCATTCCCAATGAGCTTCCTGAACACCGAAAGAATCGGGATTTGCTTCCTTGATGATGCTGATAACTTTAGGCACACGCTTTCTCCATGTGCGTGAACCTGTTCCGGCGCAAAGGATATTGAACGAAAGAATTCTGTACATTATTTTGTACCTCCGTTGAAGAGTGTGAGTTCAACAGTTATGGGGAAGTGGTCAGAAGCAAGAATATGATGGTTGAAATCGGAATTGATAGAATAGGATTTTACCGATGAACAGTATCCGTTGACAAAAACATAGTCGATGGGTTCGTTATCAGACACAACAACATGATAACCGTGATATGTAGCATGGTCATCGTATTCAGCTGCCATATACTTTGAGTCTTTGAGACCTGTTTTGAGAACGGTTTCATAGTTATATGAATTCTCGGGAAAGTTGAAATCACCTGTCACAACAACAGGAATGTCGGGCGCAATTTCGGCAACATAAGCAGAAATGAGAGCAATAGATTCAGCTTGAGCAACACCGCCTTCGTGATCAAGATGAGTGTTGAAATGAGCGTAAACAAAGCCTGTTGTCTTATCCTTGAGTATTGCATATGAAGTTATTCTGTTGCAAACCGCATCCCAGCCCATGGAGGGTTTGTCGGGAGTTTCTGAAAGCCAGAAAAATCCGGAATCAACAAGTTCATACTTATCTTTGAGATAGAAAATAGCACTTGATTCGCCTTCTGAAATACCGTCATCTCTGTATTTTGCGATGTAAGCATAGTCGGTAAGACCTGCTGCAATTCTTTCAACCCAAGCCTTATCCGCTTCCTGCAGGCCGAATGAATCGGGAGCTTCACTAAGGATTGTTTCGATGATAATAGGTGCTCTTTTTTCGGGGGACCTGAGACCGTCGCCGCTGATTTTGACATTATAGGACATAATTGTCATATCCTGCGACAAAACTGCTTCGGCAATTTCATTGGGGTTTACATTCTTAAGGGGCAGGGTAGGGTCGATGCCTTCAACGGGGTTTGCGGGAATGAATGTTGCGATAAGTGCAGCGAAAAACGCAACGATTTTCTGCATTAATTTGAAATACATAACTTTTACTCCTTATCCGTTAATCATTGTTATTGTTGCAACAACCGGGTGATGGTCGGATGCATAAATTCCGTTGACCTTTTCACTTATTACTGCATAGTTTTCAACATCTGTTGCAAATGAATTTGCAAAAATGAAATCGATGGGTGCCTCTTTTTCAACAAGGTCGGAATATCCGTGATATGTAACATTGCCGCCTGATACGTTTTCAGCAAGATATTTTGTGTCCTTAAGACCGCTTTCAAGCACTCTTGCATACATATCCGCACCCTCGTAGTCATTAAGGTCGCCGGAGAAAACAACAGGAATACCCGGTGCGATTTCCTTGATTTTTTCTGCGACAACCGCAACTGATTCAAGTCTGGCTATAACGCCGAGATGATCAAAGTGTGCATTGAAATGTGCATAAGTGAATCCGGTTTCTTTGTCCTTAAGCACGGCGTAGGTGCATACTCTCTTGAACATTGCGTCCCAACCCTTAGAAGCCCTGTCGGGGGTTCTTGAAAGCCAGAAAGTGCCCGAATCAAGCAGGTCGAATTTATCTTTCTTATAGAATACGGGACTTGCTTCACCGCCGCCTTTGTTTGAGTTTCTGCCGATGCCGATATAAGCATATTCGGTCATGAGTGCGGGCAGTCTTTCCATCCAGCCTTCATCGGCTTCCTGCAGACCGAATGAATCGGGATTGTATTTACGGATGTTTTCGGCAACAAGCGGAGTTCTGCTTTCGGGTGACTTTTCGCCCGAGCCTTTGATATATACATTGTAGCTCATAACCGTAATGCTCTGTGAAAGTTTTGCTTCGGGAAGAGATTCGGGGTTAACCTGAGCTACGGGAGTCGGGGTGTAGAAAAGCATCATAACCGCTGTCACTAAAGCGAAGAACGCGCTGATAATTTTGTCGATCATTTTTATTTCTCCTTACCTTATATATTCCTCAAGCGCCGAAATATCGAGCTTATCAATATTTTCAGCACCTGAAATTACCTTGAGAATATCCTTGCACATCTTCAGCGTGCCGCCTTCTTCATCGCTCTCTGAATTAAGAACGATAATCGGGTCGTGAACGCTCAGACGGATTAAGAACCAGCCGTTTCCGCAGGATGAATCAGCATTGATACGGATTCCCTCGTGGTTGTCATCACACGCTGTCCATCCAACATGATTTATTGACTCGTTCTCGAAAAGTTCAATGACCTTTTCGCCTTCAGGTCTGAAGTTGTCACACAGGATTTTAAATCTGAGTTCTTTTTCTTCTTTTGCTTCACGAAGCTTGCTGATAAGCTCTTCAAGGCTTGTGCCCTGTTTTGAAAGAGCGGCAGCTTCAATGATGAGCTTTGTTATAAGATAAGCGCCGTCATCGAGAAAATAGTTTTCCGCAAACGCGGCGTGACCAGATGTTTCCATAGCCAGAGGGCAGTCGATACCGTTTTCGCAAAGCTCAATCTGCTTGTTGATAACATTGCGGTAGCCTCTTTTGAAACGAAGATGTTTGCCGCCGTTTTCAGCGATAAATTCCGCAAGTCCGTCGGAGGTGACGCTGTCGGTAACAATCGTACCGCCGGGGCAGGATGCAAGCGCAATCTTTGATGCAAGAGCAACAAGTCTGTTACGATTAATTTCAAAACCGCCCTTGCCGACGCACGCTGCTCTGTCAACGTCCGTGTCAAATATAACTCCGAAATCAGCACCCGCATTCGCGGTTGCCTTCGAAACACATTCCATAGCCTGAGCGTTTTCGGGATTCGGAGCGTGATTGGGAAAGTTACCGTCGGGGTCAAGATAAATACTGCCCGAGATATCTGCACCAAGAGGTACAAGCACATCTTTTGCATAGAATCCGCCCACGCCGTTGCCTGCATCAACAACAATTTTCATTCCCTTGAGAGGATGCTCACGGTCTGTTTTATCGTCAACACCGTCAATTATCATGTTTCTGAGGATTTCAGCATAACGAGCCATAAAATCACAGCTTATGCATTCACCGTTTTTATCGCCGAGGGGATTCTGCATTTCACCTGCCGCTTTGAGAATATCAGCAATATCCGAGCCGTCAAGACCGCCGTCACGGGTGAAGAATTTGAGTCCGTTTCTGTCTTTCGGGTGGTGGCTTGCGGTAATCTGCACTGCACCGTCGCAACCCATATCAACCGTTGTCATAAACATCGCGGGCGTTGATGCAAGCGAGCAGTCCGAAACCCTCACACCGTTTGAAGTAAGAGCTTTAATAACAGCATTTTTTATTCTTTCGGCAGAAAGTCGGCTGTCGTGACCGACCGATACAAAAATATCCTCTTTGTTGGTTTTTGATTTCAGCCAATTTGCAAATGCCGCCGCCGAGCGCATAACCATTTCGTCGCTCATATAAAGCGGATTTATTTCATCGCCAAGCGCATAGCCTCTTATATCGCTTCCGCTTTTGAATTTTGAATAGTCCATAATCATTCTCCCTTTGAGAAATACTCGTCGGATACGCCGAGAAGAAATTTATACATAGGGGTAAATAATTTGTATGTGCCTCTGATAATCTCTATTATTTTTTCGTTCTTCAGGTCGTCGAGGTCGCCCGAAAAAGTGATGAAGCCTACATCCTTTGCGTTGTAGTATTCTTCAAGCCCTTCGGGGCATCCAGGGAAAGGACGCTTGTATTGTTTCTTGAAGAAATATGAGCCTGCTTTTTTGCACAAGTCTGCCGCTTCTTTGAATTCGTCGGGTCTTTCACGCAGATTTTTGCGGAATGTTTCAAGAAGACCGGGTTCGTCTCCGTAGAATCCGACTCCCATTGAATATTCACGCGGAGTAACCTCAAACCACATACACGGATATCCCACCCAATCGTGTTTGGGACGCATAAACATTATCCACATATTCTCGCGGTAAAGGCTTTTGTCTTTGGTGTAGCGCGTATCTCTGCGCACTCTCGATACCATTTTTGTGGGTATTGTATTCATAAGCGGGTCAACCGCGAGAAGCTCCTCACCGATTATGCCCGCAATCTGGCGCATCGGCACAATAACACCGCTTTTGATTTCTTCTTTGTGTTCTTCATAGAAATCTCTAGAATCTCTGAATCGGTTATCTGCAAGCAGAAAAAGAGAATCACGGGTTATTCCCTTGTATTCCATTTATATCAGCCCTTTCTTTGCAAGACCCTCGGCGGCAAGCAGAATTGCTGTTTTTGCCGAGTGGAAGTTGATTCCGCCTTGCATCCACACCGCAAACGGCTCACGAAGAGGAGCGTCTGCAGAAAGCTCGATTGATGAGCCGAGAATGAATGCACCCGCCGCCATAATGACTTTGCTGTCATAGCCGGGCATATCCCACGGCTCGGGTGTTACATAAGAATCAACGGGTGCTCCGCTCTGGATTCCTCTGCAGAATTCAACAAGTCTTTCTGCATTTTCAAGGCAGAGAGCCTGGATAATATCGTGACGGCTTTCGTCACTCGTCGGAGTAACCTTAAAGCCGAGGTTTTCAAATAACGATGCCGCAAAAACAGCCGCCTTGAGCGATTCGCCTACAACGTGAGGAGCGTGGAAAATGCCCATAAACATATTTCTGTTTTCGCCGAGAGTACATCCGACCTCTTTTCCAAGACCGGGAGTTGTTGCTCTGTAGGCACAAAGCTCAACAAGGTCTTTTTTACCTGCTATGTAGCCGCCCGTTCTTGCGATCGAGCCGCCGGCATTTTTAATCAGAGAACCCGCCATAAGGTCTGCGCCGACCTCGGTGGGTTCAATTTTTTCAACGAGCTCGCCATAACAGTTGTCAACCATAACAACGGCGTCGCTTTTTTCGTGAACAAGCTTTGCGATTTCACCGATTTCCGCAACCGAAAGGGTTGGTCGGAGACTGTAGCCTCTTGAACGCTGAATATATACCATTCTTGGATTCATTTCAAGAGCCTTTTCAATAGCTGTCATATCGGGTTTGCCGTTGCTTCCAAGGTCGACCTGTGCATAGTTTACGCCAAAATCTTTGAGTGAACCCATTCCCTCGCCGCTGATACCGATAACGCTGTGGATTGTATCATAGGGTGTGCCCGTTACGCAGAGCATGGTGTCGCCCGGGCGAAGCACTCCAAAAAGAGCAACTGCGAGAGTGTGGGTGCCGCAAGTGAAGGTGTGACGTACTATTGCATCCTCTGCGCCGAATATATCGGCATAGATTTTGTCGAGCTTATCTCTGCCCGCATCGCCGTAGCCGTAACCTGTTGAGCCTGCAAAATCCGATTCGCTGACTCTGTTTTCAATGAATGCGGAAAGAACCTTCTGTTGATTGTATTCTGCAATGCCGTCAATTTCATCAAACTTTGCCTTGGCTTTTTCAAGTGCGGCATCTCCGGCAATTTTTATTCTGTCACTTATATCAAAAAATCTTTTTAATTCCATTTTTACCTCTTATAAATTCTGTTGAGTGATTTGAAAAATTCTCTGTCGGCGTTCATAAGCTGGTCTTTCGTTACACGGTAGCTCCAGTTGCCGTCAGCAACACCTGGGGTGTTGATTCTTGTGTCTGAGCCGTACATCAGGAAATCCTGAACCGGAATTATCGCAAGGTCGCTGACGCTTGCAAAAATTGCTCTCAAGAACAGTGGGGATGCGCCGCCCCAGTCGCCTCCCGAAAAACCGCAGTAATCAAGCGCTCTTTTGCGCACATCGTCACTGCTTTCCCAAAGGAAGCCGAAAAGAGTGTTGTTATCGTGAGTGCCTGAATATGCCACTGAATTTTTTACGTAGTTATGAGGAATATGAATGTTGTTGCCGTCATCAAGAAAACCGAACTGAAATACTCTCATTCCGGGGAAACCGCTTTCGTCAACAAGCGCACGCACTTCGTCTGTTATATCACCAAGATCTTCTGCAATAATGAGCTTATCATCGTGACCTTCTTTGATTGCGTTTACAAGATCAATACCGGGTCCTTTTATCCATTCTCCGTTTTTAGCTGTTTTTTCTTTTGCATCAACCGACCAGTAGGATTCTATCGCTCTGAAATGGTCGATTCTGACACCGTCAAACATATCGAGAGCGTGGTCGATTCTTTCTTTCCACCAGCCGAAACCGTCTTTTTTCAGTTCGTCCCAGTCATAAAGAGGATTGCCCCAGAGCTGACCGTCCTCTGCAAAGTAATCGGGAGGAACACCTGCAACTCTTGACGGATAACCCTTCTCATTAAGCTGGAAAAGGCTTCTGTTTTCCCAGACATCACAGCTGTCGTCCGAAACATATATGGGAATATCTCCGATAATGCTGATTCCCTTTGAATTTGCATAATCCTTGACTTTTTTCCACTGAGTGAAGAATTCATACTGAATGAATTTCCACATACCGAGAGTTTCGGCGTCTGTGATTTCATCGGATTCCCATTCCTGCCACGGTTTGAGTCCGTTCTGCTCGCGCAGAGTCATAAAACGGCAGAAAGCCTCGATTCTCGGATGCTTTTCGATAAACTCATCAATCTCATTGGTGTTTTTAAGATTTTTATAAGCCTTTCTGAGCAGAGGAATTCTCTCCTCGGCAAGTTTTTTGAATTCTGCGGAATACGGGGTTTCTTGTTTGCTGTTCTCGAGGTCGTCTTTTGAAATCAGTCCGTCCTCGTAAAGCTTTTCAGGATCAATGAAATAAGGGTTACCGCCGAATGCTGAAAATGACTTGTAAGGGGAGTTATATTCATCGGTAACCGTAAACGGCAGAACCTGCCATACGGAAAAACCGCAGTCTTTAAGAAAATCGATGAATTCAAATGCGTTCTTTCCGAAGTTGCCGATTGAATAATCGCCGTAGAGAGAAGAAATGTGCATAAGAATTCCGCTTTGACGTTTCATAGGGTACACCTTCCAATTTAAATTGATTTCAGTATATCATACAAAAAAATAAAAATAAAGTAATTTTATAAAAAACTTGATATTTTCTTTCGCAGAGATTAGAATATAAGAAACAGAATCCGGGAGGAATCGAAAATGTCAAAAGCAGTTGAATATTTTGAGAATATACAGAAAATTATGAGTCGCATTATGACAGAGCAGGTGGATAATATCGAAAAGGCTGCAAGAGCAGTTGCGGACACTCTCGAAAACGGTGGCAGAGTACACGCTTTCGGTACAGGTCATTCACATATGCTTGCAGAGGAGATTTTTTACCGTGCGGGCGGACTTGTAAATGTCAATCCCATTCTTGAATCAGGTCTTATGCTTCATGAAAGTGCATCAAAAAGCACCGCTCTGGAAAGACTTGAGGGCTATGGTGAAATTATTTTTGATTTTAACAACATAACAAATAAAGACATTCTTTTCCTCTTCTCAAACTCTGGCAGAAATGGTGTTGCGATTGACCTTGCACTCATTGCCAAGGAAAGAGGCGTCAAAACCGTTGTCATAACGAATATGCTTCATACAATGCAGGGCAAATCAAGGCACTCAAGCGGTAAAAAGCTTTATGAAGCGGGAGAAATTGTTATTGACAACTGTGGCTGTATCGGCGACGCTTCAATGACTATTGAAAAAATCGGAAGAAATGTTGCGCCCACCTCAACTGCCGCGGGTGCCGCGATACTCAATGCAATCGAAGCCAGAGCAGTTGAAATTATGGTTGAAGAAGGATATATGCCCGAAGTGTTCTCAAGCAGCAATGTTGACGGCGGCGATGAGATAAATGAGGCTTATATCAAAAAATACAGCGGGGAGATAAAGGCATTATGATATATCCTGCTTTCCAAAAAACAAACATCAGCGAATGGGTTGATTTTTCACCTTCAAAAATAGTTTTTGAAGGGTTTGAAAGTGATTATGCTGATGCGATATTACAGAAAAAAATCGCTTTAAAGTGTAAAGGCGGAACACTTTACATATCGGTGTTGAAGGAAAATACGGTAAGAACGGAGTATATAGACGAAGCATACCGTGTTACAGATGAAAAATTCATCATTAACGGAGAAAAAGACGGAGAAAATTTCAGACTTACCGTTATTGTTTCGGGCAAAAAATCGCTCTTCAGAGCCGTGAACAGAATTCTGTCAATGTGCGCCGAGGGTGAACTTCCCGTCGGCACAGTTGAGGACTATCCTCTGTTTGCCAAAAGGGGCTATATAGAAGGGTTTTACGGCAATACATGGAGTCACAAAAACAGAAAAATGATGCTTGGACTTATGTCATCATACGGTATGAACACATACTATTATGCCCCGAAAGATGACCCGTATCACCGCGATAAATGGGATGTTTTGTATCCCGAAAAAGAGCTTTCACAACTTTCGGAAATTTCCGGAATTTGCCGTGAAAATTTTGTCGATTTTCACTTCTGCCTTGCCCCCGGACTGAGTATGAAATACTCTTCGGATGAGGATTTTGATAAGCTTGTTTGTAAAGCGAAACAGCTTTACAATGCGGGAATCAAAAATTTCGGACTGCTTGTTGATGATATCCCCGAAAATCTCTATTTTGACGAGGATAAAACCGCATTTGATGGCGAAGCAGTCAACGCACATATATATCTTATCAATAAATTTTATTCGTTTATCAAGACTCTTGACCCTGAATGCAAACTGACGGTATGTCCGCTTGTTTATCATGGAAGCGGAGAGGAATATTATGTTTCAAAACTCGGAAAAGGAATTCCTTCCGATGTGAGTATTTTCTGGACGGGTAAGAATATCTGCTCTCAGGAATTGACTGTAAAAGAAGCCGTCATTTTCGAAAATGCAACCAATCATAAACCGCTTTACTGGGATAATTTCCCTGTAAACGATGCGGAAATGTATAACGAAATGCACATAGGATATCTCAACGGCAGAGAAAAAGACCTTTACCGCTATTCCGAAGGCATAATTTCGAATGTTATGGAATATTGTCTGTCAAGCAGAATACCTCTACTTACAGTCTGCGATTACCTTTGGAATCCCGTTGCTTATAATCCTTTTGAATCATGGCACAAAGCCTGCGAAATCATTCTCGGAGAACACAAGGAAGCGCTTATGCCGTTTTTGGATAATCTTCTGATTTCCTGCCTGAAGGTTGAAAATTCACCTATGCTCAATCAGTATCTCAACGATGCCCAGCAAAAACTTTTTGCGGGTGACAAGCTCGGCGCATACAGCGATATTACTGAATATTCGGAGAAACTCAGAGCTTGCTGCGAAACCTTGAAAGTCCTTGATAATCCTATGATTTCGGAACTCATGCCATGGGCGGAAAAACAATTTATTGCTCTTGAAGTTATCGAATCTTCAATTGCTCTTTTCGCGGATAAATCCGATGGAAACCTTGAGAATTCAAGGTTGGTTTTACGCAAATATCTTGACCATCCCAAAACACTTTGCGATTTTTCGCTACAGGCTTTTGCTGAAAGGATGCAGACAATATGAATGAAATAAAAAATCCCGCTCTCCGCGAGGCATATGAGCGTCTTTATCATAAAACGCCGCTTGGATTTTATAACTGCGGCAGACTTTGTGACGGGCTTTGCTGTCGTGGCGACAGTCAGGGTATGTGGCTTTTTCCGGGTGAAGAGGAACTTTTTAAAAATAAAGAGGGTTTTGAGGTCTGTGAAACCGAGGGTAATTACGGATATCCTATGGTTATTTGCTCGGGTGAATGTAACAGAGAGGAAAGACCGCTTGCGTGCCGCATTTTTCCTGCGTTTCCTCTTGTCACAGAGGACGGCGGTAAGGTGAAAATCGAGGTTGTTTATGACCCCAGAGCAACGATGTGTCCTCTTGCGAGAGAAAAAAAGCCGCTTGACCGATCCTTTATAAAAGAAGTCAGAAAGGCAGCTTTGTATCTTGTTCGTGACCCCCAAATGCTTGAATATATGAAAGCTGTCAGCGAAGAAATCAATGAAATCATAGAGCTGAGAAGCAAATTAGAAGGTCTGTTTTGATGAGAAAAAGTTTGTTGTTTACATTTGTAATTACATTAATATTATTTTCAATGAGTTCTTGCAAGGTTGTTGTTAATCAGGATGCAATACCCGTTGCAACAACCCAGGCGGGCTTCGACTACATTTCTGCAGCATCAAAGCTTTCTGTGGCGTCAGGTTTGCCTGTTACCGCTGAATATCTTGAAAGCATAGGTGAGGATGTTGCCCAGCGCCTTGTTTCTGCCGTTGATTCGGGTACATATACCGAAAAAACCTGGCTTTGCGTGACGGGACATTCATATTATGTCACCAAAGACATTCTTTTGGGTAACTATACTGCCGATAATATCAAGGATTGCGGCAACAACGGCAGAGATTCATTCAGTGTAGCCTTTGTCGGAGATATTCTTTTTGACAAGGATTTCAGACCGATGGTTCACGCGAATGAGATGGGCGGGGTGCTCAACTGCATTGATAAATCTGTTGTTGACTATCTTAGCACCTGTGATGTTTTTATGATAAACAATGAATTCACCATCGGTGAACGCGGTGAACCATTGCCAGGAAAGACCTGGACTTTTCAGGTTGAACCCGATAAAATTCAGCTTTTCAGGGATTTGGGTGCAGATATCGTTTCGCTTGCGAATAATCATATTTACGACTACGGTGAGGTCGGATTTTTCGACACAATCGATAATCTGAAAAAGGCCGAAATGCCTTTTGTCGGCGCCGGTTCAAACCTTGATGAAGCCGCAAAACCGTATTATTTTGTTGTCAACGGTGTTAAGGTGGGTCTCGTTGCTGCAAGCTGCGCAGAGAAAACAACATCTTTTAATCCCGTTGCAACTGCCGAAAACCACGGAATTATGGGCATTTACGACAGTGCCGCATTCATTGATACAATAAAAAAAGCGGATGCCGAGTGCGACATCCTTGTTGCTTATGTGCATTGGGGTACAGAAAATACAACCGTTCTTGATGATCAGCAGAAAACTCTTGCCCGCGAGTTTGTTGATGCGGGTGTTGATGCCGTAATCGGCGGTCACACTCATTGCTTGCAGGGAATGGAATTCTATAAGAATGTACCGATTGTTTATAGCGTGGGTAATTTCTGGTTCAACAGCAAAAATCTTGATTCCTGCGTGATAACTCTTGAAATAGGCAGAGAAGGGGATATGGGTATCAGAATTATGCCTCTCAAACAGCAGAACTGTGAAACAAGACTTCTCACGGGTGCTGACAGCCGAGCTCTTTTTGACAGAGTGGAAAGCTATGAACCTCAGGGTGTTCTGATTGCCGATGATGGCTTGATTACTCCTGCTCCGATTCAGTAAATCCGAGCCATCCGTATTTGTTCATATCAACTCTTCCGTCGGAAAGAAACTCAACACCTTCCTCGCTCAGAAGGATTTTTTGCATATTCTCTCCGCCAAATGCAAACGCCTTGGAGACCTCGCCGTTTCGCGTTACAACACGGTGGCACGGAATCTTTCCGGGCTGGGGATTGACGTGCAATGCATAGCCGACAACTCTCGACCATCTCGGATTGCCCGCCATTGCGGCTATGGTGCCGTAAGAGGCAACTTTTCCTTTCGGGATTTTTCTGACAACGGAGTAAATTCTATCAAATGTATTCATAATATCACCATTACTATTATTATATTTTTATTATACAATATCCTTTTAATATATGCAACAGAGGTGAAAAAATGCCGAAGTACACACATGTTATATGGGACTGGAACGGTACGCTTCTCAATGACCTTTCTGCATCACTTTCGAGTGTCAATGATATGCTTGATTTGCGCGGTATGCCGCATATCGATTCAGATTTTTATAAAGAATGCATAGGAGTTCCCATTCGTAAATTCTATGATCGTGTTTTCGATATGGAAAAAGAAGACTATTCTGTTATTATAAAACAATATAATGAAGGCTATCTGAGGCATCTTACCGATTGCGGATTGACAGACGGTGCGTGTGAAGCGATAGAGTATTTTTGTTCGTGCGGGATTAAACAGGCGGTTGTTTCGTCGTCAAATAACGATCAGCTGGTTGCGAATATTGCAAAATACGGTCTCGGCGAATGCTTCGATGCGGTGCTTGGTTCTGCGGATTTTTACGCAGGGTCCAAGATAGACAGAGCCAAGGATTACCTTGAAAAAACCGACGGAAAATGCGGCAGAATTCTTGTTGTCGGTGACCTTGAACACGATGCGGATATGGCAAAAGAGCTCGGTGCAGACTGTGTTTTGCTGACAAGCGGTCATGAGCATATCTCCCGCCTGAAGAGGGCAAATGTGCCTTTGATCGACGATTTGTATGCGTTGATCAATCTGTAAAAAAACACAAAATAAACCCAAAGTGTGCAATTTTGCGTTTTGGAAATTGATTTAAAAAGTAAAAATCTTGGTATTGATACTTCAAAAAGTTGAAAGTTGCTGTTTGCTTGCTTTCAACTTTTTGTTTGTTTATTGTTAACAAACGAAAAACTTTTTGTTTGTAAAATTTACACAAAAGAACGCCGAGTTCACAGAAAATTCATAATTTATTTACAAAATGTTTAAAAAAATACACGGAGTGTGCAACAACTCCTTTATAAAGTAAATAACGTAAATTAAGGCATTTTTATTTAATGCCTGTCCATAGAACTCCTTGCAAGGGTTCTGCCGTAAGTTTACTTACGGGATTTTTTATGGAGGTGCAAATATGAAAAAGGCAAAACGACTTCTGGCAGTCCTTTTGGCAGCGGTTATGATTATGACAGCGGCTTATCTCCCGTCATATGCATACATTGCCGAAAACAACGACTACCACACTCCCAGCATTACCAATGTTAACGGTTACTACCTGTCTTACGGTCAGGCAGCCGGCTACATCCTTGATATGCTTGATAAGCTTCTTAAGGATGCCAACATCTACATCACCTGTGACGACCTTAACGACATGGTCGACATCGGTATCAACATCTTCACATCGAACATGATGCTTAACATGGACGACTTCCTTGAAGATGCCGGTGTTGTAGACCCCGATGGTGAAGGCGCAATTATGCTCACATCTGTCGACAACGCCATCAGAACCCTCTATGGTCTCGGCGACTGGGTTGCAAACCAGAACCTTGTTGGTCTTGCTAACGTTCTCGGTCTTCTCGGCGACCTTCCCGACAAGGAAAAAGGTCTTGCAAGACTTCACAATGTTGTTTCACTTAACTATCTCAGATCCAACAATGATGATATGCTCGTTCTTGAGCATCTTGTAACCATCGTTGCTAATGGCCTCGGCCCCATCCTCCGAGATATCCTCGGCGGTGAATTCAACGTCGGTTCACTTCTTGAAGGTTTGCTCGGCGACCTTCTCACAGATTTCCTTGGCCCCAACGCTTCACTTTCAAATATCGGCGGCGCTCTCAAGGACCTTCTCTATTCAAAGCTCATCAACTCGGAATCCGATCAGCTTAACGACGGAGTTAACTGGGATGATCCCTCAACACCTGAAGTTGAAACAATGACAACTGTTGACGATATGCTTCAGAAAATTGTTGACTGGGCTCTTATTAAGGGTACAGATGCTACAGTTACCGGCGGCGGTTTCTCAATGCTCGGTGATGGCGTAGAGCCTCTCCTTCCCGGTCTTGCAGACCAGCCTGGCGGCGCTGACCTCGGCGCAACTGCTATTCAGTCAGACCGCGACCTCGATGGTGCACTTGAAAACAACACAATGAGCTTCTATCAGCTCGTTTCAAATGTTCTTCAGGCTCTTCTCGGCGGTATGCTCACTCCCATGCTTTCAGAGCTCATCGTTGACCTTGTCGGCGTTGAAATCACCGAGCAGTATCCTATGGGTGATCCCGCAATCAAGGAAGATATGATGTATAACCTTATCATCGGTGCGGTTGAAGACCTCCTTGTTGCAAACGGCGCTCCCGATCTTGACTACGCAAACTATCCCGATTCAGATACTCCCGTCGGACAGATCAACGCTCTTGTTAAGTGGTTCCTTGATGACGGCGGTCTCGATGCTCTTATCAAGATTGACTATCAGGGTATCCACATTCAGGATAACTTCATGTCACTTCTTAACGACATCGCTCGTCTTGCTATTAACCTTCTTCCCGGTCTCGGTGTGTTCGGTGATTCAACTCTTATCTACACAGCAGACGAACTCAACGAATACTGGGCATATAATGCAGATATGGATATCGTTAATGGTGCAGATGAAAGTGCTATCGATTCTCTCTATCTCACATATGATTACGAAGAACTCATTTATGTTGATACATACATAGAAAATGCAGACGGCACAAAGACTCCCAGCATTTACTGCTATTTTGATGGCGGCTCAGTAGTTAACACAACAGATCCCAGCGCAGCTAACTATAGAAACCCCACAATGATCAGACAGTATTATGTCATCAGCACTGATCAGGTATTTGCCTGCCTTATCAAGATGCTTCTTGACGATATGATCCCCGGTTGTTACTGGCCTGAATGGGCAGATACAATTCCTTCAGTTCTTGCTTACGGTCTTGCATCACTTGCATCACCCCTTCTTCCCGAAAACAACTACTTTGCACGTCTTGATGCATATCACACTCAGATGACAGCAAGAGAAGGCGGCGATATTTACGATTCAAACGGCGTTAATATCACTCCCATTCCCTATACTATTGACAAGTCTATCACAATCAAAGATCCTGCCGGTAGCTATACAAAGACTGTTACTGTTCCTCAGGCTGCTCTCGATATCGGTTGTTCATATCTTGCAGCTTACATGAATACTCAGCTCGACCTTTCTGACCAGGAAAAACTCGATACAGATACTTCGCTTGAGAAGTTCGCAGGTGAATTCCTTGTTTGGGGCTTCACAAACTATCTTCCCATGTTCACAGGTCAGCTCAACTCAAACGGTGTTCTTGCTCCCTACTACTACACGGGCGAAAAGACCGAGACTCTTGAAAAGGGTGTGTTCATGGATGCTGTTAACAGCTACCTTGCTCAGACCTATGACAACTTCGCAAGCAGAGACACCAAGTATGAAGATGACAATAACGCAGCATATGATGCAATCTACACTCTGTTAGATAACACCATCTTCAAGCTCCTTCCCACATCATGGCTTCCCGATATCCACGGTTCACAGCAGTTCGTGCTTGACTGGCTTCTCGGAAACCTCTGCGAGTTCAACCTTCAGGGTATCCTCAATCTTCTTTCGGTTAATATGGATTCCTCCGGTGAGCTTAACCTCCCCGTTATCGAAGTTCTCATCAGAGTAATCGACAGAGTTCTTGCTCTTATCGTTAATGACCATACTCTTCTCCTTTCAATCGACCGCAGACCTTATTCAAGCGCAACTTACACAGCACCCTCAATCAAAACTCTTGACGCTCTTCTTGACTGTTCGGGTGCAGGCGCAGCACTTCCCCAGCTTGTATACAATCTTCTTATAAGAATCAACCAGTTCAAGAGACCTCTTCTCGCAACAATTCTTCCTCTTATCTTCTCATCAGACTACGAAAGACCCTATGATGAAGATTACCTCGGAAGAAACGGAATCGCACATTATAAGGTTGCGGACCTCGAGGCTTACACCGAGAAGTTCACAGATCATATCAATGCAACTCTCTTCAAGTCACTCGATAATGAAGCGGATGCTGAAGCGGCTTGTGACGGCAAGGCAACCACAGTAAGAAATGACGACGGTACCTACAGCATCAAGCTCAGCAACGATACAATTATTGCAAATTATCCCGACAGCGCATCTGCAAAGAGCGACCTTGATCTTCTTAAGAATGCATATTATGTTGCAGTTGAGAGCAAAACAAATGTTGACGAAGAAGGCAATCCTGTTATCGAATCATATGATGTTTACTGGCGCGAAGACTATAAGACCAGCGCATTCACCAGAACAACTGTTATAGATGATGCAGTTCCTTACGGTCAGGAATATTATCAGTATACCGACTTTGCTTATTCATCATTCTATCCCAGATCGGCAAGAAGTGATATGGTAGAGTATGGTAACGAATATCAGACTTTTGCACCCGAAGATTTCTCCGGTAAAGAATATTTCTACACCAACGCTGATAAGGCTCTTGAAGCTGCTCAGGATTATGCTGGCAGCTACAGATCATTCGCAGAAAATGATCTTCCCAACGCATACGGCGAATGGCTCATGTTCTCTATCAAGACACAGCTCAGATCTAACGACATTTGGGACGAAAACGGCGACGGTAAGTCAGTTATGAATGATACTGACGGTGACTATGTTGCAGAAACAACTGATGCTGATGGCAATGTAACAGATCACGGTGTTCCCGTTGACGGCGAACCCGGTATGCCCGGTGCAATGTATCCCTTCTACACAACATCAACTTCGAATTTCCCGTTCTTTGATGATGTTACAGGTGCAACAATCAGCACCGAATCAATGAACATGTTCAATGCATCCAACTATGAGCAGATTGCTCTTGCACTTGAATATGCAGAAGATGAAAGACACGATGTAGCACTTTCAGAAGAAGATGCAGAGTCAGTTATCAGACTTGCTCTTTATCCTCTCCTTGGCACAGGCGCTGTCCAGTTCGATATCACTCGTAATGTAGACAATGCTTATAACGGTAACATTCAGTGGGAAACTCTTACTGAAGCTCAGGGAAATCAGATTGTTAGCTGGTTGGCTGCTAATGATTTCAGATATGAGCCGACTCTTGATGAAGAAGGCAATCCTACAGGTGGCTACACAATTTACCGTAAGGCGTTCAAACTTATCGACAGTTCATTCAAGATTTCAACTCCCAACATCGGCCTTGGCTCAACTCCTCCTCTTCCCTCAGATTCAACTCTTGTTTCCATTATGAACCTGAGAACAATGCAGGATAAGAGTGATTACCAGAAGGCATATGTTGACTTCTACAATTGCTATGTAGACTATATTACAGCTCTCTACCAGAACAGAAGATCACTCTACAATCAGATTGATATTGTTTCTTACAGATATGAGCAGGCTGAATCAGCTCGTTCAATTCCCATGCAGAACTCAGGCGACCTTATCATTCTTGACTGGGCTCTTGACTATGCAAAGAATAATTATTACCTGTTCGATGCAGGCCGTAACTACAAGTACACAGGCCAGCTCGTAAACGGTGTTCCCGAAGTAACAAAGGTATTTACAGCTAGCTCATTCGGATATCTCCAGGAAGCATATGACTATGCTTACTCACTCAGACAGAAGGTTGTTTCCAGTGCTGCTTCTGCAAACGAAATAACTCAGTCAATGATAACAGCGGCTTACCAGGGCATCCTCGATGCAATCAGAAAGCTTGTTATCTTCACAGGCTTTGCTGACTGGACTCAGCTTGACAATTACATTGCAATGGCAGAAGAAATTGTTAACGATCCTAACAAGAACGATCCTGTTCTCGGTTATGCAAGCGGTCTTGATGCTCTTACAGAAGTTCTTAATGATTCAAATCTCCTCAGATCAGACTCAACAATCGACTGTGAAAGCCAGGATAGAGTTGACAAACAGGCAGCTTTGCTTAACGAAGCTATCCAGAGCCTTGTATTTAACACAATTCCTTCTGTTCTTCCCACAGAGAACGCAGGTACAGTTGATACAATAGCTGTTTCAAACATCAACAACCGTCTTGTTGGTCACATATTTGGTCTTGCAGAAGGTACCGGTATGAAAGACGTAATGGTAGATGATAATGGTTCACTTACCATCGCAGGTATGACTCTTGACTCATCAATCGGTAATGAAGTTAACTTCAGCCCCTCAAGCCGTGGTAACGGTACAGGCGCTTACTTCTCAGGCCGTATCAGAACTCTTGAGAGATTCAGATACTATGCAGTTGTTTACGGCGACCTTAACGGTGATACTCGTATCGACGGTTCTGACGCAGCTTACATCCAGTATGTAATTGCAAACGGCAAGAACACAGAAGCTGATATGGATCACTACATGTTTGTTGCAGCTGACGCTAACCACGATAACGTTGTTGACGCATCAGATATCCTTGCTATCCAGAATCACTACACCTATGCTGATACAAACAGCGACGGTATTGTAGATGAAAAGGATAAGATTTCACAGGTTGAACATAGAGAAGAAAATGTTTAATCTGTTGACTGAAATCAGATAAAACTCAAATCTCAACCGCCCCCTCGATGAGACGAGGGGGCGGTTTTCGGCATTATATGATAGGTATAAAAAGTAAACAGACAGTCAAAAAAATATCTGCCTGTTCGTTTATGAACCGGATTTTTATTTTGCTACATGTTTACAATTTATTAAAAAATGAAAGTCGAAAATTGGAATCTTGCAAAAGTTATTCACATGGTTATACTGTATATACTGTATAAAAATAATGCTAATTCAGAATAAAACAACTTGTAAAGTGGATAACTTTACGCATATATTTCTAAATTAGCAAAAAACCGCCGAGTTTTCCACTTTTTCCACCGAGTTATTCACACTCGCAAGTAAAAAAGCTTTACAGCGTTTCGCTGTAAAGCTTTTTCTCTTTACTGTATATATTCATGCTTATATATAATATATTTTATTACATATAAATTAGGCTTGCAGGAATACTTTCAAATCTGATTTAAACCCTTCTGATACCCTTTACAAAAACAGCTTTTATTTCAGAAAAATCCTCTGAAAGAATCAGCAGGTCTGCGCTTTTTCCGATGGCGATGCTTCCGCATTTGTTGTCAACATTTATCGCTCTGGCAGGGTTGATTGTAAGAGATTTGATTGCTTGTTTCAGCGGAATTCCGAATTTAAGCAGATTCTGAAATTCTTCAAAAAGATTAGTACTGCTGCCGGCAAGAGTGCCGTCGGCAAGGCGGGCCGCATCGGTTTTGTAGATTTTCTGTCCGCCCAGCAGATATTCACCTTCTTCAAGTCCGGCAGACATCGTTGCGTCGCTGATAACAACAGTTCTGTCTTCTCCAAGTGCTTTGAATGTTATCCTCAGGGTGGCGGGAGAAATATGAATTCCGTCGCAAATAAGCTCTGCGAAAATATTCTCGCTGTCAAGAACGGCACCGACCATTCCGGGTTCTCTTGAGCCAAGTCCGTTCATCGCATTGTAGAGATGGGTTGCATGTGTAATTCCCCATCCGAACGAATCTTTGGCTTTTGCATAGTCGGCGGTAGTGTGTGCGGCAGAAACAGAGCAAATTTCAGACGCCTTTTCTGTGAATTCCTTTGCACCCTCTCTTTCGGGTGCAATGTCAACAAGCTTAACGGGACAAATTGAGTTCAATTTGCTGAAAAGCTCGAAATCGGGATTGATGATGTGAGCGCCGTCTTGCGCGCCTTTCTTTTCGGGAGCGATGAAGGGACCTTCCATGTTGATGCCGTGGATATATGCGCCCTCCTCTTTGCCCATTGTATCGGCGATGTATCCGAAGCACTTCTTGAGAGTTTCTGCAGGAAGCGTCATAGTTGTCGGGCAGAAGGATGTTATGCCGTTTTGTGCAAGCCATTTGCTCATATTTGCAGCGGAGTCAGGCTCACCGTCGGTTGCATCGGCAAGATTACATCCGTGAATATGAATATCGATGAATCCGGGAAGAACAACACATCCGGAAAAATCAAGACCATCTTTGTCGTTGATTTCAAGTGATTTTATAATTCCGTTGTCAAATTCAATATCAGATTTGACGGGTTCAAATTCAGAATTATATATTGTTGCATTTTTTATAATCATAATATCACCACCGAGAAATATTGTAGCATAAAACAAAAAAATCCGCAACATTTGTTGCGGATTTCAAAATCAGATTCTGTCCTCGATGTAAGCAACGAGATCGCCGACTGTTTTGATTTTATCAAGTGCATCGTCAGAAAGCTCAATGTCAAATTCGTCTTCGATTGACATTGCAAGGTCAACAAGGTCAAGGCTGTCTGCGCCAAGCTCACCTGTGATTGATGAACCTTCTGAAATAATGCTCTGGTCTACTTCGAGCTGTTCACTGATGATTTTTTTGAGTTTTTCGAATACCATTTCTTAATCTCCTTTAAAATATGTTTATTTCTTCGAATTCAAACAATATAAATATTATTGAATAAAATTTGTTTTGTCAATAGTAAATTATGAAAATCAGGAATATATACCGCCGGTAAATCAATAATAACTAAAAAGGAACGGTGAATATGGAAATTATAATTGATTTACTCAAAGCGTTTGCTGTAGGCGGACTGATTTGCCTGGTCGGGCAAATTCTGATTGATTTAACGAAACTGACTCCGGGAAGAATATTGGTAGCATTTGTTGTTGCAGGAGTGGTACTGACCGCAATTGGCGTTTACGAGCCACTGGTCGAGTGGGCCGGTGCGGGAGCAACCGTTCCTCTCACAGGCTTTGGTTTCCTTATGGCGAAAGGGATTGAAAAAGCAATTGCTGACCAAGGGGTGAGGGGAATCCTGACAGGTGCACTGACTGCAGCGTCAGGGGGAGTTACTGCGGCAGTCCTTTGCGGTATAATCGCTTCGTTTATAGCGAAACCGAAAGAAAAGTAATCTGTCCGTACAATATTATATTAATAGAAAAATTAGTTTTGTCAACAAACGCAGGAAGAATTTAATAAAATCTTAGAAATTGCAAAAGAAAATCCCTTGCCGCAAAAGCAAGGGAAAATGTTTTTTGTTTATGCTTCTTCACAGCAGGAGCAGGATACGTAGTTTTCTTCACAGTCTGCAACTGCGTTTTTCTTGTCGAGATACTTTTTAACTGCGAAATAAATTGCAGCAGCAGCGCCGGCAATAGCGACGATAATTCCGATAACTTTAAGAGCCTTCTTCATTTTCATTAACCTCCCGAGAGAAATTTTATTTGAATTAATTATATCTTAATTGTTTACGGTTGTCAATAATTTAATAACCGCGGTCATAAAAAATTTACAACCACGGTCATTTTCTGCGTTTTTACTTTTTTGCGCAAACTTATTTGATAAGCTGTGCGAGAGCTGACTTCTTGTGAGCAGCATTGTTCTTGTGGATAAGACCCTTTGCAGCTGCCTGATCAACCTTCTTGATTGCTTCTCTGACAAGGGCGTTTGCTTCAGGAGCATTTGCTTCAACGGCTGCGTGAGCCTTTTTGATAGCTGTTTTGAGAGCTGTGTTGCGTGATTTGTTTCTTGCAGCTCTGGTTTTGTTAACAAGAACTCTCTTCTTTGCTGACTTAATATTGGGCATAACGACACCTCCTTCTTCATACAGGTGATTATGATAACACATTTTTTTGGTAAATGCAAGTTTTTTTTGAAAAATGTTTGAACTTTACTAAAAAAATTTGCAATTAATAATACTAAATTTTTTAAGAAAAATCAAGAGGTAAATTAAAATATGAATTTCAGAACCGATTTGGCACTTGAGAGATGCGAAAGCTTGAACGAAAAGGACCTTGATGGAATAAAGATTGAGAGTTTTGATTCTGGTGGTGCAAAGGTTACTCGTATCGATGTTTTAGATGAGTGTGGTTCAAAAACAGTCGGCAAACCTATAGGCAGGTATGTTACGGTTGAGGTTGTTCCGTTTGCTAAGCATGCACAGTTTATCGATGAAAGTCTTTACTGTGTAACCGATGAGATAAAAAGGATGATTCCGGAGAAGGGGAGCATTCTGGTTGCGGGTTTAGGGAATTCAAAAATAACTCCGGACGCACTTGGCCCCAAGTGTGCATCGATGATTTTTGCAACGCGCCATATTACGGGAGAACTTCTGAAAGAAACGGGATTCGGAGATTTACGGTGTGTAAGCGCATTTTCAACTGGCGTGCTCGGTGAAACGGGTGCGGAAGCGGGAGAAGTGATAAAAGGCATTGTTGAAACGGTGAAGCCTGATGCTGTTATTACGGTTGATGCTCTCGCGGCACGTGATGTTGGCAGACTGGGGACAACAATCCAGATGTGTGACACAGGCATTGTACCCGGGTCAGGAGTGGGGAATGCGAGACTTGAAATAAACGAGAAAACAGTCGGAGTACCGGTTGTTTCGATCGGTGTGCCAACTGTTGTTGATGCCACAACGTTGATTCTTGATTTGACAGGTGAAATTGCAAAAGATGAAATTTCCGATAAGTCGGAGAATATGATGGTGACACCCAGAGAGGTTGATCTGATGATTGAAAGAGCCGCAAAGCTGACATCTTTGGCAATAAACTGTGCATTGCAGCCGGATATAAGTCCCGAGGATATGCTGATTCTAACTTCATAAAACAGGAATTACCGGTTGCAGAGCTGCAATCGGTAGGCTTTTTTTTGCGGTGAGAAGCTATATATTGTGGGTCGGTTTGATTGCTGATACAAGAGTGAATTGACTTTAAAATTTTTTTGAAAAAAACGAAAAAAATGCTTGCAATTATAAGGGGTTAGTATTATAATTAAGGGGACGTTAGGGTGAGTTTGGGAGAAAATGCAGACTCCAGGAAAAAATCGGAAAGAAGGAGGTAAGGAAATGTCATTGCTTTTGGCTGGAAAAGAGTCAAGAAGATTTGATCAGGTCAACAGAATAGCGCTTCCTACTTGCTTCAGAAAAGAAATTGGTGAAACTGCAATCCTTATGAAGTCCGTTCACAAAGAGCCTTGCTTGTTGCTGTTTACTGAGCAGAGCTGGGAGGATTTCAGCTATGCATTCATCTACTCGTTCGATGATCCGATTAAGCGAGCAAAAGCTCAGAGACGTCTCGCGGACAGAGTTGAAAAAGTCACGATTGATAAATCCGGCAGAATTTCCATCAAAGACGAATTTAAGGCTTATGCTTTTCTGACCGATGAAGCTTATTTCGTCGGAATGATGGACAGGGTTGAAATCTGGAACGCTGAAAACTGGAACGCTTTCAATTCCGATGATGACGACGATGACGATTTCTTCAGCGGTATCAATTACAGCGCACCTAGGAGGACGTAATGAACGTTAAGCCTAACGAATTTCACCATGTTCCGGTGCTTTTCAATGAAACAATTGATTCGCTCAACATAAAACCTGACGGAATCTATGTTGATTGTACTTCGGGTGGCGGCGGTCATTCGAGTGAAATAGCAAAACGCCTTGATGGTGGACGGCTTATTTCAATTGACAGAGACCCGCAGGCAATTGAAACGCTTAAAGAAAGGCTTTTACCATTCGGATGCGTAACGGTTGTTCACGATAATTTCTTTAATATCAGGTCCATTCTCGATTCTCTGGGCGTGAGTGAGGTTGACGGTATACTTGCCGACCTTGGAGTCAGCTCACACCAGCTTGACGAACCTTCAAGGGGGTTCTCATTCCATCATAATGCACCTCTTGATATGCGGATGAGTCTTGAAGGGTTGAGCGCCGCTCAGGCTGTTAACACGCTTTCTCAAAGTGAACTGCAGAGAATCATTTTTGAATACGGCGAAGAGAAATTCGCCCCGTCGATTTCAAGGGCTATCGTCAGGGCAAGAGGCGAGAAACCTATTGAAACGACGTTCGAACTTTCCGACATAATCAAGTCAGCGATGCCCGCCGCGGCGAAGCGTGACGGACATCCTGCACGAAGAACTTTCCAGGCTATCCGTATTTATGTTAACGGCGAGCTTGACGGACTCGGAGATGCGGTTGATGATATGTTTGAATGTCTGAAGCCGGGAGGAAGAGTGAGTATTATCACCTTCCATTCACTTGAGGACAAAACGGTCAAGCACAGGTTTGCAAATCTTTCAAAAGGATGCACCTGCCCGAAAAATTTCCCTGTATGTGTTTGCGGTAATGCACCTAAAGCAAAAGTCCTTAAGGCGGTTGCTCCGAGTGCCAAAGAACTTGCTGATAACACGAGAAGCCGCAGTGCAAGACTTCGCACGGCGGAAAAACTCTGAATTTACAAATAACACCAAAGTGTTTCGGATGACACTGACATTGTTGCTTACATTACATTAATAAGGAAGGAGGAAGAAACATGAACGATTTTAATCGCAGCGAGGCTTATGACCTTTCGCTCTTTGATATGCCCGTTATCCGTTCGTCAGCGGCACCGCAGATCGAAAAAGAACCTGCACCTCAGCCCGCGAAGACAAAAACACCTGTTCAGGTACGAAGAGAATCTGTTTCTTCCGTACTTCGTGCGCTGAAGCTTTTTGTTGTTTCTACAACGCTTATGCTGCTTTTTGGAGCGGTTCTGTTTTCGAAAATTAATCTTGTTCTTATTGAAAACGAAAAGGCGGAGTTTGAAGCAAAAATGAGTGAAGCTCGCAGCGAAAATACGAGACTTGTTATGCAGCTTAACTCATCCGCATCAATCGAAAAGGTTGATGCATATGCAGTTTCGGTTCTGGGAATGCATAAGCTCGAACGTTACCAGATACACTACTTTGAAAACAGGGATGGCGACAAAGTGGTTATGGCTCACGGAAGAGCGGTTGAAGATAAAGCCAATGCAGACGGTTGACGGCTTTAATCTTATTTTGTCTGCATATGCACGGCTAAAGGCTGCATATACATATTTAAAAAGTTATAGTCAAGGCTGTCTCAATTTCAGCGAGTTGAAAGTGTTTTCGGTGTATGTTTCATCGGGAATCAGGTTTTTGCACGCTGATTTTTGGGGCGGTATCTTTTTTTAGACAGAATCTGACTGTTTTTGTATCCGGAGGGAGAAAAAGTTTTGAATATTTTTGATATATTTAAATCCAAAAAGAAAACGACGCCGAAGAGAAAAATGTATAATCGCGCGCGTTTTATATTTGCTTTGTTGTTGCTTGTGTTTCTTGTGACAACTTTCAATCTTGCAAAAATTCAGCTTATAGACAGCGAGAGTTATAAGCTTCAGGCAGAAGAAAATCAGCTTCACGATACGGAAATCTCTGCCGAAAGAGGAATAATTTACGATGCAAACGGTACGGTGCTTGCTAAAAGTGCATCCGTCTGGAAAATATATATAAGACCGAACAGAATTGAAGATGAAAATTTCAAAAACGATCTTTGCAGAAAGCTTTCGGAAATAACCGGAGTGGAACTTGAGGATATAAAAGAAAAGGCTGATAAAAATAAATATGCCTATCTTGTTATCAAGCGTCAGGTTGAATTTGAAGAAAAAGAGAAGCTTGCCGAGTTGCTTAATCAGTATTATGCATACAGCGTGCTTGAGGAGAACAGCGACGGCAGTCTTGAAAATGTGCAAAAGAGAATTTATTACAGTTCGGCACTTGGAATAGACCCCGATGTCAAGCGTTACTATCCTTACAGCAATCTTGCTTCGTGTGTTCTCGGCTTTACCGGTGCGGATGATATCGGAAGGCTCGGCGTAGAGCTTGAATATGATACCATACTGACCGGTACACCCGGCAGAATCATAACTGCTCAGAACGGTAAGAGCGATGTCATGAGCCAGGAGTTTGAAACCGTTTACGATGCAGTTCAGGGAACAAGTCTTGTTCTTACCATCGATGAGGTTATTCAGCGTTATCTTGAAGATGCTCTTGAGCAGGTTTATGTTGATTCAAAGGGTGTCGGTGCTCACGGTGTTGTTATGGATGTTAATTCTGGTGCAATCCTTGCAATGGCATCTCTTCAGAATTTTGACCTTAACAATCCCCAGAGTCTTACGGACGATGAGAAAAAAGAGCTCGAAGAAGTATATCCCGATGAAACCGAAAGAAGTGCGGCGCGCAATAACCTTCTTTATTCGAGATGGAGAAATTTTATCGTCAGTGATACTTATGAACCGGGTTCGGTTTTCAAAATAGTCACTGCAGCGGCAGCGCTTGAAGAAAATGCTGTTTCTTCCGATATGTCTTACAGCTGTTCAGGTAAAATTCAGGTGTCAGACAGAACGATAAAATGCCACAAGAGAGACGGCCACGGTACTCAGGATCTTAAGCAGGGTCTTATGAATTCCTGCAACCCTCTGTTTATAACAGTTGGTCAGAAACTCGGAAAAGAAAAATTCTTTGAATATTTTGAGGCATTCGGATTTACCGAAAGAACGGGAATTGACCTTCCTGCGGAGAATATGCCTGTTTCCGGCGTTAACTATCATTCACTCGACAGTATGGGTATAGTTGAACTTTCGAGTTCATCCTTCGGTCAGTCATTCCAGGTTACACCGATTCAAATGGTAACGGCAATCAGCGCAATCGCCAATGGCGGAAAGCTGATGACTCCGTATGTTGTTGACAAACAGCTCGATGAAAATGGTAATGTTATAAGTCAGACACAGCCCGTCATAAGACGCCAGGTTGTTTCCGAACAGACCGCTGCAACGGTTGCCGATATGATGGAAGCTGTTGTAACAACTGGTACTGGTAAAAATGCTTATGTAGCAGGCTACAGAGTTGCCGGTAAAACCGGTACATCCCAGAAACTCGGTAAAAAAGGCGAATATGTTGCATCGTTTGGTTGCTTCGCACCTGCCGATGACCCCGAAATTGCAGTTCTTATTCTGGTCGACGAACCCGTAGGACAGATTAACGGCGGTCAGATTTGTACACCCGTTGCGGCGCAGGTCGTTGAAAAGACTCTTGAATATATGGGTGTTGAACGTCAGTATAACGAAAAGGAACTTCAGCTTCTTGACACCAATGCTCCTAATATTGTCGGCAGTTCGGTAAGCGATGCAAAGTCAATGCTTTCAAGTGAAGGCTTTGAGGTTAAAGTGGTGGGTAACGGAGAAATCGTGCTCAGCCAGATGCCTGCTTATAATCAGGCAATGCCGCAGAACGGTGTTATCGTTCTTTACACGGAAAAGGATGCGGAAAGGGTTACCGTTGAAGTTCCCGATCTCAGACAGATGACAGTTTCTCAGGCGAATAAATATGCTCTCTCAGCAGGGCTTAACATTAAAATTTCGGGTAATGCTCTTAATGCAGGTGAACTTATTTCTTATGACCAGAGCATTGAACCCGGAGAAGACGTAGAATACGGCAAAACGATAACGGTTTATTTCAAATCCAATGTCGGTGTCGATGATTATGCAGGATGATTTTTGCGTTTTAAAACGGAGGATAAAAGATGGTTCTTGATATTATTTTGAAGGATCTCGGTATAACCGGGAACTTCGAAAACAGAGAGGTTACATTGATAACCGATAATTCCGCAAAAATCTGCGAGGGATGCATCTTTGTTTGCATCGAAGGCAGACGCTTTGACGGACACACAAAGGCGGCAGAAGCGCTTGAAAAGGGTGCTGCGGCGGTTGTTGTTCAGAAGGATATGGGTCTTAAAAACCAGATTCTTGTTGAGAACACCCGAAGCGCATACGCAAAAATCTGTGCTGCGTTTTTCGGACATCCCGAAAGGAATCTTAAGATAATCGGTGTTACGGGCACAAACGGAAAAACTACGTCTTGTTTTATCATCAAATCGGTGCTCGATAAACTCGGCTATAAAACAGGACTTCTCGGTACGGTTAAGAATATCGTAGGCGACAAGGAATATCCTGCAGTGCTCACAACTCCCGATTGCTACGACCTTTTCGGCCTTTATGCGGAGATGGTTGATTACGGATGCGAATACTGTGTTATGGAGGTTTCTTCTCAGGCGCTTGACCAGAGAAGAGTTGACGGCGTTCATTTTGATGCCGCGATTTTCACAAACCTTACGCAGGACCATCTTGATTATCACGGTTCATTCGAAAACTACAAAGCGGCAAAGCGTATGCTTTTTGAGAATTCTGATATTGCAATTCTTAATATTGATGACGAAGCGGCATGGGAAATGCTTGAAGGCACAAACTGCAAAGCGCTTACCTGCTCTGTTGAAAACAACAACTGCGACTATTCCGCAAAGAATATAAGAAACGATGCTTCAGGCGTGAAATACGAGCTTGTAAGCAATTCCAACATCGGCAGAGTCAAATTCCGCGTACCCGGTAAATTCTCGGTTTATAACTCAATGAGTGCGGCTGTTTGCCTTGTTGAACTCGGCATGGATTTCAAAGCTGTGCTTGATGCTCTTGCGGAATGCATTGGTATTCCGGGCAGAATGGAAGTTGTTCCCACGGAAACTCCCTATACGGTTATTATTGACTACGCACATACACCCGACGGTCTTGAAAACGTTCTCAACTGTGTCCGCGAAATAACAGAGGGTAGAGTTATTACTGTTTTCGGCTGCGGCGGTGACAGGGATAAAACCAAGCGACCTATCATGGGCGAAATTGCAACAAAGCTTTCGGATGTTGCGGTTGTCACTTCCGATAACCCCAGAAGCGAAGACCCTGAGTCGATAATCGAAGATATCACGGCAGGCATTGGCAAACACAATTCCAAGGTTATCGTTGACAGTGACAGAAAGAGCGCAATCAAAAAGGCTCTTGAAACCGCAAAGGCGGGGGATATCGTTATCCTTGCAGGTAAAGGACAGGAAACCTATCAGATTCTTGAAAGCGGCAAAATCCACTTTGATGAGCGTGAGGTTGTTGCTGAAATACTTTCAGAAAAGGCCGGAGATAAGAAATGATTCCGATGACATTTAAAGAAACGGCGCAGGCGGTCGGTTTGTCAAGCGTTCTTGAAGGCGCTTATGACAGCATTTGCACCGATACAAGAAAAATAACCCCCGGATGTCTTTTTTATAGCAATAAAATGCGAGAATTTTGATGGTCACGATTTCGCTGTAAAGGCAGTTGAAAACGGTGCGAAAGCTGTTATATGCGAAAAAGACTGCGGACTCGGTGATAGCCAGATTGTTGTTGAAAACACCCGCCTTGCACTTCTTGACCTTGCGGGTCATTACAGAAGCAAATTCAACATTCCCGTTATCGGAATTACGGGAAGTGTCGGTAAAACAACAACAAAGGAAATGACCCACGCGGTTATGTCCTCAAAATATAACACCCTCAAAAATGAGGGGAATCTCAATAACGAGATTGGTGTTCCTCTGACACTTTTCAGACTTGATGAAACACACGAAGCCGCAGTTATCGAAATGGGAATGAGCGGCTTTGATGAGATTTCAAGGATGACCAAAGCGGTCAGACCTGATGTTGCGATAATCAGCAATATTGGTGTATCTCATATTGAAAAACTCGGTTCGAGAGAAGGAATTCTCAAGGCAAAGCTTGAAATCCTTCACGGAATGAAAGCAGATGCTCCCGTTATTCTCAACGGCGACGATGATATGCTTGTCACTGCTGATGCGGGAACACACCCCGTAATTTATTACGGAGTTGAAAATGTTAATTCATTTTTTAAGGCATTCGATATTACCTCCAAAGAAAGCGAAACCGAGATGTCGGTCGGTTCCGCAAACGGTTCGGGCAGGGTGAGCCTGCCCTTCCCGGGCCGTCATAACGTTTACAATGCTCTGGCAGCTGTTGCGGCAGGAATGCAGTTCGGAATAAGCGTTCAGGATGGTTTGGACGCTTTGAAAGGCTATGTTCCCGCGGGTATGCGTCAGAGAATCAATAAAAAGTGCGGCATAACATTTATCGAAGATTGCTATAATGCAAGTCCTGATTCGCAGGCAGCGGCACTTGCTGTGCTTGCCGGAATGAATGCAAAAAGAACAGTTGCCGTTATCGGTGATATGCTTGAACTCGGTGATGTGAGCCGTGATGCTCATTACGGAGTGGGAAAAAAAGCTGCAGAAAATAAAATTGATTCGGTCTTTACTTACGGTGAACGCAGTCTTGAAACCGCAAAGGGTGCAAAGGACGGCGGTGTTGCCGATGTCAGAAGCTTCAATGATAAGGCTGAACTTTCAAAAGAGCTTTCTGCTTTTCTCAAAGAGGGAGATGCTGTTTTGTTCAAGGCAAGCAGAGGCATGAAGCTTGAGGACGTTATTTATTCTGTTTATGAAACTCTTGAATAAGGAAGGTATGCGACGAATATGAGTACCGCGGCGGCAATTCTGACTGCAGGCATTGCAGGTCTTGTGATAACGGGAGTGCTCGGATTTGTTATGATTCCGTGGCTGCGGAAACTGAAATTCGGTCAGACCATTCTTGATATCGGTCCGAAATGGCACAGCACCAAGCAGGGTACACCGACAATGGGTGGACTGATGTTTATTGTCGGAACAGTTGCCGCAATTCTGCTTACGGTTATTACGGATAAAATTATGGGCGGAGATATTACCGCTTCGGGCAGTCTTGTGCCGTCGGAAATGTACACAAAGCTCTGGAGCGGAGTGCTTATGGCACTCGGCTTCGGTTTTATCGGTTTTGTTGACGATTATATCAAGGTTGTAAAACATCAGAATCTCGGTCTTACAATAAAACAAAAAACACTTTTACAGCTTCTTGTATGCATTGCATATTTAACAAGCCTTTATATGGGGATGCAGGGTGCACCCCATATGTTTGTTCCGTTTATCGGGACTCTTGATATCGGTTTTTTTCATTGGATATTCGGTGTTTTTGTTATTTACGCAACGGTGAATGCGGTTAATTTTACCGACGGAATTGACGGATTGTGTGGAAGTGTTACTCTGACTACGGCGGTTTCTGTCGGCGTTATTGCGGCGCTCAAAGGCCTTTTCGGCTTTTCGATGGCTTCTGCCGCGCTTGCGGGTGCGTGCTTCGGATTTGTTCTCTGGAATAAAAATCCGGCAAAGGTATTTATGGGCGATACCGGTTCGATGTTCCTGGGTGGTATGGTTGTTGCCCTTTGCTATGCAATCGGTTGTCCCGTTATTCTTCTGCTTGTGGGAATAGTTTATGTTATTGAAGGACTCTCTGATGTGCTTCAGATTGTTTATTATCGTGTGACGGGCGGTAAAAGAATCTTTAAGATGGCACCGATCCACCATCATTTTGAGATGTGTGGCTGGAGTGAAAAAAAAATTACAATGGTGTTTTCTGCTGTTAATGTTCTCGGAGGAGCGGCGGCGGTTGCCGTTATGTATTATGGCGGATATATTTAAATAATTCAGAGGAGTGAGAATAAAGCTTGAAAAAAGAAATATTGGGATATTTCGGGATTTTTTATACAATCCGTGATTTGTTTACGGGAAAGAAAAAACTGAGAGACTGTTTTGCAACGGGACCTCTTGACATAACTTTTCTTACGCTTGTTATTGCGCTTCTTGCAATCGGAATAGTAATGATGTTCTCTGCAAGCTATATCAATGCGTGGTACGACTCGAGCTCGACGGTTAAAAATGACCCCTACTATTATGTAAAAAACCAGCTTCTTTTTGCCGCTATCGGCATAACGCTGATGATTGCGGTTTCATTTATAAATCCATCGGTTTTCAGAGATGCATCGGGTGCGATAATGCTTATATCGTTACTGTTGCTTCTTGCCGTTCTTGCTTTTCCGTATGAAATTCCGGGAAAAGAAGAGTTCAAAAGATGGCTTTATATTCCTGTGGTCGGTTCGTTCCAACCGTCGGAAATTGCAAAACTTGCAATTGTTATGTTCCTTGCGTTCAGTATGGAGCGTCATCACAAGCTCGTTGAGAAGCATTGGTGGATGATCGCACCTTATTTATTGTTTGTCGGTGTTGTTTGTTTTCTTGTGTATAAGGAAAACCATGTTTCGGGTACAATTCTCATTCTCGGCATCGGCGTTGCGACGATTTATTTCGGCGGTGTCAGAATCCACTGGGCTTTTTATGCGCTCGGAATAGTCGGTGTTGCAGCACTTGTGATATGGTTTGTTGCGAATGCGGATGATATTCTTAAAGGCTACGCCAGCGAAAGAATCCGTATATGGCTCAAGCTTCTGACGGGAGAAGAGCTTACTGCCGCCGAAACAAGAGGTTCGGGCTGGCAGAGTTTGCAGTCGCTTTATGCGATCGGTTCGGGTGGACTTTTCGGGCTCGGATTCGGTAATTCAAAGCAGAAGCATATGTATCTCCCCGAGCCGCAGAATGACTTCGTTTTTGCGGTTGTCTGTGAAGAACTCGGATTTGTTCGTGCTATTCTCATAATTGCGCTTTTTATTCTTCTTGTTGCAAGAGGATTTGTTATCGGTCTGAGAGCGAGAACGAGATATGAAGCAATGCTTGCAATGGGTATCAGCTTCCAGGTCGGTCTGCAGGCGGCGCTGAATATTGCCGTTGTTACAGCTACGGCACCGAACACGGGTATCAGCCTTCCGTTCTTCAGCTACGGCGGCACGTCACTTGTTATGCTTCTTGTTGAAATGGGCATAATTCTTTCGATATCAAGAAACAGCGAAAGGAAAAAGAAATAATGTTTGATAACAAAAAAATTCTTATTGCCGCAGGTGGTACGGGCGGCCATATAAACCCCGCTCTCGGCACAGCGGGATATATAAAAGAGAAACATCCGAGTGCGGAAATTGCATTTGTCGGCACTGCTGATAAAATGGAAGCAAAACTTGTGCCTCAGGCTGGATATGAGCTTAAAACAATCGAAATCAGCGGTTTTTGGAGAAGCTTTTCGGGTGAAGCAATAAAGCATAATATTCTCACCGTAAAAAGACTTCTTCGTTCATCTTCGCAGATAAAAAAGATAATCAACGATTTCAAACCCGATCTCGTTATCGGCTACGGTGGTTATGTCAGCGGCCCTGTTCTTAGAATTGCGGCAAAGATGGGTATACCTACCGCGATTCACGAACAGAACGCATATCCGGGCGTTGCAAACAAAGCTGTTGCGGGCAAGGTGGACAGAGTTATGCTCACCGCAAAGCAGGCAGAGCAGTATATGAAGCCGAAAAATCCTTGTGTTGTAACAGGTTTGCCCATCAGGGGTGATATTCTTAAAGGCGACAGAGATTTTGCCAGGGCAGAGCTTGAAGTTGGAAATAAACCTCTTATTATTTCGATGGGCGGCAGCCTTGGTGCAAAACCTGTAAATGACGCTGTATTTGGTCTTATTGTCAATAAATATAAGGACAAAGATTGCGTGTTTCTTCACGCAACGGGAAAGAATGCTGAACAGTTCAAAGCTGATCTTGAAGAAAAAGGTGTCAGTCTCAGTGACAACCCTCATATCAGAATAGTCGAGTATATCGACATTCCGAAATGTCTTGCCGCAGCAGATCTCGTTATTTGCCGTTCGGGCGCAAGTACTCTGAGTGAACTTCAGGCGCTCGGTAAGCCTTCAATACTTATCCCGTCGCCCTATGTTACGGAAAATCATCAGTATCACAATGCGATGGCTCTTGTTGATAACGGAGCGGCAGAAATCCTTGAAGAAAAGGATTTGACTGCGGATTCGCTGACAGAGCGTGTGAATGCTCTTCTTTCAAGCAAATCAAAGCTTGAAGAAATCGGCTCAAACGCAAAGAAGATGGCTGTTGTTGATGCAACACAGAGAATTTACGATACCCTCTGTGAAATAATGAAATAAAAATTCACATCATCCGCGTTTTTTGAATAGTATGGAACAGAGATTTCAGCGTTCAAAGGAGCGGGGATTATGGAAAAATTGGTTATTAACGGCGGAAGAGCCATCGACGGAAAGGTTGAACTCCAAGGTTCGAAAAACAGCGCGCTTCCCATTCTGGCGGCTGCTCTTGCTGTGGACGGAACAAGTGTTATACATAACTGCCCGAAACTGACAGATGTTTCCGCGGCGATAAAAATACTTGAACATACAGGCTGTAAAGTCAAGCGGGAGGGGCATACTGTTATCGTCGATTCCTCAGCGGCATCATGTGCGGAGATTCCTGAAAACATGATGCGTGAGATGCGTTCGTCGATCGTGTTTCTCGGGGCGCTGATATCGAGATTCGGCTTTGCAAAGGTGAGTGCGCCGGGCGGATGCGAAATCGGTCTGCGTCCGATTGACCTGCATCTTTCTTCGCTTAAACAAATGGGCGTTTGTATATCGGAAAACAGCGGTATACTTGAATGTGATACAAAAAACGGAACAATCGGTTGTCATATCAGTCTTGCGTTTCCGAGCGTCGGTGCAACTGAAAACATTATGCTTGCAGCTCTTCGTTCAAAAGGTGAAACCGTTATAACCAATGCGGCAAGAGAGCCTGAAATATGGGATCTTGCTGATTTTCTTGTTAAATGCGGTGCAAAAATAAGCGGCGCGGGGCAAAGCGTTGTCAGAATAACAGGTATGCAAAGGTTGACAGAATGCGAACATACAGTTATTCCCGACAGAATTATTGCTTCAACCTATATGGCGTGTGCGGCGTGCAGTGGCGGCAGCGTTGTAGTAAGCGGAGCGGAAAAAGAACATCTTCTGCACATTATTTCCGCTTTTGAAGCTGCGGATTGTAAAGTTGTCACAGAAAACGGTGAACTGTATATCAAATCACCAAAAAGAATTTCAAGAATAAAATCATTGCGCACAATGCCTTATCCCGGATTTCCTACGGATTCTCAGGCGTTGATTATGGCGGCGCTCTCGACGGCAAACGGAACGAGTGTAATAACGGAGAAAATATTCGAAAACCGGTTCCGTCATGTACCTGAGCTTATAAAAATGGGAGCAGATATCCGCGTTGAGGACGGATGCGTTGCTGTTATTGACGGAGTGGAAAAGCTTTGCGGAGCAAGGGTTTCTGCGAGTGATTTGCGTGGGGGATGCGCTCTTGCGGTTGCTGCTCTCGGCGCAGAAGGCAAAACAGTTATCGATAACATATATCATATCGACAGAGGCTTTGAAGAGATAGAGAAAAGTTTTTCATGCCTTGGTGCGGATATAAAAAGAATTTTGTGTTAAGTTAAAACGGTGGAGTGGAAATGGACAGAGAAACAAATCAGGGTCGGGGCAGACAGCTTACGCCCGAAGAAAGAGAAATCAGAAGAAGAAAGCTTAAAAGAAAAAGGAACTTTCGCATAGCCATTGTTGCAGTCGGATTTTTTCTTGCGATAAGTCTTATAGTCGGCCCTGTTGTTGCATTTGCGGCATTCAGAGTAAAGACTTTCAGCATTGAGGGTCATGCACCGTATACAAACGACGATATAATTGCGGCAAGCGGGATACAGCTTGGCAAAAGTCTGATTTTTGCAGATGTTGATGAAGCTTGTGAGAATATTGAAAAAACATTGCCTTATACCGACAATGTTGTTATCACAAAGAAACTCCCGAGCGGCATAATTATCCGCCTTGAATCAACCGAAAAAGCCTATGCCATTGAGCTTTCAAACGGCACATATGCGTTGCTTGATAAAAACCTCAAGGTGCTTGAGTATGCGGCGGGGATTCCCGAGGGGATAACCGTTATCAAGGGCGCAATTCCGAATAAAATAGATATAGGCGAATGCCTCGGTTTTGCTGCTGAAATTACGGATGATGGAACTCAGCAGGGAGATCGCACACTTTCGCTCATCCTTGAAATTGCAAAAGCGATTTCGGACAACGGAATGAAGGATATCAACCTTATTGATATTTCAACTATCAGCAATATTCATCTTATTTATCAGAACAGAATTGTGCTAAACCTCGGTGACAGCTCTGAAATTACTGCAAAACTTTCGCTCGGTCAGCGTGTAATTTCGGAAGAAGATAAGATATCGCTCACGCAATCGGGCACAGTCAATCTGACTGTTGCAAAGAAAGCGTATTTCAATCCTTCCAATCCCGAAGATATAAAAGAATTAGTGATTTTTAACGGTGGAGAATGGGAGGAAATAGAGCCCGAAAATACTGATGAAACCGCTACAGAGGAGAGTACTTCCGAAACAGATTAATATTTGCTTGAAAATGCACCCGAAAATCTGCTTTAATTGGCGGATTTTCGGTTTTTTTATATCTAAATTGTAAAAAAACTTGTAATTTTAAGAGGTTTTTTTAATTTGTTCTTGTTTTTTTTATAAATGTATGGTAATATAATTCTGTTTAATACTGATTTTATATGGTAAAATAATTCCACAGGGGGTTTAAACCAATGGCATTTGAAATTGATAATGATTTTGAGAGTGCGGTTCAGATAAAGGTAATCGGTGTCGGCGGTGGCGGCGGAAACGCTGTTAACCGTATGATTACTCAGGGCGTTCTCGGTGCAGAATTTATCGCAGTCAACACAGATAAGCAAGTTCTTGTTCACTCCAAGGCTACCCATAAGATCCAGATTGGCGAAAAGTCAACTCACGGTCAGGGTGCAGGCGGCAGACCTGAAGTAGGTGCAAAGTCAGCTGAAGAAAGCAGAGATGCTATTGCTGATGCTCTTAAGGGCACAGATATGGTATTCATCACAACAGGTATGGGCGGCGGCACAGGCACAGGCGCAGCTCCCGTTATTGCTCAGGTTGCAAAAGATATGGGATGCCTCACCATCGGCGTTGTAACAAAGCCCTTCAAGTTTGAAGGCCGCAGAAGAATGGTTCAGGCTCAGGAAGGCATTGCAAAGCTTGCAGAGCATGTTGACAGCCTTATCGTTATTCCCAATGACAGACTTCGCGCACTTGACGAAAGAAAGAAGACAATTGCTGAAGCATTTGCAGAGGCAGACGAAGTTCTTCTTCAGGGCGTCAAGAGCATTTCAGAGCTTATTAAAGTTCCCGGTTTCATTAACCTTGACTTTGCTGACGTAACAAGCGTTATGAAGGATGCAGGCTATGCTCATATGGGCGTTGGCAGAGCAAAGGGCAAGGACAAGGCAGAAACTGCAGCTAACGCAGCTGTTTCAAGTCCTCTTCTTGAAACATCAATTGCAGGCGCAAAGGGCGTTATCATCAGCATTACAGCATCAGAAGATGTTGATCTTGAAGATGTTGAAAATGCAGCAGAAATCATCACCGAAAAGGCACACGAAGAAGCCAACATCACATGGGGTATCGCATTTGATCCCGATCTTGATGATGAAATGGTTATCACCGTTATCGCTACCGGTTTTGATTCAAAGAAGGAAGAACCCGTTGTTCCTGCAACACCTGCAGCTCCCGCAAATCCTTTCCTCGCAGCAGTTAAGCAGAGCGCTCCCGCAGCAGCACCCGTTGCTCCTGCAGCTCCTGTTGCTCCTCCCGCAGCACCTGCAGCACCCGCTGCTCCCGCAGGCGCACCCAGCATCCCCAATTTCAACACATCAAGCAATAACAACAGCAACAATGAAGTTTCAAACACTTCAAACGCTGCTCCCAAGGCAGCTGAAACAGGCTTTGAGGATGACCAGTTTTATATCATGATTAACGATATAATCAAGGGTAAGGACAATAACTAAGCTATAAAATGATGAATCCCCGAAACAAAATGTTTCGGGGATTTTTTTATATATTTTTTATTTCAACCACAGTTAATATATTATTTTTAACCGTAAATCTTACATCAAACCCCGCGAATTCAATGCCGTAGATTCTGTCGGGGATATCCTGATAACCCGGTCTCGGATCTTGTGCAAGCACCGCGATGAGTGCCGGTTGTTTTTCTGTCGGAATGATGTTTAAAAGTTCTTCCGGAAAATCAACGGCAAGACTTCCTTCTTTTTCGTCGAGAGCAAATCCGTTGCTTGCTTCGGGGTGTGAATCAACATAGGGGAGATAAGGCTTTATATCGTAAATCGGTGTGCCGTCGAGTAAATCCGCACCTGAAACACGGATAACAAAGCCGTGCTTTTCAGTTTTTTCAATTCCGAGAAGTTTTACACAAGAAAGACCGATGGGATTAGGTCTGAAAGGGGAGCGTGTTGCGAAAACACCCATTCTTTTATTGCCGCCAAGTCTTGGGGGGCGCACTGTGGGACTCCACTCCTTACCGATGCATTCTGAAAATTGCCAAAGAATCCACAGATGACTATATTCATCAAGACCTCTGAGGGCATCAGGATTGCGGTATTCGGGTTCGAATATTATCATTGCTTCAAGTTCGTCAACAAGTCCGCTTTGGCGAGGAATGCCGAATTTCGATGTAAAATCGGTACGGATATGAGCGATGATGTTGAGTTCGGATTTCATATTTTCACCTTTTTAAAAATCAAAGTCCAAATTATATTTTTTATCAATCAGAACATAATTCAAAGAATATTTTTTACACATTTCAAGAACTTTTTTGTTATCGTTAAGCAGAGTATCTTTTGACAAATCTTCGAAAAGTCTTGCTTCGATTGCGTTTGCATTTTTTTTAATATCGTCAAAATTTCTGTTTATATAATTCTCGCTCATCACAAGGCAGATATAACGGATTTCTCCGAGATAATCTGCAGTAAAGTCTTTTTGCCAGTCAAAGGGGATGTAGCAGCCTTCAACGATGAGATTCTGTTTGTTTTCGATTGCTGTCTTTATCATTTCTTTCACGATATTCCAGAGATAGGGCGTTAATTCGTCATCATCTTCGGGCGTGAGCGTTGTCTGCCCACTGCGGATAAGCCCCATTTTGAGATGGTCAAGCGAAAGATAGGGAAATTTATGTTTTTCAAGAAGCTTTTGTGCAAGAAGAGTTTTACCCGTGTGAGTTGCACCTGAAATGAGGATTATCATTTGCGTTCTCCTTTGAACTGCGTTGACTAAAAAAAGCACTTCCATTGGAAGTGCTTTTTTGGAGCTGCTAGGCGGACTCGAACCGCCGACCTCATCCTTACCAAGCACACAAGACCGTAAAACGGTCTTATTAGTCGGAGCAAACGCCCAACAAACCCCTGAAAATAACGAGTTTCTTAGTTTTTTCTTGTTATTGAAGTCTTGATTAGTATATTCTCAGACCTCATCACTGAATTAAATATAGTATAAAACAAATTGGTTATAAAATCAACAGGGAACGGAAAATCCGCTCCCTGTTAGTTTTAACTTTCTTTTGCTGTTGGCAATAGAACATCATCAACAATTCCGTTCAAATATGCCAGTAAATCTTTAACATTTTGGGAATCATTATAACTACTAAGATAACGTCTTAGTATCCAATAATCATCAGTTTCAACAGATATATACTCACTTGGTGGCGGAGCATAATGCTTTAATATATCTTTGCTAATAAAGATACAGTCAATTTGATGTGTATCTAATGCTGTATAGTATACCTTATCGTTAGAAAAATGAATCTTATCTGTCCCACCAGATGCGTTCTTTTCAGTTGCGTGAAGGGCGCCAACTATCGCTCCTGGTGCACCAGCAATAACACCTCCGGCCAAAGCAGAACCTGCCACACTCGATTTTTTGTTAACTACAGTAGCAGGCCTGTAGTTTCCCATACCAAACTTATATTTTGAAGGAAAGATATCATTTAATTCATAACCAGCATCTTCTTTTGTCCTTCTAAATGTAGCGCGATGCGTGTAAACATATAAAGACTGACTATAATTGAAATTATCATGCGGGTCAATTATGTTGTAAGTACACACCATTAAAGCACCATCTTTCAGAAACTCTACACATTTCTGCTGATTATGCTCCAAATACTCGTCGTAATGGCTTTTGCCATAATACTGTTTGGTACTATGCTCGTGTTTAAATGTACCGACGGTACCAAATTTAATCTTCTCAATTCTGTCCCTTACTCTTCGCTCTGTTTCATAGGCAGGGTCAGAATCTACCAACTTCTTAATGTTATTTATCATCGAATTGGATTTTTTGAATAGTTTAAATACCTGAATAAAAAAGATAATTAAAATAATTCCAATGATAATCATGGATACACTCCTTGTCTACAAGAATTTAAAAAAGTGTGTGCGAAAAATGCTGAGCTTTAATTCGCTATTACTTTTTTATTATATCAACAGTATCCTGAGTTTTCAAGTGCTTTCGTGAATTTCGATTATACAACTCGCTTTTTATATAATCAGACCGCATCCCTTACTGAAAAATTGCAATTCAGGGATGCGGTCTGCTCAATTTCATGTAAATAAAGAAAAAACCCTTGAAACCTTAGGTTTCAAGGGTTTGGAGCTGCTAGGCGGAATTGAACCGCCGACCTCATCCTTACCAAGGATATCCCGGTCTGTAAACAGACCGGTTTGAGCTTAACCCCTTAAAAACCAAGCCTTCCAAATAAAGAAACGGTTTCTTTGCTTTTTTCTTTACGCATTCTTTTTCCAAGAGTAGTATAACACAGTATTTGTTCATGAAACAAGATGTTTTAACTTAATTGAACATCTTTTTTTATGTTTTTTCATTTGTTAATAAGTTTAAGCATCTTTGAACATAAAACAACACCAAAAGAATAATTTGAAAAAATTTCAAAAAAGTTGAAATTAATATGTTGGTGTCTGCAATATTGGATATCAGTTATTGTATAATAAAGCCATAGCAAGTGAGGAAAACAACTAAAAACAAATATACAAAATAAAAAATATTAAACCTCACGGAAAGGAACAAATGCTATGAAAACAAAATTCTTTACAGTCAACTACATCGCTCAGGAAATCAGAGGTTCAGAAAGAGCTTTCAACCGTGCCGGAAGAGGCTACGAGGCAGAACAGACAGAACTGACAACTCTTATGAATAACAATCATGGTTTTAAGCTCGTAATTACAGAATCCGAAAAGAAGAAAACAACTTATGAAGGTCTGAATTATTCTTTCGTTGAAGAGTATATTGCACTCAATGACCCTGACCGTATGCCTGAACTTAAAGCGTTCAAGAAGAATAAAACCAAGTTCTCTACAATTAAGAAGTGGTTTCTCGGTATTTATAAGAAAGACGGCGAAGAGTTCAACGTAAATAAGGAGCTTAAGAAAATCAGAGAAGCAAAAACCAATAGTGAAATTGAAACTGCAAGAAAAGCTACAGTTGTGGATTTTGATTCAGCTTCAAAATCAAAGAAAGAAAGTGCATAATTAAGAAAGGAGATTAGACAATGGAAAAGTATTATATTGATTTTGTTAAGAACACATTTACAATTACAAAAGCGTTTGAGGATAAGATGCAGGATTTTGCATCAGAGGAATTTGCATTTTACAGGAAAACACTTGCGGAAATTCCCGGAATTGTTGTTAAGAGAAGAACTCATAAGACTCCGACCAAGTATGTAAATAAAAATAATGAAACATTCCACTGCAATCAATTTAAAAACTTGAAGTTTGAAAGAATGAAAAAATTTATGTCCTCTCTTTCCAAAAGTGATGAGTATATGACAGAGTTCACATTCCTCAAAGATTATGCAGGAGAAATTCAGGTCAATAAGTATACGCTTGTCCGCAAATGGTTTATAGCTCAGTTCCCTGAGTTCAGAACCAACCCCTTAAAATATTTTTACGAAGAACCGGAAGTTATAAGTGCTAAAGAGTTTGCAGATAAAGAATGTGCTAAACTTAGTGAAGTCGCCTGAGAGGAATCCCTATGTATTTTAATAAAGCAAGTCCGCCGCTGAACTTAACTGTTTCAGCGGTGTTTTTGTTTGCGGCAACCGGTCTTTTTTGATTTTAACAAAAAATTTTTGTATAATATATATGTAAGTTAAAGATAAAACTTATAAAAACACTTAATGAAAGGAGCGTTAGAAATGAGCAGATAGTCAAGTATGTTTGAAAAAATGCTTGATGCAATGGGAAACACGGCAGATATTATGTTGCGTTATCAGTATCAAAAGGAAATGTTCAAAGATTCACTTCTTGACCGCCAAGAACGTGAAAAACTCAAGGAAGAAATTATTCAAGAAGTCGTGTCCCATGTAAGCGTTATAATTGATGATGAAGCAATCAAACAATTAGATGAGATGTTAAGAAATCTCGGCAATTAAAAAATAAGAGAAAAAGGAGATAATTATGCCCTATACATTCCCCAATTAGAGAGTTATTAAAATTAACCGAGAAGTTGCAAAATCAAATTTTCTCGGTATAAAAAATGAGAATTGGCAAGCCGCCGCACGTGATTTAGGGGCGCACGCTTTGATGCTTTATTTATACCTTGCATCAAATGCTGACGGCTACAGTCTTGCTCTTTCACCTGTTGCGGTACGGCAAGCAATAGGAATGGCAAGGTCTACATATCATGACCAATTTCATAGACTAGTTGACAAGGGGTATTTAGTTCCCTCTGACGGCAACACCTTTGAGTTTTATGAAATACCGCAATCCGTAGCGCAGACACAAAAATCGTTGTCAGATGCCGTATTGAATTTTGAAGAAAGTCCGAGAGACAACATACAAGAACTCTCTGACGGACAGACTGTAATGCGTGAGGATATAGAAATAAATAATAACGAACATATAACAAATACTGAAACAAATATTTTATGTGATGAAGAAAAAGCAATAATCCAAAAGCCGCAAGTTAAAGAAATAGTAATTAAAGTTCCAAAAGCAGAGGGGAAGAAAAGACCAACCCCTAAAGAGACAGTTAAAAAACAGGAGTTCACGTTTTAATGGCAGACTACGCAGATAATATGTATAATTGGCTGAAAAATAAAGGTCTTGCGGCAAAGTATGAATTTGCAGGGATTTACTGCATAAAGATAGATTAGAAAATTGTCTACATAGGAAAAAGCGGTAATATGCTGCGGCGTATTTCATAGCACTATGTAGGAATACAAAAGGAAACCGAAAAGAAATATTGTGTATTAGCAGAGGCACGGCGCAGAGGACATGATATAAATTTTGATGTTTTGTATTATGCGCAAAGCCGCACTTACGCTGATAAACTTGCAGAGATAGGAAACAAAGAGGGAGAATACATACGAAAATACAATCCTGTACTCAATACACAGATTCCAAAAGAAGATAATTGGAAACAGTTTGAAGTTCGGGAAGTAAAGATAAACGAAATCCTAAAGTAGTTATAAAAAGGGCGAGAGACGTGTTATTGTCTCTCGCTTGATTTTTTGAATTATTAAATTTCATGGTTTGCCGTGCTTTGTCGTTTGTGTTCCTTTTGGTTCGTCAGACGATGAAAAAATATAATTCTATCGTTTGCGGTCAGCACAACCGTGTTTCAGAATAAAAATCACATTCAGACGGAGAGTGAGCCATGCATTTTCGCAAAAGAGAAAATGATTATTATTTTTCCCGAAATATACCCCCATGTTCACGAAATCCTGTCTTGAATTGTCTGAACAAAAACAGGGCATTTTTCGGCGGTTTTATGCCTTTTGGTAGTGGCGGTCAACTGTTCATATTAACGGATGTTTTATTATACACCCTCATTCATCAGATTTTACATACTCAACCAAATCGCCGACCTGACAATCCAAGAGGGAGCAGAGAGTGTCAATCGTTTTCCATGAAACGATTTCGCCGTGTCTGATTTGTTGAAGGTATGATTGACCGATAAGTTTTTCTTCACGGATTTTTGTTGATGAATAGCCTTTTCTTTTAAGCTCATCCATAATATCAACCTTGTATCGCAATGCCATATTTTAGCACCACCTTTCCCATTGTAGATATTCTATCACATCATTGCACTAAAATCAAGTGCTAAATTTGCACAATAAAAACACTGAGAATTAGTGCATTTTACCAATAGACAGCACTAAATATTAGTGCTATAATATAGATACAGTCAAGAGAACAAAACAACACAATAAAGGAGAAATCAATCATGTCAAACAACGAAATCATCAAGAAAATCGAGGCTCTCGCAGAGTGGGAAACAATCATCGAGGATGCAAAGGCTGAGGCTGAAGCAATCAGAGATATGCTCAAAGCTGAAATGCTTGAACAGAACACAGAGGAACTCGAAGCAGGAGCTTACATCATCCGTTGGACATCGGTTCTCTCACAGAGATTCGATACAACATCTTTCAAGAAGATGCACGGCGATATGTATAAGGAGTTCACAAAGCAGGTTTCAAGCCGCCGCTTCTCAATCTGCTAAACAACGCAATTCGCCCCACGCAACAGTGGGGCGGTGAAAGGATAAAATCATGCAGCATTTCATTGAACAGTTTTATTACGGCAATATCGAGCCGCAGGAAATCACAACGGAGCTTAGAGCAGAGGTCAGAAATAAGCTCGCCGCATTGGCAAAGACAGAAGAAGTGCTTGCTGCAAGCCTGACCGATGCGGAAAGCGAACTGTTTGACAAATATCTGAAACAGTCGGGAGAGTTCCTTTGCGTGAGCAACGCAGACAGTTTTATTGCAGGCTTTAAGCTCGGAGCTAAATTCACATACAACACCTTTGTTGATTGATAAGGAGATAAATCATGAACTACGGATATGCTCGATGCAGTACCAACGAAAACAAGCAGGACATTGACCGCCAAATCAGGGAGCTTAAAGCCGCAGGAGCAACAGAGATATTCCTTGAATACGAACACGGCGACAGTGCCGTGAAGCAGGAGCTTTCATCGCTCTTGGCACAGGCGAAAGAGGGTGATTCAATATATACCCTTGAAGTTTCAAGACTTGCCCGAAGCACAAAGCAGCTTTGCGAAATAATTGAGACCGTAAAGGATAATAAGCTCCGTCTCGTAATTGTAGGCAGTATTACGGTTGACTGTTCAAACGGTCAGATTGACCCCATGACAAATGCGTTCATTCAGATGTCGGGAGTGTTTGCAGAACTCGAACTCAGAATCATCCGTGAAAGAGTGCGTTCAGGAATGGCAAATGCCAAAGCGAAAGGGGCGAAAATCGGGCGACCGCACACAACAACAGATGCGATTCCGCAAGTGTTTTACAGGCATTATCCTGCGTTCAAATCAGGCAACCTGAATCTATCAGAGTTCGCAAGAGTTTGCGCTCTGAGCCGAAATACGGTTTATAAATATCTTTCTCTTTTGGAGAGTTGACATAAAAAAGCAGACATTTAACAAATATCGTTAAATGTCTGCTTTTTTTATATTGCTATTGATTTTACATCTTCTAAAGTTAATTGAATTAGTTCTTCGTCTGTAATATTATTATCATTTGCCAATCTGTTGGCTTGATTCACAATAGCCATTTCAAAGAAATTACGAACATCACGAGCATTGGCATAGTTCTTGTCGCGATTTAAGTAGTGATATTTAAAATAAGCACTTATACAATACATACATTCATCAGTAGGGACATATCCTGACTGATTACACATTTTCGAGAAAATTTCCACCAATTCTTCAGGTTCATAGTCTTTAAAGTAAAAATGCTTATTAAATCTTGAACGCAATCCTGGGTTAGAATCTAAAAACTCATCCATAAGTTCAGGATATCCTGCAACGATAACAATAAAATCATCTCTGTTATCTTCCATGGCTTTTAAAAGCGTATCAACCGCTTCGAATCCATAGTCGCTTTCGTGCCTTTTTACTGTGAGTGAATATGCTTCATCAACAAATAATATTCCGCCTAAAGCTTTATCCACAACTTCTTTAACTTTTATTGCGGTTTGTCCTACATAACCACCGACAAGACCTGCTCTGTCAACTTCAATTAAATGACCCTTGGATAAAACTCCTAACCGATAATAAATTTTGGCGAGAAGACGAGCGATTGTTGTTTTGCCTGTTCCAGGATTTCCTGAGAAAACCAAGTGTAAAGACATCGGCGTTTGCTTCATTCTTCGTTCGGTTCGCAGTTTTCTTATTTTTATTAAATTAATAATTGAATTGACATCGGTTTTTATATTTTCTAATCCAATAAGAGAATTTAATTCATCTAAAAGTTCTTCTAAAGTTTCTTTTACTACATACTCTTCTTCGTCGACATTTTCATTTTTTGTATAAATTTCTTGGGTCTTAATAGGTGTGGATATGTCTGTTAAATCTACAGTGGATTCATCTAATACATATTTTTTAAGTTTAGAAATATACCTGTTTAAACTAGCTTCTTCTCTATCAGAAAATTCTGATGTGCGTGTTAAATAATCTTTTCCTAATATTTCACATATTCCAATATATGTTTCTGCTGCAGAGTATTCAAACAATCCTTTTTCTTTAAGCAGGTTATCTGCTTTAACGGATATCTGCAAGGTGAACGGAGTATTTTGTGTTGTCTCAATATGCTTTTGCCAAAATTCTCTTAATTGCAGAGGTGAAATTTCCCAATTTAGCACTTCTTTTATATAATTGGTTTGGTTTAAAGTAAATAAATTGTTAATACCTGATAAGTAGGTCAAAAATAAAGTAAAATCTAATCTGCAAGAATTATCTAATTTTAAATCTGGATGTTCTTTAGACCATTTAAGTATATCGTCTAAAGATTCATAGCTCTTATAAATACTATTTAACAATTTTATTATTTCAGTCATTGTGAAAATCCCCTTATTTTTTACATAAACATTTTAACATATCATGTATAAATAAATCAATTAAATTTTTATATTTTGTTATATGTTTAAAAACATAAAATTTTGTGCTATAATATCGTCAACAGACACAAGAAGGTGATATTATGGCAAAAGGACAGGGAAGGTCATCCGGTCAGGGTGTTAAGCTCCTTTACATAAGGGATTATCTTAGAGCGCACACAAATAAAGATAATGCAAAAAACGCAAAACAGATTTGTGCTTACTTAGCATCAAATGGAATTGATGCTAAACCCAAAACCATATATAATGATATTTTGAGACTTCAAATTGACTTTGACGAACCTATCGAATACAGTGCAAAAAACAGAGGTTATTATATTACAAAGCCTTTGTTTGAACCTTACGAACTCAGACTGATAGTTGATAGTATTCAATCTTCAAAATTTATCACCCAATCAGAGGCGCAATCAATTACCGCAAAAATCAAAGGGTTTGCAGATGTATATACAAAAGACAGTCTGAACAGAACTGCTTATGTTGCGAACCGTGTCCGCAGTAGAAATGAAGGTGTTGTAAAAGATTCGGACAAAATACACCTTGCTATTTCTAACAATATGAAAATAGGATTCAGGTATTTTCATTATAATCCCAACAAGCAGAATCCAAAAAGGTATTCCAAAAAAGGGGAGTTATATATCGTCAGTCCGTGGGCGTTTCATTGGGATAATGGAAATTATTATCTTTACGCTTATGTCTCAGAAAAAGAGGGGTTTCGCAGTTTCAGAGTTGACCGCATGGAAGCAATAACAAATCCTATTCCCGAAGAACGTGAGGGCGCACAGGAATACAAGTCAGAACACCTGACACACAGAGAAGCAAAGGTGTTTCAGATGTTTCACGGCGACAAATACAATGTAAGGATTCGATTTATCAACCGTTTTGCGGATGCAGTTATCGACCAATTCGGCAAAGATGTTATTATGATTCCTGACGGTGATAAACATTTTATTATCAATCCTTTGATAGAGATAAGTCCGCCTTTTTTGGCGTGGGTTTCAACTTTTGGAAGAGGGGCGCAGATTTTAAGTCCTCAGCCGGTTATTGAGGAAATGAAAGATTTTATTAAAAGTGTTGCAGATATGTATAAAGATGAGGGCGAAGGTTAAAATTCCTTCGCCCTCATGGCTTTGTTAAAATAAGTTCTAAGATGTTCAGAGATGCTCTAATAAGCTCCGGGATATTCAAAGTTCTTGAAAGATGTTCAGAGATGTTCAAATCAACGTTTAATCGTCTCTTTTGGCTTGTTAAGCTGTTCTAACGGAGAAATACGGTCATAGTTTTTTGCAATGTCCGCATCAAAAATAGAACAGTAGTGTTTTGTCATATTCAGAGTGCTATGTCCCAAGAGCCTTTGAAGCATAAAAGCATCGCCGCCGCAGTCAACCAAATACTTTCTTGCAAACGAGTGCCGGAATAAGTGCAGGCTTGTTTTTTCAATACCACGTGAGCGGTTATATCTGACAATTGCCGTTCTCAATGCGCTTTCTGTCAGCTTGTCTCCGTATTGCGTACAGAACAGGAAATCTTCGGGTTTGCCCTTGCGGATAGACATATATTCATTCAGGATAATAACCATTCTGCTACAAAGGGGAACAACCTGAATCTTACCGTTTTTGTTGTGTCTGAAAATAATCTGTCTATCTTTCAGGTCTACATCACGGTTCTGAATGTTGCGGACAGTTGCGGCACGGCATCCGCAATTCATAAAAAAGTTAATGATAACCCAATTTCTGAATTCACTGAAATCCGCTCGTTTGCCCGGTCTTTTTAAGAGCCGTTCAAGTTCTTCATCAGAATAAGTCTCTTTGACTGTTTCTTTTTCCTTGATGTTTGCTATGTTAAGATTTGTCAATCCTTCACGGTTGCACCAATTAAAGAAGGTATGAAGCATCCGGACATAGGTTGCAATAGAATTATGTGCAAGACCGGATGCCCTCATTGACATAATCATTTCATCAAGGTGTCTTTTGGATATATTATCAAAGGGTGTTGTTATATCCAAGTGTTTGGAAATACTGTGTAAATGTTGGCGGTAATTCCTGATAGTAATATCAGCAATTCCTCTTGCGGTCTGAGAAATAATGAAGTTCTCAAAGACCTCACTAAATGTTTTGTTGGTTTGTTCACGAAATACAATTTTTGAACGCATAAACAGAACGCATCCTTTCATAAAAGAGTGTAAAAAAGGATGCGTTCAGACAAATTTCATAAAAATAAGAAAAACCCTTGAAACCTTAAGTTTCAAGGGATTGGAGCTGCTAGGCGGACTTGAACCGCCGACCTCATCCTTACCAAGGATGCGCTCTACCACCTGAGCCATAGCAGCAAAAATATTATGGCGACCCGGAACGGGCTCGAACCGTCGACCTCCAGCGTGACAGGCTGGCGTTCTAACCAACTGAACTACCGGGCCATAATAGTACGCTCGTATCGAACGCACATTATAATACCACAATGTTTTGTTTTTTTCAAGCCTTTTTTCAAAAAAAGTTAAATTATTTTTTCATCAACAGCTTTTTCAACAAGCTCTGCAAAAAGTGCGCAAGACCAACTGAACCAGCTTCTTGTGAATGTGTCGGGATTGTTTGCGACAAAGCCTTCGTGCATATACCCCGTTCCGCCGTCGGTTGTTTCGAGCATACGGAGAATATCGCGGATTTCATCGGCATCGGTGCTTGTGAGACCCTGCATTGAAAGTGCGATGTGCCAGATATAACCTTCGGGCGTGTGCGGACTGCCGACGCCTTTTGCGAATTTACCTTCGTAATAATATGGATTATCCTTGCTGAGAATGAAACTTCTTGTGCGAAGATAAGTTTCGTCGTCGTAAGCACAGAATCCGAGATAAGGGGCAGAAAGAAGGCTCGGCACATTTGCATCGTCGAAAAGGAAATAATCGCCCTTGCCGTTTACCTCGCAGGCGTAGATTCTGCCGTGATTTTCGTGCTCTACGATTGCATATTCTTCAATACCTTTTTTGATTTCGGCTTTGAGAATTCTGCATTTTTCAATGAGTTCTTTTTCTTCGGAGTATGCGGATTTGAGCATCTCGTCAAGATAACCGAGAACAACAACCGCAAACATATTTGAAGCGACAAGATATCCGTATCTGCACGCATCGTCACTCGGTCTGAAACCTGACCAGGTCATGCCCGTATAGTCTACGGGTTCGCCCATACCATCGTTGTGGAGAGTATCCTGATAAGGGCAGTTGTTTCTTGTGAATCGGTAGGGAGATTTCTCGAAATGGAGCTGCTCTGTCTGCCAAAGATCGACCGTGATTTTTGAGCTTTCAAGGAAATCTTCACCGAGCACGGAATTATCACCCGTTGCTTTCCAGTAAAGATAAGCAAGACGGATAGGATAGCAGAGCGAATCAATCTCATATTTTCTTTCCCATACTATCGGATGATTGTCGGGGTGGTCGTCGAATTCTTTATGGTCGTTCGGCTCTTTTTTATATGCATTTGCATACGGCTCGATTGAAATATACATTCTCTGTCTTTTGATAACGCCTTTTATGATATCGCGTATATCTTCGTTGTCCTTTGCGAGGGGAATGTAGTGCGAAACTTCTGCTGTTGAATCTCTGAGCCACATTGCGGGAATATCGCCTGTGAGCACGAAAACAGAGCCGTCATCCGTGAATTCGGTTGCGGTTTCAAGTGTGTTGGGATAGCAGTTTCTGTAAAGCTTTGCAAGCTTGGGACTGTATTTTTCAATAACGGAGCAATAATCGTCCATTCTTTTTTCAACGCAGTAGGGGAGTTTCACGAGAATCATCCTTTCGGGAGTTTGTTATATTTTAAATGATATATTTTTAATGAACTAATGTCAACAAATTTTTGAACTTTTTGTAACATCGGTTTACACATCCGGAATATAATGGTAAAATAACTATACAATACCTTGGGAGTTGGTGAAATGAAAAAATACGGACTTGTGCTTGCAGGCGGAGGCGCTAAGGGCGCATATCAGCTCGGCGCGTGGAAAGCAATGCGCGAACTCGGAATTGAGTTTTCGGCAGTTGCGGGCGTTTCAATAGGCTCAATCAACGGTGCGTTTATTGCATCAGATTGCTTTGAAGAAGCGGTTGGATTCTGGGAAAGCGCATCAATTGACAAGGGCGTCAGCATAACTCAGGAGCTTAAGGATCCCGATAAGCTTTTCAGCCTTAAAAATATACCTGTGCTTTTTAAAGAGGTTATCCGTAACGGTGGAATCGATGCTTCGCCGACAGATGAATTTCTTCGTGAATATATTGATGAAGAAAAGGTCAGAAAATCAAAAATTGATTTCGGAATGGTAACATTTTTGCTTTCTGAATTCACTCCTCTTGAAATCTTTCTGAAAGATATTCCAGATGGAAGACTTGTTGATTATCTTCTTGCTTCATCGAAAGTTCCGGGGGTCAGTAAAATCGGGCCTGAAGAGGAAAGATATCTTGATGGCGGAGTTTACGACAATGCTCCCATAGAAATGCTTCGCAAAAACGGATATAACAGGATTATTATTGTTGACATTTCCGTCAGAAAGGGATTCGGTCACCGATTGGACTTTTCTGGTGCAGAGATGATTTATATAAGACCTTACGATGTTGAAAAGCTTGGTGCTGCATTCGAGTTCAGCGATGAGTTGTTTGACAGACGCGTGCGTATGGGATATCTTGACACACGAAAGGCTTTTGGCTATCTTTCGGGCAGACGCTTCTATTTTGAAAAGGATGTTTTCAGAGAGATGGTCATTGAATTCGGCGCAGATGCCGTTGAACAGCTTGAAGAACTTGCGGAGCTTACGGGAGTCAATGATCTGAATGTTTACGATAAAGAAAGCTTCCTCAATGAACTGAAAATAAAGTATATTGATTATAAACAGGAACTTGCTGCAAAGGCAGAGGAAACTGAACAGAAGTTTTACGGCCCGATTATCAAAAAGCTTTCGCAGTTGGGCACTGATGATAAATATGCACTTGCGCAGGCGATTCTTGAAGATATCATTGTGTAAGAAAAAGGAACGGCTTTGCCGTTCCTTTTTTAATGTTTATTCAATTGTAAGTTTATGAATTTCATTGTCTTCAATCGAAAGTGAAATTTCAAGAGTTCCTTTGAATCTTTCGTTGAATTCAACATCTTTTCCGTCGAGCTTAACCGAATAATTCTTATTTTCGTCGCCGTTCATTGTCGCAATGACGGTGATTTTTTTGCTTGTGCCGTAATGGGTTATTTCTGCATCGAGTTTTCTGTTTTCATCAGAGAAATAAACGGAATCAACCCAGGTGTCAAGACCTGTGTTGAGTGTTCCGGGTTTGAAATAAGCGTTTGCCCACATTGTTATCGGTGTTGACAGACCGCCGAAATTATGGAACCATCCGCCTCTGCCGGTAACAACGCTGACCATTTCGAATGTATAGTAGGAATAATCAACTTCTCTCTTCCAGATGTCAAGCGCAAGCTGTGCAATTTTATATGCAAACTCTGTTTCGCCGAGGTCGAGCATTGTTTTCCAGATGAACCACTGATGGGGGAACCAGACGTTTCCGTTCCAATATCCGTTGACCATAAAGTAGCCTGCAGACATATCAACAGCGCTGATGCCGTAGGGGCAGAGCATTTCTTTTTCACTCTGCAGATGACCGAGAATAGCCTTTTTCTGTTCTTCGTTGCAAGCGCCGGCAATAATCGGATATATTCCGTCGAGACCCTTGTTGAGGTTTTCACCGTCTTCTGTAAGCATAAATCCGGTGGGGTTATAGTCCTTGTCATGAAGGACATAACTGAAGTAACCGCTGTCCTTATCCCAGGAATGTTCGGTAAGCGCATTTGTAAGTCTTTCGATATCTGCCGAATAGGTAGCAACATCATCGGTTTTTCCGAGCTTTGAAGCCACCATGCGGAGAATCTTTCCGCAACGGATAACCTGAGATGTTGAAATAACGGGTGCGCTTGTGTCACGGATATTTCTGTCCATCATTGCAACCTGTGCAGGGTAATCGTCCATTCCGCTTGTGGAATAGAAATAATCATATGTTGTTGTCAGACCGCTTTTGAATTTTGCGGTTGTTGAGCCTCTGACTTTGCCTGCAAGGAAATCATAGTAAAGCTTAAGCTGCGGATAAAGAGCAAGGAGCTTTGATTTGTCGTTCTCTCTCTTGAGCATTTCAAGATAGAGATACATCTGAACCGGAACGGGTGAACCGTGGTGAAGGAAAGCGTAGTCGGGGTTGTTTTCTTCGCTGAGATAGGTTTCAAGGATGTACTGTGCATATCGCTTTGAGTAGTCGATCATACCGAGTCCGATGAATCCTGAATCCCAGGTGTAAAGGCAGTCCCAGCGTTTGCCCGGAGTGTGGTGAATAATATATTCGCCGTGTTTATAGATGGGATAAACGGTGTTGACCATTGCTGTTGCACGGAGAATTTCGTTGCTCAGCTCATATTTTTTGCCGTCTTTGTTGAGGCCAAGCTTTTCAATCTCTGCAAAACGGGATTCGTAAATCTTTTCGTATTCTTCGATTGACTTGTATTCGGTTTCACCCTTCGAAATAACGGCATATTCAATATGCTCGCTTTGAGGATCTATAAAAATCGTATGAATAATTGTATTGCGGAAGAAACCGTCATCGCTGTGCTTGCGGGAGAATGCACCCGTAAAGCTTTCTGTAAGGTCGTCGAAAGTCGGGTCGGCATTCGAAAGCCTTGCGGTCATGCAGTCTTCAAGTGCACCTGTTTCAATTTCACGGAATCGTGTGAAATCATTGAAAGTTCGGAGAATGAATTCGCCGTCAACATTCTTGAATTTGCACGAGGTTAAGTATCCTATGTCAGCACATTTTTCGGTTTTTATTTCGGGCACGAAATCGTAATCTGTCATCACAGCTTTGATTTCAGACGCATCCTCTTTTTCGCAGATGCAGAAAAAGTCGAATTCCGCACCGCCTGTGCCGAGAGCGTCAAGAGTGATTTCGAAGTCACCCTTTCCGAGCTTACCGATGTTAAAATATTTGATTGTGGGGTCGTTGGCAGGTTCAAAATCAAGCTGTGCAGTGCCGTTCATTATGAATGATGCAGTATCGGTGCTGTTAACAAGATTAACGCCAACCATTTTACCCTGAATATATTCGATTGCCGATGTTCTGTATCTTACAGCAAGAACTGCATTTTCAAAATCGTAATCGGATTTGATTGTCAGAGTTACGGTGTCGCCTTTTTTGCAGCCGAAGGGAGGAAGATATCTGTGAGGCATATGCCATTTGCCGGCTCTGTCGCCAAGACCGAAACCGCCGACGAAACGCGAATCGGCGAATTCACCTTTCTTGAATCCGTCTGCATTCTGTTCATCCCAAGGGCGTGTTTCGGTATATGAGTATCTGTCATAATCAACCGCGTCTTTGTATGCGCATTTTTCGGGAAGTGAAAGTGCACAGTATGACGGCGCAGGATATTCGATTGACTCGAAAAAGTTTATGACGCAGTTCTGATTTATATCGGAATTGTTGACAATGCGTGTTCTGATAAGCGTGCTGTCATCGTCAATTTTTGCATACGAAACCTCGGCATAAACTTTGTCTTTGCATTCAAGGTCGTATCTGTAAGTGATGAGCGAATAATCGCTGCTGCAGTGCCACGGATGGCATCCCGATGGCAGAGTTGCGTTCGGCACTCTTATATCACCGCCGAAAAGTCCGGGAGCGACGGTGAGGTCGAAACGGACGCCTTTTGCGAAATCGTGGTCAGCAATCCGGGAAAGACCCATATATTTTTTGCCGTAGGGACCCCATGCCGGGAAACATTTGGAGTAGATCATTTTAATCATCCTTTATGTTCAAGTTTTACTTTGTTTTGAAGTCTGAAAATACAACATGAAGCTGTGCACCTTCTACCGAAAGTTCAATCCATGCTCCGCTTTGCGCGTCGCGTGTGATAACAAACACGCCTCTTTCGCCCGTGCCTTTATAAGTCCATATGCCGTCGGAATATGTTGTCTGCACATCAACGCCATCTTTGATGTTTGAAATGCTTTCGGTCAGCAAAGAGCCGAATGTTACCTGCGGAAAACGGTTGAGGTCGGTTTCAAATTTCAGTCCGTCGTATGTAACCGTGCAGATTCCGTCTTTATAACCGAGGAAAAGCGGGCTCAGAATTTCAGGGGTTATCATCTGCAGACCGAAATCATCGAAAGATTTCTGCGTGAACGCGGCAGTCATTACTGATTCGCCGTAAACAATTTTCAGGTTTGCCGTAAAAGATTCGGGGATGGGCGGGGGAGTTTTGGATTGGGTGATATTCTGATTTTCACATCCTGCCGCAAAAATCATAATCAATGCGGCGAAAACGCAAAATGCTTTTTTCAATCAATCACCTGCTGTTATTCAAAGTTTGAAAAAAGCTCGGGCAGATAATTGAGTACATCTGTGGGAAGCATACCTCTCATTGAAGTTTTCTGTGCAACTGCATCGGCGGCAAGTCCGTGGAGAAATACTGCGCAAACCGCGGCATCAAACGGGGTAATACCTTGTGCAAGGAACGAAATCATTATGCCTGCAAGCAGGTCACCGCTTCCGCCTTTTGCGAGTCCGGAGTTTCCGGTTGTGTTGAGATAAATCCCGTTTGCTCCCGGTGAGCAAACAACGGTGTTTGCAGTTTTAAGAACAACAGTAACATTGTTTTTTTTCGCAAATTCCCGTGCCGTTTCAACCGGATTTGAAATGATTTCCGCGATGCTTTTACCGCACAGACGGCTCATTTCTCCCGGATGGGGAGTGATGATAATCGGCGCTTGAGCTTCTTTCAATATATCTATATTTGTGCTCAGCGCATTTATTCCGTCTGCATCGATAATCATAGGAACTTTTATTTCTTTTATCAAGTTCTGAACAAGCAGAGTGGTGTCCTTGTTGAATCCGATTCCGCATCCGATGAGAACCGCGCTTGTTCTTTTTGATGCTTCGATTATGTCTGCCATTGCGGAAAAATTGAATGTTCCGTCAAAATTGGGTTCGAGAGGAAGAAGAAGCGGCTCGGTGAATTTCGGAGCAATAGCCGCATATGCTGTTTTGGGGAATGCAGCTGTAACAAGTCCGACTCCGCTTCTGAGTGCACCGTAAACGGCAAGATAAGCTGCACCTGTCATCATCATGCTTCCGCAAACGCAAAGAGCATGGCCGTATGTACCTTTGTTGGAAACGGCTTTTCTTTTCGGTAGTTTATTCTTTATGTCTGAAAGACCGAGAGTAAAGCAAGGGACAGGATCGAGATTTTTGTAGTCTGCGGGGATTATTCCTATGTCTGCAACAACAATTTTGCCGCAGAGCTTGTTGCAGGGCTTTACGATGTGAATGGGTTTGTAGGAGGAAATCGCGATTGTCATATCGGCTTTGAAAATCGTTCCCTGAACAGATGCTTTATCGCAGTCTGCACCTGCGGGCACATCAATTGAAATAACAGGTGCTTTTGATGCGTTTGCCGCCTGTGCAAGTACGCTGAGAGAATGGTCAAGCGACCCTGAAAAACCTGTGCCGAAAACCGCTTCGACTATGATATCCGCTCTGTCAAAAAGGCGTTTGAGCAGGGTGAGATTGCTGTCGTAGCGGACAATATCTATGCCTGCAGTTTCAACAAGTGAAAGCATTTCGATTGAATCCTCTGCTTTCGGGTCTCCGCAAGCAAGCATAACGGTAACATCTGCACCGTACTCCCAAAGTTTTCTCGCAATTACGAATCCGTCACCGCCGTTTTTGCCTTTGCCGCAGATGATAAGCGCATTCGTTTTATTTTCGCGACTTATGTTAAATTGTTTTCTTATTATTTTAGCACAGGCTTCACCTGCGTTTTCCATTAACTGAGAGAATGAAATGCCTCTGTTTACGGCGTTGCATTCCGCCTGATACATCTGATTGCTTGTAACAACAAACATTGAATTCACCTCATAAATCTTTATAATCCAATATTATCATATATAAAATATATTTAAAAGGGATTTTTATAAAATTTCCAATATTTTATTGATATATACAAAATGAGATGTTATAATTACAATGGTATCCTATGATGATAATGCGGAGGAGCTTCTATGGAAGAATATATTAACAGCTACATACGTCCGAGACTCCAGGGCGACGGCGGCGAGATAACATTTGTCGGTCAGGAAGGCGATGAGGTGACTGTGCTATTGCAGGGCGAATGCTCGAAATGTCTTATCCTTGACCGTTGCCTTTCCTGGATTGAACAGCGGATTGAAGCAGACAGAGGCGAAAAGGTTAAGGTTATCGGAATCCGAAAAAAGCCGTATTTTCAGGATGTGTGAGGTGAATCCGTATGGCACATATAAAAGTAGTAAGGCGAAGTATGAGACCGGAGGAATGGATTAATCTGCGTTTCGGCTGGCTCAAAAGACATATTTACAGCGAAAAGAACGAAATAACAACATTCAGAATCAAGGATGCCCGTCAGGTGTCCGAAATGAATTTTGAATTCTATGACGGCGGTGAATTCAGACCTCTTAACAGAGGTGATATGTATTTTACTCCGGACGGCACGGCGTTTATTGAAGCCGATTATGAATTGCCGGCGCATCTCGAAGGCAGGAAATTCTGCTTCTCGCTCAAAACTGCGGCAGAGATGATTGTTAAGGTCAACGGCGTTTATGTCGGCGGTATCGACCCAAACAGAGAAAGGCTTGACCTCTCTCCCTATATTGAAGGAAGAAAATTTCATTTTGAAATAATGGGATATAACCGCTCGAAGCCCGATGACGAGCGTAATCCCGAAAGCCTCAGCGTAAGAGGCTGCAGACAGATTTTTGAAGGCGGATATATTTCTGTTGTCAACGAAGCGGTGCAGTCGCTTGTCTATGACCTCGAAATGCTTCTTGATGCGGCGCTCAGCGAGGTGTTCAACGAGGATTTCTCTGCACTTGTTATCCGCGAAATCGATGCGGCGCTCAATCTTATTGATTTTGACGATGTGCGCGACGATGATGTGAGAGCGGCATCCGAGTATATTGATAAAAACATTTTCTCAAACAAAGACTATAAGGGAAGCGGCAGAGTTGCTCTGATTGCTCATTCCCATCTCGATATTGCGTATTACTGGCGCAGAATCCACGCGGTTCAGAAGAATCTGCGAACAGTTCTTATCCAGCTCCGACTTATGGATAAATACCCCGATTTCAAATATGCGCACACCCAGGCGTACACATATGAAACGGTAGAAAAGTATTATCCCGAAATTTTTGAAGAGCTTAAACAAAGAATTGCAGAAGGACGGTTTGAGCCCGTCGGTGCAATGTATGTTGAGCCCGACTGCAATGTTCCTGCTTGCGAAAGTCTTATCCGTCAGTGCCTTTACGGCCAAAGCTATTTCAGAGAAAAATTCGGAATGACCGTCAATAACTGCTGGCTTCCCGATGTTTTCGGCAACAGCTGGATTCTTCCGCAGATTCTCAAAAAGAGCGGCGTTGACTATTTTGTATCAAACAAGATGTCAACCTGGAACGATACAAACAGATTCCCCCACAATAATTTCATCTGGAGAGGAATTGACGGCACGGATGTTTACGCCTGTGTTCCTCCGACTCACTTTATTTCGTGGAATATGCCGAGTCAGATTCAGGAAAACTGGGATGCATATCAGGATAAAAATGAGGGTGGTCAGACGATGCAGATGTTTGGCTACGGCGACGGCGGCAGCGGCGCAACCGAAGAAATGGTTGAGCTGATGCACAGACTTGATAAGCTTTCCGTATTACCCGAAACCGAGCATATCACCGCAAAGGAATTCCTGTCAAAGAACTTCGACGGCAACGAAGCACTTTCGGTCTGGGACGGTGAGCTTTACCTCGAAATGCACAGAGGTACATTTACCACCAAATCAAAGCTCAAGGATTATAACCGACGCCTTGAATTTATGCTCAGGGATGCCGAGTTGCTCAGTGTCCTGCGCATGAAAAACAACGCTCAATATCCCGCCGAAAAAATCAGAAATATCTATAAAAAGCTGATGATAAATCAGTTTCACGATATCCTCCCGGGTAGCCATATAACTCCCGTTTACCGTGATGCAATGGCGGATTATGAGGAAATGGAAAAAGAGCTTGCCGAAATTATCGGAAGCGGAAACAATTATTTCAATACGCTCAATTTCAAGCGTAACAGTCTGACTTTCATTGCCGATGAAAACGGCGATACCGTCAGAAAAGGCGTGAAAGGATATTTTGCTATCCCTGATATTGATGCGCTTTCGGTTGGCGAAATCGATCGTAAAAATGCCGGCGCGGATTGGATAACGGTAAGCGGTAACAATGTTGAAACCCCGTATTATTCAATTGAATTTTCTCCCGACGGTAGCATAAAATCTCTTAAAGATAAAGACCTTTGCCGTGAATGGGTCAAGGGTGATTTCAATAAGCTCAAGATGTATCACGATACTCCCGGCAACTACGATGCATGGGATATTCTTCCGAATTATAAGGACAGACCTTGTGATTTGAACATCGAAAAAGAGCTTGAATTTATTTCTGCAAACGGTGAGTGTGCCGAATTTTCGGTCAGTTTTGCAACGGATAAAAGCAAGTGGAAGATGATAATCCGCCTTTTCCGTCAGTCAAGAGGAATCGAAGTTGAGCATATCGTTGACTGGCACGAAAAGCATAAGCTTGTGAAAGCGGAATACGGATGCAACGTGCTCACGAGAGAGCTTTTGTGTGACACATCAGCCGGCATTATCCGCAGAGAAACCCACCGCAACACAAGCTGGCAGCAGGCTCGATTTGAGGTCTGCCACCATAAGTGGTGCGATATGGCGGAGCAGGGTGGCGGTGTTGCGCTCATCAATTCGGGCAAATACGGCGTTTCGGCGGAAGGCTCGGTGATGGCTCTTTCGCTTCTTCGCTCAACAATCCGACCCGACCCGACTTCGGATATGGGTGAGCACGACTTCTGCTATATGATTTACCCTCACGCGGGCGATGTTGTTACGGCAGAAATAAATAATAAGGCGTTTGAATACAATGTGCCGTTGAGAAAAGCGGATGTCAAATCATCGCTTCCCGATTTCTCGCCTCTCTGGCTTCAGGCGGTAAAGCTTTCCGAAAACGGGAAATATATTGTCATCCGTCTTTGCGAGCAAAACGGTACAAGGGGAGTCATAAATCTTCCCGAGGAGATGACTCTTCTCAATCTTATCGAAGATGAAATCGGCAAGACTGATAAAATCGAATATTCACCATACGAAATTATAACCCTTGGGGTTGAAATAAAATAAGGAGTGACCTGAATGAACACATATGAATATTGGCTCACATTTGATGAGGCAACGAAAAATGAACTTGAAAGCATTGCGGATAAGGCTGAGCTCGAGGACAGATTCTATAAGGACCTCGAATTCGGTACTGGCGGTCTGCGCGGCGTTATGGGCGCTGGCGCAAACAGAATGAATAAGTATACCGTTTCAAAAGCAACAAAGGGACTTGCCGATTATCTCAATGCTTGCTTTGATGGCGAAAAGTCAGTTGCGATTGCATTTGATTCAAGAAACAATTCTCAGTATTTTGCAGAGGTTTCTGCAGGCGTGCTTTGTAAGGCGGGAATCAAGGTTTTTCTTTTTGATACTCTTATGCCCACTCCTGTGCTTTCTTTTGCAGTAAGATACCACAACTGCACAGCGGGTATCGTTATCACCGCAAGCCACAATCCCAAGGAATATAACGGCTACAAGGTATATGACAACAAGGGCTGTCAGCTTGTTCCCGAATATGCGGATAAAGTTATTGCCTATGTAAATGCCGTTACCGATATCAGAGATATTCCCTGTGCAACTCTTGAAGAAGCACAGAGCGAGGGTAAGCTTGTTTATATCGGCGAAGAAACTCTCGATGCGTTCCTTGCAGAGGTTAAAACACAGAGCCTTTATAATGAACCCTCCGAACTTAAAATAGTTTATACCCCTCTTCACGGAACGGGCAATGTTCCCGTTCGCAGAATTCTCGAAGGCATGAATGTTTCAATTGTAAAAGAGCAGGAAATGCCCGATGGAGATTTCTCAACCGTTCGTTCACCCAATCCTGAAGAAAAGGACGCTCTTACTCTTGCACTCAAGCAGGCTGAGGCAGAGGATGCCGATATCGTTATCGGTACAGACCCCGACTGCGACAGAGTAGGCGTCGGCGTAAAGCATAACGGTGCATATCAGCTTCTCACAGGTAATCAGACGGGTGCGCTTCTTGTTGACTATGTGCTTAAATTCAAGAAAGACGCAATGCCCGAAAATGCGGCTGTTGTAAAGACTATTGTTACAAGCGGGCTCGGTGCCGCGATTGCTGAAAAGCACGGGGCAAAGTCTGTTCAGACTCTTACCGGATTCAAATATATCGGTGAGAAAATCTGCCTCTGGGAAGAAAGTGGAGAATATACTTTCCTCTTCGGCTACGAAGAAAGCTATGGCTATCTCGCCGGTACTCATGCAAGAGATAAGGATGCTGTTTCATCATCAATGCTGATTGCAGAGATGGCGGCTTACTATAAAAATAACGGCAAAACCCTTGTCGATGCTCTTGATGGCATCTATGCCGAATACGGATATTACTTCGACTGCCTTGAAACCTTTGTGCTCAAAGGCAAAGAAGGTGCAGAAAAGATTCAGGCAGCAATGAAGGCTATGAGAGAAAGCGGTGAAGAACTCTTTGATGACCTCGATACACTTCTTGACTATTCAAAGGGTATCGACGGCCTTCCCAAGGAGAACGTGCTCCGTTTCGATTTCAAGGACGGCTCATGGGCTGCTGCAAGACCTTCGGGCACAGAACCCAAGCTCAAGCTTTATTTCTCCGTTAAGGGCGAAAACAGAGAAAAGGCTGAAATCAGACAGCAGGCAATCCGTAACACTCTTGCAACAAAAATTTCCGACTAAAATTAAGGAGAAATTCCGATGACAAAGAATGAAGCAAAAATCAAGGCAAAAGAACTTGTGGCAAAAATGACCGTTGAGGAGAAAATTTCTCAGCTTGTATATAATGCTGCGGCGATTGAAAGACTCGGCATCAAGGAATATAACTGGTGGAACGAGGGCGCACACGGTGTTGCCCGTTCCGGAACCGCAACCGTATTTCCTCACACAATCGCTATGGCTGCAACCTTTGATCCTGAGCTTATCGAAACAATCGGTGATGTTATTTCAACCGAAGGCAGAATCAAATACAATCAGCACGTTAAATATAATGACTTTGATATATTCAAGGGACTTACTTTCTGGGCTCCCAATATCAACATTTTCCGTGACCCCAGATGGGGTAGAGGTCAGGAGACATTCGGCGAAGATCCTTATCTCTCCGCAACTCTTGGCTCTGCGTTTATCAAAGGTATCCAGGGTGACGGTGAGTTTATGAAGGCTTGCGCTTGTTCAAAGCATTATGCTGTTCATTCGGGCCCCGAAAAGACACGCCACGGATTTGATGCAATCGCAAATCCTCACGATATGTATGAAACATATCTTCCTGCATTTGAAAAGACTGTTGAAGCAGGCGTTGCGGGTGTTATGGGTGCATATAACAGAACAAACGGCGAACCCTGCTGCGCTCATTCATATCTTCTCAAAGAAGTTCTCAGAGGTAAATGGGGCTTCGACGGATATGTTGTATCCGACTGTGGTGCGCTCAGAGACATCTATGCCGAGCATCATTTCACAGAAACAAAGGCTGAAGCCGCTGCGGTTTCGCTCAAAAATACCTGTGACCTCAACTGCGGTGAAACCTATTCTGCTCTTATTGATGCATATGAGCAGGATCTTATCACAGAGGACGATATCACCGTTGCAGCTGAAAGACTCTTTATGATCCGTTATCTTCTCGGCGAATTTGAAGAAACCAGACCCTATTCGGATATTCCCTTCTCAAAGCTTGACTGCAGGGAACACAGAGCACTCAATCTCAGAGCTGCAGAGCAGTGCCCCGTTCTTCTCAAAAACGAGAATTCATATCTTCCTCTCGACAAGGAAACATCAAAGAGAATTGCAATAGTTGGCCCCAACGCTCTTTCGGTTACGGCGCTTGAAGGTAACTATAATGCATATTCATCAGAGTACATAACCGTTGCCGACGGTATCCGCAGAGTATTCACAAATGCTGATATCAGCGTTGAGAAGGGTGCCAACTACTGCGACGAATATCTCTGCCACTGGGGCGGATTCCAGAATATGATAAGTGACGGTATTGCAACAGCCGCTGAGGCTGATATCACCGTTCTTGCTCTCGGCCTTGACTGCTCAATCGAAGGCGAAGATACCGGTTTTGACAACGATTACACAGCTTGCGGCGATAAGAAAACTCTTTATCTTCCCGCAACCCAGCAGAAGCTTGCGGAAGCGGTATGCGATGTTTGCGAGAATGTTGTTGTTGTTCTTATGTGCGGCAGTGCAATTGACCTTGGAGAAAAAGTAACAAATCACGCAAAGGCAATTATCCATGCATGGTATCCGGGCGCATTCGGCGGTCTTGCTGTTGCAAATATACTTGCAGGTATTGCAAATCCTGGCGGTAAGCTTCCTGTAACAATCTACAAGGGCGACCACAATCTTCCTGACTTTGAGGATTACTCAATGCTCGGCAGAACATACAGATACATTGATGGTGATGCTCTTTATCCCTTCGGCTATGGTCTTTCGTTCACAACCTACGCATATGAGAATGAAAAAATTGTTTCTGCAGATGACAAGTCTGTTAAAATCAGCGTTGATGTCAAGAATATCGGAGAAAGAGCAGGCTTTGAAAGAGTTCAGGTTTATGCTTCGTTTACCGATAGCAGAACGGTTACTCCTCATTTCCAGCTTTGCGGCGTGAAGGCTGTTGAACTTGCACCCGGTGAATCGAAGAATGTTGAGCTTGAAATTGACCGTTACTGGCTCAAGGCTGTTACTGATGGCGGAGAAAGAGTTGACCCCGACGGAGAAATCGCTCTTTATATCGGCGGACATCAGCCCGATGCAGTCAGCGATAAGCTTACAGGCTATTCCTGCAAAAAACTTGAACTTTAACATAAAAAAATATTGACAAATCCGTTTTGCGGTGATATTATCTTATTCAAGAAAAGCTATGACGAAGAAGGCGGAGTTGCAAAGCTTTCAGAGAGGCGGCGTATGGTGCGAGCCGTCAGCGGAACAATTCAATGCTATCCCTTCCGAGCAGAGGCTCCGAAAACCATATGGTCAGTAGACAGCTTCCGTATTCGCTGCGTTAAAGCGTAGGGCTTGTTGGAGTCCGTTGAGCGGCACGAAAGTGCAATTTGAGTGGTACCGCGGGTTAAGATTTTACTCGTCTCAAAGCAACTAATCTTGCTTTGAGACGTTTTTTTATTCTCAAAGCGAAAGGAGAGATTTAAATGATAACATTCGGTCAGGGTTCAGTCGAAAACAAAATAATGGAGGTTGCTCAGCGAATTATTGCGCTTCGTCTGGATATGGGTCTTACCCAGGGCGAAATGGCATCAAAAATCGGTATGAGCGAAGAAGAATACTGCTTTTATGAATCGGGCAGCAGAGACTTCAGCTTCACTTTCATTTATAATTTTGCTCAGGTATGCGGTGTTGAAATCACCGATATTATGGAGGGCAGCAGCCCCAGCCTGACAGAGTATACTCTCACAAGAAAAGGCGACGGTATGCCCATAACAAGAAGAGAAGGCTTTGTATATAACCGCCTTGCTCCTTTCTTTAAAAATAAAATTGCAGAGCCTTTCAGAGTGGTGATTCCCTATTCGGAAGAGGCGCTTAATCCTCCCTACCATTGCGTTTCACACGCAGGTCAGGAAATAAACATTGTTACCAAGGGCACTCTTAAAATTATCATCGGTGACAGAACTGAAACTCTTAACGAGGGTGACTGCATTTATTTTGATTCATCTGTTCCTCACAACGAAATGGCAGTAGGCGGAAAGGAATGCGAATTCTATGCAATCGTTATTTCTCCCGACGGCTCTTCGGAAATGAGCGACTATGTTGAAGAAATCAAAACTCCCAGCACAACAAACGTTGATCTTGCTAATCTTCAGAATCCCGTCTATGAGAAGTTCATTGAAACAACTCTTGATGAAAACGGTGTTCTTAACGGCATAAAGTTCAAGAATGATGACAAGTTCAACTTTGCATTCGATGTTGTTGATGAGCTTGCAAAGAAGAGTCCTGACAAAACTGCAATGCTTCACGTTGAAAACGACGGCACCGAAAGACGCTTCACATTCGGCGATATGAGCCGTCATTCAGCAATGACAGCAAATTATTTCAGATCTCTCGGCATTAAGAAGGGCGACCGAGTTATGCTTGTTCTCAAGCGTCACTATCAGTTCTGGTTCTCGATTCTTGCTCTTCATAAGATTGGTGCAATCGTTGTTCCTGCAACAAATCAGCTTGTTGAACATGACTTTGAATATCGCTTCAATGCAGGTCAGATAAGCGCAATCGTCTGTACAGCAGACGGCGAGGTTGCTCATCAGGTTGAACTTGCTGCAGAAAAAACCGATGTTCTCAAGACAAAGATTATAGCTCACGGCAAGCGTGACGGCTGGCACAGCTTCGACGAAGAATATTGTCAGTTCAGTGATGTGTTTGAAAGACCTTCCGCTGAAGACGGTGCATTCGGTTATGACCCGATGCTTATGTTCTTCACTTCAGGTACAACAGGTTATCCCAAAATTGCAATGCATAGCCACAGATATCCTCTCGGTCATTTCATTACCGCTAAATATTGGCACAATGTTGACCCCAACGGTCTGCATTTCACAATTTCAGATACAGGTTGGGGCAAGGCACTCTGGGGCAAGCTTTACGGTCAGTGGCTTTGCGAAGCGGGCGTGTTTACCTATGACTTTGACCGATTTGTTGCTGATGATATTCTTAAACTCATCTCCAAGCACAAGATAACAACATTCTGTGCACCTCCCACTATGTATCGCTTCTTCATCAAGGAAGACCTTGCAAACTACGACCTCAAGTCAATTAAGTATGCAACAACAGCAGGTGAGGCACTTAATCCCGAAGTGTTCCAGCAGTTCCTCAAAGCAACGGGTATCCGCCTTATGGAAGGTTTCGGTCAGACCGAAACAACTCTTGCAATCGGCAACTTCGTCGGTTCGTCAATCAAGGTTGGTTCAATGGGCAAGCCCAGTCCGCTCTTTGATGTTGACCTTATCACAAATGAAGGTACAATCGCCAAGGTCGGTGAGGTTGGCGAAATTGTTGTAAGAACAGAAGCAGGTTCGCCTTGCGGCCTCTTTATGGAATATTACCGTGATGAGGAAAAAACAAAGGAAGCATGGCACGATGATATCTATCACACAGGCGACACTGCTTGGCGAGATGAAGACGGTTTCTTCTGGTATGTCGGCCGTGTTGATGACCTTATCAAGTCATCAGGCTACCGTATCGGACCCTTTGAGATTGAAAGCGTTATTATGGAACTTCCCTATGTTCTCGAATGTGCGGTTTCGGCTGCTCCCGATGAAATCAGAGGACAGGTTGTTAAAGCGGATATCGTTCTTACAAAGGGTACTGAAAAGACCGATGCACTCAAAAAAGAGATTCAGAAATATGTTAAAGAGCGTACTGCTCCTTACAAGTATCCCAGAATCGTTGAATTCAGAGATGACCTGCCCAAGACAATCAGCGGTAAAATCCGTCGTGTAGACCTCAGAGCAGGCAAGTAAAAAATATTAACCCCCACAATTTTCGTGTTGATGAAAATTGTGGGGGTTATTTTTTTTCTTAAATTATTTTACAATTTCAAATCCTTCGCAGTAAGCAGCAAAAACATTTGTGAGTGTTCCGTAAGGAGCAATCGCGAAATTCTTGTTATCAGCTGCGTTTTCTGCTCTGCCTGCTGCATGTGTTGCCATATTTTCAGCTGTGAGTGTGCCGTTGAGAATGTCAAATGCACAGTGGAGAGCGCTCTTGAGAAGTGTTGTTGCGAGGGGGAATCTGTAAGCTGCAAGTCTTGCCTTGCCTTCTGCATCTGCGCTTGCGGCTGCCTTTGCGCCTTCGATGTACTTATCAACATCTGCAATGTTTTCGGGCATTGCGATTTCATATGCTTCGCCGAGTCCGTTGTATGCGGTGGGGAATGAAGGGCAGGTATAAATAAGACCCTTGGCATTTGCTATTTCAATGAGAGTGGGCTGGACGGAGCTGTCTGTTGAGAAGAGAGCAACATCTGTGCCTTCAATCTTTTTGTTGTTATAGAGTCTTGCAACAGCCTCTTTAATAAACTGGCGTGATCCCTTGATGCCTGATGAGTAGATGGGGTCAACCGAATTTTCGTAAACATAGGTGATTTCTGCTTCATCGCAGGCAGCTTTGAATGCACCGTTAGCGTTCATAAGAAGAGGATTTTCATTTATGTGGCGGTTGATTGAGAAAACAACAAAATATTTTGCACCCTGGTTTTTAGCTGTTGCAACGATATCTTTAGCTGCCTTTTCCCAGTCAACGCAGTAAACAAGGTTTGCAGCTGAGGCAATCTTTTCTACCGATTCTTCGGGTTCAACGCAAATGGTAACGATTTCAGGATTGATTGTCTTTGCGGCGTTGATTGCGTTGGAAGTGAACTGTGTTGCTCTTGCATAAATAATAGCACCGATCTCACTGTCTGATGCAAGTTCCTGAGAAATTGTCATGATTTCGGGGTTGCCTGCTTTGAGAATACGGCTGTCTGCATATTCCTTGATAACTACCTTGTCGGGGTATTCCTTTGCAAGCTCTGCGGCTGCCTTGTAATCTTCGGGATACTGTGCTTCGGGAGCAACAAGGATTGCAATCTTCTTTTCTGATGCAACAACATCACCGATATTGTTTGCGGGTTTATCTGTATTGTTCTTGCATGCAGCAAGTCCGAAAACAAGAACGAAAGCCAGCATAGCCGCTATAATTCTTTTAATGATTGATGATTTGGTTGAGTGATTCATAAAAATACCTCTTAACTTATAAAATATTTTTCGCTTTATTTCTGAACAGCTCATACAAGCTGTCGGGTGCCAGAATTGTGAATTTATCGCTGTTCAAAAACAGCCAACCGATAAGTTCACGGTTAATGACGGTGCAAACCTTTGCTATGTAATAGCCGTCTTTTTCAGCCTTTCGGTATTGAACCGGAGCTCTGAAATACGACTCAACAATTTCAAGATCGCTTTCTTTGAATTCAATTATCAGCCACCGCGCCTTATAATTATAATATTCAATCGGTTGTCTGTCAAAATAATTTATGACTGTTTCGGGATCGCCGATGATTTCTGCAGCATCTTCCTGCAAAACAGTGGCTGAGCAGATTCTTGAAATGTTGATATATTCTGCAATGTCTGCGGTTTCGCCGTGTGTAAAAGTGAGTGCAATCGAGCTGTTTGCAACGGCGATAAAAAGAGGAGAGACTGTTATGGTTTCAAGTCTTTCGGTGCTTGAAAAATAATCTCCCGGAACAATCCTTGAAACTTCAAGTCTGATTTTCTTCCTGTCTCTTATTGCAACACGGATATTATAAAGTGCATCAATCGAAATATCGCGCTTTGCGGTCAGGTCATTATAGTTGCGGGTTGTGTTAAGGACAAGCTCCAGCGAGGGGACACAGATGTTTCTGCGAAGGTAAGTTTTTATATATTCAACATCCTCAGCAGAAAGCATATCCGATGAAAAAATTGCTTCAAGGATAAGCTGACTAGCCGCCGGTGAATAGCTTTTTGCAAGATAATATCCTTTTTTGGGTTTTGAAACACTGATAATTTTTATCGGAGTAGTGTTTATTGTTCTTATGTCAGAAAGCACGCTTCTTTTTGTGACTTCATATCCGTATTCAGCAAGTTTTTCGCAGATTTCCTCTGCAGAGAGAATGTTCTGAACGTCTGAATACATTGTGAGAATCTCGATAAGGCAAAGCAACCTTGTTCTTGAATTTGCGGTTGATGCCATAAAATCACCTGCTTCTTTTTAATAAGTGAGCTTGTTGTTGATTTCTATAACCATATCCTTATCAAGCTTGAGAACTTCGCGGTCATAGCTGTAAACACCGTTGACTTCGAATTCAACATCGCTGACCTGAGTGTATACCGTTGCGCAAAGACCTTTTTTGATAAGAGGAATAATCTGCTTTTCGTGTAACTTTTTGTATGCTGCGGAAAGAGCCTTGCTGTCTGAATACATAATGTATCCAAATGATTTTGCAGCATTCCAGACATGGCCTTTGATGTTCCAACTGTATCCGCCGTATTCGCTGAGAACCCAGGGTCTGCCTTTATACTCATATTTGAACGGGGGAGTTACAGGGATAATATATCTGTGCATACTTCTGAAATCAGGGCCGCCCTGGTCGTGCCAACCGCTTGCGTGGTCAACGAATCTTGACGGATCAAGCTCTTTGACCTTGATTCCGATTTCTTTTGCATCAAACTGACCCCATCCTTCATTGAAAGGAACCCAGCAGCAGATTGATACGCTGTTGTAGAGGTTGTCGATCATACCCCAAAGTTCTTGGCGGAATTCTTCGCGCCATTCGGGCTTGCCTCTTTTGAAGCTGTTATACATATTATCTTTAACATGAACATTGATGTTGGGAAGAACACCTGCAAGAATCTGACCGATGTATTCACCGCCGCTGACCATATCCTGCCATACAAGCATTCCGAGTCTGTCGCAGTGGTAGTACCAGCGAAGAGGCTCGACCTTGATGTGCTTTCTGAGCATGTTGTAGCCGAGTTCTTTCATTTTTTCGATGTCGAATATCATCGCTGCGTCGGTGGGAGGTGTGAGCTGGCTTTCGGGCCAGTAACCCTGGTCAAGAAGCCCTTTCTGGAAATAAGGCTCATTGTTGAGTGCAAGTCTCAGAATGCCCTTTGAATCCTTGACAATTGAGAACTTTCTCATACCGAAATAGCTCTTGACTTCGTCTTTTTCTCCGTCACAGTCAAGGGTCAGATAAAGGTCATAGAGGAACGGGGATTCGGGACTCCAGAGTTTTGCATCAGCTATATGTATTGAATCCTTTGCGCTGATTTCACCGTCATAAACAGTGTTTTCTCCGTCGAATATTTTAGCATAAAGCTTGCCGCCGCATTCGCAAGTAGTTGAAACATCGATGTTGATTGTGCTGTTATCTATGTCGGGCAAAAGTTTTATTTTCTCAATCCTGCAGTGGTTTACGGGCTCAAGCCATACGGTCTGCCAGATACCCGATGTTGCGGTGTACCAGAAGCCGTGGGTTTTGTTGACCTGCTTGCCTCTCTGCTGATGACCCGAATCCGTGGGGTCATAAACCTTGACTACAAGTTCGTTTTCGCCGTCTTTAAGCACATCTGTTATATCAAAACAGAACGGATTATATCCGCCTGTGTGCTCTCCGACAAGAACGGAGTTTACCCATATGCTGCACTGCCAGTCAACAGCACCGAAGTGAAGAAGAGCTCTTTTGCCGACGAAATCATCGGTGAGCGTGAAATTTCTGCGATACCAGAGTCTTTCCTCGGGGGAAAGAGGCTTGTTAACGCCCGATGCCTCTGACTCGATTGAAAACGGAACGAGAATCTTGCCGTCAAATTTTTCGGGAATATCCGAATTTTTGTCGGTTACGGCATAATCGTATTCGCCGTTAAGACACATCCAATCTTTTCTTTCAAGCTGAGGTCTCGGATATTCGGGAAGAGGACAGCTTTTGTCGATTTCTTTAAACCATCTTGTTTTTATATTGCTCAATGGATTCATCTCCTTTAATTGTAAAATTCGCAAAGACGCGGCATTCCGCCGACATCAATTATGTTAATATCGATTTTTGATTTCCGACCGTTAACCTTTTTAAGTTCAACTTCAAAAGACTGACTTCCGTCTTCGTTGTTTTTGTCAAATTCAATTTCGAATTCCGTCCAGTCATATTCCTTTTCGGTTTCAAAATCTTCGTACTGAACATCAAAGTAAAGAACACCGTCGATTTCAACGTATTTCTTTGGCTCGTTGAGAAGTTTGATAACAACTTCATCGGTATAAACCGATTTCAGCAGTGTTTCCAGCTCCGCATAACTTCCGATTTTGTCTGAAACAACGGGTGCAAATTTCTGATTGCCCTGTGTAACTGTTTTTGACATATCGACAGGAAGATGCCCAGAACCGAAAATTTCATCTGCAATAAATCCGTTTGAAGAAACGAGAGAACGCATAACGGTCATTTTTCCTTCGCCGATGTAAACTTTGTCTTTTTCGGAATTTGTGCATCCCGAAAAAACGGTTACGGTTAATAACAATGCCGCTATAATAGAAATAATCTTTTTCATAAATAACCCCAAATGATTGTAGTTATTTTAATTATATATAATTTTCATTTAATAGTCAATGTTTCAAACATTAAAATTTAAGCAAAATATACAAAAACGGACATCGCAAAGATGCCCGTTTTCGTTTTTATTTGATTGCAATAAGTGTAACTGCTGAAATAACAGCCTGAATCATGCAGAAACGGAAGATAACCTGAGTGTTTGACCAGCCTTTGTTTTTTCTGAAATGGTCGTGAAGCGGTGTTCTGATATTCTTGAAAGCATTCTTCATTTTGAGGAAACGGATAAGCGAAACCTTAACAATTCCGAGAAGACCGTCGAGACAGAGCATAAAGCAGAAGGGAATAACGAGAAGAATGTTGCCTGTTTTGAAAATGCAGATGCAAAGGAAAAGACCGAGCGCTCTTGAGCCTGCATCGCCCATCATCATTGTGCTGGGCTCGGCGTTTCTCCAAAGATAGGGAAGAAGAGTGAAAATCATTATGATAATGAGATAATTTATTCTTGTATCTTCAGCACCGAGAACTGTAACTGCGCCCATAATTGAGATAAGTGAAACGATTGTAAGACTGCCGCAGAAACCGTCAATTCCGTCAGAGCAGTTGGTTGCATTAATAAGCATCCACACAAGCACTGCGGCAATCACACCAAAAACAACGGGAGGTATGTTGAGTGTCATCCCGAAGAAACTTACGCTTAACATATCGGGGTTGAAATAAACGAAATTTGCAGCGGTAAGAGCTGAAATCACAAGGTCAATTGCGCCTTTTTTGTATTCACCCCAGGGTTTTTCGGCTTTGTCATCAAGATAACCTGATAGCATACCGAGAAAAATGAGGATGAGATAGAAATAATATTCAAGATTCATTACAATCGCGGTTGAGCTTATGGGGAGAGCGAGAGTAAGAAGTGCTACAATAATGAATGCGCAGACGAAAACAATTCCGGCGCCTCTTACCTTGCCTGCAGAGAGCTTGCCGTTGAATGCGAAGTCTCTGCCCTGGTCACGCGGGAGCTTATCCTTAAAGAGTGAGAGAAGAACGGAACAAACGATAACGGGCAGAATAACAATTCCGAGCCAGCTGATTTTTTCGGGTACAAGATTAAAAAACATAATAAACCTCCGGGTGATTAATTGTCAGATTCTTTTTCTTTTATTTCGAATTCAGGTTCACCTGCTTTTTTCATATATTCAACAAGAAGTTCACGCATTATTGCTCTTGTTTTTGAATATCCGGAATGAGCAGCGAGATTGTTTTTTTCATAGGGGTCGTGCTTAAGGTCGTAAAGGCAATCTTCATAGTAAACATCTGAAAAAGCCTTGTCAGCATTTTTTGCTGAAACGGAATATTTCCATCTGTCTGTTCTGACAGCTCTTCCTATCTGACTTTCGGAAATCTGAATGAACACGCTTTCGTGACCCTTTTTGTCAACCAGACTCTTGCCCATAAAATGCTCGGGAATTTCTGCGCCTGCAAGGTCAAGCACGGTTGCAGGAAGGTCGATGAGCGAAACAAGGTCATCTATTTTGCCGCCACCCGTGAATGCACCGCCCGTGATAACAAGGGGAACCCTGATGCTTCCTTCGTGGCAGGAGCGCTTATATTCGGCGTTGCGTGTTCTGAAATGGCAACCATGGTCGGAAGTGTAAATGATGATAGTGTTATCATATATACCTTCATCCTTGAGGGTTTGTATAAGTTTGCCGAAATTTTCGTCAACACGGTTACAGCACGCAAGATAAGCCGGCATCTGAATTCGCCAGTCGCCGACCGTGCCTATAAGGTCACCGGGAATTTCATAGTCTTTGAATTTCTTTGCAAGACCTTTGGGAGCCTCAAAACGGAATCGGTCATTCTGATGATGAGGCTCAAGCTGAGAAACAAACATAAAGAATGGCTTTTCGTGTTGTTTCTTCACATATTCAATTGCAAAATCATTGATTTTGTCTGCTCTGTAGCCTTTGAAACTGATTTTGTTGCAATCCTCATCAAAGATGTAGCCATTGTAACCGTGAGAGGTAAATTCAAGGATATCTGCAGCTCTCCAGTAATCGTAGCCGCCTCTTCTTTCTTTAGGCGTAGGCTTTGTTGCAAGGTGGTGATCTTTATCGGATGCAAGATGCCACTTGCCTATGTATGCGGTGTCATATCCTGCATCGGAAAGATAGTGAGCAATGCCTTTCATATCCGTGGGAAGTGCAATATCGTTTCGGTAACACCCGTTCTGTGATGCGTATACGCCGCTTTGAAGGCAGGCGCGCATCGGTCCGCAGACAGGCTGGCAAGTGAATGCATTTTCAAAAAGAGTGCCTTCCTCTGCAATTTTATCAAGGTTGGGAGTTACGGGCAGCTTCTGACCGTAACATCCTGCGGAATCAGCTCTCTGCTGGTCGGAAAAGTAAAAAATAATATTGGGCTTTTTCATTTTAACTCTCCTTTATCTTTTGACGGTTTTCAGTTTTTCAAGCACGTGCAAAATAAAATCCATCTGAGGGCAGTAGCCTGAAAGCTGATTATAAAGGCTTCTGTATCTTTTGCATCCGCCGCCGCAAACGGTTTTGACAGGGCAAGAGACACAAAGAAAATTTTTTTCTTCGTCGTGTTCAAAGAAATTCTTTAATCCTTCGGAATTCAGAATTCCATTGATATCGGTATCGTTTATGTTGGCGCATTCGAATTCATCAAGGCAGTAAAAATCGCAGGGATAACAGGTGCCATCCGATTCAACAACAAGCTGAGCGTTGCATCTGCCGCTTGCGCCGCATTGTTCGGCAACGCCTTTTGTGATAAGTGAAAGCAGATTGTCGAAATCTCTGACATAAAAGTGGTTTCCTTTTGAAATTTCAGCAAACCAAAGATTGAACAGTCTTTTTTTGAACCTTGCAAGTTGTTTTGCGTTGATGCTGTATTCGCCCTTTTCACCGCTCAATGAATCAAGACAGTAAATTGGCTGAACATTGCGGAAATCATTTCTGATACAGAAATCAAAATACATCGCCGCATCGGTTTTGGCGGTTATGACGGAGAGTATGTTGAAGTCAACTTCGTGTTTCCGCAGAAGCTCAATTCCTCTCATCGCATCGTCAAAAGATTGGCATCGGTTTTTGTCGTGCAATTCCTTATCGCCATCAATTGAAACACCGATAAGAAAACCGTGCTCTTTGAAAAGTGCGCAGAATTCATTGTCAATCAATGTTCCGTTTGTCTGGAGCGAATACTGAATAACACTGCCTTGCGTTCTGTTGCTTTCTGCAATTTTTATGAATTCTCTGAAAAAATCAACGCCTGCAAGCAACGGCTCTCCGCCTTGAAACATAAATGTGAGAACCGAGTTTTCACCGCAGAAATCAAACATCTTTTTTATCAGGTTTTCTGCTGTTGAAATTTCCATTGTTGAAGCCGCGTTTTTTTGCCGTGCATCCGCTTCATCGCAGTAAAAGCAGTAATTACAGCGAAGATTGCACGCCGAAGATGCGGGTTTGATTAAAGCGGTCATTTGCCGCATAAAAACACCTCTTTTGCGTAATATATTTCAAGGTGATTGAATGAGTAAACTGAAAGAATATTTTATGTGTTTTGCCGTGGGGGCGGTCACATACGGTCTTATTGAAGTTGCCGTCAGAGGCTATACTCATTGGACTATGGCGCTTACCGGCGGCGCAGTTCTGGTTATTTTTAACCTTATAAGCAGTGAAAGTAATCTTAACTTTCTGCTGAAATGCCTTCTGGGAATGACGGTTATAACAAGCCTTGAATTCGCCGTCGGAATGGTTGTTAATGTCGGATTCGGATGGAATGTCTGGGATTATTCGGATAAGCCGTTTAATCTTTTCGGTCAGATTTGTCCGCAATTTTGCATAGGCTGGTTTTTTCTCAGCATTCCCGCATACGGGATTTGCTCATATATCCGCAGAAAACTCAGCTCTGACTGATGTATTCCTTAATTCCGTTGACCGTTGCCTGAGCAAGGATATCTCTGTTGGATGCAGTCTGAAGAATTTCACATTCATTCATATTTGAGACAAAGCCGTATTCAATAAGGATTGCGGGGCATTCCTCAACTCTTGCAACTCTGAACGCATAGAAGTTTGCCCCTCTGCTGACTTTGTTTTTGATTTCGGCAGACTGGTCTTTGTAAATTTCATTTTTGTAAGCATTAACTATGCTGTTGTGGATTGCTTTTGCAAGCGGCTGACCGTAGGCTCTGTAATAATAAGCCGAGGTGCCCATTGCGGAGGCGGTTGAACTTGAGTCGCAGTGAATGGCGATAAACATATCGGGGTCATCGTTACGCACGGCATTGTTTCTGTCTGTGTAGCATACCCATTTATCGGTTGTTCTTGTCATAAGCACCTTAGCACCCTCAGCTTCAAGAAGCTCTTTAACTTTGGCAGCAATCGAAAGATTGATATGTTTTTCGTTGCCGAAGCTTGATGAAGAAACCGCGCAGGCAGCACCGGGATCAATTCCGCCGTGGCCGGGGTCAAGCATAATAGTGTAGCCGTTGAGGGATGATGAAGGCTTATGTTTGACGGTAATAACCAAATTACCGTCGTTATTGAATTCATAGTGGAATCCGTAGAATTTACCTGCATTTGCAAGCTTCATCGAAAGAGTGACGGTTGAGTTTTTTTCATCAGAACTCCAGTTTGCGCTCTTGATAACGGAATCCATAAATGCAAAGTTACCTTCGGCTGTTACGGTGTCGCTGAAAACAAAATCAAGACCGGTGCAGTTGAGCGATGAAACGGCAACGGGCCTGCCGTTATACATACTGTATCTCTGACCTGTGAGCTTTGCCGAGAATGCAACGGCTCTGTTCATTTCAAGGACGATTGTAGTTTTACCGCCGCCTGAACTGCACGAGAGAAGTTTTATGCTGTTTTTCGGCATAATATAGCCGTCTTTTATGCTGATGTGAGTGATTTTGCCCATGCTTCCCGATGCAAGTCTTTCCTCGCGGAGAGTGGGCACTTTAAGACCCGATGCGAGAATATAATAAGTGTCTCCGTCAAGTTTTACGGGCGAACCGTTCACATAGTCAACAGTTCCCTTAAGAAGAGGCGAACAGTCGGGTACCGAGAAGGTACTGCTCGTGTTGCCGGGATATACTTCAACATAATCGTCAATAATTTCACAGATTTTTGCGCTGCCGAGACCGTAATTTTCGGTGTAGAAATATTTCTGGAGTGTACCGTTTGACGGAGGATTCTGCTGAACGGTCTGCGAAGTGGCTTCGCTTTGGGTTTCAGTTGAAGTCTGTGACTGTGTCTGAGTTGTAGCGCCGCTGTTCTGTGCTTCACTTGTATCAACAGAAGTCGTTGTTACGGTCGGTTTTGTGCTCGGCTGAGTTGTCGGCGGCTGTGTGGTTGTCGGTTTTGCTGTTGTTGAAGGAGGCTGTGTCGGCGGGGGTGAAGTAACGACTTCCTTTGCCGATACAGTAACATTTGCGCCGCTTTTGGATTCCGAGAGAGAATTATATGCTGCGGTGACCTTGTATTTGCCGAGTTTCTGAACTTTTTCAGTGCTTTGCGGAGTTTCGAGAGATGCGGTAAAGGTTGCGAAATCTGATGCTATATCGGGCGTGTCCTCGCCGTGGCCGTCAGATTGCTCCATTTTGTATGTCTTACCGTTAAATGAAACGGTAACAGCCGCGTCCTTGAGTGCAACTGCGGAAATTTCAACAAGCATTCCGCCGGGCACCGAAATATCCTCCGACGGCGAAACGGATTTGAGAAGCTTGATTTTGTAGGTTACTTTATATGTGTATGTTTTACCTTTGTGTTCGAATTTTATAATATTTTCACCGGGTACAAGCTTGCAGTCAAGCGAAAAATCGCCGTTCTTTGCAACAGAAAGCTTCTGACCGTTGCAGAGAAGGTCGTGCGCGGGACTGCTTGTACCTCTGAAAGTTATTTTTGACTGTTCAACGGTTATTGATGTTTTGCTGTGGCTTGTGAGTGAGAATTCTTTGTCGAGAAGATATGTGTCGCGGTTTTTGATGTAGTTTTTTACAATATCCGCGGCAGAACCCGAAGCATTTGCAATTTCACCGAACGGATAAAACGCGAGCGCTTTGCACATAGACATATCCGCGGAGGCGGCGACAAGATCAACTGCGGCAGATGCCTTGTCGGTTGAATATGATTTGAGACCGCTCAGGTCGTGGCAAAGCCAGAGGGGATATGATTTTTCATTCCATACCGTCTGGGCGGCTTCAAATGAAGAGTCTTTCCCGATTTCGTGAGAAAGAAAAACGAAATCAGCTTTTTGGCTGTCAATAAGAGAAGTAAGGGGGTCCGATACCTTTGAGGCAATTATCGGTTCAAGTCCGATAAGCACATATGAGTCGATTGCTTTGAGCGAGGTGCAGAGGTTGCTGACTGTTTCACCATATGATGCCGCGACTGTTTCATCGCATCCGCCGATGATAACGAAATCAACATTGTTTTTCTCAACGAAGGATGTAATAAACTCAGACCCTGCAGAAGTGTCTGCTTTGATTCCGAAATACAAAGAATATTTTTTTGCTGTTTCAAGAAGCGGAGTGATTTTATCGCTGTTATCCTTTGTGAGCTCAAAAATAACCGTATTGAAGCCGAGCCCGTCAAAGAAGGCAAGCTCGTTCACGCTGTTTTCCGAATATGAATTGTAAACCGAAGCGATAACCGATTCGGGTTTTTGGCTTTTAGGTCTGCCTGAAGCAGGCAGTGTCTGCTTCTGTGTTGTTTCAACTGCTGCAGTTGTTGTTGTTTCGCTTTCATAATTGCTTTTAAGCGAATCAAATTTGCCCGTTGCAAACATTGTGGCGATAATGCCGACGATTACAACGGCGATTCCTATAATAGCAGCTATCAGAATTTTGTTTTTTTTCATCTTTTTTCCCCGACGCCGTTCAGTTGACGGCGTTTTTTAGATTCTGAATTTCTGTTTTACAAGCGTTTCGGTTTAAATCCTGATATGAGAAAACCACGAATCCGCTGTAACTTTTATTGTTTCTTATTGCTTTCAATTGGCGGGCAAGAATATCTGTGTTGCTTTGCCATTCTGCCGCCCCCGAGCCTGCATACTTGTCTTTTGCTCCGCATTTATATGCCGCAATTCCGCAAGCGAGCTTAACACCCGATGCCCTTGAAAGACTGCTCCACTTTTTGAGAAGCGAGCTGAAGCCGAGCGTTTCGTGTTCGAATCCAAAATAAATCTGCGGAATAATCAGGTCTGCGTAACCTGTGCGTGAAAGCCATAATTCGCAGTCTGCGTAATATTCGTCGTAATTCTTATCGAGCTGTGCTGCGGGACTGATGCTGAATGTCAGCGATGAATCCGCTGATTTTACAGCCGAATAAAGTGAAGAGACGAAAGCGTTGACGCTGTTTCTTCTCCAGTCCGAAAGGCTGAGTGTACCGCCTTCTGATTTATACTGTGAATATTGCTTTTTGTCGATTGAAGAATCGGTTGACGGATAAAAATAATCGTCGATATGTATACCGTCAATATCGTATTTGCTTATTATCTCGCGAACTCCGTCAATGATTCTTTGGTGGTTTGACGGACACGACGGATTATAATAAATTCCGTTAGAAAGAATGCAGATTTCACCGTCTGCATTTCCCGAATTGATAATTGCCTTTGCGGGATTCTTTTCGCTGAGGAGCGATGTATCTTTTTTTGTTGAAACTCTGAACGGATTTATCCAGCCATGAACGGAAATACCGTATTTCTTTGCACTCTCGAGCATAACGGCAAACGGGTCGAACGGAAGATTCGCACCTTCTGTGCCTGCGATATAAGACGAGTACGGATAAATTTCCGATTTGTAGAATGCATCCGAAAATGCTCTGAGATGAACAAAGGCTGTGTTCAATCCCATATCTTTTATGTTTTTGAACATCTTATCGGTTGCGGATTTATATTCTTCTCTTGTTTTCCCTGCGGCGGGAATATGGTCGTAGCAGGAAATCCATATGCCGCGAAGTTCGTTCGAAACTGTGGGTGAAGTTGTGGTCTGAATGGTTGTTGGCTTAACGGTTGTTACGGGTTTTGTTGTGAGTTTTGTTGTTGCAACAGTGGGCTTTGCTGTGGCACGGACTGTTGTCTTTTCTGCTTGTCTTACCGTTGTCTTGATCGGTTTTGTTGATGCAAGTGTTGATGCGACTGTTGATGCAATTCCCGTTATTATATTCATAACGGTGATTTCTTCCTGCGTTGTGGATTCGGCTTCGGTCTGCTGATAAGTGTATGAATAGTATTCGGTGTTTTCTTCTGTTACCGTTTCGGTCTGTGTTTCAGGGTCGGGCAGAATAATTTCATCGCTTCTCAGTTGACACGAGGTAAATAAAAGAGATATAATCAAAATCAAAGGAATAAGTTTTTTCATCTGCTTTTTCCTTTCATTGAAGCTTTCAAATCAAGTATATTAAAAAGGACTGTTTATAATGCCGTGGTATTTTAATTTGCTGATAATTTATCTTGCGGGTGTTTCGCTTGTTTCTGTTGTGATGACCGTTGCAGATAAGATATCCGCCAAAAGAGGAGGGTGGAGAGTGCCCGAAGCAACGCTGATGACACTCGGTCTTTTCGGCGGTGCGTTGCCGATGTATGTGACGATGAAAACTATACGCCATAAAACGAAGCATAAAAAATTTATGATTGGTCTGCCGATTGAGATTGCTCTTCATGCCGCGATTGCGTGTGGATTTATATATTTGAATTTCAGATAAAACTTACCGCAGAATTAAGTGCAGAAACTTAATTCTGCGGTTGATTTTTAAAGTGTACTCAAATCATAAGGTGTCTGCTGATAGACAAAGTAATTCAGCCAATTGGTGAAAAGCAGGTTTGCCGTGCCCTTCCAACACATTTTGGGAAGCATATTCGGGTCATCATCAGGGAAGTAATTGAACGGAACCTTGATTTCAAGACCTTTGTTGACATCTCTGAAATACTCTTTTGCAAGAGTTTCTCTGTCATATTCAGAATGACCTGTTGCGAAGAAATTTCTGCAGTCCATATCCGAAATAAGATGAACGCCTGCCTGCTCCGAATAAGAAAGAATCTGCAAATCCTTAACGAGCGCAATGTCGCTTCTTCTGTTTTCTGTATGTCTTGAATGAGGTACATAGAAAGTATCGTCAATGCCTCTCATAAGAGGGTGATAGGTATCAAGACATTTGTGGGGGAAAACGCCGAAAAGTTTTTCGTCAAGCTGATATTTGGGAATTCCGTAGTGATAATAAAGAGCAGCCTGAGCACCCCAGCAGATATGGAAAGTTGAGTAAACATTCTTCTTGCTCCATTCAAAGATAGTGCAAAGCTCGTCCCAATAGTCAACCTGCTCAAATTCAAGGTTTTCAACCGGTGCCCCCGTAACGATGAGACCGTCATATTTCTTTTCGCGGATTTCATCAAAGGTTTTATAGAATTTGAGCATATGCTCCTGAGAAGTGTTTTTTGATTTATGTGATTTTACTTGCAGAAGCTCAACCTCAACCTGAAGAGGCGAGTTGCTGAGCAGTCTGAGAATCTGGGTTTCCGTTTCGATTTTTGTCGGCATGAGATTGAGAATCAGGATATTGAGCGGACGAATGTCCTGCGACATTGCTCTGTCCTCGGTCATAACGAAAATATTTTCGGATTCCAGCGACTTGTGTGCGGGAAGTTCGTTGGCTATTTTAATTGGCATTGAATCACCTTATATTAAAGAATTTTTTTGTTGGCAGTAAGAAGTGCTTTTGAAACAGCGGATGCGATAACAAAGCCTGCGATTGCTTCGACAAGACCGTTGAGTCCGACAAACCAGGCAAAGAATGCAACAATGTTTGTTGCGGCAGACTGTCCGTAAAGATTGGTAAAAACATCGGTCTGACCGAAAAGCAGAATGAATCCGCCAACGAAAAGAAGAGTGTTTATAAGCGGGCAGGCAACGCCTGAAACGGTGCAGGGAATTGAATTGGTTTTGCAAACCTTTGAAAGTCCCTTGAAAATAAGACCTGTCAGCCAGCCTTCAAGAAGTCTCGGCACAAAGCAGAGAATGAAGGTTAGAATCGGGCTGACATTAACAAGCATTGCACCGAATGCGCTCATTCCTGAAAAGGCCTGCCAGAAGCTTGTCAGACCGAATACTGCGCCGCATACTGCCCCGGCAGAAGGTCCGAGTACAATTGCGCCTATGGCAACAGGGATAACATTGAGCGTTATTTCGATAGCGCCGATTTTGATGTAGCCGATGCTTGTGAAGCCGAATATGATCAGCAGTGCAACAAGCACAGACAGTTGGGTGAGGCGCAGGATTTTTCCTGCTTTTGCGGATGATTTTGACATAATATATTCCTCCTTGCTACTACTCTGAATGTTTCAGATGCAGTGCAAAATTTGACGAATAAAAATATTTACTTTTTGTTCTTCTCGTAAAGAACTTTAAGACCGTAGAGAATGAGTTCTCTGTTGAAGATTATTTCCTGTTTACAGCTTTTGATGAGGTCTTTTGCAAGACCGCCTGTTGCAACTCTAGAAGCAACCTTTTCGCCAAGCTCTTCCTCAAGCTTTTCGCACATGCCGTCTATCATTGAAGCATAACCGAAAACCGTACCCGACTGCATTGAATCGATGGTGTTTTTTCCGATTGCTTTTGCGGGGGTTTTGAGGCTGATTGCCGGAAGCTGAGATGTTCTTGCGGAAAGAGCGTCGAGCGAAATTCCGATTCCGGGTGCGATTGTGCAGCCGCAGAATGCACCGTTTTTATCGATAACGCTTATTTTGCTTGCAGTGCCGAGGTCGATGACAAGGCAGGGGAGAGGATAAAGTGCTGCCGCACCGACGCAGCCTGCAAGAAGATCTGCACCGAGCTGAGCGGGATTGTCAATCAGAATGTTCATACCCGTTTTGATTCCGGGTCCGAGAATCATCGGCTTGCATCCCGTAACTCTTTCTACCGCACTGCTCATTGCTCCCGAAAGTTCGGGCACAACGCTGCTTATTGCCGCACCCTCAAAACCATTGCACGGCATTTCATAAAGTGAAAAAACCTGTTTAAACTCAACCGCATATTGATCGGGCGTTTTGCTGCGGTCGGTTGCAAGTCTTGAAACGAAAACAAGCTCGTCTTTATTATAAACACCCATAGTGATATTGGTGTTTCCGATATCGATTGTAAGAAGCATAACATAATCCTCCTATTATAATCCTTTTAATTATACTACATAATAAAAAATAATGCAATGAAAAATCACTTGCATTTGTTAATTATTATTGTATAATATATTAAAAATAATGGAAACGGAGGGGAAATCAGCCGTGAAATGTTCGGTGTGTCCCAGAAACTGTATAACAGACAGAAACATTAAAACGGGATTTTGCTCCGTTGGAGAGAAAATAAAAGTTGCAAGAGCAGCTCCGCATTTCTGGGAGGAGCCTTGTCTGAGCGGAGAAAAAGGGTCAGGTACGGTCTTTTTTTCAGGGTGTAATCTCGGCTGCGTTTTCTGTCAGAATTACGGACTGAGCCACGATGCATTCGGTAAAGAAGTAACGGAAACGGGGCTTATGAAAATCTTTGATAATCTTATTAAAAAAGGTGTTCATAATCTTAATCTCGTCACCCCTACCCATTATGCACCGATGCTCGCAAAAGTGCTTGAAGAATACAAATCACCTGTGCCCGTTGTATGGAATTCATCGGGTTACGAGAAGGCGGAAACATTGAAAAAGCTTGAAGGTCTGATTGATATTTATCTGCCCGACCTCAAATACTTTGATTCTGCTCCCGCTCTCAAATATTCGGGTGCAGAAGATTATTTTGAATATGCATCGTCTGCAATTCTTGAGATGCAAAGGCAGGTCGGTACGGTCAGACTTGATTCTGACGGCTTGGCAAAAAGCGGACTTATAATCCGCCATATGGTTTTACCCGGCAACATTTCTCAGGCGGTAAAGGTGTTTTCGTGGGTGCGTGAAAATCTGCCCGAGGAAACATACATCAGTGTTATGCGACAGTATGTTCCTTTCGGAAAGGCAAAAGATATGCCGCCGATAAACCGAAGACTTTCCGCAAGAGAGTATTCAATCGTAAAGCAGAAAATTCTTGCTCTCGGCTTTGAAAACTGCTATTTTCAGAGCGGAGAAGCGGCTGAGGAAAGTTTTATTCCAAATTTTGATCTTGAAGGTGTTGACCTTTAATAAAATTTTTGGTAAATTATAAAGTATAAATAACAAACGGAGGTTTTCGTTATGTCAAAAGCAAAAGGTTTCGGTGCAGAATTCAAAAAGTTTATTATGAGAGGCAATGTAATTGACCTTGCAGTCGGCGTTATCGTAGGCGGTGCTTTCCAGGCAATCGTAAAGTCGCTTGTTGACGATGTTGTAATGCCTGTTATCAGCCTTGCAACAAAGGGTATTGATTTTGCAAACTTGTTTATCGCTCTCGACGGCGGCGAATATGCAACTCTTGAGGCTGCTCAGGAAGCAGGCGCGGCTGTGCTCAGCTATGGCAACTTCATCAGCGCAGTTCTTAACTTCCTTATTATGGCATTTGTTGTTTTCCTTCTTGTTAAGGGTATCAACACAATTTCAGAAAAGACAAAGAAAGCTGAAGAAGAAGTTCCCGCAGCTCCCACAACCAAGGAATGCCCCTACTGTAAGAGCGAAATCGCAATTGAGGCAACAAGATGCCCCAACTGCACATCGCAGCTTTAATATTAAGTCGAACACAAGGCGCAGAGCACGCTATGATGCTTTGCGCTTTTTTCATAAAGGAGTAAAACATGAAACTCGGTTTTATAGGAATGGGCAATCTTGCAAGCGCAATTCTCAGAGGAGTTGTTGCTGCAGAAGAAATACCCGCAGACGAAATAGTGATTTTTGATTTGAATATAGAAAAGATTAATGATCTTCACGAAGAGCTTGGTGTCCGTATTCAATTATATTCCGAATATATTGCGGCGAACTGCGATTATGTTGTTGTGGCAGTAAAACCTAAGGATTTTGAGACTGTTGCAAAAGAAATAAGCGATGAAGCACGCTCAAACGGAACGGTTATCATCTCCACCGCGGCAGGTACGGACATTGATAAAATAAAAGGATATCTCGGCTATGATGCCAAGGTTATCCGCATTATGCCCAATATCAACGCTGCAGTCGGTGAGTCAATGACAGCACTTTGCGCATCGGAAAATGTGACTTGTGAAGAAGAAGAATTTGCAATAGATCTTTGCTCATATTTCGGCAGTGTGGTTCGTCTTGAAGAAAAATATTTTTCGGCATTCACCGCAATTGCAGGGTCTGCGCCCGCTTTTGCATATATGTTTGCCGATGCGCTTGCAACCGCGGGTATCAAATACGGTATCCCCGCAGAAACGGCTCAGGATATTGCGGCTCAAATGCTTTTGGGTTCGGCAAAACAGCTTCTTGAAAGCCCTTTGACTGTCAGCGAGCTTATCAGAAATGTATGCTCACCCGGTGGAACAACAATTGAAGGCGTTTGCAGTCTTAAAGAAACCGGTTTTGAAAATTCGGTTATAACCGCAGTTGATAAGACTGTGGAAAAAGACAGATTAATGAATGCTTCAAAATAGAGAGGTGATTTTATGGAGCTTTTGATTTTAAGTTCACTTGAAAAGGTGTTTGCAGATGAAAAACCGTCTGCAACAGAACACAAAAGATTTTCTATGCTCAAAAACGAGCGTTCGTCATTTCAGGCGGCATTCTGCTGTGAAATCGGAGGAGAGATTACTGCTGAAATAAGCGGAAAACTTGCGGATAAATCAAAAATTTATTTTGTTAAGGATGTGCCCGTAGGTAATGCTTGCTATGAGGATGCAGATGATTTCTATCTTCGCAAGACTTCGGGCGATTACCCCGACTGTCTTGTGCCCGTAAACGGGAAAATCAAAGCCGAAAAAGGCAAGTGGTACAGTCTTTGGATTGAAGTTTCTCCCGATGGCGATGCGGGCGAAAGCGAGCTTACAATAAAGCTTGATTCTGATAGCGAAACCGCAGAGGGTAGCATAAAAATTGAGGTTATCGATGCAGAACTTCCCAAGCAGGAGATTATTTATACCAACTGGTTCCACTGTGACTGCCTTTGCAACTACTACAATGTTGAGCCGTTCAGTGATGAATTCTGGCGCATCTGTAAAAACTATGTAAAGACCGCTGTTGACCACGGCATGAACTTCATTCTTACTCCGCTTTTCACTCCGCCCCTTGACACGAGAGTAGGCGGAGAGAGAAGAACCGTTCAGCTTGTCAGAGTGCGCCATAACGGCGGAAAATACTATTTTGATTTCAGAAATCTGAGAAAGTGGATTGCGATGTGCCGCGAATGCGGAATCGAATATTTCGAAATGAGTCATCTCTTCACTCAGTGGGGTGCAAAGCACGCTCCGAAGATTGTTGCAATCGACAGTAAGGGCAGAGAAAAGAAGATTTTCGGTTGGACAACAAGAACCTCAAGCAAGGAATATGATAAATTCCTGCGTGCTTTTGCTTCGGAACTTATAAAGGTTATCGACAGCGAAGGCATCCGTGAAAAATGCTTCTTCCATGTTTCGGATGAACCCAACATAAAGCAGCTCGAAACCTATAAAAAACGAGCTAAACTGATTGAGGAAATCTTCCCCGGATTCAAAGTTATTGATGCTCTTTCGGATTATGAATTCTATGAAACGGGTGCGGTCAAGCAGCCGATTCCCTCGGAGGACCACATTGAAAAGTTTGTCAGCAATGTACCCGAGCTCTGGACATATTATTGCTGTTGTCAGGGCACGAAATATGTTCCCAACAGATTTATGTCAATGCCTTCGCTGCGTAACAGAGTGCTTGGTATTATTCTCTATAAATATGATGTCAAGGGTTTCCTCCAGTGGGGCTATAATTTCTATAATTTGCAATATTCAATCAAACCCATTGACCCGTATAAGGTGACCGATGCCGGCGGCGGATTCCCTTCGGGAGATTCGTTTGTGGTTTATCCCGCGCAGGACGGCATGGCTCTTGCTTCGCTCAGACTTAAGGTTTTCTACGACGGATTCCAGGATATTGCGGCGCTCCGCCTTCTTGAAACTAAAATAGGCAGAGAAAAGGTGCTTGAATTTATCGATAAGGACCTCTTTAAACCGCTAACCTTTATGGAATATCCGCATGAAACAGAGTGGCTTCTTGAAACAAGAGAAAAGATTAATAAAATGATTAAGGAGAACTGATATGCCCATCATTTTTGACAACGAAAAAAAGATTTTTAAGCTTGATACGGCAACTTCAAGCTATGTTTTCGAAATTTATCAGGAGAATTATCTTGTGCATCTTTATTACGGCGCAAAGATTCCCGACAATAATCTTACCGCATTCCGTTATACAGGCGGTTTTGCATCGTTCAGCCCTAACAATATAAAAGTTGAGGACTGGTTTTTCTCGCCCGACATAAATCCGTTTGAATATCCGGGCAACGGTGCAGGTGATTTCAGAACATCTGCAATTTCAATAAGAAATGCTGATGGCAACAATGCAACCGATATGCGTTATGTTTCGCATAAAATCTATGCAGGCAAGCCTGCAATCGAAGGACTTCCCGCACTTTATGTTGAAGATGACAGCGAAGCAACAACTCTTGAACTTCTGACTGAGGATGCCGTAACGGGTGTTCAGACAGTGCTTTTCTACACCGTTTTCGAGACTCTCGGAGCGATGACAAGAAGTGTCAAGGTTATCAATAATTCCGATAAGACTGTTGAAATTGAAAAGGTAATGAGTACCTGCGTTGATTTCCACACAAGCGATTATGAAATGCTTTCTCTCTACGGCAGATGGGGCAAAGAAAGAGCGCTTGAAAGACGTCCTCTTGCTCACGGCAGACAGATGGTTTCAAGCAAAAGAGGCTCGTCAAGCCACCATCAGAATCCCTTTGCAGCGATTGTTGACAAGGGTGCAACCGAAGATTACGGAAATGCTTACGGCTTTAACTTCGTTTACAGCGGCAACTTCGTTTTTGAGGCAGAGGTTAATCAGAATGCTGGAACGAGAGTTATTATGGGTATCAATCCCGAGAATTTTGGTTGGCAGCTCAAAGCGGGTGAATATTTCTGCTCACCCGAGGTTGTTATGGTTTACACTCCCGACGGTATTGGTGAAATGAGCCGTATTTTCCACAGACTTTACAGAAAACACCTTGTCAGAGGAAAGTGGAAAGATATAAAGAGACCCCTTCTCATCAACAACTGGGAAGCAACCGGAATGGATTTCACGGGCGATCAGCTTGTTACATTTGCCGAAAGAGCAAAGGAACTCGGCATTGAAATGCTTGTTATGGACGACGGATGGTTCGGCGACAGAAATTCGGATAGAAGTGGTCTTGGCGACTGGCAGGTCAATGAAGAAAAACTTGGCGGCAGTCTTGCGGAGTTTGTCAACAAAATCAAGGCTCTCGGTATCAAATTCGGTATCTGGTATGAACCCGAAATGATATCGCGCGACAGCAATCTTTACAGAGCACACCCCGATTGGTGTCTGCACGTTCCGAACCGTGAAAAATCAATCGGACGCTATCAGTATGTTCTTGACTATTCAAGACAGGATGTGCGTGATTACATTTTCGGCGAGATGAAGAAGGTTCTTTCAACCTGCGAAATCGATTATCTCAAATGGGATTTCAACCGCAACCTTACCGAGGTCGGTTCGGCAATTCTTCCTCCCGAACAGCAGAAGGAAGTGTTCCATCGTTTTGTGCTCGGCACATACGATGTTATGGACAGACTTACCAAGGAATTCCCCAATATGCTTATTGAAAACTGCTCGGGCGGCGGCGGACGATTTGACCCCGGTACACTTTATTTCTCACCCCAGATATGGACCAGCGATAATACCGATCCCATCGAACGCCTGACCATTCAGTTCGGCACATCGATGTGCTATCCTGCATCAACAATGGGTGCGCACGTTTCGGCTTCAAGACGTACGGGATACGACACAAAGGGCAATGTTGCTCTCTGGGGTTCGTTCGGCTATGAGCTTGACCCGAATAAGTTTACCGCAGAAGAAAAGAGAATCGTCAAGCGTCAGGTCAAGGAGTATCATAAATATTATGATGTTATCCATTACGGCGACCTTTACAGACTTGTGACTCCTTTTGAAAATCCTTACCGAGTTGCGTGGGAGTTTGTTTCCGAGGATAAGAATGAAGCGCTTTTGACAAGCGTTATTATGCGTGAACCGCCCGACAGAGCTTTCTATATAAAGCTCAAGGGTCTTGATCCCGATAAATATTATATCGATGAGGACACCGATGAAGTTTATTCGGGTGCACTTCTTATGAATGCGGGTCTTGCATTCACCAATCTCAGAAACTCGGACGGCGAAAGCTTTGTGAAATATTTCAAGGCAGTTGAGTAATAAAATAAGCACCTCTGAATCATGGTGATTCAGAGGTGCTGTTATTTTGCTTATTTTTTCTTTACAGCTTTTATAATTCCGATTGCGCCTGCAACTGCTGCGACAACAACCGCAGTTTCCTTGACTGCTGTCACAACTTGTGAAACGCTTGTTGGCGCATAAGTATAAAGTGCAAACTTTGCTTTGTTTTTTACTTTTTTTCCGCAAAGCTCACCGAATGTTACGGTTTTGGTTTCATATGTACCGTTTTCGCTGATGTTGAAAACTCTGACACCTCTGTCAAAACCGGGTCCGTAGACATTGAATCCTGCGCCTTGGGTATAGCCGAGGTCGATGCCTTTGTAGTTTGCAACGAAGCTGTTATTGTGGTCGTGACCGACATAAACTCCGAGCACTTCGCCTTTTTCAAGGAATGCGTCAATCTGGCCGGCATTGTTGAATGATGCGGCAGGGGATTCCTTCATGAAATCGCGCAGACCGCTGTTGTGTGGGTCGAGGGTGTAGAATTCATTTTTATGGTTACCAAAAGCTCTTACACAGCCTTTGGTGAAGCGACGAACTTTCTTGATAACATCAAAATATTCAGGAGTCGGGATATGCTGAAAAACAAGTGAGGGCAGCGACTTTTCGTAGCTGTCACGCACGGAGCGGTACCACTCAAGCTGCTCGGAAGTAACGCTGCTGTAACCGCCGTCGGGATTCTTTGAATGAGTGTCAAAAAGATAAATTAGGAACTTGTCGTCAATGCTAAGACAGAATGTTGCTTTTTCATCCTCCGATGCCTCATCGGCATAAACAAACATCGGCGACTGCTTATAAAGCTCAAACTGTTCGTTTTTGCGCAACGCCGCTTCACCGTCGTGGTTGCCGAATGTCATCGTGAAAGGAATGCTTCTTTCTTCAAGAGGTTTGATAAGAGCTTTTATAGTGTTTATCGCATTTGTTCTGCCTTTTTCGCCGAGAAAGAACGAAGAATAACCCTTGATCTGGTCGCCTGTAAAAACAACAAGGTCAGGTTTTTCTTTATCAACAGCGGCACAGATGAGCTTGATTGTGTCGGGTGATACGGAGGGGATTTCCTGCACATCGGCAATCTGCATTATTTTAAAACTACCGTTTTTAAAGCTGAGTTTTTTGTTTTGCATATAATCTTACCTCATACACAAAAACCGCCGAAAAGGATTCGGCGGCTGTTTTTATAATTATTTGTGGCTCTTGAATCCGTACTTATCAAGAATTGCGTGGATTTTATCCTTGGGATCAAGCAAACCACTGATGGATTCGTCGTGGTTGAGTGTATCGATGATATATGAGCAATATTTTGACATATCAACGCTTACATACCAATCTCTTGAAAGAAGCTCGGATGATGAATAAATAAGGTTGGTTGTGAAAACCTTATCAATAAGACCGTCAGCATATGCCTGGTCGAATGTGTCAAGACCGTTGCAGAAAAGACCGAATGATGAACAGATGAAAATTCTGTTTGCCTTGAGTTCTTTGAGTTTTGTTGCAACTTCAATCATTGAGTCGCCCGATGAAATCATATCGTCGATGATGATAACATCTTTGCCTTCAATGTTTGTGCCGAGGAATTCGTGAGCAACGATGGGGTTTCTTCCGTCAACGATAACGGAATAGTCGCGGCGTTTATAGAACATACCGAGCTCAAGACCGAGAACATTAGCGAAGTAAATGCATCTGCCCATACCGCCTTCATCGGGTGAGATAACCATCATATGTTCTTTGTCGATGTTGAGGTCGGGAATGTTTTTGCACATTGCCTTGATCATCTGATAAACAGGCTGAACATTTTCAAAGCCGCTCTGAGGAATAGCATTGTGAACTCTGGGGTCGTGAGCGTCAAATGTGATGATGTTTTCAACACCGTAGTTGATGCAAAGCTCACGCAGCATATCTGCACAGTCAAGTGACTCTCTGCTTGAGCGTCTGTGCTGTCTGCCTTCATAGAGCATAGGCATAATGACATTGATTCTTCTTGCTTTACCTGCAATTGCGCTGATAGCTCTCTTGAGGTTTGCGTAGTGGTCGTCGGGACTCATGGGAACGTATCTGCCGTACATTTTGTATTCAACGCTGTAGTTGAACGGGTCGCAAAGGATAAAAATATCGTAACCTCTTACAGTCTGATTGATAACACATTTGCCTTCGCCTGTTCCGAATCTGGGGAATGCTGCTTTGACAATGTATGAATCTTTTTCATAGCCGGCAAACGGAAGTGTGAGCTTATGCTCGCTTTCTCTCTCTTTTCTCCATTTGACAAGATAAGTATCAATCTTTTTTGCTACTTCTTCACAGCCGGGGAGAGGGAGAATTCCGAGCTGGCCGTAAGGTATTGTTGTGAAATCTGCATAATCAGGCATGGGCTTGTCCTCCGATACTTTAATATATCTTTATTCTACTATATTTTCACGGAATTTAAAAGTACATATTTGAATTTTGTCAAGAAAAAATTGCACAGTATTTTGTAGGTTATTTAGCTATTTTGACGATTATGTATAACTTCTGTCAATGCTGATAACCGTAAAGAAATTTTCGTCAATATTTTTTACTGATTTTTCAATTGCATTTTTGAATTCATCTTCGCTGAGCTTTGAGCTTCTCGGCAAAACGGCATCAAAAATAAAGTTGGTATGCGTTGGCCCTTCAACTATTCTGAAATCGTGGATTGTTGCACCCGAATCAATTCCACTGACGATACGGGCGACAGTTTCCTTGAATTCATGTGTGCGCTCATCATTTATAATCGGGTCCATATGAATCGAAATTTCAATACCGAGTTTTTCACATACCTGTCTTTCAATAAGGTCAATTGTATCGTGGCTGTGAAGGATATCAACATTCGCAGGCACTTCGGCGTGAAGTGAGCCGTAGATTTTTCCGTGGCCGTAGCTGTGGAGAACAAGGTCGTGGATGCCGACTATTCCCTCATATGACATAACAAGCTTTTCAAGTTCAGCAACAAGTTCTTTATCGGGCGGCTCACCAAGCAGAGGACCCATTGTATCTTTTATTATTCCGATGCCGGCATAAATAATAACAAGAGCAACGATTATACCCATAACCGCGTCTATCGGCAAATCGGTGAACTTTGATGCGATAAGAGCGATGAGCGAGCAGGTTGTTGCGGCGATGTCGCCTATACTGTCGGCAACGACGGCGTTTACTGCAACCGAGTTCATCATTTTTCCAACCTTGCGGTTAAAGAGAGCGAGCCAGATTTTTGCAAAGATTGAAAAGACAAGAACAACAACCGCGGGCACGCTGAAAATGACTGCTTCGGGATTTGTGAACTTGTCAAAAGAGGTTTTGATAAGCTCAACACCCATTATGAGAATGAAAAAAGCAAGGGTGAGAGCGGAAATATATTCGACTCTGCCGTGACCAAATGGATGTTCATCATCTGCGGGTTTCCCTGAGATTTTGAATCCGATGAGATTTATGATTGACGAAATTGCGTCAAAAATATTATTGGCACCGTCTGCAACGATTGAAACGCTTTTTGTGATTGCCCCGAATATCATTTTGAAAATAGAAAGGATTATGTTGAGAATTATTCCGACAACTCCGCTGACAATACCAAGGCGGGTTCTGTCTTTTTCTCCGAGAATAATCCCGACAGAAGCGGCGCCTTTTGTGCTTTTTGCATCTTTTACAGCTTTTTTATAATCCTTCAAGAAGAGTCCTAAAATGAAATCTGTCAAAAATATCACTCCTTGGTAATATGAATGTCAAGCTGACCGTAGGGGATTGAGATGCTGTTCTCATCAAACGAAAGCTTGACTGCTTCCTGCATATAATAAAAAACATTCCAGTATTCATCAGCGGGGCACCAGATAAGGCAGGCGATGTTCACGGAGCTTGCGGCGTGTTCTTTTACTGCAATGATGGGTGCGGGTTCTGTAAGAATAACATTGTTTTTCTGAACAACATCGAGAATAACCTGTTTTGCTTTAGAAATATCCGCGTCATATGAAACAGAAAAAATAAGGTCGAGGCGGCGTCTGTCTTCCGCGTTGTAGTTTATGATATTGTTTGATGTTATGTATGAATTGGGAATAATGACTCTTTTGTTATCAACTGTAATAAGTACAGTATACATCATTTTGATTTCGCGTACCTTGCCGCTGACTGTGCCGACATCAATATAGTCACCGCTTTTGAACGGATGATTTGCAAGAATCTGAATTCCGCTTGCAAGCTGGCTGATGCTTGCCTGAAGACCGATACCTGCCGTAACGCCCGCAGCACCGAGAGCGGTTACAAAAGAGCTGATGTCAACATTAAGTGTTGAGAGCGCGGAAAGAATAAAAATAAATTTGAGAATGAGTGAGACGATAGTCTTTATAAATGAATGGACAGAAGGGTCAACACCTTTGGCGCGAAGTCCTTTGACAACGAGCTTTCCGATGAGATTAGAGATAATAAAACCGACAACAACGATAATCAAGGCCGCAAGAATAAGAGGTGCTTTTGAAATTACCAGGGCAATGATGCCTTCAAAATCTTTGTCCTTAATCAGTTGTGCCAGATCGAGCGGATAATGTTTCATTGTTTTTCTGTTCTCCTTATATCTGAATATTGCAATATAACATTATTTTACTATTTTTGCAACATTTTCGCAATAGCAAATGTTAATTTATCTTAAATGGTGTTGACAAAACGAGAGTTTTAAACTATAATTATGTCGGTGATTTGGGCAATAACGCATTTTGTGCTTGCTCGGAAAGCCAAGAAAGTTGCCGGTGTGGCGAAATCGGCAGACGCAAGGGACTTAAAATCCCTCGGTGGCAACACCGTACCGGTTCAAGTCCGGTCACCGGCACCAGAATGCCTTTGCTTGCGCGTACAGAGGCATTAATTAATGAATAATGAATAATTTTCAGATGTTTTAAAATATAGTTACATATTTTTATCAAGAGCATTCAACAATTGTAACCGTGGCTGTATTTTAATTTGAAGATTTTTATTCATTGTTCATTTTTTATTTAATAAAACCATTTGTTTTTCGGCAGTTCTTTACGGACTGCCGTTTTTTATTTGGAAAAACTCTTGACAAATGAGGTTTATAATTGTAAACTCAAAGTGAGGTTTATAGTTACAAACCTTAATTCTTGTATGAAACGGGGTGTTTTTTATGAGCGATCTGGCTTTATGGGACAGCGAATATAAGTTTATGTGCGTTGTTTGGGACAGTGCGCCCGTCAATTCGGGGGAATTGGTTGAACTTTGCAAAGAAAAACTCGGCTGGAAAAAATCAACAACCTACAATGCAATCCGTAAGATGAGCGAAAAGGAGCTTATCAAAAATGAGAATGCAGTTGTTACCGTGCTTGTGCCGAAGGAAATGGTGCAGGCAAACGAAAGTGAAAATTTTGTTGAGCGTACCTTTGACGGTTCGCTTCCGTCGTTCCTTGCGTCTTTTCTCGGAGGAAAAACCATCTCTGAAAAGGAAGCGCAGAGGCTTACCGACCTTATTAATTCACACAAGGAGGAGTAGCAATGCTTGATTGGCTTGAAGATATTTTTATAACATTCTTTAATATGACTCTTACGGGAAGCTACATAATTCTCGGTATAATTCTAATAAGACTGTTACTGCAGAAAGCTCCGCGAATCTTTTCATATGCTCTCTGGAGCATAGCAGGTCTGAGGCTGATTTGTCCGTTTTCGTTTTCATCGGTGTTGAGTATTTTTAATCTTTTTTCTGTTCCTGTTCAAATCGCCTCATCGGGAAATGCAACGGTTAACAGTTATGTTCCGAATGATATCGGAATGATGAGACTGCCTGAAATCTCAACGGGTATCGAAGCGGCGGATACGGTTATCAATCCGTTTTTGCCCGTTCCTGAAATCGGTGACAGCGTGAATCCGATGCAGGTTATAACGGCAATTGCTTCGGTGGTCTGGGCAGCCGGAATAATCGTGATGGCGGTTTACGGAATCGTTTCGCTTATTAAGGTAAAAAACAGAGTTGAATTTGCAACAAAGATTGACGGTAATGTTTTTGAGTGCGAAAAAATCCGTTCACCTTTTGTTTTCGGAGCTTTTAATCCGAAAATTTATCTTCCGCACGGTATGGACACGAAACAGCGTGAATATGTTGTTCTTCACGAAAAAAATCATATCCGCCGTCTGGACCATATAACAAAGCTTGTTTCCTTTGCGGTGCTGATGCTTCATTGGTACAATCCGCTTGTATGGGTCGGATTCAATCTTATGGTGCGCGATATGGAAATGAGTTGCGACGAAAATGTTCTTCGCAAACTTGGTGAAGAGGAAAAGAAAAGCTACGGACTGACTCTTGTTGCAATCGGTTCAAACCGCCGTTTTGCTGCTGCGGCACCGCTTTCGTTCGGCGAGAATGTTGTAGAAAAAAGAATAGTCAATGTTCTGAATTTTAAAAAGCCGAAAGTTGTTGCGGTTGTTATCTGCGTTGTTCTGTGCATAGCGGTCGGTGCTGTCTGTCTCACAAATTCCGTTAATAAATCACACAACAAAGATGCCTTGGCTGAAAAGATTGAAGTTTTTATTGAAGAAGACTGGCAGAAGCAGGTTGAGGCAAATGATTATTATAAATATGAAATGAGCATTGCAGGCGCAGAGGTCGTTGAGATAAGTGAGGATAACAGAACCGCCTACGGATGGCAGCGGATGTATCATTTTAGTTCTGCTTATCACGAGCTTCTCAAATATGAGCAAAGCCTTCTTGAATATGAAAGTATGACTGCCTTTGCGTTCAGCGCAGAGTTTGACGGTGACGGCAATGTTGTTTCGGTAACAAATTACGAAAACGATGACGAAATCCCGGAAGTTTTGCGTAACAGCGGCAACTTTGATTATGAGATTTTTGAGCGTGTAACTGAAAAAGCAGAGAAAAAATATAAGAATTTTTATAACCTTATAAAAACCTATGAGGTTGAATATACGTATGCAAGTCAGGATAATGCGATTAATATAACGGGATGCGAGCTTGTGACCGACCATTTTGGCAAACCGTATCTTGTTATCAAAGCAAAGAATGACAACAAAGACAGTGCATATTATATTGACAGCCATTTTGAATTGATTGACGGAGTGAGCGGAGTAAACTATGAGCCTAAGTATCCTTCGCCCATCGGAGAAACTGTTCTTCCCTCGGGAATGAGTGTCGGTAAAGAGGTGCTTTATTTTGCAGACCTTTCGATTTATATTGACGGATTTGAAAAAGAATCCTATGTAATGCGGATTTTTATCTCGGATAATAACGGGGACTATAAAGAGCTTATGCTCGCAATTAAGGTTGGAAATAATTCATCGAAAAAGCCACAGCTCACTTATGACGAGCTTGCTCTCGGTAATGTGACACCGATCACAGAAAAAATAAAAAATGCGGTTTCGGGTACAATTTATCCCGGCTCGAATTATCATAACGCAATTACTCTTTCAGCCGAAGAACTCGATGAAATTGTTAAATGCTATAACAAAACAAAATTTACAAAAACAAACGATATTGATATTAATTACAGTAACTCAATCTATGTTGTAATTGATCTTTCAAATGGCGAAAAAAGGCCGTTTACGATAGTTTCCGGCGGAATTATTGAGGATTTGGCAGGCAATTGCTACGAAACAAACAATATGGAGCTTTTAAAGCTTTTGTGGGACGTAAAAACAGACCGTAATGTTGCTATGCAGCCCGATAATCCAACCTCTGTTGGCGGAAGCATCGGCTATACGGAAATTACAACCGCTCCGCAGCTGATAAAACCTACTGTTCCCGCAACAACCGTTCCGCACAGTGAGTCTCAGGAGTTTGACAGAACGCCGAGAAAGCAGTATGTTGTTACCGATGTAAGTGTTTCTTATTCTGACCCGGATTTCAGATTAAAGGTGTTCGGCATCGAAATTCCTGATGATGAATTTATTGTATTATCTATGGCGAATTGGAGCAACGGTGTTGTTTTCTTTGATGAACAGTATGAAATGAAAAAGTCTGTTAACGGCGAGTGGCAGAAGCTTGACAAAATAAGAGATTATGAATTTCACGGCTTGGCGTCGATTGGCGGCGACAACGCTATCAGCAATTCATTTTTTGCTTCAATGTATTTTAATGGCATTGAAAACGGCAGATATCAAATGGCTATAACCTTCTTCGGCGGTACGGATAACGGAGCTGATCCGCAGAAAAAACATACGGTAACAATAGAATTTACGGTTACCCAATATGTGATTACTTATGCTGAGTTGGGTCAAAAGATTGAGGGTACACCGATTTCGGTTTCGTCAAGCTCGCAGAATGCTCCGTCGTTTGTATTCAATAGGTATACCAACGAAGAAATGCAGGAAATTGCAAGACTTTATAACAGCCTTGAGCTTGAACAGCTTCCGAGAGGCGATATGGCAAAAAATCAGATTTTTGTTACAATTATTGATAATAAAGGTAACGGATATTATTTCGAGATTGAGCCGAGCGGATCAATAAATTGGGAATACTTTGCAGAAAACGGTGCGGAGCTTTACAAAGCAATTCAATATCCTGCAACCGGTGCGGCAAATCTCCGATAAAACAACGGTCACAGACAATCTGTCTGTGACCGTTAATCTTTTTATTCATTAACGTAGTCTGCGTTAATCTGTGCTTTTGCGATTCTTGAAACTTCTTCGATGTCCTTTGCGTTTTCAACCGCATTCTGCATTGCTTCTCGTCTTGCGAAAAGCTCTCTGTACATTCTGTCTCGCTTTTCACCGTTAAGGTTATGGAAGAATTTTGGGATGATTCCGAGTGCGCCTGTGATAACGGGAACACCGGTACCCATTGCGAAAATCCACCATTTTGTGGAGTCGGACTGAGTTCCTATGCTCAGGCCCTGAACATAGCCGATTCGCTTCATAATAAAGTTCTGAATCGAGCCCATTGCGATGCCTTGAAGTTTTGTGACAAGACCTCTTGCAACGCCGGTCATTGCCTCTGCACGGTAGCCGTTTTTCCATTCGCAGTAGTCCATCGCTTCGTTAAGGATTTCCTGCGGGATAACGTGGCGTAAGCCGTAAACACACATTTCAAAAACTTCTTCAATCGCCATAACGGGTAGCATTACCCATTTGTTTTTATACAGTCCTTTTTTTACACCGCCTATGGAGCCTATGGCGAATACCGACAGCCAGCAGGCATCGGTCCACACATCTTCAAGAATCCATATTGCCTTTGTTGAAAAACGCTTTCGGAGGGGAGCAATGAATGCATAGCTGATTGTTGAAACAGGGGATGCGGGAATACCGACAAGCGTCTGATAGGTTGCCGAACCGAGAACATCGATGTAATAGTTGATTCGGCTCTTGCCGACTGCAAAGCCTGCAAGGAATTCGGAAAGCGTATAAAGTAGAATCGGTTTGTTGTTGATTATTGCCTTAAGACCCTGAACGATGCTGGGCTTTTCAATCGTTTGGGTGACTCGTTCTTTCGTGACGCATATGAAATAGAACGACATCGCACAGCCTGCAACGGCAGTTAATATACCGAAGCTGATGAAAAGCGATGTTCTGTCCCACGAAACAACCTGATTATTGACAAGGTCAAGCAAAACACCGAAAAGAAGCTCGGGCAGTTTTTCACCGACAAGACCCGAAATGAGGTTTGCCATAGTTATCAGTCCCGTTCGCTCCAGCGGGTCAGGCGTTATGGTTGCCATAAATCCCGTGCTCGCAATCGTGGTGAATGTGCCTGCTGTTTCGCAGATGATGGTAAATATCGCGTAAAACAGAAGCTTCGGTCCGTAGGTTGCGCTTGTGTCTGCAAAGAATATCGGCATAAACCAATACCACAGGCCGATAAGCATGAGAGGAATTTTTCCGAGAAGTATGTAGGGCTTGAATTTTCCCCAGCGTGTTCGCGTGCGGTCAACAATAACGCCGATGAACGTGTCGTTAATCGTGTCCCAGATGCCTGAGAAAAGACCGAAAACCGCAAGGAAATCAAAGTCAAGTTTAACTATATCGTAGATGAATCTGTCGTTATATTTACTGATGTTGAAGCTGCCCGAAACGTCGTTGAGAAGATAGCCGATGCGCTCTTTGTTGCCGATATATCTTCTGTTTCTCAAAAGAGGATTTTTGACGCCTTTTTCATAGTCGATGACTATGCCTTGATTTTGTTCATCAAAAGCAACATTTGTTTTCTCTTCCACTGAAGCGCCCCCTTTACAATTTAACTCGCTAAATTATTTATATAATAATAACATATATTTTCGTAAAATTCAATAACTTTTGTGTAACATTGTAAAATATTTGACAAGACTTATGTTTTGTGATTTAATTTTTGTGGAGGGATTAAAATGAACCTTGTTTTTTCGAAAATTTTATGCACAGTTGATGATGTATATTTTAAAATTAACAGAAAAAAGTTTGCGGCGGATTATGATTTACCTGCCGGCTTTACCGTGACTTACCACGCGGGTGCGATGCACACTTCCGCAAACAGCATTGATTCGGTGAAAGCGGCGATTGAAGCGGATGCACAGGTAGTTGAATTTGATGTCAGCTTCCGCCCTGACGGCACGCCCGTAATAATTCATAACGCAGAGCCGAATAATTCCCAGGGAGTTTTTCTTGCAGATGCACTTGAGGTTGTTGCAGAGCATCCGACCTGCAAAATCAATCTTGATATCAAATCAATGAAAAATCTCGGCGCAGTTGATGAGCTGGTGAAGTTTTACGGACTGACTGAAAGAGTGTTCTACACGGGTGTTTTTGATGATTGGGTTGAAACGGTCAGAAAGAATTCAACCATTCACTATTATTTGAATTACAATGTTTCTGCTGAAGAAGCGAATGATGAAGCGAAACTTCAGAAAATTTCTGATAAGGTGAAGGAATACGGAGCAATTGGTATAAATTCGAATTTCGGAAATGCAACAAAATCTTTTGTTGACTTTATGCATAAAAAGGGACTGCTTGTTTCTCTTTGGACTGTAAACAAACCTGCTGATATGCCGAAGGTGCTTGAAATGAGACCTGATAATATAACAACAAAGAAACCTCATGTTCTGAACAAGCTGGTGTTTAATCAAAAATAACAAAAACTTTTCTCTCGGCGGCATAAAAACAGATAGATTGTAGAATCTGTTTTTATGCCGCCGAAAAAACTTGACTTTGCAATAATTAAGGAATATATTTATTATGTTATTTTTATATATAGGAGAATGAGTATGAGAAGCGTTCCCGATTATTTCGGCTGTATGGTCTTTGACGATAAAGCCATGCGATCAAGATTGCCGAAAGAAACCTATAAGGCAATGAAAAAGACAATTCAGGACGGAAAGCGTCTTGATATCGCTGTTGCGAATGTTGTTGCAAACGCTATGAAGGATTGGGCTGTTGAAAACGGCGCGACCCACTATACTCATTGGTTCCAGCCTATGACGGGCATTACCGCCGAAAAGCACGACAGCTTTATTTCACCTTGCAGTGACGGTAGTATTATTATGGAATTTTCGGGTAAGGAGCTTGTAAAGGGCGAATCCGATGCATCGAGCTTCCCATCAGGCGGTATCCGTACCACTTTTGAAGCAAGAGGTTATACAGCCTGGGACCCCACATCATATGCATTTATTAAAGAGGGTGTTCTCTGTATTCCGACTGTGTTCTGCTCTTACGGCGGACAGGCTCTTGATATGAAAACACCTTTGCTTCGTTCAATGGAAGCTATCGGAAAACAGGCAAAGAGAATTCTTAAGCTTTTCGGTCAGGATGACAGCAGAAGCGTTAAAACAACAGTCGGCGCAGAGCAGGAATATTTCCTCGTTGACGCTGATTTATACAGCAAGAGAAAAGATCTTATCTTTACCGGAAGAACTCTTTTCGGAACAAAGCCGCCCAAGAGTCAGGAGCTTGATGACCACTACTTCGGCTCAATCAAACCCCGCGTTGCAGCTTATATGAAAGACCTCGACGAAGAGCTCTGGAAACTCGGAATCCTTGCAAAAACAGAGCATAACGAGGCTGCACCTGCTCAGCACGAGCTTGCGCCCGTATTCTCAACCACCAATATGGCAATTGACCATAATCAGCTTACAATGGAGATTATGCAGAAGGTTGCCAAGAAACATAATATGATTTGCCTTCTTCACGAAAAGCCTTTTGCGGGCGTTAACGGAAGCGGTAAGCACAACAACTGGTCAATTTCTACGGGCGACGGAATGAATCTTCTCGAACCGGGTGAAACTCCCTATGACAATGCGCAGTTTCTTCTTTTCCTTTGTGCGGTTATCAAGGCGGTTGACAATTATCAGGATCTTCTGAGAGCATCTGTTGCAAGTGCTGGTAATGACCACCGTCTCGGCGCAGGCGAAGCACCTCCTGCAATTGTTTCGATGTTCCTCGGTGATGAACTCAATGCTATTCTTGAATCGATTGAAAACGATACCGCTTATGAAGCAAACGAAACTGTTCAGATGAAGGTCGGTGTTCACGTTCTTCCCCGATTCCCCAAGGACACAACCGACAGAAACAGAACTTCTCCCTTTGCCTTTACTGGCAACAAATTTGAATTCAGAATGCTTGGTTCGGCAAGGTCAATTTCAAGTGCAAATATTGTTCTCAATACAGCGGTTGCAGAATCACTCAAATCATATGCAGACAGACTTGAGAATGTTGATAACTTTGAGGATGCACTTCATTCACTTATTCAGAAAACAATCAAAGACCACAAGCGTATTATCTTCAACGGCAACGGATATGATGATGAATGGGTCAAGGAAGCAGAGAAGAGAGATCTTTATAATCTGCCGACTACTCCCGATGCAATTCCCTGCCTTGTTGCGGAAAAGAACGTGAAGCTTTTTGAGGACCACAAGGTTTTCACCAGAGAAGAGCTTGAAGCGCGTCACGAAATTTATCTTGAAAGTTACTGCAAGACTATCAATATCGAGGCTCTGACCGTTATCGAAATGGTCAACAGAGATATTCTCCCCGCAATCAGTGCATATGCGGGCAAGCTTTGCAAAACAGCATCGGTCAAGAAAGAATTTTCTGCAGACTCATCATATGAGAACTGCATCATTGAAAAACTCTCACAGCTTTCAGCGTCGATATTCAGCAAGGTTAATGCGCTTGAAGCCGAGCTTGTAAATGTCAAGTCGGGCGGAAATGTTGTTGCCGAAGCTGAAAAATTCAAGTCGATTATCATTCCCGCAATGGAAGGAATCCGAATTGATGTTGATGAAGCTGAAAAGGTTACCGCCGCCGAATACTGGCCCTATCCCTCATACGGCGACCTGCTTTTCGGAGTTAACTGAATATAACAAAAACCCGTCGGTTCCGTTCGGAATCGGCGGGTTAATTGTTTTTTATTTAGTTGAATCGTTCTGACGGATTTCAACTCGTCTGACCTTGCCGCTGAAAGTTTTGGGCAATTCGTCAACGAATTCAATGATTCTGGGATATTTGTAGGGCGCTGTGTTGGTCTTTACATATGCCTGAAGTTCTTTGACAAGCTCGGGCGTGCCTTCGAATCCGGGACGGAGAACAACAGTAGCCTTAACAACAAAACCTCTTACGGGGTCAGGTACACCGGTAACGGCTACTTCAAGCACGGAGGGATGCTCAAGCATAACGCTTTCAATCTCGAAAGGTCCGATTCTGTAACCGGATGACTTAATAACATCGTCGTTTCTGCCGAAGTATACGAATCTTCCCTGCTCATCTCTGTATGCAAGATCGCCTGTGTGGAAGAATCCGCCTCTGTAAGCATCAGCGGTGTCCTCTTCGCTGAAGTTATAGCTTGCAACAACGCCGCAGGGGTGAGCTTCAGGCGACTCTGCTTTGATGCAGATTTCGCCGATTGTACCTCTCTGGCAGTGGTTGCCGTCATCGTCAATGATGTGCACCTTAAGACCGGGTGCGGGGAAACCGATTGCACCGGGCAACGGCTTTGTCCAGGGATAAAGGGTGCAGATGCTGACGGGAGTTTCGCTCATGCCGAAGCCTTCGTGAATTTCAAGACCCGTAGCCTCTTTCCACTTGTTGAAGATATCTGCGTTGAGCGCTTCGCCTGCAGTGCAGCAATGAGTGATTGATGAAAGGTCATATTTGCTTACATCATTCTGGAGCATAAGACGGTACATAGTAGGCGGCACACAGAAAGTGGTGACCTTATATTTCTCAAGCTTTGAGAGAATATCCGCGCCGTCGAATTTATCGAAGTCGTAAACAAGATTTGCACTTTCGCCCATCCACTGGCCGTAATACTTTCCCCAGAGCGATTTTGCCCAGCCTGAATCGGAAACGGTGAAATGCATTCCACCGTCAACAACTCTGTGCCAGAAAACACCGGTCATAATGTGACCGAGGGGATATTTGAAGTCGTGAGCGATGATTTTGGGATAACCCGTTGTACCTGAGGAGAAGTTGATAATCATTGTATCATCAACTGTTGTTGCTGCATCGCCCGTGGGTCTTGTCCACTCCTCGCTTGCATTTTCGAAGCCTTCTTCAAAGTCAATCCAGCCTTCGACTGCCTTGTGCTTTGTTACGAACTTCTTTTCGATGGTTTCGTATTCATTTTGTCTTTCATCAAAATACTCTGTGCAGTTGTCGTCACCTGTAATAACTGCATATTTTATCTTTGCTTTGTTACAACGATAGACGTAATCCTTGCCCTTGAGCATATTTGAAGCGGGTACCATAATTGCGCCGATTTTGTTGAGTGCAAGAGTGATTACCCAGAAAAGGTAGCTTCTTTTGAGGATAAGAAGGACGGGGTCTCCCTTCTTCATACCCTGAGAAACAAAGTAGTTTGCTGCCTTGTCTGAAAGACGCTTCATATCACCGAACGTAAGACGAAGTTCTTCCTGCTCGTTTGAAACATAGAGGAGAGCAAGTTTGTCCGGCTTTTCGGTTGCGAGAACGTCAACCACGTCATAGGCGTAGTTGAAATCGTTCTCGTATGTGATTTTAAAATTTTCCTGGCAGTCTTTGAGAGAAACAAATGAATCTCTCGATCTGCCGATGAACTTTTCATAAATAGGCATTATTCTGACTCCTGATTATTATTTTAACACAAGTGCAATAAACTGCGCCTGAGTATCGCCCACGTTCTTGTGAGCATGGGGGATAGTGGAATCAAAATATGCGCTGTCGCCTTCGTTGAGCTCATAGCAGATGTCACCGATGTAGAGATGAAGGCTTCCTGAAAGAACATAATCGAATTCCTGACCTTCGTGCTCATCCATTACGGGAGGATTGCCTGAAGGGTCGATGGTAACAAGGAAAGGCTCAGCTTTCTTGTTTCTGAAAGTATAGGCAAGATGTGAGAATTCATAGCCGGGATTTCTGTTGACAACATAGCCTTTACCCTTTTTAACAACTGTGCAGGATGTGAGGCGGGGTGATTCACCGCTGATGATGTCAAGAATATCAACGCCGAGAATAAGAGCGATGTTGTTGAGTGTGCTGATTGCGAAATCATATTCGCCGTGCTCAAACGCATTGTAGTTATCCTCTGAAATCTCAAGCTTTTCTGCCATTTCCACTGCGGAAAGACCGCAGGTTTCGCGAAGGGAAGCAACTCGCAGGCCAATTTCTTTTAATTCAAGCATGTGGGTGTCTCCTGTTCGTAAAAATTAATATTTGTAGCCGAGTTCAACAGCCTTGATGTTAAGCTCGATGAGGTTTGCTTTCTTTGCGGGAACAAGTTTTTTCATTGTTGCCTCAACATTTTCGTAGGGCATAACGCCTGCCTTTGCGATAACGTGACCAACCATAATCATATTTGCAAGGCCGGGAAGATTTTCATCCGATGCAAGCTTTGTTGCGGGGATGTAATAAACTTCGACGTCGTCTCTTTCAACCTTGCGGTCGATAAGTGAGCTGTCAACAAAAATCTTTGCGCCGGGAACAGCGGTTGACTCAAACTTATCGAGCGAGGGAAGGTTCATTGCAACAAGAACATTGGGGTTTGAAACGATGGGTGAACCGATTTTAGTGTCGCTGAGAATGATGGAGCAGTTACATGTACCGCCTCTCATTTCGGGACCGTAGGAGGGGAGCCAGCTTACTTCTTTGTCTTCAAGAAGACCGTCATATGCAAGAAACTTACCGGAGAAGAGGATGCCCTGTCCGCCGAAGCCTGCAAGAAGAATTTCATGAGTCATAATTATTCGCCCTCCTTTTCAGCAGTCTTATCCTTATATACACCGAGGGGATAATAAGGAATCATATTTTCTTCAAGCCATTCGAGAGCCTTGTCGGGCTTGAGACCCCAGTTTGTGGGGCAAGTTGAAAGAACTTCAACGAGTGAGATGCCTTTGCCTTCAAGCTGATTCTGGAAAGCCTTCTTGATAGCTTTCTTTGCATTCTTTACATTCTTTACATTGTTGACTGCAACTCTTTCAAGATATGTTGCGCCGTCAACATTCGAAAGAAGCTCACAAACCTTAACGGGAAGACCTACCTGCTCGGGATTTCTGCCGTAGGGTGAGGTCTGGGTAATCTGACCGGGGAGAGTGGTGGGAGCCATCTGACCGCCTGTCATACCGTAGATTGCGTTGTTAACAAAGATAATTGTGATGTTTTCGCCTCTTGCGGCTGAATGAACTGTTTCAGCAGTACCGATAGCGGCAAGGTCGCCGTCACCCTGATATGTGAAAACAATGTTTTCGGGGAGTGAACGCTTAACGCCTGTTGCAACTGCGGGAGCTCTGCCGTGAGCAGCTTCGATCATATCGCAGTTAAAATAATTGTATGCAAAAACGGAGCAGCCAACGGGTGCTACGCCTACTGTGTTTCCTTCAATACCAAGTTCATCGATAACTTCGGCAACAAGGCGATGGATAATGCCGTGGGTACAGCCGGGGCAGTAGTGAAGAGGTACATCGGCAAGTGCCTTGGGTTTTTCAAAAACTATCATTATTTGTCACCTCCGACGGAATTTGCTTTGTTGATTGAATTAAGAACATCCTCTGTTGTGGGAATCATACCGCCAACACGGTTGCAGAGGAGAACGGGCTTCTTGCAACGGATTGCAAGCTCAACATCTTCGATCATCTGACCCATTGAAAGCTCAACGCTGATGAATGCTTTAACCTTATCAGCTGCTGCATTGAGAACAGCCTTGGGGAAGGGCCAGAGAGTGATGGGTCTGATCATACCGACCTTGATGCCTGCTTCACGAGCCTTGTCGATTGCGTTCTGCGAAACTCTTGCTGCAACACCGTAAGCAACGATGCAGATTTCAGCATCTTCCATACGGTATTCGTCATACATAACTTCGTTTGCTTCAATCTGAGCATAACGTTCGAAGCGCTCGATGTTGTATTTTTCAAGTTCTTCGGGCTGAATGAAAAGAGAGTTAACAACATTGTGCTTTCTTTCGCATTTTGTGCCGCATGCAGCCCATGAAGACTTGTCGTATTCCTTAACTTCACCCATATCAAGTGAAACGGGTTCCATCATCTGACCCATTGTACCGTCAGAGAGGAGCATTGCGGGCATTCTGTATTTTTCGGCAAGGTCGAAGCCTTTGAATGTGAGGTCAACCATTTCCTGAACGGAAGCGGGAGCGAGAACGATGAGGTGGAAGTCGCCGTGACCGGTGCTTCTTGTTGCCTGGAAGTAGTCAGACTGTGAGGGCTGGATACCGCCGAGGCCGGGGCCGCCTCTCTGAACGTTGATGATAAGAGCGGGAAGGTCCGAACCTGCAAGGTATGAGATGCCTTCGCTCTTGAGTGAAATTCCGGGGCTTGAGCTTGATGTCATTGCTCTTTTACCTGCTGCAGCTGCGCCGTAAATCATATTGATTGCGGCGATTTCGCTTTCAGCCTGAAGGAATGTTCCGCCGATAACGGGCATTCTCTTTGCCATGTATGCGGCGATTTCTGTCTGCGGTGTTATGGGGTAGCCGAAGTAGTGGCGGCAGCCTGCCATAATGGCGGCTT
>JAZRLY010000006.1:0-12868 GCA_045647065.1 Acutalibacteraceae bacterium
GATGAAATAAAGAACTGTATATGCAATACCGCTGAAAACACCTGCTGAAACAGCTGTTGTTCTGAGACCGAATTTATTGATAATAGACGGTGCGACGGGGGTAATAACATAGTTAGGAATACCTGTAAAAAGGCTGCAGAGAAGTCGGTTTGAGAGCTTTCCCGTGCAGTTAAGCCAGAAGAAATCTTCCGATGCGCCGCCAACACCTTTGATTCCGCCAAAGAAGCTCGAAAGAAGCAAAGCCGCAAGCGGGCGGCAGGTTATAATTGACTTTGCAGCCTTAAAAAATCCAACCTGATTCATTTCTTCCTTTGATGCAATCGAGACTCTTTCTTTCATGGTAAAGAATCCGTAAACCGCACCGAGAACCGCAATCAAAACAAAGAATATTGAAAATCCCGTATAGACCTGCGGCTGAGTGACTGCATTCTTCGTTACCCCCGGAACGAAGTCAACAAAAACAGGAACAAGCGACGGAAGCCAGGTAAACAGATTAACAAACTTTTGCGTCGCAATCAGCGTACTTCGTTCATTCGTGTTCGGAGTCATATTGTAGAGAAGAAGCTCCCAGCCACTCAGATATGAAAAACCGATACCATAAATTATCGTTGCTACAAGTGCATAAACAAAACGCTGACCCGATGTGAATGAACCGGGTATCATATAAAACAGAATTGATGCGATTGCCCAAAACGGCATCGGCAAAATCAGGAACGGGCGCAGTCTGCCCCAACGAGTTCTGAATCTGTCGATTACGACACCCGAAATCGGGTCATCGAGCGCATCCCATACCGTTGAAACAGTACCGAGCAAACCATACTGCTTACCGGTGAGTCCGAGAAAACTCATCATAAAATATTGCTTTGTTGAACCGATAAATGAGGTGAGGTTGTTGAGTCCGTATGAAGTTATTGCATATGCGGCTATCTCGCGAGGACGGACATATCTTTTTTCTTCGTTACGAACATCAACCACAGTATTTTCTGTGGCAGACATATTTTCTCCCCCTTTGAAAGAAACAATCTTTTTTGTCATAATAACATATACGCATTCACTCTGTCAATCTATATTAAAAAGTATATACAATTGATGTATATTTTATATAATATAGCCATATACTGATATCAGACTTCGTTTTTTATATTATCATCGGACTCAAACCTGAAAATTTTAATTTTTTCAAAAAAGCACTTGACAAACTCCAGAAAATATGTATAATAGATGAGTAGACATCGCGGAGTAGAGCAGTTGGTAGCTCGTCGGGCTCATAACCCGGAGGCCGCAGGTTCAAGTCCTGTCTCCGCAACCAACAGATAAACCGTTGACACACAAGGCTTTTCAGCTTTAGGTCAGCGGTTTTTCTTTTTGTTTTAAGCTCCCATTTTGGGCGAAAAGTTCAACAAAAGTTCAAGTCAATTAAAAAAATTCAAGATTTTACCGTAAAAAATCACCCTCTCAACGCAAATACGCCAAGAGGGATAAAACAAGTTTTTTTGGTGTTGTTATGCTTTTTTGAGAAAAATATCTGATAAAATTTCTGCACTCTGTTGGTCAGCTTCTTCCATAATGTGGGCGTATATATTTGCTGTTGTTGATACTTGAGCGTGTCCGAGCCTTTTGGATATACTCACGCTGTCAACACCTTTGTAATAGAGCATCGATGCCATAGTGTGACGGAAGGCGTGGGCGTTCAGATGCGGGAGATTATGCTTTTTACTGAACTTTATCAGAAAGTCTGAAACAGAATCCGGGTGCATCGGGTCTCCGTTATCTCTTGTAAACACAAAACCTTGGTTCTGATAATAAGCTCCGAGCCGTAATTGCTCCCTTGCTTGCCATACTTTATACTGTCTGAGCAGCTCAATTGTTTCCGCAGGAACGGCAATGTAACGGTTTGATGTCTGTGTTTTAGGAGTATCTTCATACACTCCAATATCCGGCTCATAAAGAATAGAATTGCAGATATGGAGCTTATTGTTCTTAAAATCAACCGATTTCCATTTTAAGCCGAGAATTTCACCCCTTCTCGCTCCTGTGATAAGCAATAAGTGTACAAGTGTTTTCCATTTGATTGTTTCACTCTCAAGAGCTTCCCGTATTGCTGCAACCGTTTCCGGCTGATAATAGTTCACTTCTTTTCTCTCTGCCTTCGGGAGCGTTGCGTTCCTTGCCGGGTTAAAAGGAATCAACTGTTCTTTGACAGCCTGCTCAAGAATAGTTGAGATAAGCCGATGATGTTCAAGGATTGTTTTTGCCGAAAGTTTTCCACCCGTACGAGCGTTCTGACCGTCTTTTTGCAATTCAGAATAGAAATTATTGAGAATATCAGGGCGTATTTCTTTGACCTTATAATGCCCTATATGGGGATATATTCGTGCTGTCAGCTCACGGTATCGGTGTATTGTGCTATGCTTTACTCCCCTCTGCTCTTTGAGGTTAATAACATACTCGGCGTATTCCTCAAACTTCTTTCTATCGTCTGATACAACACCTGACTTACATTGTGATTCAAAAACCGCAGCGAAGGCTTCAGCCTTTTTCCTTGCGGCTTTTTCCGTCCAAGTGGATTGTACTTTGAAAGTTGCCGTAAAAGGCTTGAGCTGCTTACCGTCAACGCCTTGACCTCTGTACACTCTGATGCTGAAGGAAATGAGCTTACCGTTTTTATCCCTTCTCGGTGTGATATTTGCCATTATAAAACCTCTCTTTGGTTATTCCGGGCATTGGTGGTGCAATACCCGGTGTTATTTATGTGCTTGCCCCTGTGGTGGTCGGTGTCAGTTACAGTTTTGAATAATAATCTCTTGCCATTTCAACCGCTTCCTTAAATTCCTTTAATGCAATTGATAACGAGAAATTTGCCGTTTTTATATATGAAGTGTATCTCTGATGGTCAATCAAAATACATTCTGCTTGTTGTTTTTGACTTGCATCTTTATTGAAATAATCATCTTCGGTGTCATAATAAAGAAAGAGAATGTCGCTTATTCTTTCAACTGTAACATCAGCCATATTGAACAAATCGTGAAATCTGCTTTTCGCTTCAGCTCTGTCCTTTTCGGTATTCTGTGTGTTTACTTTGTTATTCATTGTAACACTCCTTTATATTTCTTGACTTTTCGGAGCGGCGAGCTTATAATGTACTCAACCGCTCCGGCGGTGTGTTGATGCCTTTATCTGTTGCTTTGGTCGGCGTTCAGATAAGGGCTTTTCTTATGCAACGCTGAAACGCATTGATGTTGACGGCTTGCAATACTGTGTGTAGAGTTCGCCGTGTGTGGCTTTGAAAGAATTGGTGTCAAAGCGGTTGCTTGTTACTGAGGAATAACGGAGCTTAAATATATCAACCGTCAGCTCTGATGTTCCCGCAGCCTTCATATGTGCCTTAAGTTCGTCCTTGATTGCTTCAGCTTCGGCAGTGGCTTCTTCAATGAGAGCCTGCAGTTCCTTAAGCTCTCTGACCTTTGCGGTTAATTCGTGTGTTGACATTGTAAAAACCTCACTTTTCTTTATTTCCGTCCTCTGTCTGACTTGCGTGACCTGCTATGTTGCCGCTTATGTTCGGCTCAAGGGGTTTCACGGTTCGTCACTTCGGGGCTGTTGGTTAAGAGGTGGGTGGCTTTAAGCATCTATCACTCCGTGAATCTCAATCTCCCTTATCCTGTCCCACTCTTATGTGACCTTCTTGGTTTCGGCTGCCGCTTACTTTCGTCTGCCTTCCCTTAACCTGTGATTTAATTGTACACTAAATCGTGTACAAAGTCAATACTTTTCGGTTAAAAAGTTCACTAAAAAATGTACAAATATTATGGTGAAAGTTTGTCTAATGTGTACATTGAAAAGTGTACAAACATCTGCTATAATATGTTATAGTGGGAGAAGGGTTTAACCATAAAACCGCTCCAATATTATAGAAATGAGGTGTTTGCGTGTCCGTATCTGCTGTGATTAAACAAAGGCTTTCAGAGCTTAATATGACACAAACGGAACTTGCTGAAGCTGTTGGAACTACCCGACAGAACTTCGCAAACAAAATGACAAGGGATAACTTTTCATCAAAGGAATTGTGTGCCATTGGTGAAGCTTTGGGCGTTAAGCTCATTTATAAAGATTCAACAGGCAAAGAATATCCGATTGAGTATTAAGTGAGGTATGTACAATGACAAAGATTGAAGAACGCAGGAAGGCGGCGGGCATGTCCCGGTCAGAACTCTCTCGTCAGTCTGATGTACCGCTCCGAACCCTTGAAGAATGGGAAGCGGGTCGCCGTGTTCCGAGAGATGTCTATCAGCTTGCCAAGGTTGCAAAAGCTCTGAACTGTCTGATTGAGGATTTGATTGTCCTTGAAGAATGACTGCTCCGTTCTCTCTGCTCGTCAGTTTCGCCGTTTGCGTTTGATTTGGTGTAAACGGTCATTGAAAACAAAAAGCGGTTAAACAGCCATTTAAAGCCGAATAACCGCATACACTTATTTCAGAGCAATATCCCCTTGACAATATCCCTCAAGGAGAATATAATAAGGGTGTGGCACTATCGTATAGACGGTTACGCCCTCAAAAGAACAGTTAAGATTTAACCGCTCGGCTTGCAGGCTTGGGGCGGTTATTTCTTTTTATGCTCACGGGCTGCATTGAATGCAAGTCCAATAATGCCGATAATAACAAGTGCGAATTGAAACAAATCCGAAAGAGTTATGTACTGCATCTGCATCACCCCCATTTCTGAGGGCAAGATTGTAACCGCCTACCGTTTAGGTAATGCCACGATGCAAGAATAACACAGCAAGGCGGTTTTTGTCAACGCTCGGATTGATTCTTTTGTGCGGTATAATATAATAGCTTTCTGTGTCCGTGCCGTCTGAAGGTGCGGATTTTTATTTATCCGGTTCGCCTTTTTGCCCGGCTACGGTGAAGTTTTTCAGCATAGATGTTACCTCTTGCCGTAAATCCTTCTCAATGCCATTTGATACAACGGGTTCAACATATCCCTTAGTAATGGCTGTCACTCTTCCGGGAATGCACAGAGCAAACTTTTTGAATATCTTATAGAACGCTCTGAACTCATTGACAGCATCGGTTTTATTTAAGTATTTCCCTCTGTTTATATCTATCTTGAGACGGTGAAGCTCAAGCTGAGACTTCTTTAACTCCGTTTCAGCTATTATTTTCTGCTCCTTCAGAACCTCGTTTTGGTCTGCCTTATCAGCTCGTTGTTCTGCCAAGCTCTTAAGGTGGTTTATATATGCCTGTACGGATTTATCAAGTCTGTACAAATTAGCGTTGCCTTCTTTGCCTTCAGGCTTCGGAAGTACACCCTCTTGAGCCAATCTCTGTACCGTGCGTGGTGTTACTCCGAACATCTTTGAAAGTGTGACCGTTCCGACAAGCATATCGGGTTTGTTTTTCTTCTTTGCCATTGTTTCACTCCTCTCTGAATCAAAAAAAGGTACTGTAAAAAGAAAAATTCATTGCGGGGCTGACGAGGTGCGGCACTTCCCCGTAAAAAATTAAAAATAAACTTCGGCGTGTCGGGTCGCTATAAGCTCCGCAATGAGCAAAAACAAAATGATTTTTTAACACTCTCACTCTGATGAGGAGCTATGAGGTTACATTTTAATCGCTTGACTGTTGTTTTCCCTCGATAAAGTCCCATTCCGCACAACCGTAACCTGCACCAAAAGCTATAGGGGCAACACGGTTTGCAAAAAGCAGCAAACAAGCAGCATAACGATTCAACAGCACGCCTTTCAGATTTGAGTTAAATCCAAAGTCTTTCAAAAACACATCGAATGCGTTGACTGCAGCCTTAACCTCAGGCTCAATACAATCCATAATAAATTCTTTGTGCTTCTCATAACCTAACTTGGCTTCGTTCAAAAACAATCATCCTTTCTCTGTAAAATGGTGTGTACGGTGTGAAAGGTTGTGAACGGTGCAAAAATGTGCCTACCGTACACAGCTTAAAGCCTTGATATTATTGGGGTTGAGTGTGCTCTGTTGCAAGTGTGAACGGTTGTTTGATAAGAAAATCTTAAAAAGATAAAATAAGAAAGAACAGAAAAATGCCTGCAACGCCGTACACACCCTACACACTTTCGCCCGAATAAGGGTATTTCCTTTTCGGTAAATGCCGAACTTTACAAACTTTGCCGTTGATTCGTTTGCGTTCAGCACATATTTCAAGTTTATCAAGAGCTCGCCCCAATTGCTCCGCTGAAAATCCGTGAAGCTGTGAAAAATAGCTCTTGAATTCAGAAACGGTCAAGTCAGCCCACTCGAAGCGTGCCGGATTCATTTCAACCTCAGAAAAAACATCTTCAAGCTCTGCCTGACCTTTCAACAGTCTATCAAAAGAAGCGTTCCTCTTTGCAAGCTCCGCCTGTTCATCAGATGTCAAACGAAATCCCTGCGTATTATTTATAAGCTCCCGCTCAATTTGTTTCCATAGCTGAAGGGAGTTAAAGTCCTTAAGCTCGTCCAATTTGATTACCTCAAGAGGAATGACCCAAAAGCGGCGGGAACCTGTAGGGTCGATGAGAAATCTGTCTGAATTACAGGTCGCTATTATTGATGTGCGGCGAATAAACCGACTGTCTGACCTCGCATAAGGCAGCCTATATTCGTCAATTTCTGCCGTAACAAACGCCTTGAAACGTTCCAAATCTGAGCGCAAAGAGGTTTCGAGCTCGCCCAATTCTGAAATCCAAGCCGAAGTACAGCGGCGGATGGTGTCCTTGTCACGGTGGTCAATATACAAGCCTGTTTTTGTAAGCTCCGGCAAAACTCCGAGTTTACGGACAAAAGAGGTTTTTCCAATGCCCTGTTTTCCTTGCAATACAAGAACACCGTCTGCTCCGAACGGGTGCAGCTCATCGTTGAAAGCAAGTGAAAGAGCCTGAAGAAGAAACTTTCTGATAAGAATTCGTGACAGTTCATCACTCTCACCGATGTTGAGAAAATTATAAATCTGCTCCACCCTGTCAGTACCGTCCCAAGGCTCTGAACTGTTCAACAGCTCTTGTACCGGGTTATAACAAAATTGAGATGCAATAACATTGATTTGGTCAGCAATAGATGAAGCCGTACAAACATATCTTTTGCGATAAAAGTCCCAAAGTATTGTCGGAAGGTCATTCTTGAAAGTTTCTGGGTTATGTCCCTCAAAAACGCCGTTAATTTCAACGCCGTGAGAAATTTTGTTATATCGAACGCTGATGCCGTTTTCCCTGAGAATGTCCTTCAGAATATCAATGTCAAGCGGTGGCTTTTTCCCGCTTGCTGTGTTTTGCTCTGTGACAGCTTCAGTTGCAATGTCCGCCCAACTTCGTCCTTGTTTTCTCAATGTCTCAACCCGGCGAGGGTTCATTTCGGAACGGTCAACAAGCTGCTGATAAAATGTTTCAAGTTGGAGCTTATCATCAAGAGAAAGCTTATCCCGTTCCTCAGACGGTAACACAAAAGAACAATTGTTATTCGCCAAATTTGTCACCCCGCAATACCCTGTGTAACAGCTGCCAACGCTTCAGAGCGGAGAGCTTCCCTCAGCTGCTCAACATCAAACAAAAACTTATTGCCGAGCCTTATAAAAGGAATTTTGCCTTCCCTGCAAAGCTTATAAAGCAACTTGGCTGACACTCCTGTAAGCTCTGATGCTTTTCGAGTAGAAACAAACATAATAAATACCTCCACATATAATTTTTGTGCTTTTTTTCGGCTACACGTTGATTTTAATGCTGTTTTATGATAATGTGAATGTGCTGTAATATGCGTATAGTTTTAAAATGTCTATAAGCATACATTTAGGAGACTTTATTATGAATGAGCAAAACACACGAAAACAAATAAAGGTTGAACTTCACACTTTCGGGAAAAAAAGCACGGAAAGAATATATATCGGATTCAATCTTTATATAATTACGCCCGGCAACAACCCCAAAATAGATAATAGCCAACTAAAAAAAATAGGAATATCAGGACCGATTAGATACAAAGTCGGAGATATTATTATCCCTTTATTAAACGAAAAGCCATTTTATAAATTGCATCCACAAAAAATATCCTCTTTGTTTGGTCAAAAAAGTTACGCACGATTATTACAAATCAAAAAAGCTATTGATATTCAAAATGAACCCATAGACCCCCTTGTGAAAGTGGAAATGATTGGCGGCAATGCCTCTGATTTGAATAGCTATACAGTGAAGGAATTTCAAAAATCACCCGGAGAAGGAACTTTTAAGCAATTTAATACTTTTGCAGATTTTTTATCGTTCGAATTTGCTTCCCTATCTTTTAGCGGTCATCCTATAAAACGCTGCGATTTATGCGGCTGCTATTTTATCCAAGAGAAAAGCAATCAATTATGTTGTGGTTCTTCAGAGTGCAAAAAGAAGAAAAACAACATTAAAAGGAATCGGAGAAACAACACTCCTATAAATCGTGCTAAGCTCAATGCAGAACAGCGAATAAAAAACAACTATGGATTTGAAAATACATCTAATTCAAGAGAGCTCGAATGTTTCCGTGAAGAATTTAAGCTTAATAGTCAACACTTTACTGAATCGGAGCTTATTGAATGGTGCAACGGACAATATCGTGTATATAAAAAATAGCTGCATACGAATCAGCTCTTTTCGCTCAAAGCAAAACGCTCAAAAAGTTCAACAAAAGTTCAACATCCCCCACAAAAAAGTAAAACCGTATGAAACCATAGAGAACCGTGTGAAAGTCCAAAAAATAATCGCCCCCTTTATATAAAGAGAGCGACAAGCACAAAATGTTATATTGTGGAGTAAAAAGCAATAGAAAGAAATGCTCAAATGGGAACTCATAACCCGGAGGCCGCAGGTTCAAGTCCTGTCTCCGCAACCAATAAGAAAGCCTTGAAATCATTATGATTTCAAGGCTCTTTCTTTTTGTGGAAATTCTCCTTATCTTTTTTTCGCTCTTCTGATATAATCTTCGTTAATTTCGTCGCTCCAGTTTGCATTAAGAGGTGCACTTGCTCTGACATTGCAGACTGCCTTTGCGACGGATTCATAAACAATGCTTGTACCTTCCTTATCTGCATTGTAATTTACCGCTCTGTCTGCGCCGATGCCGTATCTTGCGGCAGTTTCAACTGCATCGATATTCGCACCGATGAAAAGAAATTCCCAACCGTATTTTTCTTTCTGTCTTTCAATCATCGCTTTCACTCTGTCGCTTGTATAACGGCGGCTTGCGTTTTCCATACCGTCGGTTGTGATGATGAACATTGTGTTTTCGGGAACATCTTCTGGGCGTGCATACTTATGAATATTGCCAATGTGGTAAATCGCTCCGCCGATTGCATCGATGAGTGCGGTGCATCCTCTGACGGTGTAGTCATGGTCTGTCATGGGCTTGATTTCGGAGAGTTTTACTCTGTCGTGGAGCACTTCAGATACATTATCGAAAAGTACGGTTGAAACATAGCATTCGCCGCACTGCTTTTTCTGCTTTTCAATCATTGCGTTGAATCCGCCGATTGTGTCGTTCTCAAGACCTGCCATTGATCCGCTTCTGTCAAGGATAAATACGAGTTCTGTGATGTTGTTTTTCATTGTTTTATTCTCCTTATTTCATAAATTTATCAAAAAAGTTTTCAGCGATTTCAAAAAGATAATCATCAAGATATGAGAGTGCCGTTTTTTTCATATCCACGTCAATGCCGTAGTAAGCTTCGGCAATTGAGCCTGCGATTGCGGCGATTGTGTCGCTGTCACCGCCGATAGAAATTGCGTTTCTGATTGTATCCTCAAAGCTTGTTGACTCAAAGAATGCTTCGAATGCCTGAGGCACGGATTTCTGGCAAATCTCGTAGAAATCGTAGTCCTCACGGATTTCATCAAGACTGAAATCGATTGTATAAAACTTGCTGACATATTCTTTGATTTCATCCATACTGTGACCTGTTCTTGCAAGATAAATCGCACCTGCAACGGAAACAGCACCTTTGATGCCTTCAGGGTGATTATGGGAAACTTCTGCCGTTGCCGCCGCTAATTTTTCGCATTCTTCAAGCGAATCCGCAAACCAACCGACGGGCGAAACTCTCATTGCAGAGCCGTTTCCGTAGCTGTTATAAGGTTCTGTGCGGTTATACATCATCCACTCAAGAAATCTTCCACCGTAACCGCAATGGGGATATCTTCTGCCGACCTCGTGCATAACCTGAACAAGTTCCGTCTTGAAAGCATCGTAATCCGTAATTCTGCCATAGGGCTGAAGTGCCTTTGCGATTGCAAGAGTCATAACCGAATCATCGGTAAAATCGCATTCCGTATGGAACATCTCAAAATCCTTTGATTTGTAATTATCGAACTCAAATCTTGAGCCGACAACATCGCCGATAATTGCACCTGTCATTGTTTTCTCCTCCAAAAATAAAAATGTGGTTGCTTGGTTTCTCAACCTTACAACCACATTATAGCGATTTGTTTTATTCAATTGGTCGCTTGACGGGAGACTTTTAAATCAGTTAAACAACTTTAAATTTTATATACCTAAAATCGTAAAACAGTTATAAACCTTAAACACATATTTCTGTTTCACCAAATGGGTCATAGGTTGGAACAGCATCAACAACAGCATCTATAAATCCACTGAATAAATAATAATCATCTAATGATATTGAATCGCTTTTCCAAAATGTGTGTCCGTCCCATTTTCCTTTATAAAATTCAAGTTAATCTAACATCCCAACAGCATCTGGTCGAATTCGAACAGGGCTTCGTTTATTTCAAAAACATCATAGACACCCTTTTGCAGATAATAAGTGATTATCTTGTCAAATGTAAAACTGTGTGAAAGTGTAAGCCCTGCCGATGCAAGCAAATCCTGTGTTTCGTCAAGAGTCAGTTCAAGTGCTATCGCAAATGCAACGGCTGTCTGCTTTGACGGTTTGTATGTATCGGGATTGCACTTGATTTTCGAGAATGTTTTCTTGTCAACATTGGCTTTTTTATAGCATTCAACATCGGTCATCCCACGCTTGTCAATCAAATCAAACAGCTTATATGCAAAGGATTTGTCCATCGCTTTCATATATTCTTCAAGCGTTTTGTTCTTTGTGTTGTTCTGTGGCGCAGACATTGATGCACATAGCTTCGGTGCGGAAGCATTGATTTTATCTCTGCGTCTGATTTCATCCAGGAGAAGTGTTCTTTCAAAACAATCAATTTCCGATTCAAAAACAGCTTTTTGCTCCTCAACATAATCATCATTGATAAGTTCGCTGATTTCATTGAAAATAACTTTGCTGAATTCATATGACTTGCGGTCAAAAACACAAAGATATACCATGAGCTCATGCTCAAACAAAAATTCGGTTATAACCTGAATTGCGAATTTGAGCACCTGGTCTTTGGGATAACCGTAAACACCCGATGAAATAAGCGGAAATGCAACGGATTCACAACCGTTTGCAACTGCAAGTTTGAGTGACTCCATGTAGCAGGATTTGAGAATGATGCTTTCACCGACAAGTCCGCCGTGCCACACAGGTCCCGATGTGTGAATGATATATTTTGTATCGAGATTATATCCTTTGGTTATCTTTGCTGTACCAAGTCCGAGAGGTCTGATTCTCTGACATTCAATATCAAGCATCGGACCTGCAGCGGTATGCACGGCAAGATCGACACCGCTGTAACCCACCATCGCTTCGTTGGTGGTGTTCACAATAGCATCAACCTGCATTTTGGTTATATCCTGACGGATTATTTTAAGCGGCATAATCTCACCTTCTCAATGTTCTTCAATAAAAATATACCACAAAACAACATATGTTTCAACAAATAAAAGTTTGTTCTCAATCGCTGAAAATTATCATACCGACAAGTACAAGCACTACAGCAATAACAGCACACACCCACTCACTTACCGAATGCTCTTTATTCCGCTTTTTCTGTCTTTTATTTGTATCGTTCAGCATTTTTGATGTGTATCACAACTTACAAGATAATTCCAGAAATCATTATTCGTAATTTTACCTCTTGACATAAAACTGTTATGTGAACTCTTTTGATACGACATAAGCTATTATTCCGCCGACAACCAAGGCAGGCACAGCATACAACAGGATAACAAAACCGCTTGCACTGTTGCCGGGATCATATGAACTTAAACAGGATAAAGTTGACAGTAAAAATAGCCCGTGTAATGATAGATTTTTATTCAGATAAACAAGAATTTGTAGAAATGTTTTTTATTAACGCAAATCAACCTATCCAAGGAGAATAAAAATGATTTTTGTTACACCTCAAAGCCATAAAGAATTAGTTTTTAAAAAAACACCTTGATACTTCGGATAGTAAAGAAAGCTATCCTATAATCAGAGGCGTTCCGATTTTGCTTCCCGAAAAAACAAATCCGGATTGGTGTCGTGAGCTTCTTGAAATAATTTTTTGTGAACATCCCGAAGAAATTGATAAGATTTTCAGCGAAATGGAAGCAGGCATTATCGATGATTGGAACGAGATTTATGTTGAACTTATAAAAACAAAAGAAAATATCTTAAAAGCTTTTGATACGTATAGACGAAGAGAAACAAGCGAGTGGATTGTTGGCGATAAAAGCGGAAATATTGCATTTACTGTATCCGAATACAGTAAATAAACAAATTCCAATTTATCAAACTAAGCTAAAAAAATCTTCTGTTTCAACAGTTACCTGTGTTGACAGTTTCAGACATTAGATTTATAATCAATAAAAAGGTGTTCAGAGGTGCAATATGGCAACTGTAAAACTTATTTCAGCTTTTTTCCTTTCACTGTTTCAGATTCTTTCGCCCGTAGCAGCACTTGTTGTGAATTTCGGTGAAAGCGCTTTTTTTACCGAGTGGTCTGTAA
>JAZRLY010000007.1:0-40949 GCA_045647065.1 Acutalibacteraceae bacterium
CCTGCGGCAACGATTATCCCGTTTCGCTCCGTTATTCTGTTGAATCAAAAATGAAGGGCTTCTGCGAAGGCGCAATGCCCGGCGAAGATTATACAGAAGTCGGCCGTGCTATGCCCGAATCAGAAAAAGCTGCAAAGTATCTCCAGGATGCAGGCTACGACATGCTTAATGCAGATAACGGTACATATGACTCATGGTATTGGGCACATCCCCCCATGTATATGCCCCAGAACTGCAACCTCGAAGACGTTGCTCACATTAAGAAGTTTGTTGATATTCCCGTTGTTTGCGCAGGCCGTATGGAACCCGATGTCGGTGCTCAGGCCGTTGCTGAAGGCAAAATCGACGGTGTCGGCATTGCACGTCAGTTCCTCACTGACCCCGAATGGATTACAAAACTTATCGAAGACAGAATCGAAGACATCAAGCCTTGTATCTGCTGCCACAGCGCTTGTTTCAACTTCTCAACATCAAAGGGTCACGCTAATACACAGGATCTCACAGACACAATGGGTCTTTCACGTTGTGCACTGAATCCCCAGACAATGCAGTCCAAGAAATATAACATCAAACCTGCAAAGAAAGCAAAGAAGATTGCTGTTATCGGCGGCGGTATCGGCGGTATGGAAGCAGCTATCGTTTGTGCAAAGCGCGGTCATAAGGTTACCATTTACGAAAAGAGCGATAAGCTTGGCGGTGTATTCATTGCTGCAGCTGCTCCCTCATACAAAGAAAAAGACCGTGACCTTATCGCATGGTACATCCGTGAAGTTGCAAAGCATCCCATCGAAATCAAGATGAATACAGAAGTCAAGGATATCAACGCTCTCGGTGCTGACGAAGTTATCGTTGCAACCGGTTCAAAGGCAAGAAAGATTCCCGTTAAGGGCGCTGAGACAGCGATTGAAGCTGTTGACTTCCTTCTCGGCAATGCAGAAGTCGGTGAAAACGTAACAATCATCGGCGGCGGTCTTACAGGCTGTGAAATTGCTTACGACCTTTATCTCCAGGGCAAAAAACCCACAATCATCGAAATGCAGGATGACCTTGTTACCACTCCCGGTGTTGCTCTTGCAAACACAAGCTATCTCAGAGACTTCTTCAAGGCAAACAAAGTTCCCGTTCATCTTGAAACTTCACTCTGCGAAATCAACAACGGCAGTGTTAAGGTTAAAGATAAAGACGGAAAAGTATTCGACATTCCCGCAGATTCAGTTATTATGTCTGTCGGTTATGTTCCCACTCCTCTCGCACCCAAGAGCAAGCACGTTCACGTTATCGGTGACGCAGCTAAGGTTGGAAATCTCCGCACCGTTATCTGGCGCGCTTGGGACGTTGCAATGAAACTGTAATTAAATAGCTATAAAAATGAGCTGTGAAATAAATCACAGCTCATTTTGCATTTACAGCAATCAAAAAATATTCTGTTATCTCTTCGGGAGTCTGACGGCAACTGTTTTTTACCCACCAGCGCACCGTTTCCACAAAGGTTGACGCTATGTGATTCACAAGAAAGTCCTGCGGAAGTCCGTCAAAATTATATTCTTCAATTGTTTCACTCTTATCTGTTATCATCCCGATAAAATCCGATTTAAAATAATTCAGAAACATTTCATTATTCTCACCCGAAAGCAAATCAAGAATATTATTATCGTTCTTTTGCAGGTGACGGAACATATGAAGAAAAACGGAATCAGGTGCTTCACATTCAAATATGTGTCTGTGTCCGTTTGACGAATCAGTCAGCGAATCAAAAATATGGCAGAACAATTCTTCGCACAGTTCCTTTTGGAGATAGTCTTTCGTTTCAAAATGAGCATAGAATGTCGATCTTCCGATATCTGCCCTTTCAACGATATCCCCTACCGTAATGCGGCTGACATTTTTCTCTGATAACAACTCCGAAAAAGCCTTAAACACAGCCTCTCTTGTTTTTCTCTGCCTTCTGTCCATAACAATCACCGTTCATTTTTCAAGATATGTCCGGTAACAAACAAACCTTAAAAATCATATATTGTAAGTAGATATACAATCGGATATGATAATACCGGACATTGTGTTCCGCAACATACACATTGTATCTCGGTTTTATTTCAAAGTCAACAAGGTGAGTATATTATGAGAACAGAAAAAAACATATTCATCGCATTCATTCTTAATCTTTTGTTTTCAGGGTTTGAATTTGTCGGCGGATTCTACACCGGAAGCATTGCGATTGTTTCCGATGCAGTACACGACCTCGGTGACGCGGCAAGCATCGGAATTTCTTACTTGCTTGAAAAGAAAAGCAAAAAACAGCCCGACGAAAACTATACTTACGGTTATGCAAGATACTCAGTCGTAGGTGGTGCAATAACAACCATTATTCTTCTTTTCAGTTCATTCATTGTTATTATCAACGCCGCTGAAAGAATAGCAAACCCGATTCAAGTCAATTACAACGGAATGATAATCATTGGAATAATGGGTATCGTTATTAACCTTGCAGCTGCATATTTCACTCACGACGGAGAATCAATAAACCAGAAGGCAGTCAATCTGCATATGCTTGAAGATGTACTGGGTTGGGTTGCCGTGCTTACAGGTGCGGTTATTATGCGGTTTACAGATTTTTCCGTCATCGACCCTCTTATGTCAATGGGTGTTGCAGTTTTCATTATCACGGGATGCATCAAAAACCTGAAAAAAATCATTGATATCGTTCTTGACAAAACGCCTTGCGGAATAAATGTTTCCGAAATAAAGGAACGGCTTCTGGAAATTGACGGAATTGAAGATGTTCACCACATTCATCTTCGGAGCATTGACGGACACAGCAACTGTGCAACCCTCCACATTGTCACGGATTCCGATATGCATGCTGTCAAAGAATCAGCAAGAATTATTCTGAATGAGCTCGGAGTTACCCACACAACGATTGAAACCGAATCCGTTAACGAGCATTGCGAAGAAATAAACTGCACCGTAACGCCAACCGTATGCCAACACACTCATCACCATTAACCGCTATAAGAATCAACAACCCCGTCATGTGACGGGGTTGTTTTTTATTATATTCAGTCTTTTTTCGGTGTGTAAGGAAGTTTAGTTTCGGTTGCAACATGAGAGAAGAAGAAGTCACATCTCTCTTCAGTATTAAGCACAGTAACGGGCTTGACCTGATTGAGAACAACACCCTTTGAACGAAGATGTTCTCTGTAATCCCAATAGGTTTTTTCTTTGAGGAAAAGCACCTCGGGTCTGCCGAGCATACCCCAACGTCTGTATTTGAAATATTTTTCGTTAACTTCGTTGAGCTCATTATCAAGAATATCTATATATTTTTGTCTGTCCTCTTCAGAAACGGGATTCTTCGGTTCTGCAAGCATACAGTAACGGGGCGGATTGGTAGTATAGTCCGCATAGAAGCTGTGACCGACAAACTCATTACCCATCTTATCGGCTGTTTGCTTTGCAACGAAGTCAACCATCTGGGTTGTTGACTTTTCGTTGGCAATATTAAGACTGAGATTTCTTCTGTAAAGAAGCTCAATTCTGGGCGTGTTGTTATGCATTTTGGTAACAGTCACAACATCTTCAATTCTGTATCTGTAAAGGCCTGAAAAATTGGTAACAATCATCTCATACTTCTTGCCGATTTCAAGATCGGAAATGAGAAGCGGCTTCGCATTGTCGTCTGCATCTTCAGCATCATCATCAACGGGCAGGAACTCAAAGAAAATGCAGTGAGGAAGAAGCACGCCGTCGTGCACATCAAGCTCGGTAGGCATAGCAAAGAAGCCTTCCGCAGCAGCATAACCCATATTATGAATAGGAATATCGGGGCCGATTGATTTGCGAAGCTTTTCAACATAAACCTTAAGATTTGCACCAATCATACCGTATGCCCAAGTAAGCTTCGGCCAGACTCGGGGAGCAATCGGAGTATCAAATCCCTTCTCGAATTCTCTGCGAAGCTCTGCCGCTCTTACGGGATTAGGCTTGAATTTTCTTGAGTATTCAGCGTATGCCTCAGGAGTAATTTTAACGCTCGGATTGATGATTCCTTTTTCAACATCATCGCAAATCATTTCCCAGTTTTCTTCAAGATAATCAAACATAGTGGTAAGCAATGTGATAACGATTGAACCGAGATATGTAACATTTCTGTTTTCAAGAGCAAAACGGAGCTGAAGATAAGAGGTATCAAGAAGCTCTTCATGCTCGGGAAAAAGAAGTGACACGGGAGAGGTACAGAAAAACGGAAGAAGCGGTTTAAGATAAGTCAGAGGAACCTGACCGGCGCCGTTGCACTGCTTGCCGTCTTCAAGTCTGTGACCTGTAAGAACAATTGCAAGAGGACCCATCTGAGAAGGCATTTTGATGCCTTTCACCTTTTTGAGATGATGTGCGGCAGTTGCAACAGAGCAAGAAAAACCGATGCACTGCATATTCCAAAGATCCTTGATTGACTTTGGAAGAATCTTGGGCTTGCCAACACTTCCCGATGACGAGCAATATCTAATGTTGGGACCTGTAAACATAAGATTTTTTTCTTTGGAATGAAGCATTCTCTCAACATAAGGTTCATAATCCTCATATGTTGTGATGGGAACTCTCTTCTGAAAATCTTCAATGGATTTTATATCTTTGAAATTATATTTTTTACCTATCTCGCAATTCTTGTTTCTTTCAAGAATTTTTTTGAGTGTATATTCCTGAGCTTTCATCGGATTTTTCGTATAATGCTCAACTTCCAAAAGAGAGATATCACCGAGCAAAACACCAAAATCTGAAATCGGCATACATAACTCACATCCTATCAATCAAAAATATTTGATATATTGTATCATTTTTGTTCAGTAAAATCAAGCTGATTTACCATCAAATAACACTATATGACTGCATAATGTATATAGTAAACTTTCTTCTATGATATATAGTGTAAAAAAACGATAAAAATTTTGTTTTGATGTTGTATTTTTTGTTAATATGTGATATTATAAATTGATAAAATTTTGATTACGGAGGATAAAAAAGTGGAAAATAAAGATTTGTTTCAGAAATCAGCAGAAGGATATAATTGTGCACAGGTTGAACAGTATATAACTGTTTTAAAAACAGAATATAAAAAAGTTTTTGAATACGCAAAAGCAACAGAAGCAAACAACGAAAAGCTTAAGAAAATCTGCCGTCAGCTTTCTGATGAAAACAAAGCTCTCAAGGCAGGCGCTGCCTCCGCAAATTCAACAGCCGCTCCTGCTACAGACCCTGCAATTCTCGCAAGCATCGAAAGAATAATGAAGCTCAGTGACGAAATCACAAAAGAAAACGCTGCTCTTCTTGCAAAGATTTCAAAATAATTTCTATTTTATCTGAAAGGCAGAATAATCAGTTATGGATCAATTCAAACTTAAAAGCATTGACGAGCTTGACCTTGAGTTTGTTTCAAAAATTCGCGAAGCAGCATCGATTCCCGAAAAAATCACAGTCAGCTCAACTTCCGTTCAGACTCCCGCTGAAGAAACTCCGAAGTCTGATGATATAGGCGGTCCCGGATATTTTTCAAAGCGCACTAAGACTCTTGATGAAGATGTTACATATTCACCTCAGCAGGATAATAAATCAGCATCCGTCGCAACCGTAAACAATAATGATGCAAATTACACTCCCGTCGGTGCACCTGAAGAAAAGCAGCCTGCCGCACCGTTTATTCCGAACATAAATTACGGTGAAGCTGAGGTTGAGGATGAAACTCCGAAAGCCAAGAAAAGTAAAGGTGCTCTGGCAGGCAAGATTGTTTCGATAGTTCTTCTTGCCGCAACTGTAGTTGTTTTTATTCTCGGCTGCTTTGTTTCAATCTTCCTTGATAACAACGGTTCAAACATTGGCGGACTCTGCTTCAACACAATGAGTGCAGACCTTGAAGTTACCGGCATCTCCCCGGTTTCCAAGGGTGACCTTATTATTTCCAAGATAGTTCAGCCCGGCGAATATGAAATGGGTGATATGATTGCTGTTCCTTCAATAACAACAGGCGGATGCGACATTCATATTATCAACGCAGTGAATCCTCTCGGACTCGAAGATGCTGAATTTATAACAAACGACATCACCAACCAGTCACAGATGTCAAACACAGTTTACGCATCGGGTTGTTACGGCATTGTTAATTCTTACATTCCTGCAGTCGGCGGACTTCTGAACTTTGCTATGGAAAATGCAATTCTCGTATGCATTCTCTTCGTACTTCTGGCGGCATTCTGGTGCCTGCTTCTCGTACTTCTTGAAAAGTCAGCAAAGCCTTCAACAAAATCAAAAAAATAAATAAAAAGTTATGCACCGCAGAAATCACTCTGTGGTGCATTTTTTATTTAATATAACACAAAAATCGGCGGGATGTGAATATCCCGCCGTAAAAAATTTTATTTAAGCAAAAGCTTTTCAATCGCTCTTGCAACACCGCTTTCTTTTGCTGAAACGGTTATGTAATCGGCCATATCAAGTATTCTCTGCTGTGAATTCGCCATAGCAACTCCTATGCCAGCAAATTCAAGCATATCATAATCGTTGTTGCTGTCGCCGATTGCGATTGTATTTTCTTTTTTGATTCCCGTAAGTTCAAGAACCTTTTCGATGCCTTTTGCTTTATTAAGACCTTTTATAACGCAGTCTGCATATGTATCAAACTGAAAAACTGTCAATTCATCCTTGAAAAGCTCTTTGAAATCATCGGGAACGATTTTTCCCATTGCGATAACCTGAATTTCATCCCCTGCACAGATTCTTTTGTAATCCTCGGGAGATTCAACGGGGATCTGAAAATCCCTGCGCTGTCTTTCTTCACTCGGCAACATATAAACACCGTTATAGCCTTCGAAGATTGCCCAGTAACTGCGGTTATCAAAAATATATTTCATAACACGGCCAACAAGATCTTCGCACATATAGGTTTTCCACACTGTTTCGCCGCCCATCGTTATCATTGCACCGCTTCCGGAAATGATACCGTCAAGATCAAACTGCTCACTGAGCACATCGGGGATATTTCCCCACGAACGACCCGTATTGATAAAAACCATATGTCCCCTCGCTCTTGCATCGGCAATGGCTTTGAGGTTATCGTCGGAAATTTTGAAGCTGTCGCTGATCAAAGTTCCGTCTATATCAAGAAAAACCGCACATTTTTCTTTGGGGTTCAACATAATTATGCCTCAATCTTATGGAAGATTTTCTTACCCTTCTTGACAACAATGGGATTTTCCTTGAGAGCTGACTGTGCAAAGCTCATTGCAAAATCGGTAACCTTTGCATCGTCAACGGAAATACCGCCCTGCTGAACAAGACGTCTGCCCTCGCCTCTTGACTTTGTGATTTCAGCCTTCATAAGAATATCAAGAATATCGATCATACCGTCTGTGAAATCATCATCGGTAAGAGTCGTTGCGGGCATATTGTCGAGGTCAGCCGCACCGCTGAAAATTGCTCTTGCAGCAGCCTGTGCCTTTGTTGCTTCTTCTTCCCCGTGAACAAGCTTTGTAAGTTCGAAAGCAAGAATTTCTTTTGCTGTATTGAGCTGACTGCCTTCCCATGAATCCATTGCATCGATTTCTTCAAGAGGAAGGAATGTAAGCATACGGATACACTTGAGAACATCGTCATCCGCAACATTGCGCCAATACTGATAGAACTCATAGGGTGAAGTCTTTTCGGGGTCAAGCCATACTGCACCCGAAGCAGTCTTACCCATCTTCTTGCCCTCGGAGTTGAGGAGAAGAGTAATAGTCATTGCGTAAGCATCCTTGCCAAGCTTCTTTCTGATAAGTTCTGTGCCGCCGAGCATATTTGACCACTGATCATCGCCGCCGAACTGCATATTACAGCCGTATTCCTTAAAGAGATGATAGAAGTCATAGCTCTGCATAATCATATAGTTGAACTCAAGGAATGAAAGGCCCTTTTCCATTCTCTGCTTATAGCATTCTGCACGGAGCATATTGTTAACCGAGAAGCAAGCACCGACTTCACGGAGAACATCAACATAATTGAGATTGAGAAGCCAATCTGCATTGTTGATCATCATAGCCTTGCCTTCACCGAATTCGATGAAACGGCTCATCTGCTTCTTGAAGCATTCAACATTATGCTCGATTGTTTCCTTGGTAAGAACCTGACGGAGATCGCTTCTGCCCGAGGGGTCACCGATCATACCTGTGCCGCCGCCGAGAAGAGCGATAGGTCTGTTACCTGCCATCTGAAGTCTCTTCATAAGACAGAGAGCCATAAAGTGACCAACATGAAGGCTGTCGGCAGTGGGGTCAAAACCAATGTAAAAAACTGCCTTGCCGTTGTTGATAAGGTCTCTGATTTCTTTTTCGTCTGTTACCTGTGCAATAAGACCTCTTGCAACAAGTTCTTCATAAATCTGCATTATTAAAACATCCTTTCGGTATTATTTACAACATTATAAAAATATACATTATTATGTAACGGTTTGTCAAGTTTAGTATTTATAAATTCTCGACTGCTTTCAGCCACTCTTCGGCAATGAGCATATGACCTGCGATGCTGGGGTGAGTACCGTCCCAGACAAAATATTCGATTCTTGACCTTGCCGCGCTGTCCTTAATCTTATCATAAAGAGGAACAAAAATGCAATCAAACTCTTCAGCAAGTCTTTTTGTTGCCGCCCTGATTCTTATGTTTGCCGCTTCACGGTACGCAACAGAATCCTCGGGATCATTGCTGTCGGGGCGTTTGAACGGACCCTCAACTCCGTCGGGATGCGGCGAGTTTTTATAAGAATAATCCGATTTATCAAGAGGAAAATAGAATGGCTCGCAAACAATAATTCTGATATTTCCAAGTTCGTTTCTTGTTTTCTCGAGAATTGCACGAAGCTTTGTTTCGTGGCGTTCAGCCGCCTCATCGGGAGTAATTTTATCAAAATAGCCATATCCGCCGTCATTGACACCAACAAGTATGCTCAAAACAGTCGGTTTGTTATCAATAACATCTGCATGCCATTTTTCAAGAAGTCCCTCTGCATTTTCGCCTGAATAACCTTTGTTGATAAACTTGGGCATATTCTCTGCGTTATCGAGCGCAAGACGGCTTGCAACAATATACTGATAACCGTGACCCATAATATGGTTGCAATCCATACTTTTGCCTCTGTTGCCGTCGGTTATTGAGTCGCCAGAAAAAAGAACGACATCATCTTTTGTCAGTTTCATCATTCAAGCTCCTTTAACACCTCATAAGCATCCTTTGCATCGGATTCGAAGTCGATAACATCAGCTTCTATTGAGCAATGCTCAACTCCGACAGCTTTGAGAGCGTTGACAAATGATGCCTGTGAGAACGAATCACCGTTTTTAGGATAAACCCTCTTGCAGTTAAGCGCAGGGTCAGGATCGGGATTAGAAGTGTGCGCATGAACAATCCAGCCATTATATTCAAGAAGGCTTTCCATAGCTTCGTTCTGAACATACATATGCGCAACATCGGCAAGCACTTTGACAAACGGAGAGTTCACTTTCTTCGCAATTTCAACGCCATCCGCAATTGTGTTTATAGCGTTGCACTCCTCTGGTCTGAGAGGCTCGATTGCAACGGGAAGATTGTATTTTTCAGCAACAGGCACAACAAGATTCTTGAGAAAATAAACAATCTCTGCCCTGCCTTCTTCAAGGCTCATTCCTTCGGGAATTCTTCTTGCTCCCGATGAACCGAAAATGAGATGTTTGAGTCCGAGATAAGATGCATTTTCGAAAAGAAGTTCAAGATATTCCTTTATCTTTGCTTCATCTTTTTCTTCGCCGACAATCCTCATCCCTATGAAACAGTTTGCCGCAATAATAGGAAGCCCCGTTGCTTTCATCGCATCAAGATATTCCTTGTCTTTTCTCGCAATTTCCTGGCAATGACTTTCAGCATAATCATAGCCGAGAGATTTGATGTATTTCATTTTTTCAATATCTGTGCCTACGCACACACCGAATTTCATATCCGATTCTCCTTTGCGTTTATGAGCATTTCTTTGGCCGTCTGAAGCTGAAGCTCCGTAACATTGCCACCGCCCGATATTCTTGCGATTTCAGCGGCTCTGCCGTCGAAATCAAGGGGTTCAATTTTTGTATATGTTTTATCATCATCAACGGATTTCATTATTTTCATATGGCAGTCTGCCTGAGCAGCAATGCGTGCAAGATGAGTAACGCAGATAACCTGCCTGCCCTTCGAAACCTCGCCAAGTTTAAGCGCAATTTTTTCTGCCGCAGAACCGCTGACACCCGTATCAATTTCGTCAAAAATGAGCGTACCGATATTATCCTTATCAGAAAGAACATTCTTGATTGCGAGCATAATTCTCGAAAGCTCGCCGCCCGATGCAATCTTTGCAATGGGTCTCGGCTCCTGACCGGGGTTTGCGCTGATTAAAAATTCTATCGCATCCGCACCTTTTGATGTGAGCGCGGTCTGTTTTCTGTCAACAACAAAAGTAACTTTCGGCATATCGAGAAATTCAAGCTCCGACTTGACGCTCTTTTCAAACTGTGCGGCAGCTGTCATTCTGCTTTCCGTCAGCTTTGCCGAAAGAATCTTTATTTCATCCGAAAGAGCATAGAGCTTTTCTTCAAGCTCGGATATCCGCTCATCGGAAATTTCAATTTCATTTTTTTCTTTTATTGCTTTTTCAAGATAATCAATAATATCTGCTTCTTCTTTGCCGTATTTCATCGACAGACGGTAAAGAAAATCAAGCCTTTCATTTATTTCGGTAAGTCTTTCGGGATTATAATCAAAGCTGTCTATAAGCGCTCTGACCTCTGCCGAATAATCCGCAAGCTCGTAGGCAATGCCTCTTATACCCTTTGCACTGTTTTCGGCACTCCCGTAATATTTTGCCGCTCTTTCAAGTTCACCGGCACAGTCCTCAATACCCGTAAGAATCCCGTTTTCGCTTTTTAGCGCTGAATATGCATTTTCAAGCGCTTTGATAACCTTGCTGCTATGCTGAAGAAGTTCTTTTTCTTTCGAAAGCTCATCTCTTTCTCCGTTTTTTACATTCGCAGCGGTTATTTCATCAATCTGAAAGCTTAGATAATCGAGCCTTGCCGCTTTTTCGTCTCTTGTGTCGTATAGAGAATCAAGTTCTTTTTTGACTGAAACAAGATTCAGAAACACATTTCTGTATTCGTTTCGCAAACCATCATTTTCGGCAAGACTATCAATAAATCCGCAATGCTTATCGGGCGAAAGAAGCGCCTGACTGTCATGCTGACCGTGAATATTGATAAGACCCGCTCCGATTTCTTTAAGAGCAGAAACCGTTACAGGGCAGCCATTGATACGGCATGAGTTCTTGCCCGATGAACTGAGCGAACGGCTCAGCACAAGTGTGTTATCGGACATCTTTTCTATGCCCATTTCATCGAGAATATTTTGCGTTTCTTCGCCGATACCGGCAAATGAAGCATAAACCTTTGCGCTGTCACATCCCGAACGGATAAGCTCTCTGGACGTGCGTTCGCCAAGCACAGCATTAATCGCATCAATAACAATGGATTTACCTGCACCCGTTTCACCCGTCATAACATTGAGTCCGCTGTCAAACTCAAGCTCTGCGCTCTCTATAACGGCAATATTCTCGATTTTGAGACCGATTAACATAATGTTTTATTCTTCCCTTCAGGAAATCAGTTCCGAAATTGCTTCCTTCATTTTGCATGCATGCTCGGGAGTTCTGCAAAGAGCAAAAATGGTATCATCGCCTGCAAGAGTTCCGACAAGACCTTCCCAATGCATTGAATCAAGAGCCGCACAAGCAGCCTGAGCCATACCCGTATAGCATTTAACAACAATTGTGTTGCCTGCATAGTCGGCTGAAATTACAGAATGAGCAAAAATGCTTCTGTACTTACCAAGAAGCTCGCCCGAATCACCCGTATCAACCGCATAACGGCTTCTTCCGAGATCATCAACCTTTTTGATGAGTCTCAGATCTTTGATGTCTCTTGAAATTGTTGCCTGAGTTGTATCAAATCCTTCAGCCTTGAGCATTTCAAGAAGGTCTGTCTGGGTTGACAGACAATGCTGCTCGATGAGTCTGAGTATCGCTTCATGTCTTTTCTTTTTCACTTTTTTACACTCCTTGATATTTATCTTCTTTGGGCTAATTTTTTATATAGAATGTCGATAAAATTATCCGACTTGATTCTGATGAAGTTTGCCGTAAATTCCGCTCTTGAAACAACGGCTTTGCAGCCGGGCGCAATATTCACGGGCTCGGTGCCGTCATTTGAAATACACAGAGGACAATCCTCCGCTGATTCAACGGTTATAACTGCATCGGGTCTGAATATAAGCGAACGGTCAACGAGCGAATGCGGGCAAAGCGGAGTCAGAAGAATACTTTCAAGCTCAGGGTCAACTATCGGACCGCCCGCCGAAAGGGAATATGCAGTTGAACCTGTCGGCGTTGAAACAAGAATACCGTCGCAGAGATAACTGTTAAACACCTTTCCGTCAAGAGAAACATCAATCGCTGTCATACGCTGTTTCTCTTTATTGGTTACAAGAGCGTCATTGACACAATAGTCACAACTCACAGTATCACCGCCACAGACTATGCCCGTTTTAAGCATCAGTCTTTTATCGAGAGTATAGTCACCCTCAATAAGTCTGGAGAGCAAAGATAATTCATTATCTTCAAGACCCGCCATAAACGCAAGTCTTCCAGCATTGACGCCGAGAATGGGTTTCTGCTTTACCGCAGCGAGCTTTGCGGCGTGAATTATCGAGCCGTCACCGCCGATTGCAATAACCGCATCGCATCCGTCAATTGCTTCATCGGACGACAGAAATTCTGCACCCGTAAAAGCAAAATCATCTTTGAATTCGTAATCGAAGCAAAACTCCGCACCGAGCTTTTCGAGGCTCTTACATATTCCCTCGGTTGCGCCAAAAGCTTCTTTTCGGGTTAAATTCGGCATAAGAGCAATTCTCATTCTCTCACCCCCGATTATTTATCAAGATTTTCGTGTGAACGCTCAACAAGCTCTTCAACAGAGCCATTCCAGAGCATTTCACCTTCATCACATTTTTCTATGTACATAAGATATTCGATGTTGCCCTCGGGACCTTTTATCGGTGAAAAATCAACATCAATAACTCTGAATCCGTTTTCGCTTGCAAAAGTTGTAATGTTTGCGACAACATCTTCGTGCACCGATTTATCTCTGACAACACCTTTTTTACCGATATTTTCCTTGCCCGCTTCAAACTGAGGTTTGATAAGGCATACCGACTGACCTCCGTCTCGCAGAAGAGTGTGCATAACGGGAAGAATCAGCTTCAGAGATATAAAAGACACATCTACAGATGCAAAATCAACCTCATCGGGCACCTGTTCACGGGTAACATAACGAAAATTAGTGCGTTCAAGATTGATTACTCTTTCATCGCAACGAAGTTTCCACGCAAGCTGACCGTAACCGACATCAATTGCGTAAACTTTTTTTGCGCCGTTTGTAAGCATACAGTCCGTAAAACCACCTGTCGATGCACCGATATCCATACAGATGCAGTCTTTGAGGTCAAGTCCGAAGCTTGAAACCGCCTTGTTAAGCTTGAGTCCTCCGCGGCTTACAAACGGGTTAACCGCTCCCCTGACCTCAATAACATCGGTTTCCTTGACATTAACTCCGCCTTTGAGAGCCTTCTGACCGTTGAGATAAACGCTGCCCGCCATTATCATGGCTTTTGCCTTTTCTCTTGTTTCAGCAAATCCTCTTTCAAAAACGGCAACATCCAGTCTTATTTTATCACTCATAAAGAAACCTCGTTTTCTATCAGAAGAGCCATTTTATCGGGACTCATCGAATATTTTTCCATCAGTCTTGAAACACTTGCGTGGCTGACGAATTCACAGTCAACCGCTGTTATTGAATATTTTCCGCCATAGCCTTTTTCAACCAGCTTTGACGCAAATTCTTCGGCAACGCCTCCGCATCTCATACCTTCTTCAAAGAAGAAGACATTTCCGCAGGCAAGAGCCGCTTTCACCGCTTCATCGGGAAGCGGTTTGATTTTATTGAGTTTTATTATTTTAATATCGATACCCTTATCGGCAAGCATTTTCTTCGCCTTGAGCGCATTGAAATAAAGTCTGCCGTAAGTTACAAGAGCTGTTTTTGCACAGGAATTTCCGACAACCGAATAATCACAGATTTCAGCTTCAGTGTCGATATTATCGGGCATACTTCCTCTCGGATATCTGACAATAACAAGATTTTCATCTTTGTAAAATGCATTATAAAATGCCTTACTCATTTCCTCATAGGTTGCAGGAGAATAAACCGTTGTATTAGGGATGCTTCGCGCAATCGAAACATCAAAAAGACCCTGGTGAGTTTCACCGTCCTCACCTACAAAACCTGCTCTGTCAACGGCAATAACGGTTTTTCGACGCTGAAGCGCACAGTCATGCACAAGCTGGTCGAAGCACCTTTGAAGGAAGGTTGAGTAGACCGCAAAAACAGGTATCATACCGCCCGCGGAAAGTCCGCTTGCAAAAGTAACGGCGTGCTCCTCGGCGATACCTACATCAAAAAATCTTTCGGGATATTCCTTTGAGAATTCTTCAAGGCCCGTACCGAGTGCCATCGCGGCGGTTATTGCGCATATACGCTTATCTTTTGACGCAAAATCACAGAGCGTATTTCCGAAATGTGTTGAAAAGCTGTCACCAGAGCTTAAAGGCTCACCCGTAACAACATCAAATTTTGAAATTCCGTGGAACTTTTCGGGCGAAAGCTCTGCAAAGTCATAGCCTCTGCCCTTAAGAGTATTTATATGAATAACAACGGGTGCCGACACCATCTTTGCACTGTCCATAGCCTCACAAAGACCGCCTATGTCGTGACCGTCAATGGGACCGATATACCTGAATCCCAAATCTTCAAAGAACGAACTGGAGTAGATTATATTCTTAAGAGTTGCCTTGAGCCTGAAGATGTGATTTGCAAGCGATTTACCGACAACAGGAATCTTCTTAAGCGTTTTTTCCGTGCCCGCCTTAAAACGATAATACTCAGGTTTCGCGCGGACCTTGGCGAGATATCTAGCCATAGCACCGACATTCTCAGAAATCGACATTTCGTTGTCATTAAGAATAACGATGAGTTTTGATTTCGTTGAACCTGCGTGGTTAAGCGCTTCATACACCATTCCGTTGCTGAAAGCGCCGTCTCCGATAACCGCCACGGCATAATTCTTGTTGCCTTTGACTGCATTTGCTGCAGCAATGCCTGCCGCCTGTGAAACGGAAACACCTGCGTGCCCTTCGTAAAAGCTGTCGTGCTCACTTTCATCAGGGCGTACAAACCCCGAAATTCCATCCTCCCGTCTGAGTGTTGAGAAGCCGTCAAGTCTGCCCGTAAGAAGCTTGTGGGCATATGCCTGATGACCAACATCCCACACAATCTTGTCATCCGGTGAATTGAACGACTTGTGAAGAGCGACAGTCAATTCAACCGTACCGAGATTGGATGCGAGATGACCTCCGTTTGATGCAACAGTATCAATCAGCTTCTGACGGATTTCGGTGCAGAGCAGCTCAAGGTCACCGTCGCTGAGTTTTCTGACATCGGACGGATGTTTTATATTTGAAAGAATATTCAGTTCCTGAATATGATTGTCCATAAATAATCAGTTTTTTCTGTTGGCGAGCTTATCCGCAAGCTCAATCAGAAATTCTCCTTCATCGCCGAAAATTTCAAGTGATTTTATTGCATTCGCCGTTAACTCCGAAGCGTATTGCGATGACTCTTCAAGTCCGAGGAGCGAAACATAGGTTGATTTTTCGTTTTCGCTGTCGCTTCCAATCGGTTTACCGAGCGTTTCTTCATCACTTGTCACATCAAGAATATCGTCAACTATCTGGAATGCAAGACCGATATTAGTGCAATATTCCTCAGCCGCTTTTATCTTTGCTTCATCTGCACCCGCGGCAATGCAGCCGAGAACAGCCGATACCCTTATCAGCTCGCCCGTTTTGCGTCTGTCTGTTGCCTTTACCTTGTCAAGAGAAACAGATTTCCCTTCATTTGCAAGATCCATAACCTGACCCGCTATCATCCCTGAGCATCCTGCGGCTTTTGCAAGTTCAAGACCTGCTCTTGCCTTTGCATCGCCGCCGAGTCCGTCTGCAGACAGCACGGTTTCAAAAGCAAGCGTCAGAAGAGAATCGCCCGCAAGAAGTGCGTTTGCCTCGCCGAAAACCTTATGGCTCGACGGTTTTCCTCTTCTCATATCATCGTCATCCATACAGGGTAAATCATCGTGAATAAGCGAATAGGTGTGTATCATTTCAACGCCGACGGCAAGCGGAATAGCTTTCATAAAATCCCCGCCGCATACACGACAGAATTCAAGAGTCAGCATCGGTCTGATGCGTTTTCCGCCGTTTTCAAGCGAATACGCCATAGCTTTAAGCATAAGTTCAAGGCCTGACGATTCTCTGCCGCCGAATGATTTTTCCGAAACATATTCCGAGATTGCATTGTTGATTAATTCAACATAACCTCTGCTTCTTTTATCAAAACCAGACATCAGTTTTCGCCCTTTCCTGAGGTGAGTTCGGTAATTTTAAGCTCCGCAGCATCAAGACTTTTCGCACATTTTGCAGCAAGCACCGTGCCTTCCTCATAGAGCTTCATCATATCTTCAAGCGGAAGATTGCCGTTTTCGAGCTTGTCCACAATCTCTTCAAGCCTTTCAACCGCTTTTTCGTAGTTCATTTTCTGCATATCAGTTAACCTTCACTTCCGTTACTTCGCATCCGATATTTCCTCCGCTTAGCATAACATCTATTTTATCGCCCTTTTTGACAGAATTTACATCGGATATTATTTTGCCCTCTTTGCTTGCAACTCCGTAGCCTCTTGCAAGAATTTTGAGAGGACTCATTGCATCAAGCTTTGCGCACAGAGAAGAAAACTCCTTTTGCTTTGCGGCGATATTCTGCTTTACCGCAGAATCCATAGCCATAACCGCTCTGTCACACCTGACGCAGAGATTATCAATATAGTTTTTCGGACTCAGACGCTCTAGCGATGCTTTTTTCAATTCAAGAATCGCACGCTGAGTACCGATTCTTTCCGCAACTGCTGAATCCATTCTTCTGAAAGCGGAGAGAAGCATCTCCTTTTGCTGAAAACTGTCGGGCACCGCAAGCTCTGCTGCCGCAGAAGGAGTCGGCGCTCTTAAATCCGCAACAAAATCACAAATTGTGAAATCCGTTTCGTGACCCACCGCCGAAATGACGGGGATATCGCTTGCCGCAACAGCTCTTGCAACTATTTCTTCATTGAACGCCCAAAGCTCCTCAACCGAACCGCCGCCTCTGCCGACAATAAGCACATCCGCCGCATTTTTCTCATTAAAAAGCTCAATTGCTGCTTTTATCTGCGGTGCGGCATAATCTCCCTGAACCGCAACAGGACAAAGAATAAGCTCCGCAAGCGGAAATCTGCGGGAAATAACATTTATTATATCTCTTATTGCCGCGCCCGTCGGTGAAGTTACAACGCCGACACGGGCGGGATATGCAGGAATGGGTTTCTTTTTTTCGGAATCAAAAAGGCCTTCCTTTGCAAGCTTGTTTTTAAGCTGCTCAAAGGCAAGACTGAGCGCGCCCGTGCCGTCGGGCTGCATATCATCGATATAAAGCTGATACTGACCGTCACGCTCAAAAACCGCAACTCTGCCTCTGATAATAACACTCATCGAGTTTTCAGGAGTAAACTTCAATCGCATATTAGCAGACTTGAACATAACCGCTTTTATCGAAGAATTTTCATCTTTAATGGTCATATAATAATGACCTGTTTTATAGTGATTGGTGAAATTTGAAATTTCACCTTCAACAAAAACCGTTTGCAGGTTCATATCCTGCTCGATTATTGATTTTACATATCTGTTAAGCTGGCTGACACTCAGCACAACGCCGTTGCCCATTAAGAATCAGCTCCTCTCAAAGCCGCAAGCAAAGCGATACCCGCTGCATTATCACACGAAAAATCGGGCTCGGCAAAACTCGCCCCGAATCTGCCTTGGAGTTTTTCTCTGATAATGGAGTTTGACATTACTCCGCCGGCAAAAACAAGCGGAAGTCTGCCGTATTCCGATATTGCATATTCAGTCATTTTTTCAAGAGTCTTGCAGATAAAATCAAGGCAATATCGCGCAACATTCTCTTTTGATTCGCCTTTATCAAGCATCTTCCGGCACTGATTTTCAAGGCCCGAAAGACTGCAGTTTCCGTTCTTTACGCAGACCTTGGGATTATATTTCTCTGTGCTGTTAAGTGCAAGTTTTTCAAGCTCTTTGCCACACGGAAAACGTAGTCCCATCATAACTCCGCAACGGTCAACAGCCTGTCCGCAATTGAGATCAAGAGTTTCTCCGATAATCTCGACTCCGAAAGTTTTTTCGTCATCGGGAGTAACAAGAAGCATCTCGCTTGTCCCGCCCGAAACGTGGAATGCAATGAATTTTTCCTTCATCAGTTCCGTTCTGCCACATGAATAAAGCGCCGCTGCAATATGACCCGACTGATGCGAAAAGCCGTAAACCGGCTTACGGGTTGCCGCGCCGATACAGTTAGCAGCATTTACACCGACAAGAAAACACGGCATATAAGATCCTTCTGCATCCCTCGGTTTTTCCGAAACACCGATTGCGTCAATTTCGCCGCCAAACTCTTCAAATGCTTCGCTCATAAGCGGATAAAGCCTCGAGGTATGATGAAAAACGGCATCGCTCTGGCGAAGCCCCTTTTCACCCTCTTTGACGGGCAAAAGAAGCTTCTTCTGGAGCATAATACCGTTTTCGCTGTCATAGATACAAACAGATGTTGTGTAGTTACTGGTGTCAATTCCGAGAGTACGCATTATCCGATTTCCTTTGATGCCGTGCCGAGAAGTCCGTTGACGAAAGCCGCATCATCTTTAGCGGCATATTTCTTACAAAGGTCAACAGCCTCGTTAATCGAAACACCTGCAGGAATATCATCGAAATAAAGAATTTCGCACACTGCAAGTCTGAGAACCGCAAGAGCGACCTTTGAAATTCTGCTGAGTTTCCAACCAACAGAATACTTTTCGATGATGGAATCAATGTTATCAACATTTTCCCATGTCTTGAAAAGCAGCGCTTTTACAAAATCACTGCCGGTTATAACTTCATTTTCAATTGCGAAATCATAAAGCTCCGCAACCTCGGTTTCTTCATTGAATGCTTTTTCGAAAAGCAGGATAAATGCCTGCTCTCTTTCTTCACGTCTTGTCAAAATATTTCCCTCCGGGAAGGGCACAGCCCTTTTAATACCCGAATTATACCACTTATTTAATAAATATACAATAACTATTTTAAAAATATTTATTAATATTCCATTTCGGTAATAGAAATATTATCGACAGGATAGCCCGTCTGTTCAACCGCAATCTCTTTTATTTTAACAATTGCAACATCATCAAGCGAGCCGTTTTCAACAATAATCTCTGCGTTTCCTCTGTTAAGGATAACAAGATTTTCACATCCCACCTTTGCTGTAATAAGATTTTCCAAGTCACTTTCGAGAGAAATCGAGTTTGAAAGTTCCTCTAACATTTCCCCCGCTTGACGCGCAACCGATTCAGAAGAAGCACTGTCTTTGATAACTTTGTTGAGAGCTTCCGTTGCTTCATCGTGAGCGGTTCTTCTGCGAAGCTTTGCACTCGCAAAATACTCGTTTGCCATTGCCTGTGCAGGTGCATCCTCAAGCACCGCATCGGTTGAAATAACATAGCGTGCATCTCCGAGATTCGCTCCTTCCTGCACGACAGGTTGTGTGGTTGCCTGCGGCGAAGGCGATATTGCACTTTCAACATCAGGGCGAGTGTAATACCAATTCACAAAAACCGCAGCACCGAGTGCGATGATAAGAGTGGCAAGCAAAAGTTGTCTTTTTCTGATAATCATTGTGTAAACCTCCGTGATTATGTATTTTTATGCAATGTTAATTCAATTCATTTTAGCAACACTAACGCAAGCTGCCGTGATATCAAGAAGTGCAGTCACAGCCTCTATTATCCTCACCCGCACAACATCGGAATCTCCTCCTTTACACACAACCGCAACACCTCTTATTTTGGGTTCAGCAACCTTCACAACTATTCCCTTTTCGCCCGATTCACCGTCGACGATAACATATTCATCCTTACGCTCGACTATGTTTTTTCCGCCAGGGTCGATGTTTTCTCCGTAGTCATAATCATGAAGATAAATTTCCTCACTGCCGCTTTCAAGCGTTATCATCACCTTTGTTTCCCCAGCTCCTTCAATCGATGAAATGATTGATATCAAACGGTTTTCGAGATCTGATATATAATTATCAGCACTGTAAGCCGTAACGGTTGTTGCCACTGTATCGCTCACCGTTTCGTTTTTGGTCATTTCACTGAGAATAAGCGTTGCCGCTCCTATGAGAAGAAAAGAAACAGCAAGCAATCTTTTTTTGCTCAGGTGTGTATCTTCGGATATTTTCTTTATCAGATTTTTTGCTTTCGGCATTATGCTGTTCACATCAGAATACCATTCCTTATTGATATCGGGACTCCCAACACATCTTCCGCTTCGGATTGAAACTGCAAAACACATCCGGGCAATTCCGAATTGATTTCAATTTGTATATCTTGTATAATTATACTGTTATATTCATCGAGATATGCATTCACGAACACATCACAAATCGCTACCGAATACTTTTCCGCAACATCAACAATCTGTTTGCTGATTGATTTTTTTAAACTGTCTGTCATATGTTCTTCCAACGATTCACCGTAATCCGGAACCGCGGCAAATTCCACGAATGCAGGTATGTCAAAAGCGTTTTTTTCAAGCTTTGTGAGAGGTGTGCAGACAGCGGCAACAACAAATATCCCCGCAACGGTGCGTACCGCTTTTTCGACGCTCCCCCTCGGTGACACCGCACACACAAACGTGCCTGCCGCGGCAGAAATTATCAGGCAAAGCGCCCATTGTCTGAATGCATCCAAAACTTTATCCTCCCGTTTTTATGACCGCGACCAATCCCGTCGATATGATAAACACAAACATACTCAATAAAAGAAGCGTGTTTACCATCGAAAACACAAACGAGATATTCCTCAATATTTCAGCACACACCCGACAATCCAGCAAATCGCCCAGCATACTTGCAGCACGTATGGAAACAACCCACAGGGCAAGATTGATTATCACGGGAATGCAAATCAGAAAAACTGCAAGAACACCATAGAAAACAACTGTGTTTTTAAGCAGTCCCAGACTGCCGACAACCGAAGAATACGCTTCACCTATTGCTCCGCCGATAACCGGAACAAAAGTGTTTGCCGCAAGTTTCACACCTTTATTCAAAAGACCGTCGGCAGATGAAGAAAGCATTCCTTTGAGGGCAAGAAACCCCGTAAAAAGACTTGCCGCCGAAGCAAGCAATGTTGTGAATGTTTTTCTTATCGTATCGCTTATCGCAGACAGTCTCAGAGTTGGCATCATTGCACCTGTCATTCCGAGTGCACCTGATATTCCCGCAAGAGGAAGTGCAAAATCACGGCTAAATGCCGATACAAATTCCGATGCCACAAAAGCAGCGCCTTTATATGTCAGCGACAAAGCGGGGTTTCCGCTTACTGTAACAATACCCGCAAGCACGGGAATCAGTGCTTTTTCAAAAACTCCACAAGCTTCTGTTGCAGAAACAGCCGCCTTTACAGCATCAGATGCCGGCAGGAATACGCCTGTAACAATTATGCATCCGCTGACCATATTGAGAACAATCCTGCTTTTTTCATCATCCGGAAAGAATGATGAGCATACGCTGACAAGAATAACAGTTCCCGATGCGGTGAGAAATCCCTTAAGAGGAAGTTTTATGCCCTTTCGTACAATCTCGGCAAGCAAATTCAACACCGCACCGCCTGATACATCAAACATTTTTTCAAACTCTATACCTTCGCATCCGAGCTTTTCGAGATACTCCGATGTTTCATCATCGAGATACTCCGAAAGCTCTTTAGCACCGCTTGCTTCGAGCTGTTCCTCATAATATTCATCGATATTCACCGCATAAGACGGTACCAAAAACACAAAAACCAAGACAATAAACAAAAGCAGTTTTTTCATAAACATTCAGGAATTAATCAACCCTATTGCTATTTCAGCAACGGTTTTGAGCATCGGCATCGCTATCACTATTGCACCCAGTCTGCCCGCAAGCTCAACTGCCGACGCAACGGAAGAGCAGGAATTGTCATAACATATATTTGCCGTAAACTGAGTCACAACGCATATTCCGAGCGAACGCAGAAGAACAGACACATTCTCCTTTTCGATCCCCGCAAGGCTCATCATATCATCGACTTCCGATGTTACTCCGAGAAGGCTTTCCGAAAGCATAATGATGATGACCGCCGCACCGCCTATTATAATCAACGGCGCAATTTCGGGTTTTATCTGACGCAGAAGCGCGTAAAAAAGTACGGTTAACAAAGCAATAAACGCTACCTTTACTATATCCATATCAGAAATCGAGCATAGATTTCACGGTATCCAGCAAGCTTGAAAACTGAGGAATAAGCATCATCAACACTGCAACAATACCAGCAAGAATGGTTATAAGTGCGTAATCGTCACGACCCGAACGGACAAGTATAGAATTCAGAATAGCAACGATTATTCCGACCGCCGCTATCTTTATCACAACAGATATATCCATAAATCATTCACCTCAGACAATCAATATCGCGGCGGAAACACCAAGCATTATTCCGAGTGTCGGAAACAATTTTGTGTATTTTCTGCTCTGCTCTTTTTTTTCTTCAAGCAGTTTGCTGAAAATATGTTCATAATATTCACAACATGAAAGCTGACCCTCAAGGTCTGTTGTTCCGAGACTTTCTCCGAACTGAATGAGATACGGCAAGGATTCGGGAATAAGGCTGCACAGCTCTTTTTCGTTTCTTATGCTTTCTTTCCAAGATAATCGGAACGGTTTCCCGTTCTCAATATTCTTTACACAACCTGAAACAAAGCCGAGTGATTTTAAGGTTTCGTTTTCTTCGAGTAACCGCATCAATGACTGAAGCGGCAGATGCACATAACGAAGCTGTGTTTTTATTATCCCGAGCATCATTACAACATTCTCGAGAACCTTCGTTTTTTTATCGTAAACCGATGATAAATAAAACCCTGAAAACGATAGCCCAAGCGCAACAAAAACAACAGAAATCATTTTAATCAATCAACTCACCTGCCCCGAAAATCTTTTCTGTTTTTCCTGCGTTAATCGCAGAAAGTAAAACAACATTGCGAAATGCACCACTTGCAAGTAATCTTTTCATAATCGGCTTTGCGTGAAGCTCGCGCTCATCTTTTGCGTGAATGCTCAATGCAAAACAAACTCCGCTGTTAAGTCCCGTTTCAACCGCTGAAACTTCTGCATACGATGCAATTTCATCGCAAATTATAATATCGGGAGAAAACGAACGAAGTCCGATAAGGATTCCCTCTTCCTTCGGGTAACAGGAAACGAGATCACAGTTGATACCGAGGTCATTCTGCGGAATCCCCGAAACCCCCGCTCCGATTTCACATCTCTCATCACAGATAAAAGTCTTGTACATTCTGCCTCTTTCCGTTCCCGAAAGCTGACGGGCAAGGTCGCGCAGAATCGTTGTTTTTCCGCTGGACGGCGGTCCCGCAACAATAACGGATGAAAGTCCGTCAGAAAAGATTCTGCCGAACAGTTCATCAGCCGCACCTTTGATTTCTCTCGCTATTCTGAGATTTATGCAGCTCACATCCCTGACCGCGGTTATCTTTCCGTTTTCAGAAACCGCCGTGCCGGCAACGCCCGCCCGATGTCCTCCCGAAAGAGTAATATATCCCCGATTAATTGCATCGGTAAAGCTATGAACGGAATATCCGCAAAGCTTTATGAAAATATCGGATACTTCATTTGCATCTGTTATCAGATTGAGATCGGAATAAATATCTGTCAGCCTCCCCGTGCACGAAACAAACTTTGCTTCATTTCCGAAAATAACAACAACAGGTTTTCCCGAACGGATTCTTATTTCGCGTATGTTTTCTTTTTCATGATTTCCCATTGATAAAAACACATCAGAAATCCTTTGAGAGAGACTCTGCGCCGCAATGTCAAATCTTTTTATGTTATCCATCTTGTTAACTCCAATATATTGCTTCTTGTCCGAGTTTAGAACTCATACTTTCCGAAAAGTATATTTACAGATTGTTCACTTGAAATAACGAAAATAATATGTTATATTGATTATAATTATGATTAGTAATATTTTCCGGAGGATATTTTTATGACAGTTCCAGAAAACACCCTGCAAAAGAAGCCTTCGCTTCTCAAGCGGTTTTTTGTAAATAATTCCTATTGCTGGCTTTCATGCCTCTGCACGGCAGGAATTATGATTCTTGTTTATTACTGCTATGATCTTATTCCGTTTGGTGACAAAACGATTCTCCGAATGGACCTTTATCATCAGTACGGTCCGCTTTTCGCAGAGCTGTACGACAGAATAACAAACGGTCAGACACTTCTCTATTCGTGGCAGACAGGTCTGGGCTCACCGTTCCTCGGCAACTTTTTCAATTATCTTTCGAGTCCGAGTGCAATAATTATGCTCATTCTCGGCCATAAGAATATGCCCGAAGCAATCGCAGGAATGATTCTTGTCAAAGCGGCATTCTCTGCTGCATCATTCACCTATTATCTCAAGCGTTCGCAGGAAAGACACGACTACACAACAGCTGCTTTCGGCGTTCTTTATGCGATGTGCGGCTATTTTGTTGCGTACTATTGGAACGTAATGTGGATTGATGCAATGGTTTATTTCCCGATGGTTATTCTCGGAATTGAAATGATAATCAAGCACAGAAAGCCCAAAATTTACATTGCTTTCCTTGCCCTCACACTCGTTTCAAGCTATTATATGGGATATATGACCTGCATATTCTCGGTTATTTATTTCATCATTTACTATTTCTCGTGTTTCGAAGGCTCAAGTCTTCACGAATCAACACCTTACACCCTCAACGACAAAGGCGAAAAGAAATATTCGTTCAAAAACAAGCTTAAAGGCAGCCTTTTCCTCAGAAGCGGATTTACATTTGCATTTTCAAGCCTTGCGGCTGCAGGTCTTGTTGCTTTTGCGCTGATTCCCACTTTCTTCATTCTTCAGAATTGCTCGGCAACATCGGGCACATTCCCCTCGGATTATAAATCATATTTCTCGATTTTTGATTTTCTTGCAAATCACCTTGCAAGCGTTGACCCGACAATCAGAAGCAGCGGAGAAGATGTTCTTCCCAATGTATATTGCGGCATCGCAACACTTATGCTTGTTCCGATGTATTTCTTTACAAGATCGATCTCGCTCAAAGAAAAAATCGCACATGTTTCGATTCTCGGAATCCTTTTCTTCAGTTTCAACACAAACATCCTCAACTATATCTGGCACGGCTTCCATTACCCCAACGACCTCCCCTACCGTTTCTCATTTATGTATTCCTTCATTCTTCTTATGATGGCATACAAAACATTCACAAGACTTCACGAGTTCAGCGGCAGAGCAATACTCGGCTCAGGATTCGCAGTTGTGGGTTCAATAATTCTTATTCAGGAAATCGGCTCAAAGAATGTTGAGGAAATATCAATTCTTATCAGCCTTGTTTTTGTTGTTACCTACTGCCTTGTTTTCGCTCTTATGAGAGATAAAAAATATCAGCAGTCGGCGGTTGCAGTTCTTCTTCTCTGTTGTGTTATCGGCGAAATTGCATGCGCAAACACAGACAGATACAGCATGGACCAGCCCAAGCAGAATTTTGTTGGCGATTACAGCGATTTCAGAGACCTCAAGAGTCAGCTTGACGAACACGACGGCGATGATATGTACCGTATGGATTTAACCTACAACAGAGCGAGAATGGACCCCGCGTGGTATGGTTTCAACGGCGTTTCAACCTTCTCTTCAATGGCATACGAAAGACTTTCAAATGTTCAGAGCGACCTCGGTATGTACGGCAACTACATCAACAGCTACACCTATCATCTGCAGACTCCCGTCTACAATATGATGCACTCGATGAAATATGTTGTTGACAACAATCAGTCCGTTACCGTTGAACCCGACTATTTCAAAGAGCTTATGACAGTCGGCAATTTCACAGCATACGAAAACAAATATCATCTTCCCATCGGCTTCGGCGTGAACAACGACGTCAACGAATGGGTTACCGATCTTACCAACCCCTTTGCTGTTCAGAGCGACTGGTTCGAATATGCAACAGGCGTTTCAGATGTTTACGGTATGATGAATATCGATGAAATCCAATACTACAATATGGATGAAATCACATCGGGTCTTGAAACAGGTGATATTTATTACACAAAAACCGGTGCAGGTGAAGGCGAACTCACTTTTGTTCTCAAGACTGAAGAAGCAAGACATTGCTATCTTTACGTTCATTCGAATGACTTTGACGAAATTTCAATTACTGCAAACGGCGAAGAGCGCACCCAGTTTGTTGATGAGCCTTATATTTATGACCTCGGCTTCATCACTCCCGATGAAGAAGTAATTGTATTCATCCAGATTGAAGATTCAGAGTACGGTTATATTGACTTCTATCCCTACTATGTTGACGACGCAAAGCTCAAAGAGGGATATAAGATTCTCAAGAGCAGAAGCCTTGATGTAACATCGTTCGAAGAAACAAAAATCCAGGGTAATGTAACCGTTGATGAAGACTGTATGTTCTTCACTTCAATCCCATACGATACCGGTTGGAGCGTTAAGGTTGACGGCGTTAAACTTGCCGATCACGAAATAACAGCTCTTGTTGATTCATATCTCTGCTTCAACCTCAGCGCAGGAACTCACACAATCGAATTGAGTTATATGCCCGACGGACTTATCGTCGGAGCCTGTGTATCGGTATTCACGGTTATCGCTCTTATTGCGGCGGCAATATTCTTCAGGAAACGCAGAGAAAAAGGCGTTCTTGCTCCGTTTGAATATATTCCTCCTTACGAGTTTGAGGAAATTGAAAACAGCGAACCCGTAAGCGTTGAGCTTGACATTCCCGAAGATGTACGGACAGACGGTGACTCTGCTGAAGAAGCTGAAGAACCTGCTGAAGATATTGCATCAGAAGAAGAATCGAAAAATATTAATGAACCTGAAATTCAGGAAGATTCAACAAACGAAGATACAACAGAATAAGTCAAAAAGGGCTGCAAACCTAAAAAACAGGTTTGCAGCCTTTTTATTACATTTGATTATTTTATATGTTCAATTGTCAAGTCAACAGCTTTTTCAATATCAACGGTTTCAACTCCGAAGATTGATGTACGAATTTTACCGTTTATGGGCTTCTTCCAGTAATCGTCAATGCCGTCGATTGAATTGCGCATTCCGAGAACGGAGCCGACAGTTGCGCCGTTGCAGTCGGTGTCAAAAGCCATTCCGACGGCAATACAAATTGACTTTCCGAAATCGCCCTCACCGTAAAGAAGAGCGGCGGTAACAATCATTGCGTTTGAGATTGTGTGGCACCAGCCGTGGTCGGTATACTCATCGTAAGCAGAGTGAATCATATCAAAACATTCATCAAGTGTTACGCCATTTCTATAGCCTTCAATGATTCTCATAACAGCTTCATAAAGCCTTGATGTTGCGGGAATTTCGGCAAGTCCGCCAAGAATGATATCCTCAATATTATCCGTTACTGCGGCACACGCAATCATTGCCGAAGCAAACATCTCACCGTAAATTCCGTTTTTAACGTGAGAAATACAAGCATCGTTAAACGCCATTTTTGCAGCCTTCTCGGGTTTGCCGGGATTGATATACCCGAAATAATCACCTCTTATCTGCGCGCCAATCCACTCGCGGCAAACATTCTTATACATCGCAGATGCGGGCGGCTGAATGCAGTTGATAAAATTGACATAAGCAATTCTTTCTGCGGTGAAATACGAATAAACCGACTGGTATTTCATCCACGCAATCGAAACATCCTCGCTGTCAAAGTTTCTGCCGCATTCCTCAACTATTTTCTGTGCAAGCACAACATAGTTGGTATCATCATCAACGGGCATACCGTCAACCGTATCGGCATACGCCTTATTCTTAAGCCAGAATTTATAGCGTGTGTGCATATCTTCGGTGATATCCGTGCTGAGAATATATCTGTGCATAGGATAGTTGCCCGTTTCCTTGAGAAGCGGGATAAGCTCATCGCTTCTGATACCCTCAACGGGTTTTCCAAGAAGACATCCGCATGCTCTTCCTGTCCACGCACCGAGAATCTTTTTGCGGAGAGTTTCTTCATCAGGCATAATCTTTTCAAATTCATACGAATTCCTTAAAGCCTTGATTCCTTTGAGATCTGACGGCTCGTCATATTTATAATCCGGACGCATATCCGCATTGACCACCATTTCATAAATAACATCGCTCATACGGGTTTTATAGTCACCCGGTTCAAGTGAGGCAACAGCTTCAAAAACAGCTTTGTATTTTTCGATATCAAGACCTTCCTCTATTGACTGATTATATTCAGCCATTATATCCTGAGGATATCTGTTAAGCCCTTCTATATTATTGTAAGCAGGTTTTATTTCGGTATTATAAATTTTAGCAAACAAATCAATCACCTCTTAACAAATAATAACACACTACACCGCAGATTGAAAGTACAAAAGTATTTTTTTGTTGACTTTGATTATTCATAGATATATACTTTATTTGTGTATTTATAAATAATACGGAGGTCGGATAATGAAAAAATACGATGTAATTATTATCGGTGCCGGTAACAGCGGTCTTGCCGCTGCCGCAACATGCGCACGAGCAGGTCTTTCAACTCTCCTTCTTGAAAGACACAACATTCCCGGTGGCTCTGCATCTTCATTCGTAAGAGGCAGATTCGAGTTTGAGCCTTCGCTGCACGAGCTTGCAGGCGTCGGTTCATCCGAAACAGAAGTCGGTTCAATCGAGGATATGTTTAACCGTATGGGCGGCGACGTTCAGTGGCACACACACGATTCAACATTCCGTCTTGTTGTTCCCGCAAAAGAAGGCGACACAGATACATTCGTCAACGAAGACGGCGTTAAGGTTACCGTTGATGCAAGAATGCCCGTCGGTTTCAGAAATTTCGCAAAAAAACTTGATGAACTTGTTCCCGGTTCATACGATAGCTGTATGGCTGCATTTGACCTTTCAACAAGAATGTTCAAGGCTTTCGAGTGCCTTGATGACCCCTCAAAAATCCCCGGTTCACTCAAGGATTTACCCGACATTATGAGAATGACCTCTCACACAATGAAAGAGGCTCTTGACACTCTCGGAATGCCCAAAAAGGCTCAGGATATCTTCAACACATACTGGTGCTACATGGGTTCTCCCGCATCCCAGTTTGACTTCCTTTACTATATGTGCGTTCTTCACAGCTACATTAAGAACGGCACAGGTATCCCCCATATGAGAAGTCACGAAATGAGTATGGCTCTTGACAAGGTTATCCGCGATAATGACGGCGAAATCTGGTACAACTCTGAAGTAACAAAAGTTATCGTTAAGGACGGAAAGCCTGCAGGCGTTGTTATCAACGGAGAAAAAGAAGTTTACGGTAAATATTTCATCTGTAACTCCTATCCCTATGCTGTATTTAAGGATTTGTTTGACAAAAAAGACATTCCCGAAAGACAGCTCAAGATGCTCAATGCAAGAAAAACAGCCTGCACACTCACAACTGTTTATCTTGGCATGAATGTTACCAAAGAGCAACTCGGTATCAAGGACTATTCAACATTTATCGCTCCCGACTCAGATTCGGACAAGCAGTATGACGCAGCACAGAACTATTTCAGCAACTACTGCATCATCAACTGCCTCAACGAAATCATTCCCGACAGCACTCCCGAAGGTACATGCCAGCTTTTCCTGACAACAATGACCTTTGGCGATGTTATGAAAGATATTGAACCCAAAGACTATAAGAAGTTTAAAACAAAAGTTGCAAAGGACATGATTGAAACCTGCGAAAGAGCACTCAATATTTCAATCACTCCTTACATTGAAGAAATTGAAATTGCGCTTCCTCCGACCTTTGCAAGATACCTCAACACTCCCTGGGGTACCCCTTACGGCTATATGCTCGAAAAGTGGGACAGCATGCTCCCCAGAACAATTCAGTACGGCAAAGACCAGCCGTTTGATAACTTCTATTTCTGCGGCGCAACTCAGGAACGCGGCGACGGATACGGCTGCGCTTACTACACAGGCGAAAAAGCAGGCGGCATTGTCGTCAAGAAATTAAAGGGGGGCAAATAATAATGGCAGATATTAAATCACTCAATCCCAAAAAGTTTATTTCCTTGCTGTCAGGCAGACAGGCAAGATTTGATTCGGCAGCTGCAAAGTTCCCCGAATTTTCGGACCAGGCAAGCGTTATTGCAAAGGCACTTCACCCCAAGCGTCAGTACCTTAAGATTGCTGAAGTAAAAGAAATGGCTCCCGATTGCAAAAGCTACACTCTTGTTCCCGATACAGATAAGGGCACAAACGCTCTCGCATATTTCGGCGCCGGCAAGTATCTTACTGTTTTCGAAACAATCAACGGAATGCCCGTCACAAGAGCATATTCAATCTCATCCTCTCCCAAGGATTCACTTGAAGGCAAATATGTTTTGACCATAAAGCTTGTTGAAGGCGGTCTTGTTTCACGCTATATTTTCGACACCTGGACTGTCGGCACAAGCGTTGAAGTTTCCGCTCCCTCGGGCAATTTCGAATATCAACCTCTCCGCGATGCAAAAAAGGTTATCTGCCTTGCAGGCGGAAGCGGTATCACCCCCTTCCTCTCAATGGCAAATGCAATTGCTGACGGCGATGAGGACTTTGAAATGACACTTCTTTACGGCAGCAGAAACTACGACAATATTCTTTTCCGCGAAGAGCTTGAAGAGCTTGAAAAGAAGTGCGACAAAATCAAGGTTGTTCATGTGCTGAGCGAAAAAGTCAAGAGAAGCGTAAAGGGCATTGAAAAAGGCTTTATTACAGCTGAACTCATTGAAAAGTATGCACCGTCAGATGAACCGTATTCGGTATTCCTTTGCGGACCTCAGCAGATGTATGAATTTGTTGATAAGGAGCTCGAAAAGATCGGTCTCCCCAAGAAATATATCCGCCACGAAATGTTCGGTGAATTCCACAATCCTTCAACTCAGCCTGATTATCCGGCAGGAATCCCAGAGAAAGTCAAGATTACTGTTACGGTTCAGGATAAGACTTATATCATTTTCGGCAAATCAGAGGATTCTGTTATGCAGATTCTTGAGAAGAGCGAGATTCCTGTTCCCGCAAGATGCAGAAGCGGCGAATGCGGTTTCTGCCATTCAAGACTCATCTCGGGTGAAATTTACGTTCCGAAGCATCTTGAATACCGCAGACTTGCCGACTATAAATTCGGCGGATTCCATCCCTGCTGTTCATTCCCGCTGACAGACCTTGAAATCATCGTTCCCGTTGCAAAATAATAATCAAAACAGCAACAAAATCCGGAGGGAATCATTATGTTAAAAATAGGACTTGTAGGTGTCGGCGGAATAAGCGGCGCTCATATTCCCGTATGGGAAGAAATGAAAGATGCAGAGCTTGTTGCTATTTGCGATATCCGCACCGAAAGAATGGAAAAATATCCCGATAAACGTCATTATACCGATTTCGACGAAATGCTCGATAACGAAGAAATCGATATCCTTGACATTTGTCTGCCCACATACCTTCACGCAGATTTTGCAGTGAAAGCAATGGAACGCGGAATAAACGTAATCTGCGAAAAGCCCATTTCACTCAAAGAAGAGGATGTGGAGAGAGTATACTCAACCGCAAAGAAAAACAATGTTAAATTTATGGTTGCTCAGGTACTTCGTTTCTGGCCCGAATACGAAGTACTCAAAGAAATATACGACTCAAACAAATACGGCAAGCTTCTTTCGGGCACAATGATAAGACTCGGCGGTTATCCCAAATGGAGCTGGGACGGTTGGATGATGGACGAAAAGAGAAGCGGTCTCGTCCCCTTTGACCTGCATATTCACGACCTTGATTTTATGGTATACGCTTTCGGTATGCCGAAGGTTGCGCATCAGTACCGTTCAAAGCTTCCCAAGCAGGATTTCATCAGCGTCACTTACGACTTTGGCGAATTCTCTGTCAATTCCGAAGCTTCGTGGTATTCAGCGAGTTATCCCTTCACTGCGGAATTCAGATTCCAGTTTGAGGATGCCGTTGTTTCAAGCGAAAACGGAAAAATGATGATTTATCTCAAAGATGATGAAAAAATTGACCTTTCACAGCAGGCGGACGGCGACACGGGAAGCATCAATCTTCCCAAGAGCAACGCCTATGCAAACGAAATTATTTACTTTGCAGACTGCGTCAGAAACGACCTGCCCGTTGAAAAAGTCAAACCTGAAGAACTCGAATGCGTACTTAAGATTCTAAACAGTCTTTAATCAACAATCTAACAAAGCAAAAAGGTTGCATCGTTTAAATCACGATGCAACCTTTTTATTATTCAACATTGATTATGATTTGCTTACCTGTGCAAACTCAGCCTCTTCTTTTTTGCCGATGTTGTAAATGAATTTCATCGAAAGGAATGCGATGAGAGAGCCTATTGCAAGAATAATGAAATACAGTGTCTTTACATTCTCACCAAATCCTACGGGCTGAACTGCGGTTTCACCCTCAATGAAACCGATTGCCGAAAGTCCGAGTGCAACAACAGCCTGTCCGATACCCTGAGCAAGTTTACGGAAGAATGAATAAATCGCATAAAGCGAGCCTTCCTCGCTCTTGCCTGTTTTTCTGTAGCTTACTTCAATACAGTCCGCAACAATCGCCCATACGGTAATCTGGAATCCCGCATTACCGAGGTTAAGACCCATAAGACAAAGAACATAGATAATCATACCCTTTGAATCGGGTGTGATGGGTGCAAAAAGAGAAACAATTCCCGAAACGGCACCGATAAACATAGCCGTAACAATAACATTCTTTTTGCCGAACTTCTTTGTAAGCTTACCGATAAGAGCCATAAATATAATCATCGGAGCATAGCTTCCGATCATCGCGATGCTTATTTTATCGGTATCTCTGAAGAAATACTGGAACACCATATTGTTAAGCGCCATTGTCGAATTGAAGAATGCAACAGATGCAACGGACGCTATTGTTGCGCCCATCATGGCGCGGTTAGTGAAAAATGATTTGGCAGATGACACCATCGCCTTGAAACCGACCGCATTTTCGCTTGAGCTGTGGTCAACACGCTCTTTAACGAGTTTTGTTGTTCCCCAAAGAACAACAAGTGCAACTGCTGAAAGAACAAGTGCGACAGGCAGAAGCGTTTCGCCTTTAAGTATCTGAACTTCTTCGCCTGCAGTGTTCACGCTTGTGTTATACACAACGCGGGGAAGAGCAATCATAATAACAATCGCAGGGAGAGCTGCACCGATGCTGCGGAAGGTTGAAAGTGAAACCTTTTCCTGCGGATTGTCGGTAATAACGGAATGAAGCGAACCATAAGGTACATTTACCATTGTGTATGCAATCGACCACAAGCAATAAGAGATAAGGCACCACGCATATTTTCCCCATTCAGAGAAATCCTTTACGGGAGCAAACAGCATTACATTGAAAATAACAAGGGTAACGCCGCCTATAAGAATCCACGGCATATACTTGCTCTTTTTGCTTATTCTCTTTGTGTCAACAAGATTACCAATTACAATATCGTTAATCGCATCAAAAACCTTTGAAAGAATAATGATTATCGCATATGCCTCTTCCTGCACGCCGATATACTGCATATAAAAGAGCTGCATAAACGTTGATACGAGCTGAAAAGAAAATCCGCATCCCATATCGCCCATTGCGTAACCAATTTTGTCAAGCCAGCCAAACGGACGGATATTGTTCTTGACAGTTTCTGAAGTCTTCATTTTTTCATCTCCTTTTGAATTACAAAAATTATTCTGCGAATTCATTTTATCTTATTCACCGAAAAAAGGCAATAGAAAAAACAAGCTTTTCGAAGATAAAATTTTGCTAATTCATTATGATTTATCAACCGGTTTCTATCGGACCTTCGCCGATTGGCATAATGTTACAGTTTTATATAACAAAAAACAGGACAGAGAACCGTCCCCTGTCCTGTATATAAAATGCAATGCTGAAACTTATTAAGCCGGAATTGTTTTCTTTGTTTTGATCGGTTGTTGTGTGTTTCTGTAACGGATGATTCCGATTATAACCGAAATAAGTGATATAGATTCACTTAAAATTCCGCTGTATGAGGAAGCAAAAATATTGTAAATAAGAATCAATGACGATGAGATGAGTATTGTTTTGCGGAATTTTTTTGCATCGAATATACCCATACAAATAGTGTTAACAACAAGTCCCAGCGTTATCAGCAGTGAGTGGATCCCTTCCCATGAAAAAAAACTTACTACCGCCATGCACAAAGCAAAAAAAACAGGCGATGTCAAGCTTGTATCCTGTTTTTTATCACGGTAATAGAATGTAAAATTACGGATAATACATACAATGTTTAAAGCAAAACCTGAAAAAGCACCTATAAGCAGATACTGTACGCAACTTAAAGCTGTTGCAACGGTCTGAATAATCATTATTTTTCTTTTTTGAGTGCGCTGATAAGAATAAAAAAACAAACCTACGGAAACAAAACCTAACATGTGGCCGATTAATGTGACAAAATTCTGCATATGTACCTCTGAATATATTCGTGTTTAAATTTTTTCGTTACCGACAGTCAATTATACTTATTTTCAAGTTAATGTCAAGGAGTGAATTTGCAGATATTGTACAAAACAACGGATGATAATTTGGTAAAATTGCCGAATCGCATTGGACGATTTGTTGCACTCAAATGATACGAGTATGAAAATGCAAAAAACGATTCAAAAAAATTCTCTCGGAATTTCTTCCGATGATTTTACAGTTGCAAATCCTTCAAGTCCTGATCTTAAAAAAGAAAAATCACAGACTATCTGACGACAATCTGTGCTTATTGGTATAGCGTGTGCTTTAATATCCGAAGCGATGCCCGATTTTTAAAGATCGGCAAAAGTAATTGTTTTCGTTTGTTCTTTATAGTTAAATGTGATGACCATCTTGTCATCATACAGATTCTGTGAATGTGAGTCTTTCGTGATATTCTGAGTTTCCCATAAATACGAGGATTTCTTTTTCTGTGCTCATAATAAATTCTCCTCTTCGGCGCCGCCGTGTTTTTTATCTTGACTAAATTATAATATATTCCAAGTCCCATAAAACAGATTCGCAAACAATAAAAAGCCGAAAAACCGCCTTTTACAGCAGTTTTCCGACTTTTAGAGTGAGTATAAATGAAATGAGGTATTACGAATTTTCAACCAACTTCTGCCAGACTTTGACCATAGCATAGGTGTCGAGTTTGCAGTAAGCGAGAAGATTTTTGCGTGTTTCGGCGACTTCTTCGGGTGTCATTGATTTCATGTTTTTGAATGCATTTGAAGCCTGGTCGCCTTTTTGTATGCCCTCAAGGCTGTGATAATCAAGCGACGGGTCATTCGGATAAAGTGCGGGAAGCACATATTTTATCGAATACGAACCCTGCATTTCGGGAAGATAATAATATTTCTTCGAAAAGGGTGTCATCAGGTCTTTTATGTTATCGTGAATATTCATCAGGTGGTCAGCAAGGTCTGGATAAACCTCTGCCAGCTTCTTGATTACACTCTTCTCAAATCCCATATTATATGCTGTTGTGCAGACATCCATCGGAATATCGTTGCAAAGCTTTTCCGCAAGTGCTCTGCGGGGGTCTGTGCCTGCTTCGGCAAGGAATTCCGTGTGATTCAGCTCGCCGTCGCGAGAATCAAGCCAATGGAGTGAATACTGAAACGGAATCTGCTCATAAGGAGAGGTGAAATCAAAGGGCGGTATCGCTTCCTGGAATGTCTCAAAGTCGAGAAAATAAAGCGGAAACGAAAGTGTATCAACAATTTTTCCGATTTCTTTTCTGTCGATTTTGCCGATGTTATTCAGATGCGATTCAACCTGCAAACGCTGATTACCCTTGATTTCTTTTCGCTTTGCAAGTCTCTCAAAAGTATAATCCCCCTCATTGAAAAGCTTGACTTTTGTATCGAATTTCAGTCTGCTGATATCAAAAACATTGGGGTGATCAAGTCTGCCTGTGCAGTAATCAAAATATCCGCAGGTGTAGGGTTTGCTGCAATGGCATCCTACTTCACGATGAGGCTCGTAGTCACTGTTCATTATTCTTTCGAGTTCGGGGAGAAAATCCCTGATACCCGTCTGCATACAGTCGGTGTGGCACTTCACATCTTCAATCACAAACAGTTCGTCAATGTCGATTTCGCCGTAACGGACATAGCAGGGATTGATGTGAACAAGATAAACGCCGTCAACTTTATAGCCCAAACCGCTCAACACATACTGCTGATATGAAGTGTCGTGAAGATAGATTTCACTCACTGCGGTTGAACTTTTGACTTCGTAGATTTCAGCATGACCGTTGCCCTTGTTTTTGAGAATATCGACGCTGCAGAAAAGACCGTCAAGGGCAAAAGATGCTTCTGCGATAACGGGCGTACCTGCATCGATGAGTCTTTGGGTTTCTTCGAGCATATTGCCCAGGTCTCCGAACGGAACTTCGGTAAAATCTCCGAAAAGACCCATCGCAAGGTCACCGACCATGTTACCCGATTCAAGAACAGCATCATTCATAACCGAATTATCGAACTCTTCGGGTTTATTTCTGTGAAGCCAAAGCATTTTGGGGCATTGAACGGCATTGCAGTATTTGGATTTTGAGAGTCGCAAAGGCATAATCATTCTCCTTGTCACTTATCTGATTCACTGTACATTTATCCGAAACAACTAAAATCAAAAGTCGAGCTTAATGCTTCAAGTTTTTCAATAATTTTAGGCTCTGCATTTTCTGATAAATACTCGTTCTCGGATTACTTTTGAAAATTTTTTGTTTTCTTTTGCTTCATAGTCAAACGGATCCGAAAAGTCACATCAGAAATATTATTTTTTTAAAAAGGTAATCTATAGCATCAATATAATGAACAGCGGTATTCATTGTTCCGAACGGGACTTCAACAGAAATTCCTGAACTCCAATCGAAAATATTCGCTCCGCACGATAAATATCTTCTACACGTCCTTCTTTTCATAATGAATTCAAACTTTTATACAACAATTGTAACTTTACTTCCGCCTGTTTTTTCTTTGGTGATGATAACCTGCTTATCAATCTTTTCTTTGAGGTCGGCAACATGAGAGATGATACCTACAAGGCGGTTGCCGTCACTCAAATCGGCAAGGGCACGGAATGCCTGTGAAAGAGATTCGGGGTCGAGCGAGCCGAAGCCTTCGTCAACAAACATTGTGTCGAGCTTTATGCCGCCTGCAGATGACTGAATTTCATCCGAAAGACCGAGCGCAAGAGAAAGAGAAGCCTTGAACTGTTCGCCACCCGAAAGAGTTTTAACGCTTCTTTCCGTGCCGTTGTAGTGGTCGATAACCGAAAGATCAAGACCGCTCTGACTGCGGTTATTATCGGCGGATTCGCTTCGTTTCAGCTCATACTGACCGCCCGACATTTTCATAAATCTTGTATTCGCACGGGCAATGATACGGTCAAAATAGGTCATCTGAATATATGTTTCAAGCATTATCTTTTCCCTGCCCGAAATGTTGCCGTTGGCGGTGTTGTTGAGAGCGTTAAGGCTGATTTTTCTCTTTTCAATTGCAATCAGTTCTGCAGATGTTTTGTTAATATTATCAAGGCAAGCAATGTTTGTATTGATGCGGTAACCGATTGCTTTCTGCATTGCCGAAAGTTCTTTTTTCTCTTCGGCGAGTGCAGATTTTTTCTCTTCTGCGGACTCTGAATCAATTGTTTCAAACTCAGAAATCTGCTTTTTAAGCTGTTTTATTCTTCCGTCAAGCTCTGTTATCGCCTTTTCGGATTCGGCATAATTTTTCTCTGCGTTTTCAAGAGCGGTCTGCATTGATTTGAGCGTAATTTCAAGAGCCTTTTTCTTTGATTCAGCTTCGGATTTGCTCTCAAATTTAAGGCTTTCGGCAAGTGATTTTGTCTGCTTTTCAGCAGCTTCAAGCGATGCGGCAAGTGCCGAAATATCCTCTCGGTATTTTGAGATTATCTCATCGGCTTTCTTGATTCTGTTTTCTTCATTGGGGATTATTTCATCAAGCTGTGACTTGCGTTTTGCATTCTTTTCTTCGGTTGTAATTTTCGCATCAATTTCCTTAAGCATTGCGGTGATTTCCGAAATCTGTTCCTTTGCTTTTTCAGATGCGTTTTCTATATCATAATCACCGAGAAGCTCTTTGATGAGCTTTTCTGCATCCTCTGTCTGTGCGTTGACTTTGCCCTTAATTTCTCCTGCACTTCTGCTGAGTTCTTCAGCGAATTTCGTTGCTTTGTCAAATGCGGATTTCGCTGTGTTGACATCGGCTTCGGTGGGTGCGGTTGCTGATTTCACTGCAAGACAAGGATGATTTGTTGAACCGCAAACAGGACACGGAGTTCCATCTGCCAGGTCTTCGGCAAGGATGCCCGCCTGCTCATTGAGGAATGCCTTGTAATTCATTTCATAAAGGCTTTTTGCAGATTCCGCTTTGTCTGCAGCGGCAAGATATGCTTTCTTCGCCTGCTCATATCTTTCGGTTATATCTTCAAGTGCAGAGATTTTTCTGACAAGATTTTCAAGTGCGGATTTGCGGTTTCCGACTTGCTCTTTTTCACGGGCAAGCTTTTCAATATTTGCACCTGCGTTTTCGAGAGTCTTCTGCTCGGACTTCATTTTTTCAATTTCCGATGCAATATCCTTTTGTGCAACTACATAGCTTTCAAGGGTTTTGTTACAGGTCTGAAGCTGATTCGTAAGCTTCTGTACTTCAGACTTTTTTGCATCAAGCTTATCATATTCCGGAAGCTCAGCTTCGATAACGGCAATCAGCTTTGAGAGGTTTTCCTGCTCGGGTTTCTTGGCTTTTTCGGATTCAAGATTCATCTTGATTTCTTCGCATAATGTTTTTTTCTGTGCATAAATCTGTTCCGATTTTTCAAGCTCAGATTCCGCTTTCTCAAATTCTTCCGCTTTTGCAAGAACACCCGCAATTTCTTCAAGCGATTTCTCAACCTTTGCAATTTTTTCGGCAGTTTCCGACTCGGATTTTCTGTCACTTTCAAGAATTTTTTCTATGAGTTCAACAACATCCTCAACGGTCATTTCACCGTTTATCGCCTTTTCAGCTTCGATATTCAGAACATCATTTTCATCGCATTGAATGCCCGAAATATATTGCTTCACGCTTCTTTCTGCAGCTTCATATTCGTTCTTGACGGCGGAATATTCACTCTTGATTTTATCCTGAAGAACACGGTAATAATCCGTTTTGAATATCTTTCTGAATATTTCCTGACGCTCTTTTGTATCGGCAATCAGAAGCTTTCTGAAATCGCCCTGTGCAATCATTGCAATCTGCGAAAACTGGTTGCGGTCAATGCCCATAATTTCAATAATTGCACTGTTGACATCCTTGATTTTTGTGACAACTCTGCCGTCGGGATATCTGAGTTCGGCTTCGGCTTTCTGAACGGTTACGCCGTCGCCTTTTCTCGATTTCCTTTCGTATTCGGGGTTTCTTTTGACGGTATATTTCTTGCCGTCATAGACAAAAGTCAGTTCAACTTCCGTGGGAGTTTCAAGATCCGCATACTTTGAACGGAGCATTGATGAATCTCTTAAATCACCGCTTGCCTCGCCGTAAAGAGCATAAGCAATTGCATCAAAAATTGTTGTTTTGCCTGCACCCGTATCGCCCGTGATAAGATAAAGTCCGTTTGTTCCGAGCTTTTCAAAGTCAACTTCCGTTCTGCCTGCATAGGGTCCGAAAGCGGACATAACAAGTTTTATCGGTCTCATTTATTACCCTCCCATATGCTTTCGATAAGCGATTTCACAAATTCCGACTGTCCGTCTGTCATCGGCTGATTATTCTGTTTTTCATAGAATTCCGAGAACAAATCAAGCGGTGACCTCTGCTCGATATTTTCAATGATATCAAGCTTTGCGGAGCTTCGGGTGCGTTTGTTATCATAATCAAGCTTCATAAGATTGGGGTAGATAACACGCAGTTTGCCGATTGCATCGGGAATATCCTCTTCATCGGTGAGGGTAATGTGCATATAGTCATCGGTGTTGGTATTTATGTAGTTATCTTTGAGTGTAATTTCTGCATATGTACCCTTGATTTCACGCATATCACGCTTGGGTTCAAGTGCGATTGTGCGGATTTCAAGAGAACCTTTTCCGCCCATTTCAACAACGGTTACGGACTTCTTGTGCTTTGCTTCGGAGAAAGAATATTTCAGCGGTGTACCGCAGTATCTTACTCTTTCACTTCCGATATTCTGCGGACCGTGAATGTGACCGAGTGCAACATAATCAAAATCATCAAACACACCCGCATCAACATTATCAGAACCGCCGACGGAGATTTCTTCGGATTCGCATTTCTCCGCACCTGTCACAAACTGATGTGTAACGATAACATTTCTTTCATCGGCGTTGACATTCATATTTTCAACCGCAACACGCACGGCATCGGTGTAGCTTTCGATCTGAGCATCCTCAAAAAACCTGCGGACATTGGCAGGCTTCACAAACGGGAGCATAAAGAAATTGACCTT
>JAZRLY010000008.1:0-23096 GCA_045647065.1 Acutalibacteraceae bacterium
TTCGATAAGGCAATGGGGGTCACCTTCAAGAACCGAACGGTCCATGAATGCACCGGGGTCACCTTCGTCAGCATTACATACAACATACTTCTGGTCAGCTGCGTTTGCTGCTGTGAAGCTCCACTTGAGGCCGGTGGGGAACCCGCCGCCGCCTCTGCCGCGGAGACCTGAATCCTTGACAATTTTAACAACATCTTCGGGAGTCATCTCTGTGAGAACCTTACCGAGTGCTGCATAGCCGTCCATAGCGATGTATTCGTCGATATTTTCGGGGTCGATAAGACCGCAGTTACGAAGAGCAACTCTCTTCTGGGTCTTGTAGAAGTTGGTGTCGTTAAGAGAAATGGTTTTGCCTGCTTCTTCGATAACGCTTTCGTCTGCATCCTTATAAACAAGTCTGTCAACAAGGCGTCCCTTGAGAAGATGCTCGGAAACGATTTCCGCAACATCGCTTTCCTGAACCTGGCTGTAGAATGTGCCTTCAGGATAAATGATAACAACAGGACCGAGTGCGCAAAGACCGAAACAGCCTGTCTGAACAACTTTTACTTCTTCTGCGAGACCGTTCTTTTCGATTTCGCTTTCGAAAGTGGAAATGAGTACCTTACTGCCCGATGAAGTACAGCCGGTACCGCCGCAAATCAATACATGGGAACGAATCATATTTTTTTAACCTCCATTATGAGATAGCGTTGCTGATTGTGTATTCCTGAATAGCCTTGCCGCCCTTGAGGTGCTTTTCAACAACCTCGGCTGCCTTTTCGGGAGTCATCTTGATGTAGGTAACCTTTTCTTTGTTTGCTTCAAAGATTTCTACAACGGGTTCGTACTGGCAAACGCCGATACAACCTGTCTGAGAAACGGTAACCTTATCAGCAAGACCTGCCTTGCTGACTTCCTCAACAAATGCATTGAGAACGGGTCTTGCGCCTGCTGCGATACCACAGGTTGCCATACCGACAACAACTCTGATTTCGCCGCTGCCTTCACGAAGAATAACCTTATCCTTCATCTTTTCTCTGATTGCTGCAAGCTCAGCCAATGATTTCATAACATCTATCCTCTCTTTAATTATTTATTGTATTATGAAACGGACTCATAGGACTCTTTAAGGAAATCCTCAATCCATTTTATAACCTCGTAGCTGTCAAGCGGAACATCGCCGAGAACTTCACGAAGTTCCTTTGTGTCCAGCTCAACGCTTTCTTTACCGATTGTGTGAACAAACTTCCAGTCGATGTCGGGCGAACCCTGAATCAGCACCGTCACGCTTGAAATAACATCACCCAAAGGCGTGAAATCAAGATGGTTTTTAAAGAAAACCGCCGTAACCGTCGTTCCGTGACTGTCCGTTTTGCAGTCGGAAGATATTTCTATGCTTCCGCCCGTCTGCTCCGCCGCAAGCTTGAGAAGCGGAATTCCGAGACCGACATTTCTTGTTGTTCTTGTTGTGTAAAACGGGTTCATAACATTCTGAACCGTTTCTTCGCTCATTCCGCATCCGTCATCCTTAATTATTAAGGTTAAGGTTTCGTCTGTTTCGTCGAGCTTTATAAGGATGTTCTCAGCTTTTGCCTTGACCGAGTTTTTTGCGATATCAAGAATGTTCAGTGATAATTCTTTCATATGTTTCTCAGCCTTTCGAAAAGCTTTTTGCGGATGTTTTCGGGTGTTTCTTCTTCAACATCGAGCTCAAAGCAGTTGAGCCTGCCGCTGATATCCCACAGATAGTGAGCGTCGGAAGAAACAACGATGGGTTTGTCCGCAAGAACGGGAAATTTTGAAATATATTCATCCTTTTTATCGGAGTCGTGAAGCTCTGCGCAAGGGAAGAACGGCATTTCGGGAAACACGCCGAGGGTGGCAATGATTCCGTTTGCTTCTCTGTCAATATGAGCAGGATAGCATATTCCGCCGAATGATTTCACCATATCGGGGGCTTCGTCAACTGTTATCTGCGTTGCGTTTGAAAGCAGATAATCGTCAACTCCGATAACCTCGTCATTTTCGTCCATTATCATTTGCTGACCGAAAATATCAACTCGGTTTTTAAAAGGTATTCTGCGGGAATTAACTTCTTCACTGAATTTCAGCGCATCCTCAAGCTGCTCAAAAAGGCAGACAAGATGGATATCCTCCGCAGTAGTCAGCTCCATGCCTGCAACAGGTACGATTCCGTTTGCCTGCGCCGTCTTAAAAAAAGCGGGGCAATTGAGGCAGGTGTTGTGGTCAGTCAGAGCCATAATATCAAGCTTTGCGACCACACCCATTCCGGCAATGTTATTCGGAGTCATATCGTCATCGCCGCAGGGCGACAGGCAGGAGTGCATATGTAAATCGTAATAGTATTTCTTCATATCTTAAGAAGCATCGCCGTTTCGTAGGCGGGCAAATCCGATGTGAGAATGTTGACGCCCTTTGCGTTTGCCGTTTCGGTAACGGCGGCATCGAGAGTCACGCCCTCGGCAAGGATTATGCACGCAACATCGGCAAGGGATGCAACAGCAACGATGTTGATGTTGGACATAATCGTTATCCACGCACCGTCTGCCTTTGCTCTGCCCATAACCCAGCTGAGCAGATCGCCGATATAAACATTACTGATTTCACGCTCGCCGTCGGGGATGGCAACGGCTGTGAAACCGGGCATTGCCGCAAGCTCATTAACCGTCAACCGAATCACCTCCGCTGTATTCCGCGATATATTTCTTGAGAAGCTCCTTATAGGCAATTATGCAGTCGTTTCTGTCTGCGTTTCCCATAACGATATCTTCCGCAAATGCACGGCAGTTCGGAGCGCCGCACGAGCCGCAGTCGATACCGGGAAGCTCCTTGCGCACCGCCTGAATCTTTGACATAAGTCTCATCGATTCGCCGATGTTATCGCTCAGTCTGTTGAGCGGATTATAGCTCGGCAGGTCGGTAAAGAAGCATTCTTGGGGAATATAGCTATCGCTGTCCTCGGGAGCATTGAGAGAAACGGGCATATAACGCCTCAGGGTATGAAGTCTGTTTTTGGCAACATAGGGATTTTCAATCGTCAGAACACCGCCGACACAGCCGCTCGGGCAGGCATTGAGTTCAACGAAATCAATCGGAGGAATGTTGCCGTCTTCTATCTGGTCGAGAACGGAGATAACATTGTTGATTCCGTCCGCGGCAAGAATTTTGTCATTGAAAAGTGCAGAGCCTTCGCCGCCGCATATCGCCCAACTCAGACCGATTCTTCCTGCCTGGCTCGCGACATCGCAAAGCTTTTCGCGCTTCATAACATTGATAAGCTGAAGGTAAATTTCGCTCATTGAAATTACCATATCAACCTCGCTCTTGTAGCTTCCGAAGCCGTTTCTTGCGTAGCTCATTTTTGCGGGACACGGAGAGATGAAACAAACTCCGATATCCTCTCTTTTGAGCTCAGGATGCTCCTTCATTGCTCTTTCCCTCGCAAGCCTTGCGGCAACCTCCATCGGAGGCAGGAGCGGGATAAGATTATCTTTAAGAAACGGGAAGCGCAGAACGATGAGTCTTGCAACAACAGGACACGCTGTGCTGATAACAGGTTTTTTGATGCCCTCGGTCTGGAGATAGAGGCGGGTATATGCCGAAACAAGCTCAGCGCCCTTTGAAACCTCAAAAACATCGTCAAATCCGATATCGAGCAAACCCTGAAGCACATAGCCTATGTTGTCAAGATTATCAAACTGTGCAAAAAGTGCAGGTGCCGGCAATGCAATTCTGAATTTGTATTTTTGGATTTCGTCAAAAGAGTTGCAAATGCTCTTTTTGGCATTGTTGGGGCAATTGCGGATGCACTCACCGCAGTCGATACAGCGCTCAGAATCAATTACGGCACAGCCGTTACGGATTCTGATTGCTTCGGTGGGGCAGTGCTTCATACAGGTTGTGCAACCTGTACATTTGCTCGGGTCAAGAGCAACCGAATGAATATATGTATTCATAGAAATACACTCCTTCCCGATTCGTCAGGCTCAGTACATAACCTTCATTGTGATGGTAGTGCCTTCGCCTACAACCGAATCAATCTGCATTTCATCGGTATATCTTTTCATATTGGGCAGACCCATTCCGGCACCGAAGCCGAGAGAGCGGATATTATCGGGGGCTGTTGAGAAACCTTCCTGCATAGCCTGCTCTATGTTTGCAATTCCGGGGCCTTTGTCTGCCAGGATTATTTCTATACATTCGTCACTGACGATAACGGATGCCTCTCCGCCTTTTGCGTGAATCACCATATTGATTTCGCCTTCATACATAGCGATTGAAACGCGGCGGATTGTTTCGGGATCAATGCCGAGCTGACGCAGATTCTTTTTGACCTGCACCGAAGCCTGACCCGCAGAGGTAAAATTGTCACCGTCAACCTCAAATCGGAATACCAAGGGTTCAGCCATCAGATTCACCGTTTCCTCTCAGCCCGTTTGAATAGAGAATTCCGCAAGCGTCATACATACGCATCGGAGTGGTCAGCACTGCGATGCCGCATTCGTTTGCAAGCTCTATCATTTCGGGCGAAGGGCACTTTGAGCGCACAAAAACAACGCACATCATATCCATCATCTCTGCAGTGCGGATAACCTGAGCATTGACAAGCCCAGTTAAAAGCACCGCCTGATTCTTGACATATGCAAGAACGTCGCTCATCATATCGCTTCCGCAGGCGGAATGAACATCATTTTCAAGGTGCTCGCCGCCGCAAAGAACCTCTGCACCGAGTAAATCCTTTATAGTGTTGATAGTCATTATCAATCCCTCATTTCCGTTTCGGGGTAAGATTTAGTTATACTTTGCGAGAATGTCGGGGATTTCGTCAGCAGTTACTCTGCCGTAAACGTCTTCGTTGATTGTGAAAACGGGAGCAAGACCGCAAGCGCCGATGCAACGGCAAGCTTCAACAGAGAACTTAAGGTCATCTGTGCATTCGCCGGGAGCAACGCCGAGAACTTCGCAGATTTTGTCGAGAATTTCCTGTGAACCCTTAACGTAGCAAGCTGTACCGAGGCAAACGGAAACATTGTACTTGCCCTTGGGTGTGAGTGAGAACAGAGCATAGAAGCTTGCAACGCCGTAAACCTTCTGAAGGGGAACATTCATACCGTCTGCAATCATTGTCTGAACCTCGATGGGCAGATAGCCGTAAATGTTCTGTGCTTCCTGCATAACGTGCATAAGCATACTCTTATCATCTTTGCATTCTGCAATGATAGCCTTGAGCTGTGCTTCCTGTTCGGGAGTGCCTGTGAAAGGCAGGTTGCTGATTTTTTTAACCATCTAAGTCATTCCTCCTGAATGAAATTTTAAACAATTGAATATAACAGAGCGCAGGCCAAACGCCCACATTTCTGCATTCTAAAGCATTATAACATACTATTATAAAAAAATCCACTTCTTTATCGATATTTTTTGACGATTTAAAAAGTATTTTTCTGTATTTTTTGTATAAATATACTCTTCTTAAGGTCATTCTCCTCTGATTGCCGCGAATCGTTGACAATATAAGCGCAGATATGATAAAATATCAGATATCGTAAAAATTAACAACGAAAGTGATAACCGTATGAAAAACAAACGTAATTTTCCGATTGTAACCATAACAAAAAAAGCCGAAGCGGCGCTCAAAAAAGGTCATCCCTGGGTATACGATGCAGAGATAACACAAAGCATCGGCGAAATGCAGAACGGCTGCCTTGTTGATGTACTGTCGCCCAAAGGCTCATATCTCGGCACGGGATTTTTAAGCCTCAACAGCAAAATAAGAGTGCGCGTTCTCTCCTCAAACGCAAACGAAACCTTCTCCCCCGCATTTTGGGAAAGAAGGCTGAAATATGCAATAGACTACAGAAAAACCGTTATGGGCGACGACTTTTCGTGCTGCCGCCTTGTTTTCGGCGAAGCCGACGGACTTCCCGGACTCACGGTTGACCGCTTTTCCGATATAATTGTCACCCAGGTGCTGTCCTACGGCATGGACAAAATCAAAGATATGATTTACACATCGCTCGTAAAAATTCTGCGTGACGGCAGAGAGGAGATAAACGGTCTTTTCGAAAGAAACGATGTTGCTATCCGTGAACTTGAAGGACTCGAACAGTACAAAGGATGGTATGAAGCAATCCCCCATCCCGAAAGCACCGTAACGGAGATTTGCGAAAACGGAATAAAATATCTTGTTGATGTTGAAAACGGTCAGAAAACAGGTTTTTTCCTTGACCAGAAATACAACCGACTTGCCGTTTCAAAAATTGCAAAGGGTAAGAAAGTTCTTGACTGTTTTACGCACACAGGTTCATTCGCACTCAATGCCGCAATGGGCGGTGCAGAGCACGTAACCGCAGTTGACGTTTCAAAAACAGCGGTTGAAATGGCAAAGGCAAATGCCGAAAGAAACGGTCTTGACGGCAGAATGGATTTCCTTGCCGCAGATGTTTTTGACCTTCTTCCCGAGCTTGAAGCAAAGGGCGGAAAGCCTTATGATTTCATCATTCTCGACCCTCCCGCATTCACCAAAAGCCGCAAAACCGTACACAGTGCGGAAAGAGGATACAAGGAAATAAATTACAGAGCAATGAAGCTTCTTCCGAGAGGCGGATACCTCGCAACCTGCTCCTGCTCGCACTTTATGAAAAACGAGCTTTTTGTTAAAATGCTTCATGATGCGGCGGCAGATGCAGGTGTTCAGCTCAAGCAGATTGAAGCGCGTCAGCAGGCGTGCGACCATCCCGTTCTCTGGAATGTGCCCGAAACCGATTACCTCAAATTCTATATTTTTCAGGTGGTGTGACATATGTTTTACAGCAGTTGGATGTCCTATATAAAGGACGAAGCGAAAATCACAAAAATCGCAATGCCCGGCTCTCACAACTCGGGAACAATGGGTATGCTCAAATTCGGAAAATGCCAGAACGGTTCACTTTATGAGCAGTACAAATACGGCGTAAGATTTTTCGATATCAGACTTAAAGCCGACAAAAAGGGCAAGCTTTTCGTTGCGCACGGAGTTATGAAGGGGATGCCCGCAAAATTTGCATTTGAAAGTCTCAAAATGATTTTTGAGGAAAGCAATGAATTTTTTGTTATCAAAATGATGACATATATGAACCAAAAAATCGGTCCCTTCAAACTCAGCTACAAAGGCAATTCCGACGAAACCTCAAGACTCATCAAGGAATATCTGAACCCCGAAGAATATGCGCTCACAGGATACGGCGACATCAGCAGTCTCACTATGGGCGACATAAGAAAATCGGGCAAAAAATACATAATTATCAACGAAAATAAGGAGTACGATTTCAGCAACGACTGCCCCGTTCTGGGCCCGTGGGATTCGCTCGTTTACGGCTACAAACCCGAAAAATTCTCAAAGGAAATCGTCAATTATCTCCGCAATCTCGACACCGACGGATTCTTCTGGTTCCAGACTCAGCAGACCCCCAATCTCGGCACGGAAAACGGCTGGTCAAAGTGGCCCGACGACCTTGAAAAATGTGCACGACCCTATTTTCCCGGCATCATCGCCGAAATCGCTGCAGACCCGAAGCTTGTTGAAAAAGTCAACATTGTTGCGGGCGATTTTATGACTGCCGACTATATGAAAGCAAATGAAATTCTCTCCCTTAACCTGCCCAAAGGCATCGTTAAGGAAGAGATGATTGATGAATATAAAAAGGCAATAAACAAATAAAATTTACCGTTAATAAAATATCCTACAAACGTTAAAATTGAATTCATACGGAATTAATATTTGCGGGGTATTATTCAGATGTACCGAGCGGGAGCCGCAACCCGCAAAGTACTGCTCATTTTGAGTACGCAATACCCCTCCTCAATTCAACCCCATGCAGAAAAAGGTGCTTCCTCAGCACCTTTTTCTTGCTTTTATATGCAATTATTGAAATCTTGTTATTTCAACGATAACTCTGCCTTTTTTCGAAACAGATGAGCAATCATTGACTATTATCCTGCCCTTTCGCCTGAATACGATTTTATCGCCCTCGGCGATTTTTTTATCGGGCTTGGTACACTCAACATCATTGACATACACCACTCCGCTTTCAATCGCATCCGCAGCGTCGCCCCTTGAAAGACGGAAAGCGTTTTTTACAACGCTGTCAAGCCGCATCGAAGAAACGGTAAAGCTGTCGGGAATTCCGACTGCCTTTGCACCCTCTCTCGCTTCCGAGGGAGGGATTATTTTTGCCTTGAGCGTACCCCGCCCCGCTTTTCCGAGATTTTCGGCAACAAACGGTGCCATCTTCGCAAGCACTGCAATTCTGCATCCGTTTTCGCTCACAATAATATCACCCGTCATCTCGCGCCTGATTCCAAGACCCATAAGCGCACCGAGATAATCTCTGTGACCGAGCGCAGGCGAAAACTTATCTTTTTGGATTTCGATAACCGCAATCGGGTCATCGTCGGGATAATCATTGAAATAATCAACGGGGCCATCGGTTATATATTCGGGCAAAAACAAAGCGATGTTTCTTTCGGCATCGCTGAATCCGCCGTAGAAAAACATCCTCGTATCGGCATACGGATTCCTCATACCCTTTGCAACGGAACGCTCGTGCATATCAAGGAAAGCGGTGTTTGTAATCATCGCGTTTTCGCTGCACTGCCTCGCTTTATCCTCAACCGAAGCAATCAGAATTTTTTCATCGGAAGTCATTTTTACCTCTCAAAAAAAGCCGTCGGATTCAGTAAAAATCCGACGGCATAATGATTAAAGAATAATTGAAACAAATATCGCCAGAACAGCAAAGCCTTGTACAAAAGGCAGTATCAAAGGCCAAATAGGCATAAGATACATTGCGGAAAGTGCGCCGCCGATAAACTTGATTGCCATTGTGCTTTCCGCCTCGGAGATATTCTGCCAGCAGAACCAGATATCGCTGCCCTCGGAATAATATTGGTCAAGACCGATTTTGTCCTTATTTTTGCTCACTCCGAAGCCGCATTCCTTAAGGCCATCGGCAACAATGCCTGCCATCTCTTCGTCTTTGAATGTTATTCTGCCCGTCAGACGAAGTTCGTCAGCAGGTTCTTCAATCCTGAGATGACCGTTCTTGAAGCCTGTGCACCACCAATATTTATCGTATTCCCTTGTGAATTCGCGGGTCCAGGTGCCATCAAGTTCTTCGTGCCAGAGAGTCATTTCCATATTAAGCCAGTCCTCTTCGGCAGGGCAGTTAAAGAATGTCCACTCGCTCAGACCGTCGTCAACGTGAGGTCTGTTGTAGATTCCGATTTCTCCGCCGTAGAAGATCATTCCGTACTGACCCTTCCACATCTGGAGCATCCAATCCTTATCCTCATAGACAAAGAAGATTCTGATGTAGTCATATTCAAGCAGAAGATAGGGCGAAGCAATGTCATAAATCTTTCCGAAACCGAAATTATACTGCCAAGCTTCCTTATCGTTGGTGTAGTAATAGTCGTCGATATAGCTGTACTGATAGCTCAGAATCTGCTGGTCTTCAAGCAAATTTCTGAGAAAATTCTTTTTCGCAACAACATTGATAACATATTCTCCGCGGATAGCTTCACCGCCGACATATGCAGTTGCGGTTATTGTTGCCGAACCAACCTCGATACCCTTGACGGTACCGTTCTTATCAACGGTAGCAACCGAAGTGTCCGATGATGCCCAGACTATTGTTGGCTGAGTTGAAACATTTGTTACCGTTGCGGTCATCTGAATTTTTCTTCCGACCGAAACAGTCAGACTCTCGCTCTTAAGCACAAGAGCGTGGTTGACTCCACCCTCGGGAATGGGGTCGGTCGGCGTTGCAACAACTGCGGATGCAACAGATGAAAAAGCAAACATAAGAACGAGAAATAAAGCAACCATTTTAAATAATGTTTTCTTCAATTTTCTTCCTCCAAATAACATAGATATTTGAATTTTACCATATTACACCATGAAAAATCAAGTATTATTTTTATAAAACAATCATACAGGTTTGTTGAAAAACAAAACAATATATGGTATACTTTGATATTACTATGACTGTTCGGAGGATTTTTTGTGGAACTCAAGAAAAATGACAGAATACCTCTTAAAATAGAATCGTGCTCTTCAAACGGAAGCGGAGTCGGAAAACATAACGGAATGGCGATCTTTGTCCCCGCGACAGCTGTCGGTGACGAAATTACGGCTCATATTCTCAAAGTGAAGAAAAACTATGCATTCGCAAAGGTTGAAAGCGTTGTCAATCCGTCAGCAGACAGAATAACGCCCGAATGCCCCGTTTACCTCAAATGCGGCGGTTGCGTTTTCTCTCATATGACATACGATGCCGAAAAAGAGATTAAATCAAACCATGTCAAAGAATGTTTCAGAAGAATCGGCGGCATTAACCCCGATTTCGAACCGATAATCGGTGGGGAAACTGACAAACGATACCGCAACAAGGCGCAGTATCCCGTTGCATACGACAACGGCGAAATAAAAACAGGATTTTATTCGCCCCACAGCCACAGAGTTATTCATTGCCCCGACTGTCTGCTTCAGCCCGAAGAATTCAAAGAGATTCTCGGCGTTTTTTCGGACTATGTGAAGAAAAACAACGTCAGTATATATGACGAAACAAGCCACAGGGGTCTGCTCCGCCACATTTACATCAGAAAAGGCAATGCAAGCGGAGAAATAATGGTGTGCGCTGTCATAAACGGCAACCGCCTGCCCGACGAAAAATCACTTGTTGAAAATCTCCTAACAAAAGAAAGTAATATAAAAAGTATTATTGTAAATTCAAATACAAAGGATACAAATGTTATTCTCGGCGAAAAATGCCGTACCCTTTGGGGAAGCGATTATATAACCGATATTTTATGCGGACTTAAATTCAGAATATCTCCCCTTTCGTTTTATCAGGTCAACCGCAATCAGGCGGAAAGGCTTTACGAAAAAGCTGCCGAATATGCAGGTCTGACGGGCACCGAAACCGTTATGGACCTCTATTGCGGTGCGGGTACAATCGGTCTTTCGATGGCAGATAAAGCAAAGGAAATCATCGGAGTTGAAATTGTTCCCGAAGCAATCGAGGACGCAAAAATCAATGCGGAAATCAACGGAATTAAGAACGCGCGTTTCATATGCGGCGATGCTGCGCAGGCAGCAGAAATGCTGAAAGCAGAGGGAATCCGACCCGATGTCATCATTCTCGACCCGCCCAGAAAGGGATGCAGCCCAGAAATGGTGAAGTCGGCGGCGGACTTCAATCCCGAAAAAATCGTCTATGTTTCTTGCGATCCTGCAACGCTCGCAAGGGATTGCGGACTTTTCAAAGACCTCGGCTACACCGCTGTCAAAGCCACACCCGTTGATATGTTCCCGAGAACGGGGCACGTTGAGACGGTATGTTTGTTGTCCAAACTTAACACCAAGCACCATATCGAAATTGATTTGGAAATGGATGAACTGGACTTGACCGATGCCGAAAAGAAAGCTACCTACCAAGAAATCAAAGATTATGTGCTGGAGCATAGCGGACTGAAAGTCAGTAGCTTGAATATCGCACAGATAAAACAGAAATGCGGTATCATCGAGCGTGACAACTATAATAAGCCGAAGTCCGATGATGCAAGACAACCCAAATGCCCGCCGAATAAAGAAAAAGTAATCAAGGAAGCATTGAAGCACTTCGGAATGATTAAATAAGACTATTTAAGCTGTTAATCTGACAATTCAATAGAATTGACAAAGACCGCCTGAACAACAATTGTTCAAGCGGTCTTTTTGTTTTATAAGTGTTTTCTCGCTTTTCTGACTCTGTATTCTGTGTAAAGTTCCAACCCAAGTGGCATAAGACAAAGTACGGCATAGCCGACGTAAAAAACAAAAGACATTGAGGTTATCGGGGTGATAATTATTTTTGGGTCATAAACAATATCTGTCTGATTTAGCATCACACCCATTACGGTAATGATTATACTCGCAAACATAACAACAACATACGCTCTGTCACGATTGTCAAAACGATAAATCGAAAATGCTTTTCTGCCTTTTAAAAGACTTCCTCTGCTTTGCATTGATTCCGATGCAAGCGAAAGAGAGTCGATTGTCCAGGTAATCAACATCGAAAAAATTCGGATGCAGTTGTGAATGCGTGCAAACACATTTCCTTGATTTACACCTCTGCCGATTCCTTGCTGTGCGGTATTGATTTTCTTTGCTTCGTTTTTAATTCTCGGCACCATACGCAGAAGAATAGAAAGAAAAAGTGACAGCTTCGGACTTGCTTTTCCGAAAAGATAAACAACCTTATCTGTTGTAAACACCGAATAAACACATGAAAACCAAATCATTGCCCCTGCAACAGTAAGACCGATTGCTGCTCCATAGACAAGAGATTCAAGCGTTATGCTGTTACCGATAAGATTCTGTTCAATAACGGTGATTCCAAAATGATTGTATGTGCTGTAATAAAGCGCAAATGCACCTGTCAGCAACAACAAAACCATATCAAAAATAACCGCCTTAATTCCGTTTCGTTTTATGCTGTATGCCACTGCACTTGCCAATGAAACAAGGAGAAAAACAGGATGCCTGAAACAGATCATACCATATAAAACCGCTGAAAAATAAATCAGATTTACCGCAGGATGGCAAAGTTCAAATCCCATTTTCGTCCTCCATCATTCCGTACTTCTGCTTTACTCTGTCAAGTTTTTCAAGAAGCGGTTTTCCGAAAATAAACATCATTATTGCGGTGCAGAGTCCCTGACTTACATTCACGGGAAATCCCGATGCCAGCGATGCCGTAATTGTTGAAATATTGATTTCGGGCATCATAATGAAGATATGGGAAGTATCAAGCAGTGGTCCTATCCAAAGCACTACCGCAAGGAATCCGAATATTGCCATAATCCACGGTTTTTTCAGAATTTTATTTTTCAAAAATACGAAGCCTGCAAGCATTCCGCCTGCACCGTAAGCCATCATCTGCCACGGCATATATGCACCCTGACCGTAAAAGAAATTGCTTGCAAATGCGGTTATTGCACCGACAACGAACCCTGCTTCGGGTCCGAATGCAATACCTGTGAGCATAATTATCGCAAACGCCGCTTTGAAATGCGGAATGGGAATTGCTACACGCCCGATAACCGCAAGAGCAATCATAACGGCAAGAACAACAAGCTCTCTCGCCTGAGGTTTTCTTCTTTCAAAAGCCATAAAAAACGGAACTGCAAGTTCAATTATGATAAGAACACCCGTTATGTAGTAGCCTTTGCCCGGGAGTTTATCTCCGAGAAACAAGGTCAGCGGAATCAGGGCAAGGAACACTATGAGCATTGCAATGTTTGATTTTTTCATTGTGTTCCTCCTTTATTTTTGCGGTAAAGCTCAACAACATTTTCTGCCGTGACGGCATTTGTGAAAATATGCTTGCTCATACGGTTTGCCGCAGTTGTGTAGAAACTGTTACTGCCAAAGAAATTCTGCGGAGTTTCGGTTGTGAGCACCTGACCATCAAAGAACATACTCACTCTGTCGGCATATTTTGCGCAGAATTCAACATCGTGCGATACCATAAGAATTGTTATGCCGTGATTTTTCAGCTTATTGAGAATATCTGCAAATATTTCTTTAAAAAAGCTGTCCATACCCTTTGTGGGTTCATCCAAGAGAAGAATTTTCGGCTCTGTCAAAAGAACTTTTGCAAGTGCAACTCTTTGCTGTTCACCGCCCGATAAATCATAGGGGTGATTATTCATAAGCTCCGTGATTTGGCAGGTATCAGCAACCTCATTTATCTTGTTTTTATCCCTTGTCATTTCTTCAAGGTCTTCACGGACTGTTTTTTTGACAAACAGACTTTTCGGGTCCTGCGGAAGCATCGATATGCAATTTTTGAAAAGCTCACCCGATTTGAATTTATTAACGGCTTTGCCGAAAACTTTGATTTTGCCTCTGTAAGGCTTGCAAATTCCGCAGATTGCTTTCAAAGCTGTTGATTTGCCCGCACCGTTTCCGCCGACAATTGCGGAGATGCTTCCCGACGGAATATCCATGCTGACACCTCTGAGAATATCGGGACTGTCTTTTTCATATCTGAACCATAATTCTTTGAGCGACAAAGCAGGATTTTCAATATCTTCTTCAATATTCACGCAAGGAATTTCTTTGATTTTGGGGTCGGTTTCAAATTCTTTATTGAGCCACGCTCTGCCTTCTCTGACGGTCAGAGGACAGTCTCCGTTTCCGCCTGCGTTATAGAAAACACGAACGGGTGTGGGCATAGCTGTAAACATAGGGTTATTCTGTTTATAAAGAAGTCTGCCGATATTTCTCGGAGTATCATCGGCAATGATTTTGCCCGAATCCATAACAATTGCTCTGTCGGCATAAGGAAAAATATCCTCAAGGCGGTGTTCGGTTATGATAACGGTTGTACCGAGTTCGGTGTTTATTTTTCTGACTGTGTTCAGAAAATCCGATGCCGCAATAGGGTCGAGCTGACTTGTCGGTTCATCGAGAATAAGCACTTCAGGCTGCATTGCCATAATCGAAGCAAGGTTGAGAAGCTGTTTCTGACCGCCCGAAAGAACAGCAACATCTCTGTGAAACCAATCCTGAATACCGAAGTAACAAGCCATTTCGGCAACACGGGAACGCATTGTTTTCTGGTCGCATCCGAGGCTTTCAAGACCGAATGCAAGCTCGTGCCAAACTTTGTCCGTCACAATCTGGTCATCGGGATTCTGCATTACATATCCGATTTTTGCAGATTGGTCACGGTTGTTGACATCTTTCAAAGCAATTCCGTTGAAATATATTTCACCACTTCTTTTTCCGTGGGGAGTCAATACTGATTTGAGGTGACGCAATAGAGTTGTTTTGCCGCTTCCCGATTTACCGCAGAGAACGATATATTCACCTTTTTCTATTTTGAGCGACACACCATCGAGCGGTTTTTTTTCTTTTGAGGTCGGATATGAAAAACTCAGATTTTCAATTTTGAAATGTTCCACTGTATAACCTCCTTGATGTGAAGTAATGTCGGTATCATAAGATATCCGAGATATGCGATAAAGCCGATTTTGTTAATTCCGTTAATCGGTGTGATATTTCTTTCGGGCAAGAACTCGGCATTCATTCCGCCGTTTATTGCAAAAAATATTACGATACCGAGTAAAACAATCATAGCAAAAGCCGAAACCCAATCGGTTTTCGTCATTCGGTAAACCATAAAGCTTGTCCGCTTTTCCGTGCCGTAGCCTCTTGAACGCATTGAATCGCTTGTTGTGATACTCCCTTCAAGTGCCCACGAGGTGAGAACGCCGATAACGGTCATTCCCGAATTGAGTTTATCTTTTATTGATGCCGTTGAATTCAGACCTTTTCCTATTGAACTTCGCACCCCGATAATCTGCTTTACTTTTTGCAAGAGGTTGGGTATCATTCGGAATACCATAACGAGAAGAACTGATAATGACGGCGCAAGATTTCCAAAAAGGCATGTGAATTTATCACCCGTCAGCACTTTTCCGTAGCATCCGAACCACAGAAACATAAGAACAAACACGGCCGCAACGGCTACTCCGTAAACGAGTGCTTCAAGAGTGTAGGGTCTGTCGAGATATGTAAAAAGAACTGTTACTCCTCTTGTGTTTACAACAGGATTGAACAGCGTGATGAATACGAAAAGCGGTATCATCAGAAATATATTTTTTATCCCTTTTCTGCCGTTGAGTAATAAGTAATACACTCCGCTTGCGAATATGCCCGCAAGCAGATAGACGGGGTGCTGCAGGAGAACACCGAAAGCAATTGCTCCGATGAAAAACAGCAGATTCACCGCAGGATGAAATTTTGAAAATGCGTCCTCTTTCATTTTACTCCCATCGTTCTGCACCCACATCTTCACCGAGTCCGTTACAGGTGTAGCACCAGACGATATTTTCACCGCCCGTCAGATAATAGCTTGAACAGCCGTAATTCGGGAACCATCCGTTAACTTTATACATCCAACCCGATTCGCTGCCGCAGTCGAACTCATAAAGATTATTAATTCCTTCGATATAATAACTGTCATACATAGGAGTCCAGCTGTATTCTACCGGAATGTTGTATTGTTTGCAGACTCTGTTCAGAACATCAAATACGGTTTCGCCCTCTTCAAATTCAACCGTTACTTCTCTGAGAATAACTCCGTCATCGGGAACATACGGTGCTTTTGCGGGATCAAGATTATCCATATTGTCAAGAACCGTATCGCATCTGATTGTGATTGTGCAGGTAAGCTTTTCTTTTGTTGTTTCAACGGGTTTGGTGGTTGTGGTTGTAGGTTTCGTTGTGGTAGGTTTGGTAGTAGTTACGGGTTTGGTTGTAGTTGTAGCTTTGGGTCTTGTTGTTCTTTCTGTTTTGGTTGTTTCAGTTGTTGTTTCTGTAACCGTTGTTATTGCTTCGGTTATATAAACTGAATAATCACGCCTTGTTGTTGTCGGTCTCTTTTTTGTTGTTTTTTCTGTGGTTGTCTGTGTTTTTGAGGTCGTTGGTTTTGTTGTTTCGGCAACTGTTGCAGTAGGTTCTTTCTTTTCCGTGGTTGAAGATGTTGTTTCTTTCTTTGTTGTTTTTTCCGTATTAGTTGATGTTACGGTTTCGGTTACTGTGGTTTCGGTTGTTGTTTCTGTTGAACCGTGCATCTGTTCCCAACGTTCATCTTCAAGCTTATCCAAATCAGCATTTGAGAAAACAAGGGTTTTTGTTTCATTGGCTTTTCTTATCTGCGAAATATTGAAATCATTAAGGCTTTTAACGGAGAAATTTCGTACAGATTCCTTATCGCCAATCCATTCAAGCATCTGACCTTCATTTGCTTCGCCGACAGAACCGCAGTAAACACTTATACTCTGTGCACCTTTGCGTACACTCAGATTTGCAACGGCATTGCTTATTTCGGTCTGCTTGTCTGCGAATTCAAGTATAACAGAATTATTGGTGTTGACAAAAGCTTCACCGACATTTACTTTAAGCGCAAATTCATCAGAAGCAGGATTTATAATTTCAGCATCGGCATTCTGACCGAGTGCAATATAGTTTTCACCCAAAACAATTCTTACCGTCGTACCGGGGTCACAGGTGATTTTATCTCCCTTTCTGAGAACGGTTTCTTCTGTTGTTGCATAGGCAACTCCGTCACGCTGCAAGGTTATGATACCTCGGAAATCCGTAAGAACAGCAGTATTTTCATCGGATTTATCAAACCAACCTTTGATATGACCGACACCCAGAATACCCGCTGCCGCAATAGCTATAATGACGGCAACCATCACTATATTTGCTATTTTCTTTTTTTTCATAAAATTGCCTCCTGACGGTATATATACAATGTTATATAACAAATTATTTTCAAGATTAGGGAGTTGCGTCGGCTGTTGCTGAAAACAACAGCCGACTTATAGGAGTTATCAGAATGAGAAAATGTTTTGGAAAAGTGAGATTACCCAATTGAACGCATTAACAATCCAATTGATAAGCTTTTCAAAGAAACTGAGTTCTTTTTCGGCGATAAGTTCGCTATACTCAGTTTCCGCAGTTGTGAGTACTTCGTAGTTTTCAACAAGAGCTTTCTGCTCGTCTGTGAGAGCGTCATAAGCAGCTCTTGCTTCTTCGATAGCTGATTTGCTTTCTTTGGTAACGGTTCCGATAGCAGAAATCATTGTTTCAACAGATTCTGCAGCTTTAATATCGTTTTCAATCTTTGCAAGTGCTGTTTCTGCAGATGTAAGAACATCATAGTTTTCAACGAGTGCCTTCTGCTCGTCTGTGAGTGCATCGTAAGCAGCTCTTGCTTCTTCAATAGCCGATTTGCTTTCTTTGGTAACGGTTCCGATAGCAGAAATTAATTTTTCAACCGCATCGGCGGCTTTTTCTTCCTTTGTATAAACGTCAACATCAGTCATATCGTAGAGAGATGTTTTGCCGTCAACGAAACGGAAATAAGCTGCAAGAGCATACTGTCCCTGCTCTGTTGCCATACCGTTTATACCGGCTTCGGGAATATGAGCAAATCCGCCGCCTTCAACTGCAAACAGACACATTGCATCAACAACAGATACGCCGTTTTTTACAAAACGAGGGTCAGTTTCGGGATTGATTCCGAGTGCGGTCAATGCAACGATAACCTGAGCACAGGATTCACTGCAAATGCCGTCAATTGAACCGAATCCGCCATTATCATACTGCTTTTCCGAAAGGCAGATAATTGCTTTATCAACAGCCGCTTTGACTTCGGCATTTGTTTCATAATATGGAGCAAGAGACTGAATTGCCATACCCGTCATATCGGGGTCAGCAACCGTTCCTGACATTGCCCAACCACCATCGTCAAGTTGTTTTTCAATAATGTAAGAGATAAGTTTTTCACGAGTGACTTGTTCCTGTGCATCCGAGTTAACGGGAATTTCATAACCGTAGCAATCAAATGCAATTAATGCCCAGATAGGACCGTTGATTCCTTGCTTTTTAACATAGGTCATATCAGTCAGACCCATAAGGAGATTGTGACCGTCAACATCCGTTACATCATAGCCTGCTGAGGTGAGAGCAAGAATAACTCTTGAATTGTCGGTTGATTTTGCTCTATGGAGTTGTTCTTTATCATTGATATTGTCGTTTACATATTCAACAACATTTTCGTAATATCCTTCGGGGCAATCATATCCTGAACGGGTAAGGTCAATTACCATCCACTCGCCGCCAACAGAGCCAACACCCGGAGTACCGAGAGCAGATATATATAATGCGGTTTCTTCGTAAATTACCTTATGGTCAATATCACCGTTCAGACTTTCACCTTTTACATTTACCGTTGCAAATGCAGGTGCAGAAACTATATCCGTAGGATTTTCGGCACCGTAGCCTCCGTCTGTCCAAATATACCATGTTCCGCTTGTGGGGAATGTGATATTCATAAATCCGTTTTCGTCGGTAACCGTTTCGCCTGCGGGTACACCGTATGATGTTCCGTAATATACGGCGTAATCAGATTCGGGTGCAAACGCAGCTGCACCGCCGTTCATCCAATCGGAAAAGCTGCGAACAAATCCGAGTTCTGTTTCTTCGTTTACCGTTGCGGTATATATATGGTTGAGATTACCGTCAGAATCCGTGAAATAATGGAATCCTGTTGCGCTGTCACCCCAGAACGCCCAGCTTGTGTAGTGCGCAATATTCAGAAAGTCGCCGTCATTAAGGACGATTCGGTCTGCGGTCAGACCCCAACCGTCAACTGCGGGATATGCACCATTAAGGTCATAACGGAGGTTCTCATCCGTAAATCCGAAAAGTCCGCCTGCAAAATAAATGCTTCCTGCACCGCCTGTGACATAAACCTCCGACCAGTCAAGTCCGAGAACTGTTTCGTGAACATAGATATAAAGATGAAGTGCGGTGAGCTCAGGAACGCTGTCACCGTCTGCATCATAAACATAATCACCGTAACCGTATGCGTTAAGGTCGACCTCTGCAAGTTCATCCAATGTTACGGGATAAAACGCCATCGGATTGCCGTTGTTGTCGGTTACAAACCGACTGTCATCGCTGATTGAAATATATACTGTATCGGGTTCTGTTGCCGATATAGTTAAAGGTATTGAAGTTAAAATCATTGTAAGAACAATAAGTACACTGATAATCTTTTTAGTCATTACCGTTCGTCTCCTTTTTGAAAGCTGTCTGTTGTTTTTTCTTCTTTTTCTTTTTTTCGGGTATTATCTTCGGTTCTTTTAACCCTGCAGTTTCCAAAGCTCTCGGCCACGGACCCAAAAAGGCTTTGATGCGTGATAAAGTCACCACATCAAAATCATTCTTTTGGGGGAGTCTGCCAAGCTCCTTGTTTTTTTCTCGCAGATGTTCAATTGCCCACTGCTTCTTTTCCTCAGTTATCACATTTTCACCTCACAAAAAAACAAAACTCTTTCAACCGGAAACAGGTTGAAAGAGTACAACAGACTTATCAAAAGGTTGGCAACACGGCATTGTTATTACTTACGCAAAACATTTAAGCGAAAGTATGTTTTTTAGGTAATAAAAAAAGAATGCACGATTTCAAATGCCTTATCAGCTTTTGAATAATCGGTTGCACTCTTCTCACCAAAGTTGTGTTTTAACCTAAAAAAGACACGGCAGGTGTTCTGACTTTATAAAGCATAAACTCTGCTTCAAATACAGTAATGGCGGTTGTTCAGGATTCGAACCTGATTTCCCTTTTGATTTACTCAGCGTACAACTTTTCAAACCGTATCTTATCAACTCATATTTAATTGTCTATAATTATAATCATATTTGACGATGTTGTCAAGAATTAAAAATCAACAATATACATACCAATAAGGCAGAGCAAGTTTTAAAGTAATGCGTTTTACCTATTGACAACTGAATAAAACCGAATTAAAATATACGCGAACATTTGTTTGTTGTGGAGTTAAAATATTTTTATTTTTTCGTCATTTTTCAGGAAAAATTTTTACATTCTCACTCCATAATAAGTGGGAGCAAATATTTTTTAACTTTTTTGAAGTTGCAGGAAAAATATATCCGCTTTCATTCCATATAAAGTGAGTGGGCGTTTTCTGAGCAATGGTTTTTGAACAAACTGTAAATTGTTTTATTTTTAGGAAAAATTCATTCTGTTTTATTCCTTTATAAGTGGGAGGATAAAAATTCTTCGTAGCGAGGTGATGCAATTATATCGGACAACCCTAATTTAAGTTACATAGTTAAACTCCCGAATCAGATAATTACGATTCCGCAGGACAGTCATCTTGCATGGCTTCCGTTGTTTTACGCTCTCCCCAAAGAGCTTGTAATAAAACGGAAGGATTATCTTGATATTCCGAGAAATCCGTATGAAGTTCTTTACACGGATAAATACGATTATCTCATAAACGACGATGTTTTTCTTCAGTTCATCTGGGAATCTTATGCGTGGTCGGTGTGGCAATTCATTCAGGTTCCCCGCCGTGACGGTTACGGCAATATACCCGGCAAATGGACAGACTATTCAGGTGATTTCCCTCTGTGGCGGTTGTGCTTTTTGATTCAGAATTACTTCCGAAAGAAATTCGAATATGAAATGGAATGGAGTTTTCAGAAACTGTATATGATGCCGAAGGAAATGCAAATCCCGTGGCTTACATACCAACAGTTCAGCAATCTTATCGGCAATCTCACGGATATGATTGTTGAAGAACAGAACTGGCAACCGATGATTGATGAAGTGTGGAATAACCGTCAGATGGAAGATTACAGCGAACGTAAAAGCACATACAAAAGAGATTTCATCAACAAGTGGTATTGCTCGTGGAACAAAAAGAAAAGTCCGATTTTTCTTGATGAAGCAATCAAATCAGGCGAAGAAATCAGCGAAGAACTGCTCGTTCAGTTGCCATCACCCCGTGATGATTTTGAAACAAGAATTCTTTCGAAACACAAAGTCGAAGCATTCTTTGAAACGCTCAACGGAAAAGACAAACGGATTTTGCAGATGCGAATGGACGGTTGCACACTTGAACAGATTGCAAAATTTGCGGGATACAAAACACCAAGTGCCGTTTACAAACGCATTCAAAAAATCGCAACGGCATACGAAGATTTTGTTTTAAAAAACTACGGAGAATTTTTGGACATCCACTCAAAGAAAAAGGAGAAAATCAAACAAGCAGACAAAAACAGTCACGATTAATTTCGTGGCTGTTTTTTGATGCCCGAAAGGAGGATTTTAGAAATGAGACAATAGAAATGTTCCAAACGACCAACGCATAATTTAGAGAAAATGCATTGGAAAACACGGTGCTTTTTACGGTTCAAGAACCGTGAAAAAATCACAAAAATCAGCCGATATCCGGCGGAAAGGAGAATTTATGAAAACAGGATTAACAAAGCGACAGAAAGATACTGTTATCTGTTTCAACGAAGAGAGTGACATCATTGATGTGCGGACACACAACACGGATTTGAGAAACAGACTTTTAGAATTCAGCGAGCAATATCCGGACTGTTGCAAACTGACAGACGATGACGAGCACGGCGGAATGCTTTTTGAAATTCTCAAGGGCAGATTGAGTTTCAGACTCACCGCACCGTATTCGGATGAACGCAGAAACAGTTTAAGCGAATATGCGAAGAAGCACGGTATAAACAAAAGCGAAGAAAACTGATAAAATGGTTTTGATTTAATATTAAATTTTTGCTTTACACCTGAAATTCTTGCGAATGTAAAGTTAAGTTGCTTGATTTTCCAGATAGAAAATGATAATATAAAAATAATTTATGGAGGTGTTATAAATGTTAGTAAGAATTTTAGGCTATCTTTTTCTTTTGCTGATACCTTTTAGTCCACTTGTTGAAAAGTACAATGAAGCAAAATTCGTAACTCCGGTTAAAACTGCGCTTGTTCAAAAAGATGCTGATGCTTTTGTGGATTTGCTCTCTGATGATATTATCGAGAAAAATCCCGGTATTAACAATGGTATTGAAACGATGATGAACAGCATTGAGGGCGAAGTGACAGATATTTCATACAGCAATGATAGCTTTACAACAACCGATCTCATAGGCACTACTTGCTACCAAAGATATGTATATATCGTCACAACAACTGAAGACACATACACTATATATCTTTCGTATTGCACGATGAGCCTTTTGAATGAAAAAGAGTGTGGAATAAACCGTATTGGTATTTCGCATACGATCGAAAATGGTTCGCGTATTCTGGAGCCTGATTTATATTTTACAAACGGCAAAGACAGAGTAGACGACGAGGTGTATACCAGAAGTATCCGTAATGCAAAAGGTACTCTTGAAGCCAGGGAAATTTTTCTGGTCGGTGACAACGGCTCATCTCCCAATGTGGATTGCAGAATAAAGCAGTCGAACGGTATGGCAATACTTGATGAGAATATAGTTAAAGTATGGTTTGTTCCCGAGGGCGAAGAAATGACCGAGGAAAGACGGCAGAATCCTACTTTCATTGAAGGCGGAGAAAATTCCTCCTGGCCGATATTTACAATTGAGCCAGGAAGATATTGGTTATATGCAGAATCAAACAATAAGTCGGATCGTA
>JAZRLY010000009.1:0-2541 GCA_045647065.1 Acutalibacteraceae bacterium
GTTACAGAACTTCACGAAGGCAAAGGTGATTTTGTTAATCTTGATTTTCCTTTACCTTGCGGTCAGACCGTAAATCTTTGGAACAATGAAAAAACATACTATATAAATCAGCTTGAAAAGAAAGGCAGTTCAAGATGTTACGGATTAACTGCTGACGAAAAATATCTCTTGGTTTGTGAATATGGAGAGGGCGGCTCAGACCCTGAAATTGTTGTTTTAAAGCGTTGGAATTAAATTGTAATTGTTATGATTAACAATTTTGAAATTGTGGGGAATGATATATGACAAAATATGATTTCAATATTCGGGTTACAGGCATTTTAATTGAGAATGAAAAAATCTTATTAGTCAAACAGAAGGTCAATGATAAGAGAAACTGGTCTTTGCCCGGCGGAAAACTAGAACAGGGTGAAACCATTGAACAAGGTATTATCCGTGAAATGAAAGAAGAAACAGGTTTGGATGTTGAGATTATCCGATTGTTGTATCTGTGTGATGTATCAGCAAGTAATAACACTCTTTTACATATATCATTTTTGTTAAAAAGAGTTGCAGGCAAAATCGAATTACCTACAAATGAATTTGAATCAAACCCAATATATGATGTTGAATTTATTCCTATCTCAGATTTGCTTGACTATGGGTTTAGTGAAAGTTTTCTTAAACTCGCTGAAAACAAATTTTCAGATGCAGGCATATATGCTGGGGATAAAATAAACATTGGTTTAGGATAATAAGCTTTATCTTAAAAGATAATTTGTTGAAATAAAAAGATTCTTTACTCCTTCGGCGGTTAATCCATCGGAGGAATTTTTTTACATAATCCCTTTTTGATACTTATGTCAGAATGTGGTTGACAACTATATTTATTTGTGCTACAATAGTTACACAATATAATATGGGAGGTGAAACGATGGAAATCATCAGCAAAAGGCTGAAAGCGCTCCGTGAAAGTGTGGGTCTTTCCCAAAACAAACTTGCTCAGATTTCGGGAATGAAGCAGTCGAGCATCAACCGATATGAAGACGGTTCGGCAACACCGTCACCCGAAAATATGGTCAAGCTCGCAGATTATTACGATGTTTCTCTGGATTATATCTACGGCAGAACAGATAATCCGCAAGGCAGACTGTATGAACACAAAACAAAGTACAGCCCCGAAATGGAAAAGTTTGTTGAAATGTGTTTTGACCCCAACTCCAGAGCAAACCATCAACTCAAGGCAACTCTTCTGAAACTTCTGAGTTCTGAGGGGGTGACAGATGATTGAAAGCAGTTATCTACGCACGATACTCAACCGAAGGTCAGAGAGAAGAATCCATTGAGGGTCAGTTGAGAGAATGTACTCAATATTGCGACAAGAACGGAATCACGATTGTCCGACATTACATTGACCGTGCTTTTTCCGCAAAGACAGATAACCGACCCGAGTTTTTGCAGATGATTAAAGACAGTGCAAAAGGCTTGTTCGATATGGTTATCGTCTGGAAGCTCGACAGATTTTCCCGTAACAGATATGACAGTGCTCACTATAAAGCAACGCTCAAAAGAAACGGCGTAAAAGTTGTATCGGCAATGGAAAACATAGCGGACGGTCCCGAAGGAATTATTCTCGAATCGTTGCTCGAGGGTATGGCGGAATATTACTCTGCCGAACTTGCGGTAAAGGTAATCCGAGGTCACACGGAGAATGCCCTGAAATGCAAATACAACGGCGGCACTCCGACTTACGGTTACACGATTGATGAAGAAAAACATTATCAGATTAATCCGTTGACCGCACCGGTTGTTCTTGACATTTTCAAGATGTACGATGACGGAATGATAATGAAAGAAATCCGTGACCGACTCAATGAACTCGGTGCGAAGACAAACAAAGGCGGCGACATTGACCTTAACTTTGTTTCGGGTGTTCTTCACAACCGAAGATATATGGGTGAATACAAGTATCGTGACATTGTGATTCCCGACGGAATCCCCGCAATCGTTCCGAAAGACTTGTTTAACAGGGTTCAGGAGCGGATGGAGAAAAACAAAAAAGCTCCGGCTCAACGAAAAGCCGAAGACGATTATCTGCTGACAACAAAATTATTCTGCGGAACCTGCGGTGCTTTTATGGTTGGCGAAATAGGAACAAGTAAATACAAGAGCAGAAAATACAGATACTACCGATGTGCTAACACAAAAAGAAAAAAGACCTGCAATGCAAAGCACAAATCAATCCGTAAGGATAAGATAGAATATGTTGTTATCAAGTATGTCAAAGAAATGATTTCAGACGATGATTTTGTAAAATACTTTACGGAAATGGCGTATGAAGCACAGGGACAGGAATGCGGTGAGTTGCCGATGATGAGGAAACAACTTGCCGACACCGAAAAGGGCATAGAAAATATGCTTAATGCCATTCAGGCAGGCATTATAAATGACTCTGCAAAGCGAAGACTTGATGAGCTTGAAGAAACGAAAAGAAATCTTGAATTGAGCATAATTCAGGAAGAAATCAAAAAGCCGACTTTCTCTTATGAACAGATAATGTTC
>JAZRLY010000010.1:0-9290 GCA_045647065.1 Acutalibacteraceae bacterium
TGCTTCCGGGAACATAATACATTCCCATACTAACATGTGCACCCTTGTAATACAAACCAGTCGGTTCTGCTGCACTTGCAGAAAGAGGAATAATGCTCATTACCATAAGAAGGCAAAGCATCACTGCGAATGATTTTTTGATGATTTTCATAATAAAAATTTCTCCTTTCGTGTTGTTCATAATGGGTATACTTTCGTCAGTATACATTCTTACATCGTAATTTTATCACCTTTTTTCGGTTTGCACATTGTACTTTAGTGCAGAAATGGAATTTTTTTAATAATTTTTTCAAAAAAAGACAGCAAATTTCGGAGTGCCGAATCATCAAATCCGCATCATAAAGTTCAAAAGCCACCTTTGAAAATCAAAGGCGGCTTTCGGCACATTATATTGATTATATTTCTGCAGAATACAAATTGTTTAATATTATGTTTTCACAAGTTGTAAATTTTAAGATGTAGCGGAACACCAACTTCTCTTGCAGCTTCCATCTTGAACTGATCAAGAGCAGCTCTTGCCTGAGGTACTACTGCGTTGTTCTTTGACATTTCTGTTACACCCCTTCAAATTCAATTTGCGTTTGCTCTATTATTTTTGCAATCCGTTCGGGGGTTTATTAATATTAATTTTTTGATTATTTTGAAAGTTTTGAACTTGTATAAGAAAACCGCTCCACTTAAAGTGAAGCGGTTCGGAGTTTTTATCTTGTGATTCTGTTTCGGATTCTCAATCGTTGAATTCCTTATCGGAAACTATGACTTTGCCGGTTTCGGCGTTTATTTCATATTCATATTCATAATTACCTGCAACAAACTCAACATCGTAATGGACTATCAGGTCGTCACGGTCAAGCTCCGCTTTTGAGAACTTAACATCTGCTGCCTTTACGGAAGCGTGGTCATAAGCTATTGATTTTGCTTTGTCTGCGGAGATATATTCATTTGATGCAGGAGAACTGTTGACAGGTTTTCTTCCCTTATCAACATCTTTTTCGAGAACTGAGCCATCAGAAGCTTTAACCTCATATTCGTATTCATATCCGTTTGCTTCAAACTTAACATCATAATGAGGTACGATGTCATCCGAATCATAGTATGCTTTTAAGAAAACCGCATCTTCAGCTTTGACAGCAGCATCGTCAAGAGCCTTCTGTTTTGCAGCTTCAACGCTTATATAGCCGTTATTGTTATTTTTACTTTTGTTTTCTTTGCTTACGGGTTCTGTGCTTTTTACGGGAGTTTTTTCTCTCACGGTTACATTAACTTTTTCAGCTTCTTTTTCAGCTTTCAGAATTGCTCCATCGGCAACTGCGATTTCATAATCATATTCAAATCCGTTATATCCGAATTCAATGTCATAATGTGATTTACCGTTTTCTTCGTCAAGTGAAGGAGTGCCGAACATTACGGCGTTTTCTCTTGATACGCCTGCGTGCTTGAGTGCGATATCAATGGCGGCATCCGGATTTACGCTTGCAAGCTCGCTGCTGTTAATGTACGTTGCAGATGCCTGTGCCTGATTAAGAGTTACATTTTCTTCAAGCGGCTCACTGTTTTTACATCCGCCGAGCAGAGCAACCGATAAAACCAAAAGTACGGAAAATAAAACTGCAAATATCTTTTTCTTCATTTTTGTTCACCTCTCAATATATTTTTATCTCTGACCGAAAATTATCCGAAAAGTCTTGCCAGAAGATTTCTGAAGAATGCCAGGAAACCAAAAGCTTCAAATCTGTCGGGAGCATCATAGTCACGGTCAAATTCAACGATTTTTCCGTTTACAGCATTGATTGAATAATCATATTCAAGATTACCGTCGGCTCTGAATTCAATTTCGTATTCATATCTGCCGTCATCACGGTCAAGCTTTGCTTTGACGAATCTTACTTCGGATTCTTCATATCCTGCGTGTTCAAGAGCAATTTCCTTTGCCTTCTCTTCCGAAATCAAGTTTTCGGACGGTGCAGCGAATGCCGACACGGAAAGAGAAAATACAACGAGGAGTGCAAGTAAAAGAGCGATAAGTTTTTTCATAATATCAATTCCTTTCAATTTGTTTTTTTATTTAGTCGTCCTTGACTGTGACTTAATAATAATCCGCAAACATTAAAGGAACATTAGAAAAACTTAATTTTTCAGATTTTTTTGAAAACAATTGAAAATTCGGTAAACTCATCGATTTCGGACTTTACAGCACACTCTGCCGAATGAATTTCCGCTATGTTTTTAACAAGTGCAAGACCGAGACCGAATCCCTCGGTTTCCGACCTTGAAGCATCCGCTCTGTAGAATCTGTTCCAGATTTTCGGAAGGTCAGCTTCGCTTATTCCGATTCCGTTATCTTTAACGGATAAAACAGCCTTCTCTCCGTCAGAATAAAGTTTAACATTGATAATTCCGTTTTCTCTGCCGTATTTATCGGCATTTGAAAGCAGATTTTCAACAAGCTGAGTTATGAGAGAAGAATTCATATTGATTATAATACTATTATCAATATCAGTTATGAGTTCTATATTTTTTGTGGTCTTGAATTTACCGCAGATTTCATCAACAAGCTCGCCGAGATTAGCTTTTTCAAGCGTAAATCTGGTCTGTCCCTGCTCAGCTCTGGTTACGGCAAGCAAAGATGAAACAAGCGACGCCATTTTATCCGCCTGTTCCTCAACCGATTCAAGAGCCTGAACTCTTTCTTCGTCGTCAGCATTCTCCGAAAGTGCGTATTCGCATTCCGCTTTGATAACGGCAAGAGGCGTGCGCAGTTCATGAGAAGCATCGGAGGTAAACCGTTTTTCGTTTTCGAATGAAGTCTGCAGTCTTTCAAACATTTCATTGAATGTTTTTGAAAGATTACTTATTTCACGGGGTGCTTTATCCGTTTCAAGGCGTTTTGAAAGATCGTTACCCGTTGAAATTTCATGTGCAGATTCCGTGATTTTTTCAATAGGAGAAACTGCTTTCCTTGAAATCAGATATGCACCGACTGCCGCAATGATTACAAAAAACGGTAAAAGATATACCGCACTTTTCGCAACGGTATCAAATACGGTTACAGCCTCATCTGACGGACAGACAGCTCGTATATAAACTTTTCCGTAGGAAGAATTTTCCGATATAAACTCAATTTTGAACACCTGTCTGTCCTGATACAAGGGAATTTCAACACCGATTATTGTTGCTTCATCCTTGTTAATGCCTGCATGAGAAAGCACGATATCAATTGCGTTGCTTGTGCTTATTCCGTTCTGAAAATTCGTTTCGGAATAGGGTGTCGGTTTCAGTTCGTTCTGCGGAGTTACATCTGCTTCGTATGATATAATCTGACCCGACATAACATCAATCTCATATTCGAATTTGGTGAAATTCAGAAGCTTGGAATAAACATAATAATTTTCGCCGCCCAGCTCTTTTTTAACAACATCCGTTTCGCCCAATGAGTTCGATTCTATGAGAGTGTGGGGGGTTTCGCCGCTGATATAATCACCGTTTTCGGTGAACAAATCGCAGTAAATTCCACCCGAATAATAAGCAAAATCGTTTTCAATCTCAAAAATACCGTTACTGTATTCCATTTCATCCGAATTACTCTGCACCATGGAAATCAAATTCTGCTTCAGCTTATCATCCGCAGTTTTACCGCTTATAAACATAAGAGAGGCTGTACTGACACCGCAGACAACAGCAATCAGAACAGTTATCCAGAGCGTTGTTATTATTTTAAATGAAACCTTTTTCATTTTTCCTCCCTGAGAACATAGCCCATTCCTCTGACGGTGTGAATCAGTTTTTTGTTATATCCGTCATCAATCTTTTTACGAAGATAGCGGATATAAACATCAACAACATTCGTTCCGCCCTCATAATCATAATTCCAGATATGGTCTTCAATTTTTTCTCTGCTGAGAACAATTCCGTTGTTGACGGCAAGATACTGCAAAAGCTCGTATTCCTTTGCAGAGAGCGAAATATCATTTCCATTTCTTACAACCGTTTTGCTTGAAATATCAACAGTAAGGTCTGCAACGGTAATTACATTTGATTTTGAAACACTGTTTTTTCTGATAAGAACCCTTATTCTTGCAAGCAGTTCTTCAAACGCAAATGGTTTCACAAGATAATCATCGGCACCGATATCAAGGCCTTCAACCCTGTCCTCTATGCTGTCACGGGCTGTTAGAAATAAAACAGGAAGATTGTTGCCCTCATTTCTTATCTTTTTAAGAAGTGAAAAACCGTCAATTTTCGGCATCATAACATCAAAAATCGCCGCATCATAGTCCGTCATACTTATCAGGTCGTAAGCTTCTTCGCCGTTGAAAGCACAGTCAACACTGTATCCCGAAGCTTTAAGCTGTTTGGCGATGATTCTGTTAAGGCTCTTTTCGTCTTCTGCGATCAGAATTCTCATTTTCAGTCCCCCTTTTGGTTGATGACATATATTAAACCGAAAAGATTAAATCAAAATTAAAATACTGTATTTTTATTATCTCAAAAGAGTTTTTTTATGTCAATAAAAAAGTTTCAATTATAATGCGTTAATGAATCCCTTGATTTTTCCGCTTAACAGTGACTCTCTCTTTCGTTTCCGTGAACACATCAACATCTCCTTCACAACCAAAATCCGTTATATTGAATATGTTTGTCATAAAGTGTATCGTTTCGGGTGATTGGGGGTTTAAGAGGGAATTGAACACCAACTTCACGTGCAGATTCCGTCTCGAACCGGTCAAGAGCTGCTCTTACCTGAAGAACCACTGAATTGTTCTTTAACATTTTGTTTGCACACCTTTGAATTCAATTTGTGTTTGGTTTATTATTGTCGCAATCCATTCAGGCTTTATTAATGTTAATTTGAAAAACAAAAGCACCGTGCATTCCGCTCGGTGCTTTTTAAAAATGGAGTAGATATATAAATAAATTATTTTAAAACCGAAACAGCATCGGAGATAGTTTTCTCCATTGCTTCTTTGCCGTATTTATCGACTTCGGCTTTATTCTTTTCGCCGTGGGTGAGACAGCCTGCGCCGCCGATACATCCGCCGATGCAAGCCATGCCTTCGATAAAGTTTGCATCAAGAACATTCTTGCTCTTCTTAAGAAGCGCAAGTTTGCAGGCTTCGATTCCGTCACAGACTGCAGGCTTAAGGTCAAACTCAATATTCTGCTCTTTGATTGCCTGAGAAACAGCATCCGAAAGTCCGCCGCTTCTTGCGAAAATTCTGCCGAAATAAGATGCATTATCAAGCACATCTTCATCAAGAGTTGTGATATCGATATCCTTACTGTCAAAGAGGGCCTGAAGTTCTTCAAAGGTCAGCACACTGTCAACATAAGGCTTGACGGATTCAAGTTGAGCCTCCGCCTTCTTAGCTGTGCAAGGACCGATGAAAACAACCTTTGCGCCTTCGCTTGTTTCTTTGATATACTTCGCAAGCGCCGCCATAGGTGAAAGGTTATGTGAAATATGCTCCGCAAGCTGCGGGAAAGCCGATTTTACATATGATACAAATGCGGGGCAGCATGAGCTTGTGAGGAAGCCTTTTTCCGCAAGCTCTTTTGATTCAGCCATCGCAACCATATCTGCACCGAGTGCGGCTTCAACTACGGTATAGAATCCAAGCTCTTTGAGACCGCTGATAACCTGACCGAGCTTTGCATAGGTAAACTGGCTCGAAATCGAGGGTGCTACGACAGCATAAACTTTGTATTTCTTGTTATCCTCGCTCTTTTTGATGATGTCGATAACATTCACCATATAGGATTTATCCATTATCGCGCCGAAGGGACACTGATAAACGCAGGCACCGCAAGCGGTACATTTATCATTGTTGATAGTTGCCGCTTTCTGCTCATTCATTGAAATAGCCTTGATTTTGCAAGCGCTCTGGCAGGGTCTTTTTCTGCTTACGATAGCAGTATAGGGGCAAACCTTTGCACAGGCACCGCATTCAACACACTTTGATTTATCGATATGTGCAACGTGGTTGTTATCAAATGTGATTGCACCTTTTTTACAAACATCCTCGCATCTGTGGGCAAGACAGCCACGGCAGGCATTTGTAACTTCGTAACCGCCGACGGGGCATTCATCGCAGGCGATATCGATAACTTCGATAACATTCGGGTTGTTCTTGTCGCCGCCCATTGCAATTTTCACTCTTTCGGCAAGGATTGCGCGTTCTTTATAAACACAGCAACGCATTGTTGGTTCGTTACCGGGAACAAGAGTTTTGGGAATGTCGAGAATGTTATCAAACAATGTATCGTTCCACGAAAGTCTTGCAACTTCACGCAGAACTTTGTATTTAAGATATTGAACTTTTGTATCAAACTTTCTCATAAGTTTCTCTCCTTAAAAATAACTTACCTTAATGCGTTTACCCATCTTTTTGAGGCAGGCTGAAAGCTCCTCAACAAGATTCATTTTTATACTGAAATTAATGGGCAGGTCGGGATTCTGATGTGCGGGATTGATTGCTCTGCCCACATAGAAATTTATATCAGTTGCTTCCTCGAAAAGCAAGCGGGAAATTAATGAAGCGCCGTCGCGTTTCAAGCTCCAATGCTCATAATGTTCGTTGTCGCCAAGATAATCCTTTGCATATTCAAGGACTTTGTTAACAGTAATAACGCCCTCGGTTACAAGGTCAACGCCCTCAATTTCTGCAATCGGAGGCACATCAGCCTTCTCAAAATTCAGACTTGCTTTAATGGGTTTGCCCAGATATTTTGCGGCAATGGATGAAGTTGTGCCGCCGCAGATGATGTGCTTACCTTCTTTTGAGAAGAAGAGCGACATCATTCTGTTTGCATCGTCTCTGTTTGACGGAGGGCCGAAAAGAATATTCATCGGCTCACGCTTTCTGATACGCACAACGCAAGCCGTTGCATCGTCGCCGGGTTTGCCACCGTAGAGCTTATAGCACTCATCAACGATAATCGTTGAAAGAGTTTTTGCGGTATATCCGACAGGCGCAAGAGTTTCGATAAAGGAAATGATATCATCACGCTTCCAGCCGAAATTATATGACATACCAATACCTGCGTGAGGACATCCGTCACTCATCGCAACGAAAATATCGTTTTCACGAAGCTTGATTACACTCTTGAAAATCTTTTTGCCGCCGATATTCATTTCCGTTCTGGGATACTCGTAATTCTGCTCGTCGCGGATAACGATTACCTGCGGATTATCATACTGAATAACTTCTGCGGTTTCGTTGTTTTTCAGGTGGATAATCGTGAATGTCGAATATGCAACACCTCTGACGGAGCATACGGGAAGCGTTGCCGCAATAGTGGAAACACACTCCTCAATGGGAAGCCCCTCTGCCATCATGGTTGAAATTATCTTCGATGTCAAGGTTGAAAGAATGCTTGCCTTAACACCGCTGCCGAGACCGTCGGCAAGAACGATAACGGTTGAGTTTTCGTCCTGCTCAACAACATCGACATGGTCGCCGCAAAGCTCTTCGCCATAGTGATTGACACTTTTATAGCCGATATCTGCACACAAATCATTCATCGGTAATCGACTCCTTCAGCTTCGCAAGAGCGATTTTTGTTTCTGCGGCTGTTTCACCGAGAAGGGATGCGATTTCCTGAACAATGCGCATCTGCTTTTCAACAACTCTGTCTGCAACTTCAACAGTCTGACGGCTGATGTTTTCTTTCTTTTCACGCTCAGCTTCTTCGTCTGTTACATCACGCATAATGCCGATAAGAAGATGTGAATCACGGTCATAAACAACCGTCTGCTCAACATATCTCTTGTATTCAGCGAGATACACACGCTGGTCACGGACATCTCTGCCCGTTGAAAGAACAGTCATAAACACGCTCGGGTCGAGAATTCTGATAACCTGATCACCGAGAACATCCGATGCGGAGCGTATATTCATAATCTTTCTTGCAGCAGTATTAATCTGCTGAACTTCGAGCTGTTCGTTGAGAACGATAAGTCCGTTGGGAGTATTCTTAACGATTGTGTCCGAAAAGCTTTCCGCTTTATCCTTGAGGTAAGGCAGACACATTGAGAATTCGGCCTTGCCCTGTGAAATCGCAACCGCCTTTTCACGGCAGGTGTTATATCCGCAGGAGCCGCAGTTAAGCTCGTCGGAGGGCTTGAATTTACCCATCTGACGGAGAATATTGTTGATTTCCGCTTCCGAAGGAAGAGGAAGCTTTCTTTCGATGTAACTGAAATTCTTTTTCAGCTCTATCGGTCTGGGCATATCAACCTCAAAATCCTTCGAACCTGCATAGTTTGCAACTTCGATATAGTCCTTGATGTTTGAGGTGTGGTGATATTTCTCAATAACGGGACCGCCTACGCAGCTGCCGACACAAGCGGACATCTCGATAAAGCACTTATGAATTTTGCCTTTTTCGATATCCTTAAGAACGGCAATACAGTTTTCAACACCGTCAATGGCAACATATGTATAGTCGCTCACTTCGGTCATTGTTTTGAGCACACCGCCCGTTGTCGGAAAAAATCTCGCGCGGCTGAATTCATCCTTATCCGAAACAGCTTCAAGCTCAATGTTTTCTTCTTTGAGCCACTCTGAAAGCTCTTCAAAGGTGAGAACGGCATCGGCAATTCCTTCGTAATATTCCGCCTCATCCTTTTTCGCAACGCAGGGGCCGACGAAAACGGTTTTTGCATTGGGAATGCGCTTCTTGATATCCTGACAGTGTGCCTGCATAGGCGACATAACATCAGCAAGATATCCGAGCGCTGCGGGATAATGCTTCTGAATAAGCAGATTTATTGAATGACAGCAGGAAGAAATAATAACATCTCTCTCCTCCTCTGCCAGAATTCTTTCGTATTCATTTTTGACGATGGTTGCGCCGATTGCAGTCTCTTCAACATCAAAGAATCCGAGTTTCTGAAACGCCGTGCGCATGGCATTTATGCCAGCACCGTCATAGTTTGCAATGAATGAGGGCGCAAGGCTCACAACAACGGGATCACCGCTCTGGATAAGCACCTTTGCCTTTTCAACCTCATTTACGATTTCTTTTGCATTCTGCGGACACACAACAAAGCACTGGCCGCAAAGAATGCACTCATTGCCTATAATATGCGCCTGATTGCCCGAAAAGCGGATAGCTTTAACCGGGCAATGGCGGATACATTTATAACAGTTTTTGCAGTTTGATTTTTTAAGAGTAAGGCAATTCATAAAATATTACTTCCCTTCAACTGCTGACAAAATGTTGTCATTGAAAAATTCTCTGAAATTTTCTTTTGTTATGCCGACGTGAATATCATCATTGACCTGAAT
>JAZRLY010000011.1:0-20213 GCA_045647065.1 Acutalibacteraceae bacterium
GACAATGAATATTCTATAAGTGACAGAAAGGCGATTGAAGCAGGAGCGTGTAAATATTTGAACTTTATTGCTATTGTTTTAAAGAAAAAATAAGAAATAGAGCGTGGTGAGAATATTGGCAGCAGAATATCAATATATTACACTTCGGAAAAAGCCTGAACTGATGCTTCGGGCAGCGGAGTGGTTCAGCAGTAAATGGTCGGCACCCACCGAAGCGTATCTTGAATGTATGACCTCATACTTGCAAAATGAAACCGAATACGGATGGTATCTTTGTTTGCACGAAGGTCACATTATCGGTGGTCTGGGGGTTATTGAAAACGATTTTCATGAGCGAACTGACCTTTCTCCAAACATTTGCGCTGTTTTTACAGAAGAAAAACACCGAAGACAAGGAATTGCGGGGCGTTTACTTAATATGGCAGTTGAAGACTTGAAATTAGCAGGCATTTCCCCTGTATATTTGGTTACAGACCACACAGGTTTCTATGAAAGATACGGTTGGGATTTTTTCTGTATGGTGCAATGTGACGGCGAGACCGATATGTCAAGAATGTATGTCCATAAATAACGACTCCCTCTGTTGATTATTCAGCAGAGGGAGTTTTTGTTGTTTGTTAAGATGAAATTTGAGCCTTGAATATCGCCTTGTTTTTTGAAACTAAAAGTTCTCCGAAAAGCAAACTGCTGAAATTCTTGACGGTTATTTCCTGCGGAGGAACGACGGGATATTCTGCATTGTATGAATCGGAATTATGTTTTAAATTAACCTTGGTGAAAAGATAATTGTATCCGATTCTGTGAACATAGAAGCCGTCAATTTCTATTTTCTGAGGCAGATAGCAGATGTAACCGAAATTGTGATCTTCCGAGTTTTCCGCATTGATGATATGGCTTGACACACCCGTGGGATAAAACTTACAGTTGCGGATAATAAGCTCACCGTTCCAGGTTGAACCGTAATCCGCACGAAGATCAACAAAATCTTCGGCTAAAACGGTTGTGTTTTCAATCAGAGCCGTTCCGCTTCCTATCAGCTTTATTCCGTGGTGGCCGAGAACGGAGTTGATGACAGTTGCGTTGAGAACACCTTGGTGTGCGTCGAAGCGTGAGAGTGCGCAGCCGTCATACACCAGATTTTTGCAGTAATTTGTTCCTGCAATTCCCCAATAATCAATATCGGTTATGTCATTTGTCTGGTTGCAGTTGATAAACTTTGCATTGACCGCCGTTGCAACACCGATATCGTAGGTGCCCATTGTTACGGATGTTCCTGCAGAGCCGATTGTTGAATACTTTTTATGACCTGTAAACGTGCTGTTTTTTACCGTTACATCAGCGCAGCACGATAGACTGATAAAAGCCGAATACGGTGAGCCCGTTTTGCCTTCGTTTTTGATATCGTGATATATTCCGTCTATAACGGTATTTGAGCGTCTGATCAGAATACCTCTTGCGTAATAGTTATATTCGGAAGCGGCGTTGTTTGCAAGAGTTGTGAATCTGCCGCCTTTTACGGTCAGTGTTTCGGCGTCAACGGGATAAGCTGAAGCAGAGGTGATTGAATCAAAGCCCCAGATGAGCGGAGTTTCGGGTGCGATGTTTCCGTTTTCATCAACAAGGATAACATCTGTCTGATTGCTGCCCGAATTCTGATTTGCACCCTTGCGGATATATCGCTTGACATTTGAATCCGTAAGCACAACCAGACTTTTACCGTCAAGTGATGTGCCGATGTTTTTGGCATCAATTTCAAGAGGGGAAACCTTGTCGGTTATATTTATTACGCCTTGTGACGGGGCAATATTGAATATCCACGCACTTCTGTTTTCAACCGCGGTGTCATCGATTATAAAGCGTGCGGTTGACCAATCGGTGTCGGTCATAATGAAAGCGGTTTTGTCTGCACCACCGATATAGTATGTTGCGGTTTCGTTTGCGCAAACGCTCCGACCGTTTGCGTTTGCATATTCGTGGGCTTTTACGATAGCTTCAAAGTCATCCGTTTTGCCGTCACCGACAGCACCGAAATCCTCATATGTTACATAATCCGTGAAAGTTTTGTTATACTCATAGCCGTCTTTGAAATCGTAACTGCCTTGAGAACAGAGCAAAACTTCATCTGCAAAAGCGGTTATTCCTCTTGAAATTCCTGCGTTTGAACTGCCTGTGATATAAATATTGCCGTTTTCAACCTTAAGGCTGAAGCTGTCCGTATCGTTCAGAGCAGAGTCGATTATAAAGGCTTTTTGGATGTTCTCGGTGGCTGCGGTTTTTTTACCGCAGATCTTATAAATTTCATCGCAAAGAGTTTGTGCAGCGTTGGTGTATAGTTCGCCGTCGGGAGAAACAACGCAGTATTCTTCAACAGATACACCGTTTACGGTTATCGAGTCAAGAGGCCTTACGATATATGGACTTTCATAGTTTCCTTTTGCAAGCTCACTTTTGAGCTCGATTTCAGAGAAAAGCTGCGAAAACGGAGCCGTGAAAACAGAAATAATGCTCATTATGATCGCGATTATTCGTGAAAACATTTTTCATCACCCTTAAATTCATAGCTGTTAATTATTTCAGTTTTGCGTTGAGGACGCCTTCGGTTGCGGTTTTGAAATCGGCAACCGTCTTTTCGCGCCACTCTGTTTCAGTGGGATAGAAAAGCTCGTTGTAATTTTCTTTTACTACCTCACTTGCAACCTTGCTATCCGAGGGATACCAATGCTGTCTGTTTTCGTCAACGGTATATTTAAGTGAGAGAATCGAATCTATAAAGCTGTCGCCGATTGTGCCGAATTCAAAGCAGGTTGAGAACAACTCTTTTTCGCTGTTTTTGCTTTCTGCAAGACGGTAAAAATAGTCTGTGGTGTCGCCCGTTGTTGCATAGAAAGACTCTGAATCGTGCGAAATTACATAGTCATAACCGAATGCCTTTTTGGTTTCGGCCTCTGTCATTGTTTCGTAAACGGAATTGAATATGACCATATTGTAACGGGGACCGTATCCCGAATGAATGTCAATATGAACGATATTTTTGTATTCACCATCAAGGCAGTCGTTAAACACGCTTTTAAGGTATGCCGTTGATGTTTCATCGCCGTTTCCGCCGTAATAAACACCCTGCGGATATTCATACTGACCCGTAAGCAGAGCATCCGAAACTTTGTCGGCACCCTTTGTGAGCGCTTCTTTGGCGAGACTCAGATAAAATCCCGCTTCGTGCCAGAGTGCATTGCTGATTTTGCCTTCGGGTTGAAGGAATTCCTTGACCTCGGGGTAATCTTTATTGGATGACATATCGAAATTGTTCCAGTCGAGAATGAAGTTGCGGTTGAGGTCAACGTTGTTTTCGTTATATCGGCGCATATATTTCATGCCGTAAGGATTAACGTTTGCAACAACAAGTATGCCTGTTTTTTCGGTATCAATGTCGGGATAAATCTCTTCGAAAAATACATCGAGCATAACCGAGCCGATATAGCCTTCCATACCGTGAACGCCTGTGGTGAGGACAATCAGGTTTTCTTTTTCTTTTGAGGTGGGCAAATAAATATTGTCAATGTATAGATTGTCGCTCTTGTCGACTGCATGTTCACTTACCTCAACGGCAACACCGTTTTCGCGGAGTTTTGCTACACGCTCTTTGAGATGTGAACGGATTTCATCATAGCTGTTGTAGAAATATTCGCTGTATGCGTATTCGGCTTCTACCTCGGGCTGGCGTGCGCCCATAAGCACAAGATAAGGACCGGCCACGCTGAGCAAAACAACGACAGCCAATGTCACGCTCAGAATTGCGATAAGAGCTTTTTTAAACTTTTTATTCATATTATCACTCCTTAATTCTATTCAGTATATCATAGCCGAGAAGTTAACGCAAGAACGAATGATGCGCAGTACAGGGCTTTTTGTTTCTTGACTTTGCATTTGCCTTAATCTATAATTAAGTTAAGAAAAATTCGGTTTTATTCTTGCGATGCAGCTCGTGTTGACACATTCGGCTACATCCTGACCCTTGTGCTTGTTGTTCTTCTTTTTGACTTTGCGGGTGCACTTATGATCAAGGGTAAGAAACAGAGAATATGTTGTGCTGTTGCGGCGCCTGCAATATGAGGTGTGCTTTGTGCAGCAGCATTCCTTTTGTCCGATATGCTTCTTTTCAGGAGGCGGAAATCCTGCTTTCAACATTGCTGCAGCGTATATCCTCACGGGAAATGAAGCGATCATTATTTTGCGATTACAATAAAGAATCTTGTGAAAAACAGAGGTGGGAAAAAGTGAGTTATTCCAAGTCGGTATATTTTATCCCTGTATTATTGGGTGATTATTACGAGTTTATAAACGGTGCGAAAGCAAGCGGTTTATGGGCGGATACTTCGCCGGAAAAATTCAGACCAAGATACCTTCTTAATTATGCGGCACGCATAGCGGATGACGATAAGCTCTTTCGTTCTTTTGAACTGAAAAATAAAGATATTCTGAATGTTTATATGTATGAAAAAGAGCTGGATTTTGAAAACACGCCGGAGATTGAAGAAGTAAGGTTATCTTGTTTTTCTACCGGAGTGGCTTTTTTGGAATTCTGGGTTTCATATTCAGGTCTGACACCTGAAGAAATTGCGGATTTTGCTTATTTGTTCAAAAAAGCGGCAAAAATGAGCGGCAAAACAATTTCGGGCGGGAAAGTCGCATTATATGATGCGGCGGCATCAATTTTACCGTCTGGAGTTGAAAGCAAAATGTTTTTTTCAGTGACAGAAACATTTAAATACGAATGTGTTTGCTTTCATTTTCTTCATGTTGATGAGGTGCCTTCGGAGGAAAAAATATCGACGTGTGTCCGTTGTCTGAGTCGCAGTTATAATGCCAAATTCCTGAATGTTGCCGAAAGCGATTATGATATGATTTATGAGCCGAGCAAAAACGACTATTGGGGCGGAAGCTCAGAGGGTATGGTCAACATTGTTTTTGATGTCGAAAACGATGATTCGAATTATTATCTTCACAACATCAAGCTGTCACATTTATCCATAGATTACTACTTTTTATATTTGCTGCTGTTGAATCAGAAATTTACTGCTGTGGAATATATAAACAAGGTTTCTATGGCTTGTGCGGAGGATCTTAAAAAAATTGAAGAGATGAACAGGGAAATTATCAAATTGAAAACTGTCTTCTCATTCAATGTTATTTCCGATGACAGAATTTTTCAAAATGTATACTCTAAAATGTATTCTGTTCTGGAAATTGAACGATTGCTGGCAGATGTAATTGAAAATGAAGGTCAGTTGGAAATTCTGCAAAACTCAAGTTCTGCAAAGGCAGACAAACTTTCAAGTAAATTTTTGTTTGCGATTTCTATGCTGTCGCTTTTTTCTGCATTGATTGATGCCTCAAGCTATTTTGACAGAATTCAGGTTCTTCAGTCATTTTCTACTTTGTTAGGATTTTTGTCTGTTTGTCTGACCATAGTTGTTTGTCTGGTATGGCTGATAAAAGGGCTGAAATAGTTTTTGACGAAACCGAAAAAAGGAGAAATACCGATGAACACATTTAACAATAACGAATATGAAACTGCACGTAAGCAGTATGCCGAAGAGACAAAACAGCGATGGGGAAAAACCGATGCCTACAAAGAAAGCGAGCAGAAAACCGCAGATTATTCTGCCGATAAATGGGGAGATGTCAACGCGGGACTTAACGCGGTGCTTGACGAATTCGGGTCAGTGCTCAAAGAGGGGGCAAGGCCCGAAAGCGAAACCGCACAGATGCTTGTCAAAAAACTGCAAGCCTATATTACCGACAATTTTTATACCTGCACATCCGAAATTCTTGCGGGTCTCGGACAGATGTATGTTGCCGACGAACGCTTTAAAATGAACATTGACAAAAACGGCGCTGGCACTGCGGAATTCATATCTGAAGCGATTGGATTTTATTGCAAATAAAAAAGAAGGAGCAGCCTCACTTTCATCGGTGAGATTGCTCCTTTTAGTTTTTTATTTGAATGTCACATTTGCAAATTCGTCGGTTTCAAACATCAGATTGCTGTTTTTATCTGAGGAGAAGTTTTTGAATTTCGCGTTTTCAACGGTAACATTCATTGTGTTGGTTTCGTTGGCGGCGGAGAATTTGGATTTCATTGCCGCATTGTATTTTATATTTTTGAACACAATATTGTCTGCGGTGAAATTATTGATGGGAACAGTTTCCATATCGCCGATTTCTTCCGTGAATATAACGCACGCCATTGCGCGCCCGTCGTCGCGGAAAATTTCGATGTTATCAAAGGTTACTCCGTCGATGCTGCCTTCCGCAAGCTCGATAATAACCGCGAGCGAAGCAACTCTGTTGTTGTTCCAGGTTGCATCGCGGCAGATAACCGCGCTGTCTTTGAAAGTGATGTTGCGGATGGGTTTGTTGACCTCGCCGTGGATGCCGTAGCATCTTGCCTTGCCGCCCCATGCAACGCAGTTTGTGAAAGTGATGTTTTCGCTTGAGGACGGGTCGGGTGCGCCGAGAGCCTTGACGTCAAAAAGGTCATCGCCGCTTCGCGCAAAGCATCTTTCAATCAGACCGCCCTGCGTGTTGCAGATTGCAAAAGCATCGGAATTCTGTCTGTAGCCGAAAATATCAACATCCTTGATGCTGATGTTTTCACAGCGGTAGCTGATGAACGACCATTCGGGTGAGTTGACTATTTTGATACCTCTGACTTCAATATTTTTACAGCTTGTAAAAACAACGCCTCTGCGTTCGCGTCTGTCGAGGTGTGATAAATCGAGCACGCCTCTGCCGACGAATTTTATATTGTTGCAGTTATAGAAGTTAACAAAGGGACGTCTTGTAAGACCGAATGCGTTGTCTGATGCGGCGCCGGGTTCAATGCAGTTGTTTTCGTCCTCTTCGCTCATAATGTCGTAAGCGTGCTCGGCAAGAACATAGGCACCTTGTTTGAGATAAACGACATAATTATTTTCTGTGAAGTGAGCATAAGGAGTTTTGAGCAGACCGCTTTCCACAACATAAACATTTTCTTCGCCGTAAAGTTTTTTGTATTCTGCGATTTCGGCTTCTTCGTCAATTCTTTCTCTTACAAAAAGAGTGTAGGCGCAATTTTGCGATGCGGAATTGAAAAGAAATGTATAGATGCCGAAGTCGCTTATGCTTGCGGTCATAACACCGCCCGCACATTTTGTCTTGACACCGAGGCTTTCGGGCAGACAGATTGCGTCTTTGATTCTGAAATCCTCGGAGTGAAGCTCAATGTTGAGCGAAAAAGCTTCGTTTTCATCGAGATATATTTCCGAGAATGAATGAAGCTCGCCGTACTGCGTTTCACCAAGAAAAACGGTTGCCGCATAAACAGGGATATCTTTATTGCTGATTTTTGCTGTGTAATAAGGAGAAATAACAATGCCGTTGACATCATCATATCCCTGGCAGCCCACATAAAGCTCTTTTTTCGAGTCTGCACGGGATTTAAGCTCTTCTTCGGTAACTCCCCATTCTTCAAGAGTTTTTACTGCCTCCGCAGGATATTGAAGCACATCGAAATCAAGATTCTCGCTCGGCGGAGAGATGATTGTGGGAGAGAAAAGGGAAGAAAATGTTATCGACAAAGCGACAAAGCATCTGAATAATATTCTGAATAAATTAAGCATAACAAAAACTCCTTAATCCTTAAAAACGTCTTTTATTGCTTCGAGATAGCCGTAGCCGTAGAGGTCGTCGGGCTGAAGATAACTTGTTTCCGTCCACTCGTTCCAGCTGTTAACGGTGATGAACGGAGCTTTCATAACCCCCTTGCTCATCGAAGTGTCGGCAAATGACTTTACTTTCTGGCAAGCGGTTTTGAAGTTTTCGGGGGTGTTGTTTTTAACAACACCGGGAATAAAGCCGTTAAATCTCACATTGTTATCCCAACCGACGGAAATATTCGGATAAAACGGAATATTGAGTTTTTCGGATTCGCTTTCAAGTTTCGATGCATAATCGGCGGTGACATCGGGATAATCGCCGTCAAAATTTACCGAGCATCCCCAGTTATAGCTTGTCACGGAGTCGATGCCGAGATAATCGTAAAGCTCAAATGAGGTCATTCCCTTGCACTCGTCTTCATCGCTCAGCCAGTTATAAACGCGGCCGTCCCAATGAACAAGCTGAAAATGCAAGCCGTTAAAACCTGCTTCAACGGTTTTTCTGCGGAATTCCTCGATTCCTTTTTTGCATTCCTGAGTTGTTCTGAAAGAACGGATGAAATTGTCGATTTCAAAAATCATATAAACGGGACAGCCGTCAATCATATAGTAATTTTCACGGCTGAAATATTTTTCGATTGTTCTGTCGCAGATATCTGAAAATATTTCGGGAGTAACCACACCGCTCCAGATAACAGTTGAAAGGTCGCGGTCGGAATTGCGCTTGTCCCAGAGGTGGGTTGCGTCGTGGTTTGCCCACATAAGCATAAATTTCATATCTGTGTTGTTGCGCGCTTTGAGGAATCCGTCGTTAAGACAGTTTTCGAGAAACGGACGGTTGTCATACCAATACCAGTCATAGATGAACACGTTCACGCCGTGGGAAACGGCGCAGTCAATCTGCATTTCCATAACACGGCTGTCGGCTTCGTTGACATAACCCCATGTCGGAATTCTCGGCCATCTGCACCCTTCGTAGCCTTTGTTGGTCATAGCCTTGACGGTCTGCCATTCGCCATAGCCTTCGGGCCAGAAAATGCGGGTGCGGGGTTCGTCCCCTGTGTATGACGGCCATATAAATGCCGCTATATCGTATTTCATATTTTAGCCTCCGTTTCAGATATATTTCAAGTATATCACAGGATTTGTCAAACATCAAGCAGTACGGAAATATCGGATTTTCATTATATATTGAAGTTTGAATTTTGTTGTGATATAATTCTGTTACATTTCTATATTCAGGTGGAGTTAATGGATTTTTTGGTCATAAAAAACGAAAAAATATCGGAAACGGTCGGTTGGGTCTGCAGGTGGACTGTTCTTATAATTTCTGCAGCTGCGGTCGGCGCAATCTGCGGTGCGGTTGGCGGTGCTTTTGCACAGAGCATAAGCTTTGTGACTGCATTAAGAGCGGAAAACAGGTGGCTTATTTTTCTTTTGCCATTCGGCGGACTTGCCTCCGTTGCGCTTTACAGACTGACCAAAACAGAAGGGCTCGGCACGGACAGAGCACTTGAATCCTCAACAGGTGCTTGTAAAACTCCCGTTGTGCTGATGCCTGTTATATTTGCGGCATCTGTAATAACACATCTTTTCGGCGGTTCGGCAGGTAAGGAAGGCGCGGCGCTTCAGCTCGGAAGCGGTGCGTCGGAAATTATTTCGAAACTGATAAAGGCAGATGAAAAAGTTCACTCGGTGTTGACAATATGCGGTATGGCGGCTCTTTTTTCCGCAGTTTTCGGAACACCTGTCGGAGCATGTGTTTTTGCTCTTGAAGTTGCGGTTATCGGAAAAATGAACGCACTTGCAGTGTTTCCGTCAATTGTGTCAAGCATAACGGCATATTTCATTTCAACCGCTATGGGTGTGACTCCCGAAAGGTTTTATATCGATATTGTGCCTGATTTCGGAATAGGCGTGGTGCTGAAAACTGTGGGTGTTTCGGTTGTTGTTTCGTTGGCGTCGGGCGTTTTCTGCAATATGCTTCACGGCGGCGAAAAGCTGGCTGAAAAAGTTTTCAGAAATCCGTTTTTGAGGATATTCGCAGGCGGATGCATTGTTATTATTCTGACAATGATATTCGGAACTGACTATAACGGCGGCGGAATATTTGTTATTGAAAGAATTTTTGAAGAGGGTACGGTCCGCCCCGAAGCATTTTTGCTCAAAATAATTTTCACGGTCATAACCGTTTCCGTGGGATACAAGGGCGGCGAAATTGTTCCGTCGTTTTTCATCGGAGCAACTCTCGGCGCCGCATTGGCAGGCATTTTTGGTCTTCCCGTCGGGTTTTGCGCGGCAATCGGTATGGCAGCGTTTTTCGGCGGAGTCACAAACTGTCCGATAGCAGCGGCGGTGCTTGCAGTTGAGCTTTTCGGAGCAGACGGATTTATTCTTTTTGCCGTTGCCGCATTTATATCGAGAGTGTTTTTTGGCAAAACCAGCCTTTATCACAAACAAAATGCAGACGGATTGAGTTGATAAAAAATTAAAAGCCGCCCTTGTGGGCGTCCTTTTCAATTATATTTTCTTTTTCATAAGTCCGTGCTTGTTGCAGTAAATGTAGAGATATCCTCTGCCGCGGAGTTGGAGACGGGTTTCGGCGTTGCCCTCGGGATAGAATTTGACAAACTGCACTTTGTCCGATGTGAGGTGGGCGATAAACGAAATAAAATGGGTTTTTGTCATTTCGTGGTTGACGGCGATGAAATGCTCATCCTCAACTTTTTCAATTGTTATTTCGTGCGCTTCGTCAATTTCTTCCGCTTCAAGCGGCGGTAAGGTTATTCCGCAGCAGCTTATAACCGCATCGCCCGTTGCGCGGATAATGTTGCCGCATACGGGGCAGACACAGAATTTTGAACGCAGAATGTTCGATGAAATATTTTTGTTTGTGACCGTGTTGCCTGACATAAGCTCCATAACCGAAACTCCGAGTGCTTTTGCAAGCGGCTCAATAAGTGTGATATCGGGCAGACCTTTTGAAGTTTCCCATTTTGAAACCGCCTTGCTGCTGACTCCTATCTGCTCGGCAAGCTGAGACTGGGTCATTCCTTTTGCTTCACGAAGGCGTCTGATTGTTGCAGCTGTTATATAATTATCCATAGTCATTCTCCTTTGCGTGACCATTATAAATGATATCCGCAAAAGTTACAACCTACGCTTCGTTGAACGGAGTTGAATATCGGGCATAAATATGATACAATAAAACAAATATATGAAGGAAGGGAACAGGAATGGCAGGATTGGGAGCGATGCTTATCGGAATGATAGGCGGCGGAATTGCATGGATTTGCTTTATTGTGGAGACTTTGATTTTAGTTGCCGTGATTTTTATTGATGCATACCGCCACAATATGAAAGCGTGGCTTTGGGCACTTATGGCGCTGCTCTTCAACTTTTACAGTCTGCCCGTTTACATATATGTCAGAATCAGAAAGGCAACCCTTAAATGCGGCTCGTGCGGCACAAAGGTCGGAGAAAAAATGAGTTTCTGCCCCGGCTGCGGCGCAGAAGTCCGAAAAATTGATGACGGCGCAATAGCCAAAAAGGTTATCAAATATGTTTTGATTGGAATTGCTGTGTTTGAGATAATCGTAGTTGGCTTTTTGGCGATAGACGGTATACTGAATTATTAAACAAATGACCCCTCTGCAATGCAGAGGGGTCATTTCATTTATACTATACTCCAGAAAAGATTCATAACCTTTTCAACAATTTCCATCAAGGAATTGACAAGCTTCCAGAGACTGCCGATGCTGAAATCGGTGAGGAAATCCTCGATGAGTCCGCTTGCAAATCCGTCATTCTTGTCGGCGGCATCGCCGCTCTTTTCGATTGCAAAGCTGTCAACTCTGACTGCCTCGTCGCCGTCAACCTGATATGCGTTGTAGTAAAGCGCGTTACCGTCAACGGTGATTGCGGAGAACATTGAATTTTCAACATCTGCAAGAGCCTCTGCTCTCGGGAACTTTTCATCGGTTGCCGCAACATCCTTGGTGTGGTAAACCTTGACACCCGAAGTGCCGCAGATTGAATAAATTGTTCCTCTGGGGTCGTATTTCACATTGTAGTCAAGTCCGTTGTATGTTGCGGTGCCTTCTCTGGTCGGCATAACTACATTGCCGTTGAGGACATCGGTTCTCAGATAAACGTGGTCGTGACCCTGAAGAACAAGGTCAACTCCGAGATAGGGGAGAAGCGCGCCGAGCTGCTTTCTGAAGCCTTCGACATCGCCGTCGTCATAGTGTGAGCCGTTGGAGTAGGGAGCCTTGTGGAGAACCACTATCTTCCACTTTGCATCGCTTGACTTGATGTCGTTCTTCATCCACTCAATCTGTGCATCGCTGAGCTTATCGTCCTCATTATCGTTGGTGTTGAGCACGGTGAAGTGAACATCATTATAATCGTATGAATAGTAAACACCCGTGTCGAGATTCTGCTCGGGAACATTGGGAAGCGCAAAGTTTTCGGTGATGACTGCGCCTTCATCCTCATGGTTACCCGTTGTGGGCATAAACGGAAGATTGCGGAGCGCGGGAGATGAATTGAGGAAATATCTCCAATGCTTGATGTTTTCGCCCGCGTCAACCTGGTCACCTGCGGAAACAATGAAACGTCCGTCGGGATAGGTCTTTACTGCGGTTTCGATTACATTTGCAAATCTTTCGTACTGGTCCTGACGCTGTGCCTGCGGGTCGGTGACATAGAAGAATGTGAACGCATCGTCGCCGCCCTCTGCGGTTGTTATAACGCCCGCATCGCTCCACCAGCCGTAATCTGCATTGCCTACGCGGTAGCTGTATTTTGTGCCGGGTTCAAGTCCGCTGAGTTTGACGGTGTGCTTGATATATTCTTTCTCAAACGGAAGAAGAGCAAGGATGCCGAGGTCTGCACCGGGATAGGTTTTTATTATCGGTTCAGCTGTTGCGGTAACGGTAATTCCCTCGGGGATTTCATCGGTGAAATCGGGATTTGTACTGTAAGATGCGAGCTGAATATCGGAATCTGTGAGGCTGTATTTGGTCAGCCAAGTGATGCTGACTTCGGTTGATGAATCTTCGCCGAGCGAAACTGCTATCTGCGAGGGCAGACGGTAATTATCCTGAGTTGCGGGCACATCAACCTTTCCGCTGTATGTGAGCTGAACATTGCTGTCTGACTTCTCTGTGGGGTTACTGTCGGTGCAGAGTGAGCCGAGCATCCAGGCGATTGTGCCGCCCCAGGCTTCGTACTGACTGAAGGTGATGTATTCTCCGAGAAGTGTGTCGATAATCGAATCAATTGAGCTGTATTCTTCGGGAATGAGGGGGATTGAGAGTACGGATTCAACAAGATTGAGGAAGCTGTTGTTGCCTCCGAGAAGAAGCTCAACGCCCTCCTGAAGTATTGCACCGAAAACATAGAAAAGTGTACCCTTGGGGAAGAGTTCACCGGGATTGAAATCGAGATTTGCGAGAATTTCGTTCTTGACGAGGTCATCTCTGACAACTTCAAGAAGAAGAGCAAAGAACTGCTCCGCAAGAATGCCGCTGTCGAAGCCTTCAAGCGCATCGGTAATCCAGGGCATTTCGCTGATATCCTCGTCGCCGTTATAGAAGTTGAGCATTACCGAAACCGCTGCGTCTGCAAGGGTGCAGTAATCTTCGTTGATTTCGAAGCCGAGAAGCTCCTTGTTATATGTTGCGGGCTTGTCGCTGACCTTGAAACCGAGAAGCTTGTCAACGATTGCTTCAATTTTTTCAACGGTGAGTTCGGGCTGACTGATGTAAACCTCATCAATCTGTGCGCCGAAGTCGTTGATGAATCCCATAACATTGCCGCTTACGGTCAGAATTTCAACGGGACCAAGTGCAAGACCGTTGGTGCCGAGTGCGCCTGCGATGAGTGCCTCGAGGTCAAGACCGACAGTTGCAAGATATTTCACAAGACCGCCTTCAGCGGCGATGTCTGCGAAAATGTCGGTGATCAGCGGGCCGACGGAGTCCATAACAAGAGCCTTGACGCCGCCTTCGCCGAAGGTTCTGCCGAAGGAATATGTGTATTTGAACGGTTTTTCATAAACCACACCGTCGTCCGAAACAACATTCTGATATTCGTCGATTTCCATAAGCTTCATATCGAGGTCAGTGTTTCTGCCGTCAGTTGTGAAATCGGCGATTCTGTAGCTGTTGGGAAAGCCTGTGAGAGTGGGAGTGAGGATATCGTGGATTTCTTCACCGTTATCCGAAACATATGAAACAATGTCGTTTGTGTGGAGGTGGCCGGTGAAAATATAATGCATACCTGCGTCGGCATAAGCATCGGCAATCTTTTCCCATTCTTCAACAACGAAGGGCCAGAATGTTGCTTCTTCAATGTCCATATGGGGGATGAGGTTGTGATGCTGCATACCGATAACGGTAAGACCTTGTTTCTCTGCTTTTTCGCATTCGGCAATAACCCAGTCAAGCAGGCCGTCGGCAATTCGGCCGTCAGTCATATGCTCGTTACCCTCTGCACCGTTATCCTCGCTGTACATACAGGAGTCAACAGCGATGAGTCTGTATTCGCCGAGAGTGATTGCATATGAAAGCATACCGCCCTTTTTGCCCTCTTCGGGAACGAAAACGCTGTCTGCCTCATCATAGCCGAATTCGGCATAGATTTCTCTGAACTGCTCGGGTGAAGTAGGCTCTGCATCTTCCTTGACGCCATTTTCGAAGGAGCAGGCATTACTGTTATTGATGTCGTGGTTGCCGGGAATAACGAAAACGGGAATACCTGTTTCTGCTTCAAATTTTCTGAATTTTTCTGCAAGAGCCTTGTGGCCTTCGAGCTCTCCGTCCTTTGTGAGGTCTCCGGGAACGAGAAGGTAGGTTGCACCATCCTCAACAGCATTTCTCATAACACCGTCAAGTGCATTGGCGATAAGTGAATTACCGTCGTCATACATCTTGTGTTTGTTTTTGACGAATGTCTTCCACTCTTCACCTCTGTCACCTTTGAGTACATCGGGATAGTAATGGATATCGGTAACGACACCGAAGCGAATGGAAGCAGTGTTTGCGCTTACTGCCATCGGGAGGCACGCGATTAGTATTGCGAGTGAAAGCAGAATGCTTATCACTTTGATCGGAAACTTCTTTTGTTTCATTCTTTTTCCGCCTTTCCTTTTTAAATCCGAATGCCCGAAAGATAAGATTTTCTTTCGGGCATATGTTTTTAGATGTTCTTAAGAAGGGGACCGATGCCTGCGATTGCACCGGGAATACCCTTGAGAATTTTGCGGATACCGCCCTTTTCACCTGCAATCCACTTAACAAGACCGTCTGCCATGTCCTCGCTCATTACGCCGCCGCTCATGCTGATGAAATCACGGAACGGAGTCTGGAGTGCGATTGCCTGAGCAAAGCCTGCGGGAACAACTGTGGTGAGGAGCTTATAGAATCTTGCACCGTTCTTGGTGTGTGCGCAGCTTTCAAAGGTGTCGCAGATTCCGAGTTTTCTGTTGGTGTCATATGTTGAGGGAGGAAGCTCTCTGCCGAGAACAGCGATGAACTGCTCGTCGGGAACGTTCTGAACGTCGCCTGTGTAGTAAAGAGGAGCAACTGCAGAATAGTCGGGAATATCAACAGCTTCAGCATTAACATTGACTGTTGCCGAAAGTCTGATATCTGCACTTGATGCACCTACGAGGATATCGAAATCGCCGCTTTCAACGCACCAGTCGTTGATGTTTACATTATAGAAAGCGAATGCTCTCTTTGAAAGCTCAAATGCGATTTCCTTTTCTTCGTCGGGATTGAGCCAGATTTTCTTGAAGCCCTTAAGCTCTTTTTCGGGTCTGTAAATTGTGCTTTCCTTATCGGCAACGTAAAGCTGAACGATTTCATAGCCGGGAACAGCACCTGTATTCTTGACCTTAACGGTTACTATGAGAGTGTCAGTGTCGTTGATTGACTTTGCAGAAACATTGATATCGGAATATTCAAAGGTTGTGTAAGAAAGACCGAAGCCGAAGGGATAGCGGACTGCTTTCTTTGCCTTTTCATAATATCTGTAGCCGATATAAACGCTTTCACGGTATTCAACGGATGCGGGGTTGCCGGGGAAGTTGTTCTTTGCGGGTGTGTCTGCATAGAACATAGGATATGTTTCGGGGAGCTTACCGCTGGGATTAACTGCGCCCGAAATGATATCTGCAACTGCGCCTGCACCGGCCTGACCGCCGAGATATGAGTTGAGGATAGCTGCAACGCCGTCGTTCCAGGGCATTTCAACGGGTGAACCGCCTGCGAGAACGATGATTGCGTTCTTGTTGACATTAAGAATCTCTGCAACGAGCTTATCGTGTGCATCGGGGAGATTCATATGAGTTCTGTCGAAGCCTTCTGCTTCGTAATCGTCTGTAAGACCGATGAAAATGATTGCGGTTTCGCATCTCTTTGCAAGGTCAGCAGCCTGAGCGATGAGAGCATCATTATTCTTTGCCTTCTTCTGCTTGAGCTCATAACCCTGTGCGAATTCAACGTCATAGCCGACCTTCTTGAGTTCTTCAAGAGCATTGTCAAGCTGAGTGGGATTGATATGTGACGAGCCTGCGCCCTGATATCTGGGAGTTCTTGCGAGCTCGCCGATAACAGCAACCTTGCCGCCTTTCTTGAGGGGAAGGATACCGTTATTCTTGAGAAGAACCATTGAGTTTGCGGCAACCTTTCTTGCAAAAGGCTGGTCGTCTGCATCGTTATATGCATAGTTTTTCTTCGAGCCGTCAACAGCCTTCTTGATAAGGTTGAGCATATTGAGAGCTCTTTCGTTGAGAACGGCTTCGTCGAGAGTGCCGTTCTTGACTGCTTCAACAATCTTCTTTGCACCCGAACCCGATGATGAGGGCATTTCGAGGTCATTACCGTTCTTAAGGCCGAGAACTCTGTCGTTTACTGCGCCCCAGTCACTGACAACAACACCGTCAAATCCCCATTCGTCACGGAGAATTTCAATCTGGGTGTGCTTGTTTTCGGAGCCGTGGAATCCGTTGATTTTATTGTAGGAGTTCATAACAGTCCAGGGCTTTGCCTTCTTGACTGCGATTTCGAAAGCGGTGAGATAGATTTCGCGGAGAGCTCTTTCGTCAACAACAGAGTCGCAGGTCATTCTGCGGGTTTCCTGGCTGTTGGCGCAGAAATGCTTGAGTGATGTGCCGACTCCCATCGACTGAACGCCGTTGATGAAGCCTGCGGAAAGCTCACCTGCAAGGATGGGGTCTTCTGCAAAATATTCAAAGTTTCTGCCGCAAAGGGGAGAACGCTTCATATTGATACCGGGGCCGAGAAGCACGCCGACTTCTTCCTTAAGGCACTTTTTGCCGAGAGCAACGCCCATTTCAAAAAGAAGCTCGGGGTCCCATGATGCAGCGGTTGTTGCTGCTGTGGGATAGCTGATTGCGGGTACGCTGTTTGAAAGGCTGTCACCCGTTTTGCTGTAGTCCTTTTTGCGGAGTCCGTGAGGGCCGTCGCAGACCATAATTGAGGGGAAACCGTATTTTTCCATTCCTTTGAGGTGCCAGAAATCCGCACCGTCACAGATGGCGGCTTTTTCTTCAAGAGTCATCTGAGCAAGAATTTCGCTGGGGTTTTTCATTGTTATGTCCTCCTTATATATCCGAATTATCTTCTTCCAAATTTAATATTTCGTCGGCTCTTACGCCGTCGATTTCTTCAACATTTTTGAGCTTTTTGCGAATGATTTCGTTGCGCTTGCCTGCTTCGTCGAGCGATTTGCCCGCTTCGTCAATTTTTTGCCTTGCTTTCTGAAGCACAACTCCGAATTTGTCATACTGTACTTTGGCGGCAGCAAGAAGAATTCTTACTTCGTTTGCTTTTTCGTTGATTGCGACCGCGCGGAAACCGAGGGAAAGCGAGTTGAGCAGAGCGGTTATCGTTGACGGACCTGCAATCATAACATTGAATTCGCTCTGAATTTTTTCTGCAATGCCCGAACGGGACGATGTTATTTCCGCGTAAAGTCCCTCGGTCGCAAGGTACATAATCGCAAAAGGAGTTGTCAGCGGAACATTTATGTATTTTGTGATTGTCTTTGCTTCGCCGAGAACTCTTGCTTCAAGCGCCTTTCTTGCGGCGGCAAGGGATTCGGGGTCTGCCGAATCAGCGGCATCGCACAGACGCACATAATCTTCCATAGGGAATTTCGAGTCGATGGGTAGATAGGTCATTTCGCCGCCGTCGCTTGACGGAATATGAACGGCAAATTCAACCCTGTCTTTTGAACCGGGAACGCAGACGAAGTTGGTTTCGTACATTCCTGGGATTGTCTGGTCAAGAATTGCACCGAGCTGAACTTCAGCCCATGTGCCTCTTGCCTTGACATTGGTGAGAACGCGGTTGAGGCTTGTGACATTTGCGGTAACGCCGTTTGAAAGCTCTTTCATTTCGCCGAGGGATTTATAAACATTCTCGAGTCTGTCGGAAACGGTTTTGAACGAGCTGTCGAGCCTTTGGGTAAGAGTTTCGTTGAGTTTTTCGTCAACGGTCACACGCATCTGCTCGAGCTTCTTTTCGTTGCTTTCGCGCATACGGTCAACCGCTTCGGTCAGAGCCTTGCTCTGTTTTTCGTTCTGCTCAATGTTGTTGAGCCTTATAGTGTTGAGCGATTCGGAAAGAGCTTTTTCCGTTCTGCCCTGATACTCGGTGTTATCAAGTCGGAGCTTTTCGATTTTTTCGTTCATCTGAGTGAGCTTTTCGCCCGTTTCGGAACGCATTGATTGCTGACTCGACTGCATTTCGCGGCGGCTTCGTTCGAATTCCGAACCGAGCGACTGAGAAAGAGCCGTAACCTTTTCGGAAGCGGAATCAATTTTATGACCGATGTCGGAATTGTCGGATTTGTTTTGCTTTGTCAGAAGTATGATGAGAAGGACGATAATTGCTGTGAGCAATGCGAATATTATGTAAAATTCCAAACAACAATCCTCCATTATAGTTATATATTGTTTATAATAACATATACAGATACAATTTACAAGACCGTAACAAGGATTTTGTTGTGAAATTTGTAACGCTGTCAGGATAAAGATAATTGTTGAAAAAGGTTTCTGACTGTGGTAAAATAACCTCGAATAATATAAAGAGGTGTTTTTATGATCGGAATTATCGGTGCAATGCGCATTGAAGTTGAAACTATAAAGTCGCTTATGGAAAACAAAGTTTCCGAAACAATCAGCGGCGTTGAATATGTAAAAGGCACTCTCCACGAAAAAGAAGTTGTTGTTGCAGTTTGCGGAATCGGCAAGGTTGCGGCGGCAATGTGTACCCAGACGATGATACTTAAATATGCGCCCGACAGAATTATTAACACTGGTGTCGGCGGAAGCCTGAGCACAAAGCTTGCAATCGGCGATGTTGCGGTTGCCGAAAGCCTTGTTCAGCACGATATGGATACTTCGCCTCTTGGCGACCCCGTCGGCCTTATTTCGGGCATAAATGTTGTTAATATGCCTGCGGATGAAAAGATTGTTGAAACACTTATCAAGGGTGTTGAAGCGCTTGACGGAATCAAGGCTCTCAAAGGCGTTATCGCATCGGGCGATCAGTTCATCGCAAGCGAGGAAAAGAAGAAATCCATAACTGATAACTTTGGCGCAATAGTCTGCGAAATGGAGGGCGCAAGTATTGCACAGGTATGCTACACAAACGGAGTTCCGTTCGGAGTTGTGCGTGCGGTTTCGGACTGTGCGGACGGTTCGTCCCATATGGATTACGGTGAGTTCCTTCCCATAGCGGCAGCCAATGCGGCAAAAATAATTGAATATTTTGTGATGAATTCATAATAAATGGGTTGTTTTTTACCGCTTAAAGTGAGTTTTGGGAGTGAATGACAATGTATGATTTTTCAGGTCTTGAGTACAGAATTTTTTCTGTGGGTATTATCTCGCTTTTTTGCGGTTTGATTTGCTTTATAATGAGTTTGATATTCAAAAAACGAAAAACTTCCGAAAGCAGCAGTAAAAAAGATTCGGTAAAAGCTGTAATACTTGGATTGTTATTTATTTTTATCTCGATTACATATTCAGGATATTATATCTTCAAAATTCATCAACCTGTTGTCTGTGTGCATGAAGGGTATTTTATAGAAGAACACAGAAACTCCAGAGTTGCTCCGCCGCTTCCGTTTACTATGCAATACACCTTTACTAACGATAATCAGCCTAACTGCAAATTCTATTTGGATGTTTTTTCAAAACGAGAAATTTACAATGAGGAATTTGAGAAAAACGCAAATTATCGTATCTACTATGAAGAAGATACAGATGTCATTGTAAAAGTTGAAAAAATTGAATGATGCAAAAAATGGGATGTACACATTCTCATTGTTTCGCATAGTTATTGTTTACAGAAATCCACCTCCCTCTGACGGGGGAGGGGGATTTTGCGAAGCAAAAAACGGGGGGGGGGGACAACCTTAAAGCTTACATACCAACCAAATTACGCAAAATCTTATCTCTCCCTCAGGGTCTAT
>JAZRLY010000012.1:0-3966 GCA_045647065.1 Acutalibacteraceae bacterium
TAATCTCGAATAAGTAAACTACAAAAATAAATTTTTTAGTATTGAAAACTGACAGTATTGATGATATACTGTAAAAGGTATAATTTGACTTTAACCGAATTCACATAAGAAAGGACGATAAATTTGGCAGAAATCAAAAATTTTGACGCCGTCGCAGCACTCGATGCAATGGATGCTCATGTTGACGACTGGCGCGATGCGACCAAAGGCAAGCAGAGAGGTATTTTTTCATTTGACGATGTTGTCAATGTAAAGCTCAAGACCCTCAAAAAGAGAATCTATACCGACATCGAATCACTCGATGCCTGGAAGATGAAAGAATGCATCTATAAGGGAATCGGCGATTACGAATATCTTTACGACGAGTGGAAAGAACTCAACGTAGGCGATAAATGGGGTAACAACGGCTGGAGTGCATTCTTCAAGAATTCCTTCGATATGCCCGAGCGTTTCGCAGGCAAAAAGGTAACACTTAATGTTTACTTCGGCGGTGACTCACTTCTTTCGCTCAACGGTGAGCCCTATCAGGGTCTTGACCCCTTCCGTAACAGCGTTCTTCTTTCAAACTGCGCAGAAGCAGGCAAGCACTACGATGTTGATATTGAATCATACTATGTATGGCACTCAAACGAATCAACCGTAAAAACTCTTTCCTGTTCATTCATCGGTGTTGTTGATCCCGTAATCGAAGAAGTTTACTGGGATTTCAAGGCTGTTTTCAATGCACTCTTTATGCCTGTTCTCGACACAGGTCTTGCAGAGCTTATCCGCTCCGCTCTTAAGGAAGCTTTTACTCACGTTAATTTTGACGTTACCGGCGACGAATTCAAGGCAGGTCTTCTTGAGGCTCAGAAGGTTCTCAAGGAAAGAGTTTATAACAACCCCAACTACAAGACCGAAGGTACACTCGCTCTTGTAGGTAACTCACACCTTGATATCGTATTTATGTGGGCATATAAAGAGTATGTGCGTAAGCTCGGCAGAACTCACGCAACAATGCTCAGACTTATGGAGCAGTATCCCGACTTCATCTTCTCACAGAGCACAGCTCCCACCTACATCGAGATGGAGAAGAGATATCCCAACATCTTCAATCAGGTCAAGCAGCGTATTGCAGAAGGCAGATGGGAATATATCGGCGCAATGTGGGTTGAACCCGACTGTAACCTTGTTTCGGGTGAATCCTTTGTCCGTCAGCTTCTTCACGGCGTAAGATATGCTGAAAAGACATTCGGCATCACTCCCAAGACCTGCTGGGTACCCGACGTATTCGGTAACGGCTATGCTATGCCTCAGATTCTCAAGAAGGCAGGCGTAGAATATTTTGTAACCCATAAGATGGGTATCTGGAATGATACAAATCCCTGGCAGTATAATACATTCTGGTGGGAAGGCCCCGACGGCTCAAAGATTTTCTCAATCGTTCCTCCCACTCACTTCATCGGCACAGTTGAGGCTGACTCACTCAAGATGAACTGGAAGAAGTATACCGACAAGGCAACAATCGGCGAATCAATGTATTGCTACGGTTGGGGCGACGGCGGCGGCGGGGTTGGCACCGAAATGCTCGAATACGCAAAGCGTTACAGCAGCTTCCCCGGCCTTCCCGAAACAAAGCCCAGCAAGATTGAAGATTCACTTGCAAGAATGAAGGCTAACGCTACCGACACTAACATTCCCACCTGGAAAGACGAGCTTTACCTTGAAGAGCACAGAGGCGTTCACACCACAAAGGCTCTCCTCAAGAAGCTCAACAGATACAGCGAAAATCTCTACCGTCAGGCAGAAATCTTTGCATCAATCGCAATGAAGAACGGCTATGAGTATCCTCTCGAAAAGCTCAACGAAGGCTGGCAGATGATTCTCACAAACCAGTTCCACGACTCACTTCCCGGCTCACACATCACAGAAGTTTTCGGCGACCTTTGCGCTATCTATGATGATATCATCAAGATCGGTGAAAGCGTTCGTGACGAAGCTCTCAACATAATCGCAGGCAACATCAGCGGCGAAGCAAAGTTCGGCAAGCCCTTCGCACTCTTCAATTCACTCGGCACAGCCGCAACCTCAAAGGTTGAGCTTCCCTACAAGGATGTTGAAATCTACGATGCAGACGGCAACAAGATTCCCGTTCAGGCATATACAAAGCTTGACGGCACAAAGGTTCTTGTTTTCGTTGCAAAGGATGTTCCCGCAGTTGGTTATAAAGTATATTACACCAAGGATGCAGCTGTTGCAGAAGCAAAGGCTGTTGACTGCGCAGATATCGAAAACGACTTCTTCAGCCTCAAGTTCGATGCAGCTGCAGAGCTTGTTTCAATCTACGATAAGAAGAACAGCCGCGAAGTTCTCGAAGGCAAGGGTAACGTATTCCGCATTTACGAAGACCTTCCCGGTAAGTACGACGCATGGGATATCGTTGCTACATACACAGACCGCGAATTCGAAACTGAAGCAGGCAAGGTTGAATCAGTTGTTATCGGCGATGTATTCACCTGCGTAACAATCACAAAGAACATTATGAAGTCAAATCTCAAGCAGAACATCATTATTTATAATGAGCTTGACAGAATTGATTTTGATACCTTCATCAGCTGGCACGAGCAGGAGAAACTCCTCAAGGTTGGCTTTGATGTTGATATCAAGGCTCAGAAGTTCACAAGAGATATCGCATACGCAACAATCGAAAGCTCCAACTACCGTCACAATCCCTATGACAAGGCAAAGTTTGAGGTTTCGGCTCACAACTTCATCGATATGTCAGAAGACGATTACGGTCTTTCAATCCTCAACGACTGCAAGTACGGCTACGAGGTTAACGAGCAGAGAATGATTATCACTCTTCTTAAGGCTCCCATGAATCCCGACCCGAAGTCAGACAGAGGTGACCACTACTTCACATATTCACTCTATCCCCACGCAGGTAGCTGGAAGGATGCAGACACTCTTGCAAGAGGTCTTGAATTCAACAATCCCATGCTTCCCGTTGATATCGCAGCAGATGCAAAGGGTGCTGAAAGCGGTTCATTCATCGCTGTTGACGGCAAGAACGTTACTCTTGAAGCTGTCAAGAAGTGCGAGGACGAGGATGCTTACATTGTTCGTTTCGTTGAAAAGTCAGGCAGAAGAGCAAAGGTTAATGTTGAATTCTTTGCTGAAATTGCAAGTGTTGCAGAGTGTAACCTTCTTGAAAGAGAAGATGTTGCAGTTGACATTGCAAACGGCAAGGCAATGAACTTCGAAATCAAACCTTTCGAAATCAAGTGCTACAAAGTTAAGGTTAAATAATTAAAAATTAAGACGGTGTGCAAACTTGCACACCGTCTTTTTTACTGTTCGTTATTTTGTTTTGCCTTTGTTTTTGAAATAAGTCTTTTTGTTATAAGGCTTGCAATGAGCATAAATACGATAATAACCGCAATGGGGATAGCCGCAATCCAGGGCTGCTCACCGACATTTTTGAGTGTAATGCCGAAGAATGTGTAAACGATAACGAGCGGAAGATTGCCGAGGTTTGCACCGATTGTGTAGTTTTTGAACGATATTCCCATTGCGCCAAAAAGAAGGCTCGAAAGGTCGCCAGGCATAATACCCGAAAGTTTAATTGCAAAGGTCATTTCTATTTCGTTTGCGCCTGCGAAATCGTCAATCTTTTTGATTGCCTTGAACTTTCCTTTGAGGGTTTCAACCATACCTGCACCCGTAAATTTTCCGAGAAAGTAGGGGATTGAAAGGCTGAGGAAAACAGAAATAATATTAACGAGAAGCGCAACCCAGAAGTTGGGCATTATGTAAGCACATACAGAAAAAACAACTGCGGGCGGAAAAACGAGAGCGAATGACTTGACAACCGAAAAAATAATTATTCCGACAGCAAGTGCGAGCGTACCACCCGTCAGATTTTTGCTTAATTCAGGAATATTGGAAACCTTGATGTTGTATTTCTGTGTAAAATAGATGCAGAGA
>JAZRLY010000013.1:0-27848 GCA_045647065.1 Acutalibacteraceae bacterium
ACAATCAACACTTCACACGTTGAGTACGAGACAGACAACCGTCACTATGCTCACGTTGACTGCCCCGGCCATGCTGACTATATCAAGAACATGATCACCGGTGCTGCTCAGATGGACGGCGCTATCCTTGTTATCGCTTCAACAGACGGCCCCATGGCTCAGACTAAGGAACATCTCCTTCTTGCTCGTCAGGTTGGCGTTCCCAAGATCATCGTTTTCATGAACAAGGTTGACCAGGTTGACGATCCCGAACTTCTCGAGCTCGTTGAAATGGAAATCCGTGAAACTCTTGCTGAGTACGAATTCGACGAAGATGCTCCCATCATCAAGGGTTCAGCTCTTCAGGCTCTCAGCTACGAAGGCGGCGACCTCAACGCTGCTGAACTTGCACCCATCAACGAGCTTATGGCTGCTGTTGACGAGTACATCCCCACTCCTGACCGTAAGGCAGACCTTCCCTTCATCATGCCCGTTGAAGACGTATTCACAATCACTGGTCGTGGTACTGTTGCAACTGGTAGAGTTGAAAGAGGTCAGCTCAAGACAGGTGAAGAAGTAGAAATCGTTGGTCTTACAGACGAAAAGAGAAAGGTAGTTGTTACCGGTATCGAAATGTTCCGTAAGATCCTTGACTACGCAGAGGCAGGCGACAACATCGGTGCTCTTCTTCGTGGTGTTCAGAGATCAGAAATCGAACGTGGCCAGGTTCTTGCAAAGCCCGGTTCAATCAACCCCCACACCAAGTTCACAGGTCAGGTTTACGTTCTTTCAAAGGAAGAAGGCGGCCGTCATACTCCCTTCTTCAACAACTATCGTCCTCAGTTCTATTTCAGAACAACTGACGTTACAGGCGTTATCAGCCTTCCCGAAGGCACAGAAATGTGCATGCCCGGCGACAACGTTGATATGAACGTTGAACTTATCACTCCCATCGCTATTGAAAAGGGTCTCCGCTTCGCTATCCGTGAAGGTGGTAGAACTGTTGGTTCAGGCGTTGTTATTGATATCGCTGAATAATTAAAAAGTTCTTTTTAGGGAGCAGTCGCAAGGCTGCTCCTTTTTTTGCATGGGTCAGGCGGCTCGACGGCCCGGGTAAGCTGTGAGGCTTACGAAAGTTTTCAGATAATAAATAGTAGAATTAAATTGCAGGTGTGATTCACAAATTGCCCGAAAAGAATTGACTTTCTGTTTGTTGATATATATAATCAAATTGACAGGTAGGGGATTGAATGGATAATGATTTTTTTTACAACAGCATAGAAAATGAAAATATTGGTATGCGTTGGTATAAATTCATCACGTACTTTTGGCTGCCTTGCGAAGCGTTTTTTGGAAGCGTGTGCTTTGTTGCTTTTATGCCCGGAGTTATCAGCAAAACAATCAATGCTCTTACGATTGAAAATATTGAAATCAGATTATATCTGATGAATTTCTTGAATGTTTTTGAGAAATTAACAGCGGCAAATCTGATATGTTCTTTAGGTTGTTTTGCATTAGCGGCTTATCGGATATATATTTCCGTATCTCTACTCAATTTTAAAAAGTCTGCACCGAAACACGTTTTAATTTTATATATATTATCAGGCGCATTGAATATAATATATTTTGCGATTTCACTGATAATTATGAGAGAATCAATAGAATTTGATGCGGAAGTTGTTGCCGCACTAACAAGAAACGTTGTGCAAACCGTAGGCACAACGGTTATTTGGGTGCTGATTTATAATAAATATTTCAACAACCGCAAACATCTTTTCACAAACTGAAAAATAAGACCGAAGGAAAAAATCCTTCGGTCAATTTTTATTTTCTTATTATTCCTTTCTCAACCGCCGTATGTGAGCAGAGCTTGAGGATTTCTGTGATTTGTTCGGGCACATCGGGAAGAATAAAATCATTTCCGAAAATGCTCTCATTAAATATCATTTCGTAGAAACAAGCGCCTGCAAGGTAGCATCCGAGATCATTGCCGTGATAACCGTCGTCAACGGTCAGGCGGTTTGATATTGTATTGCGTGCTGTCTGCCAAGCTCTTCCGCTTGGTATAATCAAGTCGATATCCGTATCCATTGAAGCGTTTGCATAGGCTTCAGTGAGTGCCTCATACATCGTCTGCGTGCTTCTGCCGTAGCTTGCAAAACCGCTGTGATTGGTGTCCGCTTCATATGCCCAGGTTTGATGGAGCATTATCTTTGCTTTCGGCTGTACCATTCTGCAGTATTCGGCAAGCTCGGAAAGATAAGGAGAATAGCTTTCGGGGATACCGCTCAGATGGCTGCACTGCTGGATGGTGATTATATCCCATTCTTCATCCTCAACCGCTTCGTGAAGAGCAACTTCGGGAGCGCGTGAAAGCTCTGTTTCGTTTGGAAGATATACCTCATAGTCATATGCGGTTTTTTCTTCTCTCCAGTTGTTCCAATGCTGCTCAAGCGAACAACCGCCAATAAAAAGATTGCAGAGCAAAAGCTCTTTGCCCGCCGCTTTTGCCATATGCGGCAGAAATTTATGTGCATTTGTTGAAAAACTGTTGCCGATTGAAAGTACGTTCATCTTTTTTCACCTTTCATAATACGGGGGAGAACCTTTTTATCCTCAGCATTGTTGCTTTTTTCCATCATAACAAAATAGAGTGTAATGAGGAAAAGATAGGGGAACGGTGCGAAAATACCGGGGTTCACGAGCGACATAAGTTCGAGTCCGATATACGAGAGAAACATTATAATATTAAAGAATGTGAAGTTTCTGAGTAATGTTTTGATGCGGAGAAAAATAAGATATCCGTAGGCAGCGATTCCGCAGATACCGAAGCTTCCGATAACCTGAATGGGTGAGCAATGATACCAACAAAGTGCAAAATCAGCGCTCTTATGGACATCTCTGTTGCCCATATATCCGATACCTCTGCCGAAAAGGGGATTTGACTTAAAATCCTCGATTCCTCTGGGGATGAGCTGGAGTCTGATTGAATTTTCATTCGGGTCAACAAGACGCTGAAGAGTGTAGCTGAGGGTGTCAATCCAGACCTCATATGTAAGAGCGGTGACAACAAGCGATGCGCCGACAATAGCGGCAATTGCGGGTCTGTGTCTTTTGTCAAGAATAAACATAACAACGATGCAGATTATCAGCTCAAGCATACCGAAAAGCATACCGCCTCTTGAACCTGTGAAGAGAATAAGAACATAGTCGAGAATACCGATGAAGAACAGGCCGAAGTCTTTTGCGGAAAGATAGAATGCAAACGGCATTGCAAGCATAAGCATTGTTGCGGCGTTGTTGCGCCATTGGAAAGGCAGGATTTCAAATCCGCCCACAAGTTGGTCACGGTTGCTGAAATACTCCTCAAAAAGGCAGACGGCAAGCAGACAGATAACGCAGACCATCATTTTCGAGAATTTCTCTGCATATGAATAGGAATCCTTTGCTTCGAGACTTGCACTCATATATGAATAGATGACAAGCATACCGAATCCGAGCATAAAAATATAAAAAAGTGATGTGTATGAAAAATATTCTTTTGCGGAGATTATACCGACACCGCCGAGGGTGACAGCGACGGATGTTGCCAGAATGCCTTTGAAACACATTCCCTTTGCAAAATGCGCCTTAAAACGCACGAAATGGCAGATAATCAGCACAACCATAATCGGCACAACCCACCAGTATCCGAGAAAAGTACTGAATGAATTCTTGCACCGTATTGCAAAGCAGGTTGTGAACATAATGATTTGAAGTAAGGGCATCCAGTCGTTGGTTAAAGCCATTGTAACGCCGAAAATCAGCACAAAAGCAACCGTGCCGATGATTTCGTATCCGCTGAAAACGACTCCGACTGCACCGAGAAGAAGGATAACCGTAAACCAGTCGGAAACAAGAAATTTTTTGATTTTCTCCATAAAGCACCTCGTTTATGAAAAATCAGATAAATTTATTATATATTTAATATAACAACTTATCATTGTGAAGTCAATAAATCCGAAATTTTGTAACACTATTGTAAAAAGTACGCGCCGACAACCGTGACAATTATTACAATATTGTAAATTTTGGAAAAAAGACTTGATTTTTCTTTAAATAGAGGCTAAAATACAAATTAGCACTCGAGAGGCAAGAGTGCTAAAATATGACAAATAATTTATCGGAGGTAAATAAATATGACCATTAAACCGCTTGCAGACAGAGTAGTGGTAAAACTTGTTGAGGTTGAAGAAACAACAAGCAGCGGAATCATCCTTGCAGCATCAGCACAGGAGAAACCCCAGATTGCAGAGGTTGTTGCTGTCGGTCCCGGCGGAATGATTGACGGTAACAATGTTGAAATGTATGTCAAGGTTGGCGATAAAGTTATCACAAGCAAGTATTCGGGCACAGAAGTCAAGCTCAATAAGGAAGAATACACAATCGTTAAGCAGAGCGATATTCTTGCGATCGTAGAATAACTCAAAGATTTATATAGGAGGATTCAATTATGGCAAAGCAGATTATTTACGGCGAAGAAGCCCGCAAGGCTCTTCAGGCAGGCGTTGACAAGCTTGCAAATACAGTTAAAATCACACTCGGACCCAAGGGCAGAAACGTTGTTCTTGATAAGAAATACGGCGCACCCCTCATCACAAATGACGGTGTTACAATTGCAAAGGAAATTGAACTTGAAGATCCGTTTGAAAATATGGGTGCACAGCTCGTTAAAGAAGTTTCAACAAAAACAAACGATGTAGCAGGCGACGGTACAACAACCGCTACTCTTCTTGCTCAGGCTCTTATCAGAGAGGGTATGAAGAATGTTACCGCAGGTGCAAACCCCATGGTAGTCAAGAAGGGTATGGCAAAGGCTGTTGAAGCTGCTGTTGAAGCTGTTAAGAAGAATTCAAAGCCCGTTTCAAGTTCAGATGATATTGCAAGAATCGCAACTATCTCAGCTGCTGATGAAGAAGTCGGCAAGTTCATTGCTGACGCAATGGAAAAGGTTACCGCAGACGACGTTATCACCGTTGAGGAATCAAAGATTGCTGTTACAGAATCAGAAGTTGTTGAGGGTATGCAGTTTGACAGAGGCTACATCTCACCCTATATGGTAACAGATACAGATAAGATGGAAGCTGTTATCGATGACGCTCTCATTCTTATCACAGACAAGAAAATCTCAAGCATTCAGGAGCTTCTTCCTCTTCTTGAGCAGATTATGCACGCAGGCGGAAAGCTTATCATCGTTGCAGAGGATGTTGAAGGTGAAGCTCTTTCAACAATTCTCGTCAACAAGCTCCGCGGTGTATTCACCGTTGTTTGTGTGAAGGCACCCGGTTTCGGCGACAGAAGAAAAGAAATGCTTCAGGATATCGCTATCCTTACAGGTGGCGAGGTTATCACATCAGACCTCGGTCTTGAACTCAAGGATACACAGCTTGCACAGCTCGGCAGAGCACGTCAGGTCAAGGTTTCAAAGGAAAACACAATCATTGTTGACGGTGCAGGCGATAAGGATGATATCGCATCAAGAGTTGCACAGATCAAGCTTCAGATAGAAAACACAACCTCCGATTTTGACAGAGAAAAGCTTCAGGAAAGACTTGCAAAGCTTTCAGGCGGTGTTGCAGTTATCAAGGTTGGTGCGGCAACAGAAACCGAAATGAAGGAAAAGAAGCTCCGCATTGAAGATGCTCTCGCAGCAACAAAGGCAGCTGTTGAAGAAGGCTGTGTTGCGGGCGGCGGTGTTGCTCTTCTCAATGCTGTAAGCAGCGTTAAGGCACTTATCGACACCACAGACGATGTTGACGAAAAGACAGGTATCAAGATTGTTCTTAAGGCACTTGAAGAGCCCGTACGCCAGATTGCAGCTAATGCAGGTCTTGAAGGCTCAATCATCATCAACGCTATCCACGAGAGCGGCAAGATAGGCTACGGCTACGACTTTGCAAAGGATGTTTACTGCGATATGGCATCCGCAGGTATTCTTGACCCCACAAAGGTTACCCGTTCAGCACTCCAGAATGCTTCATCGGTTGCTTCAATGGTTCTTACAACAGAGAGCCTTGTTACCGACAAACCCGACCCCGCAGCAGATGCGGCACAGGCAGCGGCAATGGCAGCTCAGGGCGGCGGAATGTATTAATCCGATATTCCGGGACACAAATCCGTGTCCCGGTTATTTTTTTGAAAAATATTCAAAATTTTTAAGTAAACCGCAATTTGTATATATAGGGTTCGTGAGTAACACAAAATACAAAATCTGCGGATTTCATCCGTAAAGACAAGTATAATTAATATTTTGTTAACCGAAAATTAAAAAAATGGCAGATTATTCGGTTTGACAATCGGAAAAAAGTATGATAAAATGCTGATATCATTTTTGATAAATCACAGGAGGACAGAAAGATGAAAAAAGCAAAATCAATTCTTGCACTTCTTATGGCGTTTGCTATGCTTATGAGCTTTGCTGTAACAGGCAATGCCGCAGCAGCAGATGCAGTAGCAGTAGAAAAAGAAGCCAATGGCGAATTTAAAACCGCAACAGCTTTCGGCTTTGCAACAAAAATCAAGGGCGTTCTCGGCACAGCAGACGATAAAGACTATTTTTCGTTCACATCGGATGCCGAAGGTCTTGCAACCGTAACGCTTGCTCACGATGAGATTGTTGACGCAAGCCAGAACATCGCTTATTTCAAGGTTACTGTTTTTGATGCTGCACAGAAAGAAGTAGCATCATTCAGATCAACAGGTGCCGAAAAAGAAATAACCTCAACCTCTTTTGCAATCAGCGCAAAGGCTACATACTTTGTTCTTGTAGAAATGGCTTCGATTCACAGCGATACTCTTGAGTATTCAATTATTGCAAGCTTCGATAAGAACGCTCTCACAGAGAAAGAACCTAACGATCAGGCTGCAACAGCAACCAATCTTGAGCTTTCAACAAGCGGCTCATCAAAGTCATATTATGGCACAATTGCGTCAACCGGAAAGGATGTTGACTTCTACAGAGTTGCTCCCGCAAAGGACGGCGTAATCTATCTCTATCTCTATAACGGCAACGTTCCTTCGGACTTCAAGGCTACTCTTTACACTCACTATGAGGGCAAAGGCGGCACTCTTATGGAAGAAGAAGTTGCTTCAATTACAATCGACAGAAACCAGGATTCCGCAAAGAGCGTAGCTATCGGCGTTTACGGCAAAGAATATATGCTCAAGGTTGAAGGTCTCAACGGAAAGAACGGCGGATACAGAACAAGAGTATTCTATCAGGCTGTTACAGATGCTGAAAAAGAATATAACAATGAAGAAGGCCTTTACAACACACTTACTGTAGGCAAGCCTCTCCGCGGCACAATTGCACAGGCAGGCGATGTTGACTTCTACAGCTTCAACGCTGCAAAGGATAACGCAGGCTATAAGATTTCTGTAAGCCTTGCTGATGCAAGCTCACCCAAGACAGGCTCATGGAAAGTAACAATCAAAGAAGGCAAAAACCAGACTGTTGTTGCAAAAGCTGATAATGTTGAAATCAAGGCAGACAAGCCTGTTGTTATCACCACAGAGGCTCTCGCAACAGACAGAAACTACTACATTGAGATTGAAGAAGGCAGCACCCTTACAACAGAGATTTACAAGATCAGCGTTGAAGCAGTGACTGTTGAAAACAATGACAACAAAGAAGAAGAAAAGGATTTCGGTTCACAGATTGAAGACTATTTCAATCAGTTCTGGGGCAACTTTGTTGAGTGGATTGATGAAGTTAACTTCCTCGGAATCATCAAGGACATCATTCCCGGTATTGCTGCAGCGATGCCCACACTCTTCACTTGGCTCATCTCATTGTTCGGTTAATCTGATTTAAGTGAATTTTTAACGGGGCTGTTTGTGCAGCCCCGTAAAATATTGAAAGGGGTATTATATGGCTTTTGACAGTAATTTCAAGCCTGTGCTGAGATTTTTGGTTGTCAGCGATGTGCATTACAGAGATGAGCGTTCGGTTGAGCGCGAAAGAATGGAGCTTGCGCTCAAAACTGCATATGCACTCAGCGAAAAAGAGGAGTATTCAAAGTTGGATGCTCTTTATGTGGTCGGTGATTTTGCAACAAGCGGTTCAAGAGCTCAGATGCTTGCATTCAAGGATACGCTTGATACATATCTCAAGCCGGAAACAGCGGTTAATCTCTCAATGGCAAGCCACGAATTCCACGGTGAAGGAGAGCTTGCGGCACTCGAAAAGTTCAAGGAAATTTATGCACAGGATCCCGATACTCACAGGGTTATCAACGGATATCATTTTATCAGCGTAACAACAACCGATGGTTGTCACTTTGATGATGCAAAAAGAGATTGGGTCAAGGCTGAACTTAAAAAAGCCGCTGCAGATGACCCCAGAAAGCCGATCTTCTTTTTTCAGCATCCCCATATTATGGGTACCGTTTACGGCAGCGCAAACTGGGGTGAGGATGAGTTGACAGATATCCTTGTGAACTACCCGCAGATAATCGATTTCTCGGGTCATTCACACGCACCCATCAATGATCCACGCTCAATTCATCAGAGACATTTCACATCACTCGGAACAGGGACTCTCAGTTACTTTGAGCTTGATGAATTTGATAAGTATTACGGTACGCTTCCTCCCGGAAAAGAAAAGGCGGCACAGATGCTTTTTGTTGAAGCTGATGCGGATATGAGAGTCAGGGTTTACCCCTATGACCTCATCACTTCCAACTTCTTCCCGATGACCTGGAAAATAGATTCCGCATGGGATGTCAAGTCGTTCCTTTATACCGATGCACGCTATAAAACAACTGTTGCACCTTATTTTGAAGAGAGTGCGAAGGCGGTTGTTTCGGATGTTACCGACGACGGTTTCAAGGTTACATTTGACCAGGCAAAAACAGAGGATGTTTATGTTAACGACTATAATGTCATCGTCAAAAACAGTGATGGTGTAACAGTACGCAACACAACTCTCTGGAGTGAATATTATTTCTATGAAATGCCCGAAAAGCTGAGCGTTTCCTTCTGCGAACTGAATAAAAACGAGACCTATCAGGTTGAAATTTATGCGGGAAGCTTCTGGAAAACAATCAGTGAAAAGCCTCTTCTTAGTGAGAAAATAGAATTATAAAAAGCAATAAAACAAGCTTATTTAGGATTTTTCTTAAATAAGCTTGATTTTTTTTTGCCGATATTATAGAATGTACGCTATAATAGGATTATTATGGAGTATTATCGATAACTATACTCTGCTTTATAAGGAAGGTGAATATTTTGGACGAGAAAACAACCGCTGTTGCCGAAAAATCCGTTGATTCGGATAAGGTTCAAAGACATCTTGACCAACAGAACAAACGCTATCTCAGTCCCAAACATTATGTCGCTTATATCCTTTCGGGATTCGGTGACACAAACTGGAATTCATTCACAAACAAAGAGTCTTTTTATTTTGCTACAACATTCCTCGGAATTTCCGCAAAAACATGGACTACCGCAAGCACGATCAGCGGAATTCTTGACGCGGTTGACAATGCCGTTTCGGGTCTTATAATTGACAGAACAAGAACACGCTGGGGACGAGTCCGCCCTTATCTTTTGCTGACTCTTCCTTTCTGGTTTTTCTCTTCGTTCACGCAGTGGATTCTGCCAGACGGGTTAAGCCAGCCGGCACTTCTTGTATGGTTTTTCCTGTTTAACTACATAGGTTCAATCGCAAACTCTTTCTACAACACGAGCTACCAGACGATTCTTTATAACATCACACCCAACGTTTCCGAGCGTAACAGACTTATTGCAACCGATGCTTATGCCGACCTGTTAGGCGTCTGGTTACCATCGCTGTTTCCGCTTTTTGTTGACTTTATGAATGTTCCGACCCGTTATGTTTATATCGGAGGTGCATCATTCTTCATCGGTTGTGTTCTCATATTCAGAACCTACGGGTTCTTTGCTTTGAAAGAGAGAATGCCGCTTGCGTCAAGAGAAGAAATGCAGCATATGGGTCTTATCGAAACATTCAAAACCGTCGGCACCTGCAGACCGATGTGGGTTCTTATAATCAAGAATTTCTTTGCTGTCGGTAAGAGTACCGGTGAAAAGGTTCAGAACTTCTTCTGGATAAACTGTATGGGCAAGCTTTCGCTCAGCTCGATTTCGGGACTTTTCACAGGCCTTCCCAGCTATTTTGTGCTTCCTCTTGCACCGAAGCTCACAAAGAAATTCGGCCTTAGAAATCTTGCGGCAGCAAGCTATATGTTCTGTGGCATCTGCTATTTTATTATGTGGGTTGTCGGTTACAAGCCTTTCGGCAAAGACCATTTCATACTCAACTTTATCTGGATTGTCTTCGCGCTTACCTGCTGCGGCTCTGTCAACAGCATTCAGAGATACTGCAGTACAGCTCTCAACGGCGATCTCTACGATTATGTTGAGTGGAAATCGGGCGTGCGTAACGAAGCAACAATCACAGCCGCAATGGGTTATATGACTCTTATTTCAACGGCGGTTGCAAATATTCTCAGCGGCGTAATAATCGACGCTATTCATTTCGAACCTCTTCTCGATGTTACGGGAAAGGTTATTCCTCAGACTGATCCTGCGATGCTCCGGGGATTATGGGCGGTTTTCGCTCTTGCTCCCGCAGTCGGAAGATTTATGAAGGGCGTAACGCTCCTCTTTTTCAATGTTCACGGAAAGACAAGAGACACCATGATGTATGAACTCGCAAAAATCCGTGCAGCAAAGGTTATTGACACTGAAACAGCCGAATAAAATGCTGTTTTCAGTCATTTTGTCGGAGTTGTATAAAAAATTCCCTATTATTTATATATAAATAATATTAAAAAGCTATTGAAAATAGATTTGTAATATGCTAAAATGACTTGTATTATATGAAAGTGTCGCTTGTCGGCTTTCAAGCATTAAGGAGGAAAATGCTTATGAAACATTTGAAGAAATCATTAGCCTTGCTTCTTGCATTGGTAATGATTTTCAGCTCGATGTCGGTTGCGGCTTCCGCTGCGGTCGTCGGAGAGCCCGACGCGGGTGATGAATCCGTAACTTTTACCGTTAAGTTTTTCAGAAACGAAAACCGCGGTAAAACAGACTCAGAGGGCAACGCGCTCCCCGCAAAGTGGGTTGAGACAAATACCGCTGCCCCCGGTGAATACGTAAAGGCAAGAGTTTATCTTTCAACAAACTATGCCACTCACGGTATCACAACCTCGCTTGTTTTTGATTCAGACTTCTTTGAGGTAATCAAAGCATCGGATGATATCAGCAAGCTTGAGACTCCCGCAAGTTTCCCTCAGAATGTTACCGGCGTAACTTCTTCGTCAACTGACCAGAAGAATTATGTAGCGATTGCAAACGGTGGCGTTCAGCAGCAGGGCAGACTTACATCAAAGAAAACTTACAGACCTGAGCCTGCAGACTATACTCCGTTCAGCTTCCTCGTTTCAGAGGGCTTCATCTCGGCGGATGATTTTGAAGGTAAGGATCTTATCTACAGTAACGTTTCATTCGAACTGAACGCATTCCCCAATACGGTTATGCTCACCGATGCAAACGATAACTGGTATGATGAATTCTATTTCACCGTTAAGAACAACGGCGAAACAAACACTGTTGATAGCAAAGGTGAGGCAGAAATCCCTTCAAACCTCAGAGGTACCATAGAAACCTTCGAGGCCGGAGTAAGCGCACCTGCAGTTAATGTTCAGAAGGGTAAATACGGTGCATCATACCGCAAAGTATCTCCCATGGGTTCTGCGTGGGAAGTTTCTGAGGATAACTTTATCAGCAACATCGGTTGGATCACAACCACAAGTGATGTACTTCTTGATGCAAACGGCGGCGAATTTGCAGATGATGCAACAACTGCTGAAATCAAGGGTATCATCGGAGGTTCAATCGAAAGCGCTGTTGCTGAAAAAGAGAATGATCTTTCGAGAGCAGGCTTCAGACTCCTTGGCTGGTCAAAAATCAAAACTTCCAAGGGCGCTTCTGTTTCAGAAGAAATTCTCAGAGCAATCGATTTCAGCAATATGAGCAATGCGGATATTGCTGCTCTCGGATGGAAGCTCAATTCCAACAACATCGGTTTCATTGATAAGGAAGTATTCCCCGATGCAAAAGCAGGAGATCCCCTTACTGAAGAAATGGTTGCAGCGCTTGATCTCAAGAGCAAGGATGCAACAACACTTCAGGGTTACGGTTTCAATGTAACAACAAAGATTCTCGAAACTCTTGCAGTGGACGAGCCCAACACAAAGTTTGAACATGAGGGTTACACCCTTTATGCTCTCTGGGATAACAGTGGCCGTGCAGAATATAAGGTTGAAACATATCTTATGGATGTAAACGGCAACTACCCCTCAGAAGCAACACAGACTGACTCGTTCTATGCAGAAGCAGGTACTTTGGTTCCTCTTCAGGCTGTTGCAAGAGACGGTTTCACTCTTGACACAGAAAAGAGTTCAGAAAGCATTATCGTGGAATCAGATCCCGAAAACCCCTCCGTGCTTAAAGCTTATTACGCAAGAAATCAATATAAATTAACTTATAAATACGAAGATATCAGCGGTTCACATGAAGAAACAGAGCTTGTTTACTTCGGTCAGGATATTCCCGAGTTTGACTCACTTCCCACAAGCGAGTTCTCACTCACAATAACCGACGGCGAGGGCAACCCCATCGCAACAATGCCTGAAAAGATGCCCGCACACGACATCAAGGCAACCGCATTTATTCAGATTGTTTACCTCTTCGATGCAGGTGAAGGCGCAACCTTCCCCAACGGCGAGAGAACAATGAGATATGTTTATAAGTTCGGCGAATCAACAATAACACCTGAAGTTCCCGTAATGCCCGGATATGAATTCGTTGACTGGGATACAGATATCCCCGCAACCGCAACCGGCAATATGAGCTTCAACGCTATGTATAATGCCTTTGGCGACACTGATGAAGAAACATATTCAGTAACTTTCTATGACAGCAAGGGCGAAATCATCCACTACGAAGACGGTCTCTGGTACGGCTACGAATACGAAGCAGTCGATATTCCTGAAGGCTACACAGAGCTTGTATGGCAGCTCAAGGACGGCGATCCCGTTTCATTCCCCTACATTATCACAGGCGATACAGAGTTCGAACCCGTAAGCGATGACGCAAATGTTTATAATGCATATTTCTATGAAGATGCAAACGATGCAGAACCCTATGCAACAAATGCAACAACCTACGGTGAAGAAATCGTTGCTCCCGAAGATCCCGAGAAATACGGACACCAGTTTGAGGGCTGGTCAACAGACCCCGAAGCTGATGAAGCTGAACATCTCGGCGTGATGGACAGCACAGAAGGAAAGACTTTCTATGCAGTATTTGTTCCCAACGAAGTAACCCTTACCTTCAACCCCGGTGAAGGCGTTGATGCAATCGATCCTATCACAGGTAAGTTTGACGAAGAATACAACAAGCCTGCAGATCCCCAGAAGCCCGGTTACACATTTGCCGGTTGGATTGATGAAGATGGCAAGCACGTTGATCTTCCTGATACACTTCCTGCAGAAAGTGCAGAATACACAGCAACATGGAACGCTGTAATATATAATGTAATATATAAGAACGGCGACAATCTCGTAGGCGAAATCGAAAAGGTCAAGACTGACGAAACAGTAAATGTCCGTGACGGACTTGCAGTTCAGAAGGAAGGCTATACATTCGCAGGTTGGATGAGCAGTGCAGACGGTAAGGTTTATAACAACCCCGCAGATGCTGAAGCTCCTACCGTATTTGTAATGCCCGCAGGCGATGTAACACTTGAAGCACAGTGGATTGCCAAGAAGCATGTTGTTACTCTTGATGCAAACGGCGGCGCATTTGAAAACGGCGAAGATATTTTCGCAGAGGATGAAATCGACTTCGGTTCAGACCTTTCAGCAATCGTTCCCGCAGATCCCGAATGGCCCACAGATGAAAAGACATTCAAGGGCTGGGCAGATGCAAATGATGCAACAGAAAAGATTGTTTATGCTCCCGGTGAGCTTCAGACAATAACAATGCCTGACGGCAGCCTTAACCTTAAGGCAATCTGGGAAGATGTGGCAACACCCACTTACACCGCAACATTCTATGCAAACGGTGGCAGCTTCACAGATAAGGACGGCAACACAGTAGATAAGATCGAAGTTACTTACGAAGCAGGCGAGGCAATTGTTCCTCCCGTTCCCGTAAGAAACGACGGCGAATATAATTACACTTGGCTTCCCTCAGTTCCTGCAGAAATGCCTGCAAAGGATATGGACTTCTACGCACAGTGGGAAGAAGTTCTCCCCGGCAACATTGCTTACACAATCACTCCGATGATTGAAATTCTCAATGCAGACGGCACAACAGAATTTATTGCAGGTGCAGTCATTAACAAGACCGGCGAGGAAAACAAGGTTATCGAAATCACAGACGATGCAGCTTCAACAGCTGATGTCAGAATTCCTTACACAACCCTTATCAGCAACAACAGCGTAGTTCCCGATAAGGATAATTCAAACAACGTTCTCAAGATAACTCTTGCAGCTGATGGTAACAACAGCCTTGTTGCATACTTCAAGCTTGCAGAAAGAACAGCAACATTCGATGCTATGGGCGGCACATTTGCTGACGAAAACGATGCAGTTGTTAACGGCTACCACGGTTCAAAGGTTGTTCTTCCCACAGAAGACGACATTACCAAGGAAGGCTTCAAGCTCATCGGTTGGGTAGACAGCGAAGGCAATGAATACGCTCCCGGCACAGAAATCGGCCTTGATTCGAATGAAACCTTCAAGGCAATCTGGGAAGAAGTTACCTATACTCTTACATTCGAAGAAGACGGCGGCACACCCATTGCGGTTGATCCCAAGCTTCCCGAAGGCAAGGATTACATTGTTCCCACACTTAGCAAGGATGGTTACAGATTCAACGGTTGGAAGGATGCTGAAGGCAACCTTTACAAGCCCGGCGAAATCTTCACAATGCCTGCTGAAAATGTAACTCTTACAGCAGACTTCACAAAGCTTTACACCGTAACATATCTCGATGCTGCAGGCAATGAGTATGATACAGGCAGTGCAGCTGAAGGCGAAGCAGTTCCCGCTCTTACAAAGGCAAACCCCTCAAAGGACAACTTCAGATTCGGCGGATGGAACAATATGCCTGCAGATGGCAAGATGCCCGCAAGTGACCTTGTTCTTGAGCCCATCTTCAATGAAATCTTCACTCTCAGCTATGTATACGATGTTGACGAAGCCGGTCTTCCCGCACTTCCCGCATCGGTAGAACTTATTGCAGGTGAAGAAACAACAGTCAAGGCTCTTCCCTCGCTCGACGGCTACAGATTCACAGGCTGGACATTCGATGGTGCAACATATGCTCCCGGCGAAACATTTACAATGCCCGAATCAGATGCAGAGCTCGTTGTAAGCTGGGCACAGATTGTTGAATACGGTCTCACATTCAACGAAAACGGCGGTAGCGAAGTAGACGATGTTATGCTTGAAGCCGGCGCTGAATACAGACTTCCCGCATCAACCAAGGACGGATTCATTCTCAGAGGTTGGTCAGACGGAACAGATACTTATCCCGCAGGCACAGTTTACACAATGCCCGATTGGGATGTTGAACTCGAAGCAAAATGGGATCGCGAAATCACAACAGCAGCGCCCACAACAGCTCCCACCTATACTCTCAACTTTGAGTACGCAGGCGGTGCACCCGAAGGCGCAACAGAGCTTGATTCTGTAGATGTCAAGTCAGGCGAGGCATATATGCTTCCCGCACTTGCACTTGAAGGCTATACATTTGATTATTGGTATGATGAAAGCGGCGTCAAGTATCCCGCAAACTATATGTATGTAGTTAAGGGTGATATGACATTCACAGCCAAGTGGTCAAAGGATGGCGAGCCCACAACAGCTCCCTCAACAGAACCCGATACAGAACCTGATACAGAGCCCACAACAGAACCCACAACAACTGAAGCTGCTAAGTATGCACTCAGCTTTGCGTACGGTGAAGATGCTCCTGCAAACGCACCCGCACTTCCCGCTTCAAAGGAACTCAAGGCAGGCGAAGCTCATAAGCTTGCAGACCTTGGTGATGTTGAAGGTTATGAGTTCAAGGGTTGGAATACTCAGGCTGACGGCAGCGGAGCTTCATATCCCGCAAACTTCAACTTCCGTATGCCCGACGAGGCAACAACTCTTTATGCTATCTATGAGGCAATTGTAGTTGAGCCCACAGCATACACACTTTCATTCAACACTGACGGCGGTTCAGCAGTTGCTGACAAGACTCTCCTTCCCGGCGCAGTAATCAACCTTCCCAAGACTGAGCGTACAGGCTTTGAATTTGTATGCTGGCAGGATAAGGACGGCAATGAATACGGCATCGGCGATGCATTCACAATGCCTGAAGGCAATACAGAGCTTACAGCAATCTGGAAAGAAATCGTTCCCGTTGACTATACTCTCGATTATGCATATATCGGTGAAACAGTTCCCGAAAATGCACCCGCACTTCCTGCAGCAACAAAGGTAACAGAAGGCACAACAGTAACAGTTGCTTCAGTTCCCGCTCTTGAAGGTTACACATTCAGCGGCTGGTACTATAACGGCACAATTGTTACAACCTTCACAATGCCTTCAGCAGATGTTACCCTTGAAGGTGTATGGACTAAGGAACTTGTTGATGAAAAGATTTATACCGTTATCTACACATATGATGGCAACGCACCCGCAGGTGCAACAATTCCCACTCCCGTTAATGTTAAGGCAGGCGAAACAGTAACAGTTGAAGCTGTTCCCTCAGCAACAGGTTACACATTCGACGGCTGGTATTATGACGGCGCAATCGTAACATCGTTCACAATGCCTGAAAGCAATGCAATTGTTACCGGTCACTGGTCAATCAACAAGAACGACGTAGTTCTTGATGCCAACGGCGGTGAATTTGAAGACGGTTCGGCACAGTTCATTAAGGACGGTGTTGAATATGGCACAGACCTTGATGACATTCTTCCCGATGCTCCTCAGAAGGAAGGCTACACATTCAATGGCTGGGTTGATAAGAATGGCGATCCTATTCCTGACACAATGCCCGATGGCCCCATTGATGCAACAGCTGACTGGAAGATTAACGAATACACAATCACATTTGATTCAAACGGCGGCAGCAGCGTTCCCTCTGCAACATATGAATATGATGCGGATGTAACAGAGCCTGCAGATCCCACAAGAGATGGCTTCACATTCAAGGGTTGGGAGCCCGCACTTCCCAAGAAGATGCCTGCAAACGACCTTACCGTTAAGGCAATCTGGGAAGCAGTACCCGGCGTTGAAACATTTGATTTCGTAGCAGATGCTAACGGCGGTGCTTTTGCAGACGGCAAAACTTCAGTTGAAAAAGAACTCGCTGAAGGCGAAGCAATCGGTGAACTTCCCGTTCCCATAAGAGACGGCTATGAGTTCACAGGCTGGGAAGGTATCCCTGAAGACGGCAAGATGCCTGCTTCAGACCTTACTGTTAAGGCAACCTGGAAGGAAGTAATTCCCGAACCCGAATCACACAAGGTTAACTACTACCTTGTCAAGGGTGAAGGCGGCGTAGCAGAAGCTTACACAACAAAGACCTTCAAGGAAGGCGACGCACTTGTTCATCCCGAAGTTGAGGTTGAAGGATTTACATTCAACGGTTGGACTGATAAGGACGGCAATCCTCTTCCCGCAACAATGGGCGATGAAGACATCGATGCATATGCAAACCTTGAAATCAACAGCTATAAAGTAACATACCTCATTGAAGCAGGTAATGTTTACAAGGAATATGCTGATGTTAAGTTTGCATCAGAAGTTCCTGTTCCCGCAGACCCCGCTAAGGAAGGCTACCTCTTCGCAGGTTGGGAACCCGCAGTTGCTTCAACAATGCCCGCTAAGGACCTTACTTACACAGCTAAGTGGGTTAAGGCTCCCGTAGAAGGCGAGCAGTTCAGCGCAAGATATGTTGTTGACGGCAAGACTTACGCACTCTATGTTCTTGAAGAAGGCGACACAATTCCCGTTCCCGCAAATCCCACAAAGTTCGGTTTCGTATTCGTTGGCTGGGAGCCTGAAGTTCCCGCAACAATGCCCGGCGAAAATGTAGAGTTTGAAGCTCAGTGGGAAATCGACAAGACATTTGTCGGCCTTGTAATCGGCGGAACAGTTGTTTCAGGTGTTGTTATTGGTTCCGTAATTGGTGCTAATGCAGCAATCATCACCGGCATTTCAATCGTTGGCGGCATCATTGTTATCATCGGTGCAGCTCACCTTGTAAGACACACTCACACCGTAACATTTATGGTTGACGGCGAAGTTTACAAGGTTTACAAGGTTGTTGAAGGAACAAAGATTCCCGTTCCCGCAGATCCTACCAAGGATGGTGCAGAATTTGCAGGTTGGAACCCCGAAGTTCCCGAGAAGATGGGCAACACAGACCTCGTCTTTGAAGCAACCTGGGAAGATGTCGGCGCAGATGTTGATGTTGTAATTCCCGACACAGGTTCGGTTGCAGGTGTAGCAGCATTTGCAGTTATCTCAGGTGCAGCAGCTGCAGCATATGTAATCACAAGAAGAAAAAAGGAAGACTGATTCCTTGAATAAATTGAACCCCTCGGCTTAGCCGGGGGGTTCGGTTTATTTTGCGAAGGATGAAATAATTCTCATAAAAACAATCTTAAATGTCAACGGCTCAATTTTGTCAGGTGCGGTTATGTTGTATTCTCCGAGAACCTCATCACCGAGTCGGAATGTAACCGTGCCGAGTATCTGACCTTGCTCAACCGGTGCGGCAACATCGACAGCAACATCAATTGTCTGGGTAATTTCGGTTTCTCTGCCTTTTTCAATAAGAAATGATCCGGGAATTGGAATCTTCGGCTTGAGTGATTCAACAACACCGTTGATAACTCCGACATCAGGAATCAGAGTTGTGTCAATCTCGGGTGTAACGGTTGAATAATTCGCAAATCCCCAGTTAAGCATTGCTTTTGCGGTTTCAAAACGGTCGCTGCTGTTGTCGCTTCCCATAACAACCGCGATAAGATGAGTTCCGTCACGAAGCGCACTTGCAGAAACACAGCAACCTGCCTTTGAAGTAGTGCCCGTTTTAAGACCCGTTGTGCCTTCGTAGAATCGAACAAGCTTGTTTGTGTTGACAAGTTCGGTCTGCCCTTCGCGGAGCGAATCCATCCATATTGTTGTATAATTTGTGATAAGTTCGTGTTTGAGAAGTTCTCTTGACATTGTTGCAACATCGAGAGCCGTAGTGAGATGATTTTCTGTTGTGTCATCAAGACCTGTGCAGTTTTCAAAATGAGAGTTTTTCATTCCAAGCTCCGCGGCGCGCTCGTTGAGCATTTTCACGAATGCTTCATCACTTCCTGCAAGGTATTCTCCGAGTGCAGTGCATGCATCGTTTGCGCTGTAAACGGCGGTAGCCTTGAGCAGGTCATCAACCGTCATCTGCTCGCCCTCTTTCAGCCAGATTTGTGACCCGCCTTTTGATGCGGCACTGCCCGAGACGGTAACAACATCGCTGAGTGCGATTTTACCGTTGTCGATTGCTTCAGTGATCAATAACAAGGGCATAATCTTTGTAACTGATGCGGGATAAACTTTCTGGTTTTCGTTGAGTTTCATAAGAACTTTGCCTGTTGCAGCATCCATCAGCACAGCGGCTTTTGCTTTGATTTCAACGGGCGGGGCAGCTTCCTCGGCATAAGAAAAGATGCATAGATTTGCGATGAATGCGACGGAAAGCAACGCCGTCAAAAAATATTTGCGCAGTAAATTCATATTATCTCTCCCTTCAAGAGAATATATGAAATAAATATGATTGATTATCACAATTTTTTTTGATATAATGTGAACAGTTCAGAAAAAAGGAGAAGCCGATGAAAGCTGCATTTTATACACTCGGATGCAAGGTGAATCAATATGAATCCCAGGCTATGGCGCAGAATCTCGAAAGGCACGGTTTTATTATTACCGACCATTCGGATGAAGCAGATGTTTATATAATAAATTCGTGCACGGTTACTGCTGAAAGCGATCGCAAAACCCGTCAGGCTGTGCGCAGATTCAAAAAACAGCACCCCGAAAGCATCGTTGTGCTCACGGGATGCATGACTCAGGCATTCCCCGAATACGGTGAAAAGCTTTATGAAGCGGATATCGTTATCGGCAACAAAAGTAACCGTTTCCTTCACGATTATATAATGCAGTTCATCAACGGAAGCGGAAGAATTTTTGCCGTGGATATTCATAAAACGGGTGATGAATTTGCGGGCGATACAATCAGTTCATTCCGTGAAAGAACAAGAGCAAATGTTAAAATTGAGGATGGATGCAACCGCTTTTGTTCTTATTGCATTATTCCATATGCAAGAGGCAGAGTGCGCTCAAAGCCACTTGATGAACTGAAAAACGAGATTGCTGAGCTTGAAAAAAACGGATTTTCGGAGATAGTTCTTGTTGGCATCAATCTTTCCGCATACGGTCTCGGAACAGATAAAAACATCGTTGACGCTGTCAGAGTTGCGGCGTCCTTTGACGGGATAAAGAGAGTGCGTCTTGGTTCACTTGAACCCGACCATATAACAGATGAAATAATTGACGGACTTGCAAAAATTCCCGAATTCTGTCCTCAGTTCCACATTTCGCTCCAGAGCGGATGCGATGCAACCCTCAAACGAATGAACCGCCATTATAACAGCGACGAATATTATTCGCTTTGCCGAATGCTCAGGGAATCGTTTGACAGCACAACAATCACAACCGATGTTATGGTCGGATTTCCCGGCGAAACCGCAGAAGATTTCAGAGCGTCGATGGATTTTGTTAAAAAAGTCGGTTTTGAAAAGGTTCATGTGTTCCCTTATTCAATCAGACCCGGAACTCCTGCGGCAAAAATGCCCGATCAGATTGAGAAATGTGAAAAAGAAAAAAGAGCAGCGGCAATGACCGCCGCCGCAGACGAAATCAGAAATGCGTTTCTGAAAAATCAAATCGGCAAAACTCTCGAAGTGCTTGTTGAGGAATATCACGAGGGGTTTGCACAAGGGTACACCGCGAACTATACACCCGTGAAAATTCCGTGCGACGGAGAGATTCACGGCATAATAAAAACAGAAATCACCTCGGTTGAAGGCGACTTCTGCATAGGTAAAATATGATATTAACGGCGGCTTGGTTTCAAGCCGCCGTTAATTAATTGTTTTTATTGTTAAGCGGTCTGCGCAGAAGCAGGCTGATGAGCGAAGAACCATTGAAGGGAATGAGAGGGAAAAGGTAGCATTGCCCCGTAACGGTTCTCGTTGTTGCGATTTCAATAATGATAATCAGAATTCCCGCAACAAATCCCCATATATTAAAGAGAGCTATCAGAGCAATGAGCATCATACGAAAAAGCTTGAATGCATAGCCGAGTTCGAAACTGGGCTGAGTGAAATTTGTGAGCGCGACAAAAGCCATATAAAGCACAACCTCGGGCACAAACCATCCTGCCGAAACCGCGAATTCACCCAGCACAAGCGCACCGATAACGCCGAACGAACCGCTGAGCGACTGCGGAGTGTTGATTGAAGCGAGTTTTATCGCATCGATAACAACCTCAACGATAAAGAGCTGGGCGACAATCGGAAGTGTATACTCTTCCTCAATTTTTATAAAATTCAGCCATTCGGGAATATAATCGGGATTCTGAATCAGAAGCAGCCATATCGGAATAAGCAGCATCGTCATCGCAAAAATAAACATGCGGATTATTCTCATATATGAGCCGATGACGGGTGACATATAGTAGTCATTTGTGTCCTGAAGAAAATCGAAAATGCCCGACGGGATTATCATTGCGGCAGGGGAGTTATCGGTAAGCACAACCATACTGCCTTCAAGCACGCTCGCTGCAACAGCATCGGGTCTTTCGGTATATCTGACCTTTGGGAACGGGTTAAGCCATTGTTTTGGCACAAGGCAATCAATAAGACTTTGCTGACTCATCGAGAGAGAATTGACGGAAATCGAATCAAGTTTTTTGCGCAGAGCATTCAGCATTTTTTCGTTTACTCTGCCTTGCATAAAGCAGATAACAACATCTGTCTTTGATTTTTTGCCGACGGAATGAATTTCCATAGTAAGATTTGTGTCACGGATTCTTCGGCGTATCAGAGCGGTGTTGAACACAAGCGTTTCAACAAAGCCGTCGTGCGGACCTCTGAGCACCCTGTCGTTTTCGGGTTCACCCACAGAGCGCACGGGGTAGGTACGCGCATCAATCATAACCGCCTCGGGATAGCCTTCAACAACCATTCCGATTGCGCCCGAAAGAACGGCTTTTACAAAATCGTCAACCTTTGCGTGAATGTCCGTTTCGACATAGGGAACATATTTGTTGGCGAATTCCCGCGTTGTTTTGAGCGATTTCAGTTCCTTCTCTTCCGCATTCATAAAATAGGTCATAATTTTGACCATGATTTCATCCTTGCAGAAGCCGTCAATGAAATACAGCTTGGCGTTGCGCTTGTCGATTTTTATTTCTCTTCCTACAACATCGAAGCTTGCGTTCAGTCTGAGTTCATTATCAAGCAGAGTGATGTTTGAGGCATAGTCTGTCGAAAAAGTTCTCTCCATTCCCATCTTCCTTTATGATTTGATACATCTATTATTTTCAATTAAATTATCTGTATTCATTATAAAGGTTAACAATCGCATTCCACGTCAGCGGACCGACTGCGCCTGTCTGCTCGATCCCTGCAAGCCTTTGCACGGCAATGACTGCGTCCCGCGTCTGATTACCGTAAACGCCGTCAACGGTAATCAGAGGCACGGTGTTATTATTTTGTGCGATCGTGCGCAGGAAGGTCTGTACCTGCGTCACAACATTTCCGCTTGATCCTGTTGTGAGTGTGTAGCCGGGATAAAGAAGAGAAGAATATGAACGGTATTCATCGGGCAGAGAGTTGAGCGTGCTGTCATATGCATCGAGTATTGCGTTCCATGTTGCTCTGCCGACTATGCCGTCAACAGTAAGCCCGTATTCACTTTGAAATGTCCTCACGGCATTTTCTGTTGCAGGCCCGAATATTCCGTCAACAGTAATCTGCGGCAGTCTGTCATTGAAGAACCCGAGGAAATTGAGAAAGTACTGAATGGTTCTCACATCTCTGCCTCTGTCGCCTCTGCGAATAACCTCGCTGAATATTCTTTCGACTTCGGTTATGGTTATGCCCTCCGAATAAAGCTCGGAAAGTTTTTTGACGGCGTTATAAATCTGCTTGATTTTGTACCACGTTGCCTTTCCGACTATTCCGTCAGGCGTGAGGTTAAAAATCTGCTGGAATTTTATTACTGCCGCGCGTGTTGCGGAATCAAAAAATCCGTTAGGGTCGGGAATTCTCGGAATAGCAGGATAATTCTGCCTGATTCTGTTGAGCTGACGCTGAATTGTACGGATGTCCTCCCCGCCGTAAGAACCGATTCTTAACAGTCTGCCGGGGTAAGATTCGGGAATGTTTTTGACGGGTGCATTCCGCACTATGTTGACATCGTTGCCGTAATAATTCTGCAGAATCTGATAGGGCGTTCTGCCCTGATTTGCAAGTGTTACCGTGCCCCATTGGGAAAGTCCGCGGCAGGTTACGCTTCTGCCGTCGCAGTACTCGGTGAAATACGGCTGAATCTGACTGCCTTTGGTTACATAATCGTTGAAAAGTTCATCAACAATTCTTGAAACATTTGAAAAAATATCTCTGCCGTCAACATATGCCTGGTCATAGGATGTGGAGTTTGTTATATCGAAGTTATAACCTCTGCTACGGTAATATTCGGTAAAAATTCTGTTGAGTGCAAAAGAAACCTGAGCATAGATATTTGCCCTGATTGCGCTTTCGGGCCACGAGGGGTAAATTTCGCTCGACGCAACATTTTTTATATAGTCGGTGAACGGAACACGCACATTTCGCGCATTGGAATTCGGGGTTCCGAGATGAACGGTTATATAGTCGGGGATAACGGGTGTCACTGCCATTTTATCTCGCCTCGTTCCTTAGTGTGTTGAGTGTTGTTTCGTCAACAACAATGGGTTCGGGTTCGTCAAGACCCGCGGCTTTTGCAAGCATTCTCACTGGCTGAATGGATTCTATGCCCGAAAAAACGGGTACATTCGTGAAAACAGACCTTACATAGTCGGGATGCTCAACATACACCGAGTAAACCGCATACGGCAGTCTGGGATTCGCCCCAGTCTGCGGTGATTGGGAAATCGATTTCGGCGGAGCGGGGAGTCGTATGCTTTCTGTTGAGCCACTGATATCGGTCAGTCCGTCAAAAACGGCAACATTACCTCCGGGAAGCTCAAGAAAAACCACTACCCTTGCGCTCGGTATGCCAAAAGCTCTGTCGGAAGCGAACGCCTCAACTTTCAGTGAACCGCTTTCCGTGTTTGTGGCAAGAAAATCGTTGATATTGCGGCATCTTGCCTTTTGCTCGTTGGTTGCATTATCGGGGAGATTCTCGCAGTTTCTGCGCAGATTGCGCTCAATGTCGGGGGATGTGTCTCCGGGAAGTGCAATATCCTGAACAGGGGCCTGAACGGAAATGGTCTGAGGTATGTCCTCTTCGGATTCTTCCGTTACGCTTATTTCCGCATCAGGAAGAGGATTGCTTCTGTCGCGCTCAAAAGGCGTGTTGTTTCTGAGCGCTTCATCCATTCTTGTTTCACGTTCGTCCTCGGGATTGACTGTTGAAGAATATCCTGAAAGATTGTTTTTTCTCTGAAATTCAAGCATTTCCTGTTTGTATTTATCCATAAGCTTTTCAAGTTCTCGTCTGTCCATAAATAAAACCTCCGTTTAGTTCGCTATTTATAATATATTACGGTTCATCGATTCGGGTTACAAATTCGGTTTGCATTTGATATAAATTTATGTTATACTATACATATATAAACTGCATGATGCCAAAAACCCACACTCAAGAAAAAATTTTTTATATTATTTTGCTTTTAGGTGTTGCAAAGAACGCTTTTATAGGGTAAAATATATTAAATAAACTCAACTCAGCATTTATAGTGGGGTGTACAGACACATGGCAATCAAACTCAATCTCAAGTACGCGGGTGAATATGCGTGCAGAGAGAAGCTCGAAGCGATGCAGCCCGAGGTTTCAAAGGCTCACGCAATGCTTCACGAGGGAACAGGTGCAGGCAGCGATTTTCTTGGCTGGATTGACCTTCCCGTTAACTACGACAAGGCAGAATTCGCAGAAATCAAGGAATGCGCCGAAAAAATCAAAAAGGATTCCGAAGTGCTTATCGTTCTCGGTATCGGCGGTTCATATCTCGGTGCAAGAGCCGTAATCGAATTCATCAAATCAAACAACTATAACCTTATCAAAAAAGATACTCCCGATATTTACTACGGCGGTAACACAATCAGCTCTTCATCTGTTGCGGAACTTATGAAGCTTGTTGAAGGTAAGGATTTTTCAGTTAACGTTATCTCAAAATCGGGCACTACTACCGAGCCTGCAATCGCTTTCCGTATTTTCAAGAAGCTTCTTGAAGATAAGTACGGCAAGGAAGAAGCAGCAAAGAGAATTTACGTTACAACAGATAAAGCAAAGGGTGCTCTCAAAGCCCTTGCAGACAATGAAGGCTATAAAACCTTTGTTGTGCCCGACGATGTAGGCGGAAGATATTCCGTTCTTACCGCAGTCGGTCTGCTTCCCATTGCTGTTGCAGGAATCGATATCGATGCTCTTATGAAGGGCGCCGCTGATGCAAGAGAAGCTTATTCGAAAGACGATGTAATGACCAACGATTGTTATAAATATGCGGCAATAAGAAACATTCTTTACCGCGGTGGCAAATCGATTGAGATGCTCGCAGCTTATGAGCCTTCGATGACAATGTGGTGCGAATGGTTCAAGCAGCTTTACGGCGAAAGTGAAGGCAAAGAAAACAAGGGTATTTTCCCTGCATCGGCTATTTTCTCAACAGATCTTCATTCACTCGGTCAGTATATTCAGGAAGGCGAACGCAAGCTGTTTGAAACGGTTATGTGGGTAAATGAACCCGCAAATGATGTTGAAATCGAGTTTGACGATATCAACGGCGACGGTCTCAACTTCGTTGCAGGCAAAACTGTTCATTATGTTAACAGCAAAGCTTTCGCGGGAACTGTTCTCGCTCATTCAGACGGCGATGTTCCCAACATTCTTATTGAAATCGACAAGCAGGATGAATACAATCTTGGTTGGATGATTTATTTCTTCGAAAAGGCTTGCGGTCTTTCGGGTTACATTCTCGGTGTTAATCCCTTTGATCAGCCCGGCGTAGAAAGCTATAAAAAGAATATGTTCGCTCTTCTCGGAAAGCCCGGTTACGAGGCTCAGAAGGAAGAGCTTGAAGCAAGACTTAAATAAAATACAGGAGGATATTCAAAATGATCTATCTTATTATCGGTAACAAAGGCGCAGGAAAAACAAAGAGACTTATCGACCTCGTAAACGGTGCAGTTGAAAAGTCAAACGGCAACGTTGTTTGCGTTGAGAAAGAAAGACTCTTGACTTATAATGTTAACTACAGAGCAAGACTCGTTGAAACAGACCACTATCAGGTAAGCGGCTATGATGCATTCTACGGCTTCCTTTGCGGCCTCGTTGCAGGCGACCACGATATCACCGATATCCTTGTTGACGCAACTCTCAAAATCGGCGGCAGAGATTATGAAGCACTTGCAAACTTCCTTGAGAAGGTTGCAGAGCTCAGCAAAACTGCAGAACAGGACATCACATTCACCATTTCATGTGATGAAAGCGATCTTCCTGCAAGAATTTTCGATTTTTGCGAAAAAATCTGAATTTAAATCAAAAATTTAGTTGACAAATTACGCAAACACCTTTATAATATTTTGTGCGTGATTTTTAGGTGAAAATTTATGATATTGGATTTAGAGCCTATTTTTAACAACGAGGGAATGGTCAGAGATTTCAGCTTTGAGCTTGATTTATCCGACTGTGAACTCAGCGGTGCAAAGCCTTTCACCTCTCCGGTAAAGGTCAGCGGTTCCGCGGGCAATTACACGGGAATAGTTGAACTGCGTGCAAAAGCGGAGTTCGTTCTCGATATGGATTGCGACCGTTGTGCAAAGCCGATCAATGTTCCGCTTGAGATCGATATTTTTCACACCCTTGTTACGCATCTTAACGATGAAAAGAATGACGAGCTTTTGCTTGTCAACGAGCTTCGTTTTGATTTGGATCCGCTCATAACCGAGGATATTTTTCTTGATCTTCCTGCAAAGTTTCTTTGCGATGAAGACTGCAAGGGAATCTGTCCGAGATGCGGCAAGGATCTTAACACAGGTTCATGCAGCTGCGAAAAAGAAGTTGACCCAAGATTGGCGGCGCTTATGCAGCTTTTGGATAATTAGTAAAAAACCGGACGGTTTAATAAAAGCACATTAATTAAGGAGGTGCTTAGGCATGGCAGTACCCAAGAGAAGAGTTTCAAAGGCAAGAAGAGATAAGAGACGTTCAAACGTATGGAAGATGTCTGCTCCCCAGCTTGAAAAGTGCTCAAACTGCGGTGAGTACAAGAGATCTCACAGACTTTGCCCCGAGTGCGGTTACTATAACGGCAAGCAGGTAGTTGTTAAGGAAGCATAAGTCAAAATAATGCGGCAGCGGTTTTTTTAACCACTGCCTTTTATTTTTATTGAAAGGATGGTGCGAATGCTTCAGCAATTGAAGAAATTTAAAATCAGGAATCTCATTATGCTCACACTGGCGGGAATCGTCAAT